>CAZXMG010000042.1:0-48108 GCA_964641275.1 uncultured Polyangiaceae bacterium
GTGCTCTTCGTGGATTACCTCAGCGCGCTGAAGCGCAACATGCTGCTGCGCCGGCACTGTCCGTCGCCGACGCCGCGGGCGAGAACGTCGAGGGTCATCTCAAGCGCGCCGCGCAGCAGCTCGAGCTCGAGCGAGAGCGACTGCGGCAGCGTGTCGCGCCTGACCCGCTGCGCGATGTGTTCGCATTCCAAGCGCTGACGTTGGCGATCAGCTCTGCATGCGTGAAGTGCAAAAAGGCGCTCGCGCCGGGCGACCGCGCCCATCTCGGTTTGACGGACACGCCTCGGGCCGAAGGGCAGGCGCGCGTGTTCGTGTGTGACGACTGTTTGCCGAAGGGCTGAGCCCTTCGCCTTCTCTCTCGAACCAACCCTCAGAGCACCGGGGCCGAGCGCCCCCGTGAACGGAGACCTCCATCATGAATACGAACACCCAAATCAACGACAGCCGCGCCTCGATCGTGGACACGCTCACCGCCCTCGGCGGCGAATGGGCCCGCTTCGGCCTGGAGATCGGCGCGCAAGCGATCGAGCGCAGCGCGCGCACGCTCACCCTCGCGGCCAGGAGCCTCACCACCCTCGCGGAGGCGTTGCCCAAGCAAGCGCCGCCGCCAGGAGCCCCGGCGGCGGAGGAGGCGAAGGTCGAGGTGGTCGACGTCGCAGCGGATCCCGAGATCGCGAAGGTCGACGGGGAGTAACCCAGGGCGTCGACCGTCAGACCGCCGCCGAGATCGAAGCCGAACAGCGCACTGCCGAGATCGACGACCGATGCCGAGTTCGATCACGAAGCCGATGCCGAAAGCGAGCATCGTGCTCGGCCTCGGCCTCGGAGATCGGCTTGGGCCAACAGGAAACTAGGGACACCCCTACTCCGTCACCTCGACGGTGTGCCGGATCGTCGTGCTGCCGCCGCGGTTGTCTCGCGTCACCGACCAGATCTCGTACAGCCCCGCCTCGACAGGGGGCACCCACTTGGTGGTGCGCTCGGTCTGCAGGCCTTCTTTCGCGTCATTGACGAGCTTGATCTCGGACTCGAAGGCGCCGGCCGTGGCGAAGTAGCTCACCCAGACCACTTCCTTCAGCGGGTTGCCTTCGGCGTCGACCGACTCCTCGTCGACGTCGGCCACGTTCTCGTCCACGTCGATGTCGAGCGTGACTGTGGTGCACTCGGTGAACTCGTCGGTGGCCGCGCAGCCCATCTGTTTGCGATCTTCGTCGCTCACCAGGCAGCGCTGCACGGTGGGGATGGCATCAGGCTCGAGCAACTCCTCGTCCCAGAGCAGCCCTGCGACGGGCGGGTTTGGGTTCTCGCGTGCGTCCTCGAAGGCATACACCTGCGTGTATCCCGGCACGAAGGCCTCTGCCCCGAGCTGTCTGCCGTCGCTGTCGAAGCAGCCGATGGGGAAGGCGCCGGCCTCGGTGTCGCCTTCTTGCGCGACGGGCCGGACCTCCCCGGCACACGCCAGGAAGAACACGTACGCGGTGCCGTACCGTGTGCCTGAAGCGGGCTGGTCCGCGCTGCTGACCAGGTCGTCTGGCAACGCGAGCTCGAACACCGGGCCAAAGCCGATCAAGCCGTCCGGTGGCGGCGAGCCCGTCGACAGTGACTCGAACAGCGCTCCGAGCGGCTCGTAGCAGCCGTAGTATTGGTTGCCGGGGGGGTTGAAGCAGCCGCCCAGCCACACGATCGAGACGGGCGTGAACTCGCCTCCCGTGTCTCGTCCGTCGAAGAAGTTCATCGTCAGCGTGACTGTCTCGCCCGGGTTGGCGTAGGGGCGATCGATGTCGACCGACAACACCCGAAGCGAGTTCACGAGCCCGGGGGGGTCGAACGGCGCCGCGCAGCCGCCGCCGCTGCCGATCGCGGCGAGCAAGCCGGTCGCGGCGGCGCCCAACACGGGCCGCACCCAGTTTCGGCGCTGGCTCATTCCCCGAAGTCTCCTCGAATGCCGATGCTTGGCAAGATCGGCAAGCCGTTCACGTATTGGCGTGCGGTGAAGTTGAAGTTGTAGCCCACCGCCTCTGGGTTCTGGTTGTTGTAGACGTTCTGGATGTCCAAGTAGACGGAGAAGCCCCAGTATTTGAACTTCCAGCGCTTGTCGATGCGCAGATCCAACGTGTGGTAGAGCGGCAGGCGTTCGTTGTTGTCGCCGAGAGGAATCGCCACGTAGGCGCCGCTCGGCCCGTGGAACAGCGCGTTGGTGCGGTTGGGGTTGCAGTCGGGTGAGCTCGGATCGCACACCGCGGGATCGATCAGATTGCCGGACACCAAGCGGAAGCGGCCACCGATCTCCCAACCGTGGCCAAGCTGATAGCTGCCGAGCACCGTCAGGATGTGCGTCTGGTCGAAGTTCACCAAGTACTCGGGCTCGCTAGGCGCGTTCTGCCGTGCGCTGCGTGACAGCGTGTACGCCACCCAGCCGAAGAAGCGCTCGTCGGGCTTGTAGCGCAGGAGCAACTCGCCGCCGACCACGTACCCGACTCCGCGGTTGTCGTAGCTGATCGAGCCGGCGCCGACGTCTGCGCTCCGGCCCACCACTTGCGAGTCGAGCTGCTTCACGAAGCCCTCGACCGAGCCCTCGATCTGCTTGGTCATCTCTTGCTCGAGACCCAGCGCGTAGTGGATCGCGCGGTTGGACTCGAGACCCTCGGTGCCGAGTGGCGGGATGGCCTGCTGGAACTGCGGCGGCTGGTGGTAGAGGCCGAGGCCGCTCTTCAGGATCGTCTTGGGGAACTCGCTGCGGAGCTCTCCACGCCCGGAGACGCGCGGACTGACGTCGAAGTTGCCCGTGTAGGTGGCGTAATCCAGGCGCACACCCGGAACCAAGCGCAGCCCGGCCAGAGGCTCGAGCTCGAGCTCCGCGTACATCGCGGGTTGCGCGGCGACGCTCGAGGTCTTCACCTCGGTGAACGGGCGCGTCGAGAACGGCTGGTTGGGAGGCTCACCCGGGCGCGAGTTCTGCTGCGGGATGCGCAGGTTCACCTCGGCATAGCCGGAGAACACGTCAGCACCCACGTTGAGCCGGACCGCTTTGCTGAACTGGTGCGCCCACTCGAAGCGCGTGTTGACGCTGAACACATCGAGGAAGAAGAACAGCGGTCCCAGGCTGAAGCCGATCTCGTCGTGTCCGAAGGCGAGCACGCTCTTCACCTTGTCGTCGCTGTCGATGTCCTTCTCGTACAAGAACTGGATGCGCTGGAACGCGGTCTTCAGGCCGACGTTGCCGCTCAGCGCCGGCTCGCCGGGCGCAGGATCGCGCAAGAGCAGCTCGAGCGAGTCGTCGCTGCCAAAGAAGCTGAAGCGGAAGCGCCCCGCTGCGGCGGAGTTGTGCTCGAGCAGCGCCTGGTAGTCCCAGTACACCGGCGCCTGCGTCACCCCGGCACCCGCTGCCTCGAGCGTGGGGCCGAGCCAGGCGTCGAGGTAGCTGCGGCGGCCCGCGATGGCGAACGTCCAGCCCGCAGCGATGGGCCCCTCCACCAGCGCGCGTGTGTCGATCAGATCGGTCTGGACCATGCCGCGGTAGCCGTCGTCTTTGGGGGAGCGGAGCCCCACGTCCACGATGCCGCCCATGACCCTGCCGTACTCGGCGCCGAAGTTGCCAGGGTAGAAATCGATCTTGTCGAGCAGCTCCGTGGGCACCACGCTCGACAGGCCACCGAAGTGGTAGATCAGCGGCACCGGCGTGCCGTCGATGAAGGTCTGCGTGTCGGCCGGACCCGAGCCGCGCACCAGAAGCAGGCCGATGATCCCGGGCGGTCTCGCCACGCCCGGCAGGTTCTGCAGCGAGCGCAACGCGTCGCCGTTGGTGCCAGGGATGCGATCGATCTCGCGCTTGGTGATGGTGCGCTTGACGACCTCGCGAGGCGGACGCTCGCCGCGCACCAGCACCTCGATCCCGCCGCTCGCCGCGAAAAGACGGTACTTCACCTGCGCGCTCGAGCCGGCGATCACCTCTTCTTCGACCTCGGTCGCGCTGAAGCCCTCCGCGGTGACGGTCACGTCGTACTTGCCGACGGGGAGGTCGCCGAAATCGAAGGTGCCAGCCTCGCTGGTGGTGACCACGCGTGGGGCGCTGCCGTCGCGGGGCGAGAGCTTGACCGTGGCGCTGATGGGCGCCTCTTCGCCGCCCTTGCCCGCCTGGGCGACCACCGTCCCGCTCAAGCCCTGCCTGACTTCCTCCACCGGAGGTTCGTTGCCGGGGGCAGGGGCTTCTTGCTTCAGGCTGAACGTGAAGCGGAAGCGCCGCTTGGAAGGCGCCGCCACCCCAGCGTCGTCCAACGCCGGGCTCCACTCGAGCTTCTTGGCCGCGGCCAACGCCGCCTCGTCGAAGCCCTCTCCCTCCGGGCCGGGGCCGATGACGACGGCGCTGGTCACCGCGCCGGTCTCGCTGATGATCAGCTCGAGCATGACCTTGGCCTCGAGGCCCTTGGCCTTGGCGGCCGCCGGGTACTCAGGCTCCGCGAACTTCAGCAGGCGGGCCTCTTTGGCCTTCGTGGTGGGGGCCGGCTGTGCGGGCTCCGCCTTCTTGGGGATGGCCCCGGAGTCGCCGCGGGGCACGGAGCCGTCTTGCGCAAATGCGGCAGCGGGGACCCCACTCAGGCCAACCGCAAGCAGCGCAACGAAACGAGCACGAGTCACAGGTGATGCTTCTCTGGTCGGCTGGTCTCCTGGACCCGACAGCGCCGTAACTTACACCGGGTCGCGCCGCTTGAGTATCACGGCCAGCAAGATCAACAAGCCAAGCGTGATGCCGCCGAGCACCGCGTAGGGGATCCAGGTCTGCTCGTACGTGAAGAAGCCCCACGAGCCCTTGTAGTCCTCGGCCCCCAGCTGGGCCGTGGCGCACTGGAACATCCCGTCTTCGATGAAGTCGTTCGAGCTGGAGATCGGGTTCTGCTGCTGCAGGTCGATCTCCCACGCCTTGTGCTCCTTGAGCGCGATGCGGTTCGGCACAATCGCCGCCTCGAAGCCCCAGCGGGCAGGGATGGCGTAGAACAGGAACGTGAGCTTGGGCACGCTGGTGATCGGCACCAGCAAGCCCCCGAGCACGACCTGCGGGATGAGCGCGATGGGCGTGAGCGCCATCGCCGCTTCGCTGGACGTCACTGCGGTCGACAGCAACAAGCCCAAAGCGACGGCGACCAGGGCGGTGGCCACCAACGACGCCAACATCTGGCCGAAGACGGGCAGGCCCCCCGGGAACTTCAGCCCGAAGAACACGATCGCGAGCAGCATCGTGCACTGCATCACGCAGAAGAACGCGAGCAGGATGTACTTGGACGCGACGTAGTTGAACAGGCCCAGGTTGACCATGCGCTCGCGCAGGTAGATGGCGCGTTCGCTCACGATCTCGCGGGCGGCGTTGGACGTCCCGAACCAGACGGCGCTCACCACCAACAGGAAGATCGCGGCCGTGTGGTCGGTCGTGGAGCTCATGCCGTTGAGCACGGCTGCCGTGGTCTCCACTGGGCCCGCCTTGGTGTCTTTGGTGGAGAGCTGCTGCAGCGCGCCCAAGCACCAGCCCGGCACGGACTCCTCTTGTTGCCCGAACACCAACATCAGCAAGACGCCGATGATGGGCGCTTGCGCCAGCATGATCACGATGCCGCTGGTGTCGCGCACCTTGCACTTGAAGTAGCGCGAGAGGAGGAGGCCGAGCTGCCCGCGCGTCGCGGCGCGGGTGGGTGGGACCGGGTGACTCCCCGCGCCGCTGCCGATCTCGCGCCGCCCCGAGTACATGCGTCTGTAGGTGGCGTTGGCATCGTTGAAGAACTCCCCACGCCATTGGATCGCCGCGATCTTGCGGGCCTCTTGGCGCGAGGCGTTGGGGTTCTGGGCACGCAGCTGGTCGTGGATCGGGCGCTCGCGCGCCGCGATCATCTCGAACATGTCGCGCGGGTTGTCCACCTCGGGCTTCTGGCCGCGGTGTGTGGAGAAGAACTTGTACGAGTCGGGCTTGGTGGGCCCGAAGAACATCGGCACGCCGCCGTAGCCCATGATCAGCGCGTGCGTGAACTTCTCGAACTCGTCCTTGGCCGGCTGATGGATCGTCATGATGATCGTCTTGCCGGTGGACTTGGTGAGGTTGGCCAAGAGCTCGATCAGCGCGGTTGTGTCGTCGGCGGCGAGGCCGCTGGTCGGCTCGTCCAGGAACACGATCACGGGGTCGGTGACGAGCTCGAGCGCGATGTTGACGCGCTTGCGCTGACCACCGGAGAGGATCTTGCGCTCCGGTCGGCCGATCTCGAGGTTCTTCACGCCGTCGAGGCCGAGATCTTTGAGCGTCTGCTCCACGCGCTGATCGATCTCTTCGTCGGAGTAGTCGGGCGGGAGCCGGAACTTGGCGCTGTAGCGCACCGCCTCGAACACGGTCAGCTCGGGGTGGACGAGATCGTCCTGCGGCACGTAGCCGATCGAGCCGCGCAACGTGTCGTAGATGTTGTACAGGTCCTCGCCGTTGATGCGCACCACGCCGCTCGAGGGCGGCAAGTAGCCGTTCAGCGTGAGCAAGAGCGTGGTCTTGCCGGCGCCGGAAGGGCCCATCAGCGCGATCATGTCGCCGGGGAGCGCCTTGAACGACACGTTGTCGAGCAAGGTCTTCATCGTGCCGGGATCGTCGCGATCGGGCACCTCGAGCACCAAGCTCCAGGCCTCGATCTCGTACAGCGGCTTGCCTGCCCAGCGGTCCGCCGAGAAGTCCTCCTGCACCACTTCGGCGGCGCCGGTGGCGGAGATCTCGATCTGCAGCGGCATCGGGCCGATGTAGATTTTCTCGCTGCTCTGGACCGCGATCTTCTGGCCTGGCGCCACGCGGTGCCCGCGCACGTAGGTGCCGTTTGCGCTGCCGCGATCCTCGATGAACAGCTGGCCGCCGACCTGGTGGAGCAGGGCGTGCCGGCTCGACACCTGCGGGTGCTGGATGACGATGTCGTTGTCTGGCGTGCGGCCGATGGTGCGGACGGGCTTCTGGCCGCCGGTGAAGTCCAGGTGGCCGAGGATCGTCTTGTTCTTTTTGACCTGGGAGCCTGCTGCTGGAGCGCCCATGCTCGGGGCGGCGGCGGCGATTGGCATGCCCGCGAGCGCGCCTGCAGGCATCGCCGAGGTGCCTGGCGCCTGCGAGCGCACGCCTCCGGGGCCGACCGAAGGTTGCCCCATCGCGGCGCCATGCTGCCCTGCCATGAACGCGTTGGTGTCGATCGCTGCCTGCGCCACGGGCGAGACCTGCGGAGCTTGCTGCATGGGTTGGCCACCAGCGGCGGCCTGCCCCAGCTGCATCAGCAAGGACCCCGGCACGGGCACCGGACCGAAGGCGATGATGCCATTGGGATCGAGAGGAGTCGGTTGGTTCGGCGCGATCTTCGCCCGGCTGGTGCCGACGAAGGTGCCGCTGGTCGAGCCGTGGTCGACCACCATCATGCGATCGAGCATGACCGTGGCGTGTTGGCTCGACACGCTGGGGTGCTGGATCACGAGCGACGCGCGCGTGGGATCGCGACCGATCACCAGGTGGCCGCGCTGCGCCGAGTGCTGCCCCACGGCCATGATCATCAGCACGATGGCGGGGTGACTGAGCGGGACGGTGACGTTCGCGAGCGTGAAGGCCGTGCGGAAGTCGAAGGGGATCTGCTCGCCCGGCACGAGCGGCCGCGTCTGCGTGACGCCACCGCCAGGGGGCTGCATCTGCACGCTGGCGTTGGGAGCGCTCGGGATGAAGAGCAGCTTGCCGCCGCCCTGGTGCACGATGCGCGCGTGCTCGGGCATGACCCCCGGGGCCGCGATCACCACGTCGCAGTTGGGGGCGCTGCCGATGCTGATGCTCTGCTTGCCGAAGCCGGGGATCATCTCGTCTCGTCTGTCTGGCTAGGGCACGGACTCTAGCGAATTCTCAGCCTCGAAGGGGAGCGAATGCTCAGCGCAGGAGCAGCAGCCAAACCAGCGCGAGCGCAACCACGGCGACCACGAAGCTGACGGCCAGCGCGAGGAACAACACGCTGCCGCCGGTGCGGCCTCCCGTCGAGTCCACGCCGGAGCCGGCCGCGCCAGGATAGGACATCTGCTGCTGCGCTCCCCAGCCAGGGTGCGGCCCAGCCGGCCCATAGCCCGGGCTCGACTGCATGGCGGGCGGCGCGTTGTAGGCGCCCTGTGGCGGCCCCGCGGGGTAGCGCATCGATTGGGGTGGAAGAGGCAAGCCCGGGGCAGCGTCGAGCCGGTAGCCCGACAGCCCCGGAGCTTGGCCCTCGAGCGACTGCGCGAGCGTCGGTTGAACGGGCCCGTGGGTCGGAGGAAGTGGCAGGCCGGCAGCGTGTGACGCGCGCGAAGTGCCGTCATGCGCGGTGGCCGCGGGCTGCATCGGGAAGGTGCCTTGCTGTGCGCGCGCCATGTCCACCGAGGTGGGGCCGGCGAGCTCCGCCTGTGCGGGTTGCACCGGGCCGCCCTGGTCGTTGATGGTGGTCGTGAGCGCGCCAGCTTGCGTCGCTCCCGTACGCGTGCGCCGCGACGAGGTATGGGTGACCTTGACCAGCTGCACGGTGATGTTGTCGTGGCCTCCGCGATCGTTCGCCATGCGCACGAGCTGAGAGGCAGCGTGGTCGAGCGTGCCGGACGCGAGCGCTTGGCGCGTGGCGCCAAGGATGTCTTTGGCCAAGGCGAGATCGGTGAGCCCGTCGCTGGAGCTGAGCAGCAGGTCGCCGGGGAACAGCTCCATGGGGTCGGGGCGAAGCTCGACCTCGACGTCGGGCTTCATGCCCAGCGCGCGCGTGATCTTGTTGGCGTCGGGGTGACCGATGGCCTGCTCCTCGGTGAGGAAGCCAGCGTCGATCATGGCCTGCACCATCGAGTGATCACGCGTGAGCGGGTAGATTTGGCCCGAGCGAATGACGTACGCGCGGCTGTCGCCCACGTGCGCCACCTCGAGGCCGGCGTCGTGCACCAACATCGCCACCACGGTCGAGCCTGGTCGTACTTTGTTCTCGGGTGGGCCACCGAGCTCGTACACCCGCCGGGCCGCCATCTCGATCGAGTGCTTCAGCGCTTGGGCAGGAGAGGAGCCCGGCGGCGCCTGCTCGATCTGCTCGAAGATGGTCGTGATCGCGCGGCGGCTCGCCTCCTGACCGCCGTAGTGACCACCCATGCCGTCGCACAGCACGCACAGGTGACCGAAGCGAGTCTGCGCGTAGCCGCACGAGTCCTCGTTGACCTGCTTGTTCGGATCCCGACCGGGATCGCTCAGCTGAGCGACCTCGATCTGGGTCTCGGTGGGACTCGCCAGGGCAGCCATCGGAAAAAGGCGCTCTCCGCTACTCCAGGCTCACGTTGAACTCGATCGGTCCGAAGCGGATCGCGGCTCCGTTCGGCACCGGCGTCCACACGCCCCCGGGTAGACGTTGCCCGTTCAGGTGCGTGCCGTTGTTGGAGTTGTCGTCGCGCAGGTACAGCTGGCCACCCTCGATCTTCAGGGTGGAGTGCGTGCCCGACACGCGCGGCTCGGTCAGCAGGATTTGGCACATCGCCCCGTCGCGTCCTGCCTTCATCTCCACGCCCGGGAGCACCGTGAAGATGCCGGCCGCGCCGCTCAACGTGGCGCGCTGCACGAAGGCTGGGCCAGGCGGAGCCGCCATCGGCATGGGGGCGGGCATGGGCGCCATGGGCGCAGGGGCTGGCGGAGGAGCGCCACCGCCGACCCGCGGCGGGGGGGCTGCAGCTGCCGAGCCGCCGCCGCCACCTCGTTTGCGGCCGCCGCTGCGGAAAGCGGCCACGAGCAGCAGGATCAGCACCAGCCCTCCGAAGGCGCCCAAGCCGATGAACAGGTAGGGCAGGGGCTTCTGCTGCGCCTTCAGCGTCAGGATCTTCTCCTTCGTGACCGCGCTGGTGCGCTTCGACAAGCTGTCGTGCACCACGACGCGCGCGCTGAAGTTCTCGGCTTTGCCAGCCAAGAATTTCTCCTTGTCAGGCAGCTCGAACGTGACGAAGTCGTCGTTCGCGTCGAGCACGGTTCCGCGCAGGCCTTGATCGATCAAGGTCTTCTGCGCGTTTTTGGCGTCGTCTACGGTCCCGTTCTCCAACGTGGTCGGGACCTCTTGGTTCTTGGGCAAGAGGTAGAGCTCGGCGCGCTCCTTCTTCGTACCCCAGCAGAAGTTGCCGTAGATGGTGACCTTGCCACCCGGGTAGAGCGGGTTCTTCTCGGCCGCGTCTTCCGTGCGTTGCACGTCGATGTCGAGCGGCCAAGCAGTGGGGTCGATGCCGACCGGCACGTTCGTGTACGAGCCGTCACCAGCGATGGTGAGCTCGGTGTTCTTGAACACCAAATTGAAGGTCTGTTGGATGGTGGGCGCCACACAGGACACCTGCCACTTCACGATCCAGAGGTTGTCGAAACGAGCCCGCACCGCGCGCACGATGCGATCGCCCCGCGCCTCGCCACTCTCGCGGACGATCGAGTAGTAACCGCCGATGTTGGTGTTGGCGAGCGACTCCATGAACTGGCGCGCGTTCTCGAACAGCTCCTCGAGCGCCTTGGACGGAAACCAGACGCTCACCACCGGCACCGGCATCTTCGGGAGCGCGAGGTTGTCTTCCGGGAAGCGGCCCTTGGTGAGGTAGGACGAGAGCGCCCCGGCGGCCAACCCGACCGAGCCCGCGTCGCTGCCCGCGGCGCCGCTCGACAGCACGACCATGGCTTGGTGCATCGGCACCTTCACGTGCTGGCCCACGTTGCCGAGCTCCTTGAAGCCGTCCGTGGCGCCGTTCTGGATGATCTGCCCCAGCGGCCTGGTGCGACCTTGGGCCGGGAACGCCTTGGTCACGGTGCCGTCGACGAACGCTTGTGCTTTGGCCTTGTCCGCCGTCCATTGCGAGCTGTAGACCACGCTGCGGTCGTTGAAGAACATCACGTTGACGATGTCGTTCGCGCGCATGGACGACACGAACGAGCGCGCGACTCCCTTGGCCTCCTCGAAGCGGGTGCCCATCGAGCCGCCGGCGTCGATCATGATCAGCCAGGCCGTGCCGACGCCGGCTTCCTTCTGACTCTCGCCCCACTTTGCCTTGGAGACGAAGGTCATGGGCATGTCCACGTTCTCGACCTTGATGGTCATGTACGTGTTGCCCTCGGGCCAGGAGATCGCTTCCCACAGCGCCTTGGGGCGCTCCATGCCGTTCGCAACGCAGTCCATCTCTTCGTTGCCGGTCATGGCGGAGCACATGCCGGTGACGCTGTTGAGCGGCTTGTTCTGGACGATCTCGAGCACCGTCGTCAGGATGGGCGCCCCTTCGGTCTGGCTCGCGCGTGGGTCGATCCGGAGGATGTGGGCCTCGGGGGCGGCGTGAGCCGCGCGGCCGAGCGTGAACACAGTCAACAGGACCAGGAGAAGTCGCGCGGGAACTCTCCCGAGCCACTCGGCACGAAGCAGCGCCCCGGGCGCCGTTCTTCGGGGGGCACGGGAGAATTCACCTGGCTTGCCAGGTGAATCAAACAAAACACTCGCTCCGCTGTCTTCTGACCGTTCCCCATTCGACTGGCTTGGCAGTTGAACCAGAGGGCAATCTCCCACCGCAGGCAGGCGCTGACCGCGCAAGCCCGTTGAATGTTGCTCATGATTCGCTCGGGCGAGCCGAGCGAATTTTGCTTTCTGATTCAACTGGCAAGCCAGTTGAATGGCAGCGTCAGCGCGGTGGCGATTCATGTGCATGGATCCTCCGAGGCACAGCTCGCGCTTCGGCCCGAGTAGCAGCCGGTTTCGCTGCAGGGTGAAAGCGGTCGATGTGCGATGCGGGAGCGGAGAGCCCGGGTGCTCGGCGCCGCGGACGTCGAAACGCCCGAGCTCGCTCCAGTGGTCAATCGCGTTTCAGGCGCGAGCAGCCACGTTGATGACGATGACGCTGAAGCCGCCAAAGCGAATCTTGTCGCCGTCGCGGAGCTCGCGCCGTCCTTGAAACCCAATCGCTTCCTCGTTGTGGAACGTGCCGTTGGTGGAGCCGAGATCACTCAGCGTGAGTCGCCCGCCGTCGGCATCGATGGTGGCGTGGTTCGTGGAGGTCGTGCCGTGGCCAATCGGCACGTCGACCTCTTGCCCTGTTTCTGCGCGGCCGACCAAGTTGCGCCCTTGGTACAGCGGCCAAAACTTCCCCATCGGATCGTCTTGGAAGCTGACCAAGAAGCCCGAAAGCGGCCGTTTCTGTTTGCCCGCGGAGGCCGCCGGCGCGCTTTGCCCAAACCCGCCGCCGGGGCTCGGCGCGGGCCCGCCAAATCCGCCCGGGTTGGGGGGTGGTGGACCTCCCGGACCCATACCCGGTCCGCCCATGCCCGGTCCGCCCATGCCCGGCCCGCCCATGCCCGGCCCGCCCATGCCCGGCCCGCCCATGCCGGGGCCGCCCATGCCCGGTCCGCCCATGCCACCAGGGGGCTGGCCCGTGGGCGCGAACGCGGTCGCGCCAAATTGATCGTGCTGGGGATCACCGCCAGGCGGGGGAAAGGGCGCGGGAGGAGGTGCGCCCGGGTAGCCAGGATCGCCCCCGAAGCCACCCCCGAACGGGGGCGGACCGCCCATCGGCGGCGGACCGCCCATCGGCGGCGGACCAAAGCCTCCGGGGTCGTACGGTGGCGGACCGAAACCGCCACCACCAGGGGGCGGGAAGCCAGGCGGGCCACCCATCGGAGGAGGGCCCCCCATCGGTGGTGGAGCGCCAAAGCCAGGCGGCGGGCCGAACCCACCGGGCCCCATGGGTGGGCCTCCCATCGGGGGCCCGCCCATCGGTGCGCCCATTCCTGGAGCGAGCGGCGAGGCACATACCGCACAGAACTTGTCGTTAGGAGAGTTGGGCGCGCCGCAACGAGGGCAGATCATGGAAGGTCCTTGGATGGGATGGGCGGAGAGCGAGGGTCGTCGCGCGGTCCTTGCGTCCGCCTCGGGCAGGATAGCTTGCTCCGTCCTGCCTGGATCAAGAGCTTAGCGATCAGGTCACCACAAAGCGCTCGACCCGCCTGCGCGTCACCTCGGGAGGTGCGCGGCGAGGCGGGTCGGCTGACACCTGATCCACCTGGTGTGGCAGGTGAATTCGCCAGCGCCGAACAGAGCCGGCGCCGCGCTTCAGTCTCGCGTCAGGCGTCCTTCTCGTCGCGAACGCGAGCGGCCTTGCCGGCCAGGTCGCGCAAGTAGAACAGTCGGCTGCGCCGAACCACGCCGCGCGAAACGACCTCGACCTTCTCGATGCGCGGGCTGTGCTGCAGAAAGATGCGCTCCACACCCACGCCAAAGCTCACCTTGCGCACGGTGAACGTGCTGCGCACGCCCGCGCGGTGCCGCTTGAGCACGATGCCCTGGAACGCCTGGACGCGCTCCTTCTCGCCCTCGACGATCTTGTAGAACACCTTGACCGTGTCTCCGACGCGGAACTCCGGGAGGTCGGTGCGGAGCTGGGATTGTTCGAGCTGGGCGATGATGGGCGACGTATCCATGGGGGGACCTCGAGAGGCGCGGCATTATGCATGCCGACGCTGTATTGTCAACGGCGTGCGCAGGGGAACCGCCCGCGCGCGAGAGTCAGCGACGAACCGGGATGATCTGAACCCTGCGCTGTTCGCCTTCACCGTCACTCTTGGTGACGACCCCGGCGAACTTCGCGAGCGCCAAGTGAACGATGCGGCGGTCCTGGGGGCTCATCGGCTCGAACGTGATGATCTTGCCCTCGTCGACGGCTTGCTTGCCCAGGCGCCGTGCCATCGAGGCGAGCGCGTCCTCGCGCCGGGCGCGGTAGCCCTCCGCGTCGATGATCACGTGGCGACGCGTCTTCTGCGGGCGGTTCACCACGCGGTTCGCGACGAACTGCAGGGCGGACAGAGTCTGCCCCTTCTTGCCGATGATGCGCCCCGCGTCGCGGCCCTCGATCTCGAGGCGGATCTCCTCGGGCGGGTCGTCCTCATCGGGCTCGAGCAGGTCGACGGTGCAGTCCATTCCCATGGCTGCCAACACGTCGATCACGAAGTCGAGCACGACGTCGGCTCGACCATCTTCTACGAAAGGCTCGCGCGGGGCTTCCGGCGAGGCTTGATTGATGGCGGTGGGCTCATCCACGGGCACGTACCTTCCCTTTGCCCAACGACGGAATGTCTTTGTCGAGGGGCGCGTCGGTCTTGTTCTTTGTCACCTCGCGGACCTGGATGGCCGCAGGCGTCTTGAGCTTGGTTTGGACCCAGCGTTCGACCAGCACCTGCTGGATGATGCCGAGCCAGGTGTTCGTCAGCATGTACACGCCGAGACCGGCGGGCAGAAAGAACATCATCGCGGTGAAGATGGTCGGCATCAGGTAGAGCATCATCTTCGCTTGGGCCGGGTCCATGCCCTGCATGGGCATGAGCTTCTGCTGTAGGAAGCTCGAGGCGCCGAGCACGATCGGGATGACGTGGTACGGGTCGCTGTTGGTCAGGTCGGGGATCAGCGGACCGAACGGTGTGTGATACAGCTCCACCGCCGTGCCGAGCGCCTGGTACAGCGCGATCCACACGGGAAACTGCAGCAGCATGGGCAAGCAGCCGAGCATCGGCCGGATGCCCTCCTTGCGATACAGCTCCTGCATCGCGAGGTTCTTCTGCATCATGTCGTCTTTGTACTTGGCCGTGATCGCGTCGATCTCCGGCTTCAGCCGACGCATGCCGACGCTCGACTTGAGGCTGGGAAGCTGCAGCGGGAAGACCAGGATCTTGACCGTCATGGTGAGCAGACAGATCGCCCAGCCCCAGCTGCCGACCAGCTTGAACAGCCAGCCGACGTAGCCGACGAACAGCTTGCCGAGCACCGAGAACATGCCCAGGTCGATCAGCTCTGCGGCCGCGAGCTGGTTGCCCGGTCCGCCCACGGCGAGCAACAGGTCGCGCTCCTTGGGGCCCGCGTACGCGATGCTCTCGTACGTCACCGACTCGCCCGGAGCGAGCTGCTTGTCGTCGTAGGCGAGGCGAGCGCGGTAGAGGTGGCCGTAGCCCGGTGCGCCGGGCTTTTGGTTGTAGAAGACGCCGTCCTCGATCAACGTCTCGGCCTTCGGACTGCTCGGTGCGCTCTTGTGGAAGACCGCTGCGGCGAAGTAGTTGGCGCTGACTGCAGCCCAGGTGCCGGTGCCTTCCTCGCGCAAAAAGGCCTCCTCCGTGAAGCCGTTTTTGGGCTCGAAGTCGCTCGGCTCGAACGCGTCGGGCAGGTGCCGCTTGTGGCCCTTGTCGGTGTGCGCCATGACCTCGCTGAGCCACTCCGGCCGCTTTCCGAGGTCCCAGAAGCTGATCGCGGTTTCCTTCTCGGAACGCCAAGAGCTCTGCTCGATCGTGTAGCGGTGGGTGCGCGCTTCGCTCGCCAGGTTCTTCACCGAGACCGATACGTCGAGCTCGAACGGGCGACCGGACAGCGCGACCACCTTCTCGATCTCTGCGTCCTTGGTCACGAGCTTGAACACGCAACGCTGCGCGTCGGCCGACGCGAGCGTGAAGTCGAGGCCGTCGGTCTCCACCTGCTGAGCGACCTCGCCTGGGCTACGCAGCGACGTGCGCAGCGGCATGCGCTGCTCGAGCGAGGTGGTGACCAGCTCGATGCGGGTGTCGGGCTTGTCGACACTGATGGCGTACTTTGGGTCCAGCATGCGCGCGCTGGTCAGCGCACCGCCACGGGTGCTGAACGTGAACGTCGCGCGGCCGTCCGTCAGCTCGCAGCTGGTGTGCTCGGCCCGCTCACCGCTCGGCAGCGTGCCCCAGTGCTTCTCGATCGACAGGGGCTGCTGCGTGAGCCCGTTGCCGCCCCCCATCACCAGCGGGTAGCCGAAGTACACGAGACCAAGGACGGCGAGGCCGATGAAGACCCACCTGATGGAGCTGCTCCTCTCTTCCATGCGTTCCTTGCTGCGTGCTCGTGAATTCGGTGATGACGTCAGAGCACGTGAGGCTCGACGGACCGAGCGGTGGGCTGCGCCGCGCTCGGGACCACAGGACCTTGATGCTGCCCGTGCTCGGCGGGGTTTCCGTCGAGCACGCTGGAATCACGCCCCTCGTGGATGGTCGAAGCTGCCTTGGCGGCGTCGGCCGATGGTGGCGTTGGTTCGTGGGATGGGAGTGGGGGAGGGTCGTAACCCCCCGGGTGGAATGGGTGACACCTACACAGGCGCTTGGCCGAAAGCAAGCTCCCCCGCAGCACTCCGTGCAGCTCTAGGCATTGCATCGCGTAGCGCGAGCAAGAGGGCTCGAACCTGCAGATGGGGCCGAAGATCGCCACCAAGACCCGCGACAGCGTGAGCTGGTACAGGCGAATGAGCGCGATCACGGCGGCTTTCATGGCTCAGCTGCGCGGCTTCGGCGCGCCGGCTGCACTCTGACCTCGAGGCCGTCGCGCGGCAAGCGCCCGGAACCGCCGCGCCATTTCTGTTGCGATCGCCTCGAGCTCGCGGCGCAGCTCCGGCAAGGCGCGCAGCAAGATGGGCGCTTGCGCGATGAGGACCACGTCGGCCCCGGCGGGAAAGCGCTCCTTGTCGAGCCGAAACAGCTCTCGCAGCAGGCGTTTGGCGCGATTGCGCTGCACTGCGCCCCCAAGTCGTCGTGACGCGACCACGCCCAGGCGGCGCTCGGGCCGTGGCGTCGCGCGCTCGCTGAGCAGCACCAGGAAGCTCGGCGCGCGAAAGCGTGCGCCTGGATGCTCCTGCAGCCGCACGAATTCAGGGCGCTTCTTGACGCGCTCGGACGGACGCAGGCGGCGGTCGGCCGCGGCGGGCTGCAAGGCGCGTCGGGTTGTGCAGCGCGCGAAACGCGCGACTACTTCTGGTAAGCGCCCGGCGCGAGGCGAGCTCGGCCCTTGCGGCGACGAGCGTTGATCACCTTGCGGCCCCCCTTGGTCGCCATGCGGGTGCGGAAGCCGTGCGTGCGCAGTCGGCTGATCTTGTGGGGTTGGTAGGTGCGCTTCATGTCGTGGCTCGCTTGCTAACGGAAACGGGCGAGGCGTTTGCCACAGCTTCCCGCCCGGGTCAACCTGCCCGCAGCCTCGCCCGCTGTTGGGCGGACCGGCGGCGACTGGTGTAGCCTGCCGGCCCATGACCTCGTCGACGCGAGCCGTCTTCCGGCTCTGCACCGCGTTCGCCGCGCTCGCCTGGGCGCCTTCGGCGCTCGCACAGGACACCACCTTCAGCTTGGACCGGCTGCGGTTTGGAGGCGCGCCCGATGACGGCATCGCCATCTGGCGGCCCGAGCTCGCGGACAAGCCTCGCCTGTTTGGGCAAGCCGCCCTCGCCCTGGCTTGGAATCCGTTCCGGATCGAGCACCACATCGAGGACGAAGGCGATCGGCGACGCGTGGCGGCGGCGAGCGGCGCGCCGGTGCAGCAGCAGTTCACCGGCTACTTCGACATCGGCTTCGAGCTGTTTCAGCGCTTCAGTTTCCAGGTTTTGTTCCCCGTCACGTTCGTGCAGACGGGCGACCCGACGGCGGTGGCTGGCGTGCCGTCTGCCGTCGATGTGGTCGATCTCGCGATCGCCGCCCCGGGCGACATGCGCTTCGAGGCGCGCGGCGTGATCATCCGCACCAGCGACGGTTTTTTCAAGCTCGGCGCCAACACCAACGTCTTCGCCCCGAGCGGCAACGAGAAGTCGTTCGCGGGGGACAAGGGCGCCTCGGGCGGCGTGGGCCTTGCGGGGGAGCTCGACTGGAAGTCTTTCATCTTGGTGCTCGACACGGGCTTTCATTTCCGGCCCGAGTCCGCGGTGAACGACTTCTCGGTCTCGCACGAGTGGACCTGGGGGCTCGGCGCGTTCATGCCCTTCCGTGACAACCGCATCCGTGTCGGTGCAGAGGTGTTCGGTTCGGCCATGATCGCTGGCCCCGACTCGTTCAGCGTGCCCACGACGCCGATCGAGTGGGCCGTGGAGGGCCGCTTCGCGCTCGACGAGAAGAAGCAGGCCTATCTCAACGGCTTCGGCGGCACGCGTATGGCGCCGGGCTACGCGCCCGACTTTCGCACGGGCATCGCCTTCGGCTACTGGTTCAACTTGATCGACGAGGACCCGCCCGCCCCCAAGAAGGACCCGCGCCTCGACCAGCTGAAGGACGGCCTCGACACGGACAAGGACGGTTACCCGGACAACATCGACCTCTGTCCCACCGAGCCCGAGGATGGCAAGCCGCCGTACACCACGGACGGCTGCCCGGCGGAGAAGGACGACGACGGCGACGGCATCCCCAACTATCGGGACAAGTGCCCTCAGGTGAAAGAAGACTTCGACGGCGTCGACGACAAGGACGGCTGTCCGGAGGACGACGCCGACAAGGACAACATCCCCGACGCCCAAGACGCATGTCCGAAGGAGCCCGGTGAGCCCAGCCCCGAGAAGGACAAGAACGGCTGCCCCAAATTCATTCGGCGCATCGAGGGCTCGAACGAGATCCAGGTGCTCAAGAAAGTGGAGTTCGAGTTTGGCAGCGCCAAGCTGTCGGCCGCGAGCTTCCCCATCTTGGACGAGGTGTACCGCTTGCTCGTGGCGAACCCGGAGATCACGTTGCTCAGCATCGAGGGCCACACCGACAACGTGGGCTCGGATCAAGGCAACCTGCTGCTCTCCAAGAACCGCGCGAAGAGCTGCCTCGACTACCTGACCAAGAAGGGAATCGCCTCGTCGCGTCTGACCAGCGAAGGTTTTGGTGAGGGCAAGCCGATCGAGACCAACGACACGGCGGACGGCCGAGCCAAGAACCGACGCACCGAGTTCCACATCAAGAACCAAAGCGTTCCCGGCACGGACCCGGCACCTGGCGGCGGACCCAAGCCGGGCGGCGCCGTGCCCGGCGAATGATCCGGGTCGTGGCCGTCGCGCTGGTCATCGGCGCGGCGGCGTGCAGCGATCCGGCCACGACCAGCTACGAATGTCGTTGCGACTACGTCACCGACACGGACGTGCCCGGGGTGCTCGACGTCAGGGTCTGCGTCGGGCCGAAGGACGATCCTGCGCCGCGGGCAGCGGAGTGCGCACAGGCTCAGGGGGTAGGTGCGGTGAGCAGCTGCAAGTGCCCTCAGCCGGGCGAGGTCTGCTCCGGCCAGGTGTGTGAGCAGGCGGCGGCCCGAGCTGCCACGAGCACCGAGAAGTAGGACGAAGGCTCGATTCTTCCGCCGACGGAAGGCGGCTTCCAATCCTGAAACGCGGCCGCCGGCAGGCGCGTGGAGAAGTTCGCGAAGTTACTCGAACGCCCGCGAGGCATGGTTCTCGCAACGAGCGGCCGCATGTCGAAGAAGCTCCTGGCGACAGAGCTCTTCTCCGACCTCGACGACGGGGACGAGGCGCACGCGTTGCGCCACGTGTGCGTCGGCTGCGCGATGTCGTCCCCGCCCGTGCGTGGAGAACAGACTCTGGTCAGCGTGAAACATCGCTGGCGCCTGTCGCGCACACCCGATGGACAAGGCGGCTACCTGTTCGAGTGGCGCTGCCCCACCTGCTGGACCCGACACAAAGAGCGCGGCTGACCGCTCACGCGCGGCCGAGCACGACGGCGCAGTTGTGGCCACCGAATCCCGCAGACAGCTTGAGCGCGTGGCGCACCGTGGCTTCGCGCGCAATCCGCACCAGGTCGAGCTCGAAGCCTGGGTCGAGCTCGTCCACGTTGATGGAGGGGTGCAGCTTCTGGTCGACCAACGACATGACGGTGACCGCAAGCTCCACCCCGCCGGCGCCGCCGAGCAGGTGCCCGAGCATCGACTTGGTCGCCGAGATCGGGATCCGTGGCAGCCGCGGCCCGAACACCGCCGACAGCGCATGCACCTCGGCGACGTCGCCCTGCAAGGTGCTCGTCGCGTGCGGGTTGATGTAGTCGATGTCTCCCGGCCCGAGACCGGCGCGCGTCAAGGCTCGCTCGATGGCGAGCCGCAGGCCCAGCCCCTCGGGGTGCGGACGGGTGAGGTGATCGCCGTCGCTCGTCATGCCGAAACCTTCGACCCGAGCCAACACTCTTGCCCCCCGCCGTACAGCGCTCTCTTCGGCCTCGAGCACCAACGCACCAGCGCCCTCGCCCATCACGAAGCCAGTTCGCTTCTTGTCGTAAGGGCGGCTCGTCTTGGTCGGGTCGCCGTCCAAGCTGCGGCCCAGCGCGCGCGCGTTGCCAAAACCGGCCACCGTGTTGAGCCGGGTCGCCGCCTCCGATCCTCCCACCACCATCACGTCGGCCTCCCCGGCCTCGATCATCAGCGCGCCGGTCGCGAGCGAGTGGGTGCCGGTGGCGCAGGCGCTGGCGATGTTGAAGCTCGGGCCCATGAAGCCGTAGCGCATGGTGATCAACGCCGAGACGATGTTGAGCATCACCGAAGGGATGAAGAACGGGGACACCGCGCGCGGCCCGCGCTCGGCGCTCTTCAGGATCTGTGCCTCGAACACATCGACCGCGCCTTGGCCCGTCGACATCAGGCAGCCCACCCGGCTCGGATCCACCGGCAAGCGCCCCGCGCCCGGTCGAGGGATCTCGTCTTCCGACTTGGGCAGGTCCAGTCCCGCTTGAGCCAGCGCTTGGACGGCGGCGCCCAGCGCGAACGGCACGACCCGACCAAAAATGTCCGCCTCTTTGGACGACAGCAGCTGTTGGGCGTCGTAGCCGCGCACCATCGCGGCGATGTCGCTGCGCAGCTTCTCCGTCGAGAACTCGGTGATGAAGCTGACGCCCGAGCGGCCTTCGCACAGCGCCGCCCAACTGGTGGCGGTGTCGTGTCCTAGCGGCGTGACCATGCCCACGCCGGTGACGACGACGCCGCGGCTCACGCGGACAGCCTCGGGCCCTCGAGTGAGCTCTTGCACAGCTCCGAGCGCCGTTGATGCGCGTCTTCCGGGGGCCGACGTGCCTGCCCCAGCTCGCGCCTGCTCACACCGAGATGCTTCAGGATCGGCACGTACACGCGCTGAATGAACACATCCCGGTCGAGGCCAGCGGCGCGGACGCGTTCCATGCGCTGATCGTAATCCGGCAGCACGAGCTTGCCGGGGGTGATGAAGTTGTCGAGCACGTGCGCCATGTCGCGCAGCGTCTCGACGCGATCGTGGGTCAGGAAGATGCCCATGGCCGCCTCCAAGAAGCGGGCGTGCGCGATCTCGTCGCGCGCGATGAAGTCGTAGATGGTGCGCAGGCACTCGTCTCCCGCGCGCCGCGCGACCTCACGGTGTTTGGCGTAGGTGACGAACGCGCTCATCTCCTGGACGCAGCCATAGAACAGCATTTGCCGCGCGCTGCTCCACGGGCTCGCGAAGGTGTGCGAGAGCACGCGGGACTCGAGCGCAAGCAGCTGCTCGCCACTGCGCGCCTGCGAGCAGATGAGCCACTTT
The DNA here is from genome assembly GCA_964641275.1 of uncultured Polyangiaceae bacterium. Classification (GTDB taxonomy): domain Bacteria; phylum Myxococcota_A; class Polyangia; order Polyangiales; family Polyangiaceae; genus Xiheicaenibacterium. The sequence continues at coordinate 21,304 of CAZXMG010000042.1, forward strand.
CGGAGCGCGAGCTGGTGTTTGGCCTTCTCGTAGGCCCAGCTGGTGCAATACCAAGAAGGGCCCGACGAGCCCCGCAGCGCCGCGAGGCCGCGCACCAGATAGTCGGGCAGGAAGCTCTCGATGACGAAAAACGTCTCGGCACACTCGGCCAAGTGAGTCGCCGCGGAGCTCTTGGCGCGCTCCCACGGCACGTCCTCGAACACGCTCCAGCGCCGCTCGCGCTCCGCCTTGGCCAGCGCCGCCTCGTACAGCTCGAACAGCTGGGAGTCGAGCCGGAGAGCCGAGCTCGCGCGCGCTCCTCGCTCGCCGTCCTGGCCGACGCTCATGGCGTCAGGCCGCGACGCGGGCTTCGACCTTCTTCACCAGGTCGCCCACGGTTCGAATCTCGACCAGATCCTCGTCCGGGATCATCACGCCGAGCTCCGTTTCCATCTCGCCCACGATCTGCATCATGGACAGGGAGTCGATGCCGAGCTCCGTGATGACGGACTCGCGGGTGACGGTCTCGAAGGGACGCTTGTCGATGCGGGCCGCAACGGACTTGAACAGGACGAGCAGGTCTTTTTGGTCGCTCATGGTCGTGGTCTTCGGCAAAAGGGGTCAGTCGATGCGGCGGAGCTCGTATTGCGCGAGCGAGCTGTAGTGCTTGTCGAATGCCATCACGCAGGTCGACAAGTAACGGTCGTAGTCCTTGAACAGTTTTTCGCCCCACTTCTCGACGATCGTCTTTTCGTTGAGTCGCAAGCGGCGCAGCCACTCGCCCGTGGTTTTGCCGTAGTGCTCGCGCCGCGACGCCACTTGCATCACCTCGAAGTAGGGGTTCACGGCTTGGATGATCTCCTCCATGCGCGGGTTGAGGCCGCCCGGGAAGATGTTGTGCGTGACCCAGAAGATGTCTTCCAAGTCTTTGCCGCGACGGGGCGTGCGGTTGCGCAGGATCACCTGCAGGCCGAACTGCGCGCCGGGATTGGTGAGCTCCCACACCTTCTTGAAGTAGTTGCGATAGATCTCGATCGCCTTGCCCTCGCGCGCCTCTTGGGGCGAGCAGAGGTGATCCATCATGCAGATGGAGATCACGGCGTCGAACTTCTCGTTCGGCTTCCAGGTGCGGAAGTCGTCTGCCACACACTTCACGCCGGGGATCTTGCGGGCGTTCACCTCCTCCGCCATCGCGCTCGAGAGGGTGATGCCCACCGCCTCCTTGGCCTTGCGCGTCGTCGCGACGTACTCGAGGCAAGCTCCCCAGCCACAGCCGATGTCGAGCACGCGCTTCTCGGGCGTGACCTTGGCCCAGTCAGACAGGATCCGCAGCTTGTTCAGCTGCGCCGCCTCCAACGACTGATCCCAGCTTTCGTACACGGCGGAGGTGTAGTTCATGCGCTCGTCCAGCCACAGCCGGAAGAACTCATTCGAAATGTCGTAGCTGACCTCGACTTCGGCCTTATTGGATCCCATCCGTCGCCTCCGAGCGTTGATTCGCAGCCGTCCCACCGTTGAGCTTCAAGCTCGGCGGGCTCACATCCATCATCGACGGCGGTGGCATGCTGTCGACGTTCGGCTCGCCGTCGACGAGCAGCTCGAGCTCGCCCGATTCGAGGCGCCGGCGCGCCTCGCTCCTGCGCACTTTGCCGCTCGAGGTCTTGGGCAGGGTGCCGCGCTTGATCAGGTGCACCTCGCCCGGCACGATGCCGATCTCCGCGCGCACCAGCTGGATGATCGAGGTGGTGATGTCGGCCGCGCAGCCGGCGCGGGGGCCGATCTTCGCCTCGGCCACGATCACACAGTGCTCGGCGCCGCGATCGGACAGCACGCTGAACGCGACGCACTGACCGTCGCGCACCCCTGGGGCCTTGGACACCACGGCCTCGATGTCTTGCGGGTAGTAGTTCCGCCCGTTCAGGATGATGAGGTCCTTGGCGCGGCCGCAAATGAACACGTTGCCTTGCGCCACGTAACCGAGATCGCCCGTGCGCAGCCAGCCGCCGCCGAAGGTGCGCTCGGTCGCCTCGGCGTCGCCGAAGTAGCCGTGGGTCACGCTCGGGCCGCGCACCCAAATCTCGCCGACGCGGCGCTCCCCCAGGGCCTCGCCGTCCGCGCCGGCGATCTTGAGGTCGTGACCCGGGAAGGGCTTGCCACAGGCGACGAGCTCCATCGCGTGCGCGCCGCTCTCAGCTGCCTCGGCGCGCCCTCGTCGCATCGCGTCCACGTCGACCACGTCGGTGACGAGCTCGCCGGCGATGTCGAAGAAGGTGATGGCCAAGGTCGACTCCGCCATGCCGTAGCTCGGCAGCACGCTGCTGGGCGCGAGGCCGTGTTTCTCGAAGCGTCCCAGGAAGGAGCGCAAGACATCGGCCTGGATCGGCTCCGCGCCGCAGCCCAGCGCGCGCATCGAGCTCAAGTCCCAGTCCTTCGCTTGCGCGTCGGTGACGGCGCGCGCGGCGAGCGCGTAGGCGAAGTTGGGCGCGAACGTGATGGTGCCGCGGAAGCGGTGGATCGCGTCGAGCCAAATGGAGGGCCTCCGGATGAAGGCCATCGTGGGCAGGAACATCACCTGCACCAGCGTGTACAGCGGGGCGACCACGAAGCCGATCAGGCCCATGTCATGGTAGAGCGGGAGCCAGCTGACGCCCTTGTCCGCCGGCGTCGACTTCAAGCCGTCGACCATGATGGCGTGCGCATTCGCAGCCAGGTTGCCGAAGGTCACCATCACGCCCTTGGGCTTCGAGGTGCTGCCGCTGGTGAACTGCAGGAAGGCGAGATCGTCGAGCGAGACCTCGGGCGGCGGCGCCGCGTCATCTTCGCAGCCGCGCAGCTCCGACTCGAGCGCCAGGCGGGTGTCGGCGGAGACGAGGTGCTCGGCGAGCAGAGGCTTCAGAGATTCGCTGGTGATGAGCACCCGGGCGCCGCTAGCTGCGAGGATGTGGCGCACCGTGTCGCCGTAGGCCTCCATCTTGGCCAGCGTTTGCGGCGGGTACATCGGCACAGCGACGACCCCCGCGGTCAGGCAGGCCATGAACGTGAGCACGAACTCGTCTGGCTCGGGCAGCACGATGGCCACCCGGTCACCCTTCATGAGCCCCAGCTTGAACAGCGCTTGGGCGCGGCGGCAGGCCTCGCTCCAGAGGTCTGGGAAGGACACGCGGCGTTCTTCGCCGCTCGCGCGCATGAAGGTCACGGCGCGGTCTGTGTGAACAGCGTTCTCGCGGAGGACTTGGGGGAAGGTGCGCATATGGGCGGGTGTCGAAGGTTCGACAGTCCGCGGCATAAGCGAATGTTGGGCCAGGACCAACAAAAAAGCAGAATCTCGCTGATTCGACCCCCGCGATGGGCGCCTTTCAGGCGACTGCGTCGAAACTTCGTCAGACAGGTGCGTAGCCTACTACGCGGTTGGTCACTTCTTGTCGAAGCCGGTGCCGGACCAGGCGTAGGTGACCGATTTGGTGGAGCTCCAGGGCAAGAGCAGGGGCTCCAAGCCGCCGACGGGCCCGTTGTCTTGGTTGAATGGGTAGCTCTTCTCGGTGAAGCCGACTGCTTTGCCCGGCGCGAGCACCACCTTCTTGGCTTCGTACTTGATGGTGCCGACGACGCGATTGGCGCCAATCGCCCGCCCCACCTCCGCTCCGAACACCCGCTTGATGCCCTCGGCCGTGACGCGGAACACGAGCTCCACCTCGCGCTCGACGTCTTCCTTGTTGGGTCCTTTGCTGCGCAGGATGCCTCGCACCACGATCTCGCTCTTCTGATCGCCGGTGATGTCCCGCAACGTCACGCTCGTGATGTCGCTCGAGTTGGCGAAGGCCAACGAGAGGAATGCGTACGACGTGCCGCCCTTGAACCCGGGGCCGAACACCGCCAGCTCCTTGTCGTGCTGCACGACCCGCTCGCTTTGGCTGCCCTCGGCGACGTCGCCCGAGAGGTCGAACTTGGCGGCCGACTGGATGCCGCGATCCTTCTTGTACAGCGCGTACACCTTGCCTGCATCGATGGGGGCTGGCTGCGGCTTTGGAGGTGGTGGCGCGGTGCCGACCATCGCCGGTTTCTCGGGAGCCGGTTTGGCGCGCGTCTTCTCGGCGACCTTGGCCAACCCTTTGCCCTTCCACTTGTAGGTCTGCGACTCGACCGCGCCCCAAGGCAACAGCAAGGGGTCGAAGCTGATCTCGACCGGTTCGTCGTAGCTCGCTTGGTCGAGGCCCTTCGCGCTGCCAGGCCGTACGGTGATGGCGAATTTGCCTCCGTCGGTGCCGAACGACACGTCGTTCTGCACCGAGCCCTTGGCGTTCTGGATGCCGACCTCGTGTTGGAAGACCACGCCCGGTGTGTCCGAAGTGCCGAACGAGAGCGCGTGGAGAACCTCACGCGTGGTCTTGCTGCCACTCTTCGTGAAGCGCTTGCGCAAGAAGATCTCGTCGCGGCCGTCGCCGTCAGCGTCGCTCGACTCGATCTTGTTCACCGACAAGCTCGTGCCGGCGACGCTCATGTCTGCGAAGTAGTACTCCTTACCGCCGCGAAACGTGGGCCCGAGCACGATCAGGTAGCGGTCGAGCACCAGCACCCGCTCCTTCATGGCGTCGCCCGCGACGTTGGCCGTGAGCGCGAAGCTGGGGCTCGAGAGCTTCTTCTCCTTGATCAAACCGTCGGCCAGCGATTGCTCGGCGGTGGTGAGCAACGGCCCCAGAGACGCCGCGTCCGTGCCGCCGGCGCTGCCGACGATCGCGTCCACCGAGCTCTGATCGACGTCCGCCACGAACAGTCCGCCCTTGAGCCCCACGCGCACGGTCGCCGCGCCATCGACCGCCGACCACGGCACCGACGCCTCCAGCGTCCAGCCGCCTTTGCGCGGCGCCTCGACCACCTTGGCCCCGCTGATCGGCTGGCCCTTGGTGCTGGCCTTGCCAGCGGACTTGCCAGGGCTGCCCGGGAACAAGCTGATGGTCTGGGGCGCGCCTTGGACGGCGATCACGAGATCGACCCGGTCGCCGCCCTCTCCACCCACGAGCTTGTCGTCGCTCACGTCCACCGCGACGTAGATCGACTTGTCGTCGTAGCTGATGGCACCCTTCGCGCTCAGGTCGGCCGCGCTGGCGGCGCCCTTGACGCTGGCGCCTAGCCGCACGAGCTCCCGGGCCCATTCGCCGGGCACGCCGTCCAGCGCTGGCGCCTTCTCGACGCGATCGATGCGAAACGGTGAGGCTGGCGCGGCTTGGGCGTCGTTCGCCAAGCCAGCGACCGCGGCTGCGGTCGCCAGGAAGGTCAGGGCTCGCACGCTCATGGCTGGCGTTGGACGATGCTAACGCCAGCTTGTTCCAATGGGGAGGCTGGCCGTGCGCGGCATGACGCGCATCCGGGTGCCACGTTCGCCCACACGCACATCAGCGCTTCATGCGGGCTTGCTGACGCTGCTCCTCGGCCTCGAGCTCGGCCAGCGCCGCCGCCAGCTCGTCCTGCTCGGCCTTGGACAGCTCCGGCTCCGGCTCGGCCGTTGGTGCCGCGCCACCCTCGACACGCATCTGCACCGGAGGTGCGACCACCTTCGGCGGCTCGGGTGGAGCCACACCCATCTTGCGCTTCAGCGCCAACAGATCGTCGTCAGCGCCTGCCGTGGCCTCGAGCTGGTTGAACTTGTGGGCGAGCGTGTCACCCGAGTACGCCTCGTGCAGCTCGCTCGCGGCCTCGGCCTCGGCCTCCATCTGGTCGATCTTGCCGGCCATGCGGTCGAACGTCTCGAACGCCGAGACGTTGTTGAGACCGCTCATGGTCTCCTGGATGGCCTTCTGCGCCTCTGCGCGCTTCTTGCGCGCGATCAGCACGTTCTTCTTGCGCTTGGCCTCCTCGATCTTGGAGTTCAGCAGGCGCAGCGCGGTCTTCAGCTGATCGACCGCGGTCTTCTGCTTTTGCCACTGATCCTTGTAGGTGTTGGCCAGGTTCTCGTGCTCTTTTTTGCGAGCGAGCGCCTCCTTCGCCAGGTTGTCGTCGCCGGCCTTGATGGCCAGCATCGCCCGGCGCTCCCACTCCGACGCGTTGGCGGCCTCTTGTTCTGCCTGTTTGGCCAGCCGCTTCTCGTCAGCGATGGAGACGGCGACCTGCTTCTTCGCCTCGACGAGCTGCTGCTCCATGTCGATGACGACTTGCTGCAGCATCTTCTCCGGGTCCTCGGAGCGGCTGATCAGGTCGTTGAGGTTGCTTTTGATGAGCGTGGCGAGTCGGGCAAAAATTCCCATGGGGTTCTCTCTCGGTCCCGTTAGTCGCGCGCGAAGTGGGCGAGCTCTTTGGTATGTCGAACGAGCACTTCGTCGATGTCGCTCAGCGTCGCGTCAAGCTCGTTCTGATCGAGGTTCTCGAGCTGAAGCGCGGCCCCGAGCACCACGTTGCCGCCCTCGATGCCGAACGCAGCGTGCATCAGATCGGTCGAGTTCAGCTCCAGCAAGCGCCTGTAGAGCTTGAGCTGGTGCTTCTCGTCCGCGGGCGCTGGGCCGATGTTGACGTTGACCTCGACGATGGGCGCGGCCACCACGATGGCCACCACGGTACCGTCGGCGGCGCGCAGCAAGTAGGTTGATTCGCCCTCTGTGGCTCCGTGAGAGCGCTCGAAGCTGCGCCCCAACGAGTGCAGAAAGATCCCGACGTCTTCATCTGTTCGCGGCATGGGAGACGGGGAGACTAAGGCCTCTGCGCGGCGAGGCAAGCCGAACGCGCGCGAGCCGGACGAGCTCGCCGGGGAGCGCGCAGAAAAATAGTTCGCTTCCGGCAGCTTTGCCGGTACGTTGCCGATCCAGGATTCGTGGCGATCCACCCCGGAGACATGCTTGCTGGTTACCGCGTGACGCGCTTGCTCGGGCGTGGCGGCATGGGTGAAGTGTGGGCTGCGGTCAACGGCCCGCGCGAGGTGGCGGTCAAGGTGCTGCTCCAGCGCGCCGCGATGAAGCCCGACTTGGTGCGACGCTTCGAGCGCGAAGCCAAGATCACCAGCGCGATCAAGAGCGCCTTCGTGTGCCAGTTGCTCGAAGTGCACCGCACCGAGGACGGCACCCACCTCCTGGTGTTCGAGCACCTCACTGGCGAGTCGCTGTCCGACCGGCTGAAACGCGAGCAGTACCTGCCGCTCTCCGAGGTGGGCCTGATCATCGACGACGTCTTGCAGGGCCTGGTCGCCGCGCACGCGGCTGGCGTCATTCACCGCGACCTCAAGCCAGGCAACATCTTCGTCGAGCGCACGGGCGACCCCAAGCGACCGGAACGCGCCAAGGTGCTCGACTTCGGGATCTCCAAGATCACCGGGCACAAGAAGGAGGAGCCCACGCTCACCGCCTTCGACGCCACGCTGGGATCGTTCGCGTACATGGCGCCCGAGCAAATTCGTGGCGCGGCGCGCGCGGACGAGCGCGCCGACATCTACGCCGTGGGGGCGGTGGCGTTCCGAGCGCTCGCGGGCAGGTTGCCCTTCGAGGGCTCGAGCGCGGCCGTGCTCGTCTCGCTCAAGCTCGACCGCAACGCGCCCTCGCTCGCGGAGGCGACGGGGGAGAAATGGCCGGGCGGGGTCGAGCGCTTCCTCGAGAAGGCGCTCGCCCGTCACCGCGAGAAACGCTTCGAGACGGCCGCCGAGGCGCTCGAGGCGTGGCGCGCGATCCAGCCTGCCAACATCACCAAGGCGAAGCTGCCGCCGTCACAAACGACGGGACGCAAGTCGCCCCCTCCGCCCGCCGCGTCGTCGCTGTCGTTCACAGCCTCCCAAGCTGCGTTCCCCGAAGACATGCCGACCGAGGTCGATGACTCTCCGCCCACCATGACGGGAGCCGAGAGCAGTTGGGGAGGCACCGGACGGCACGGGATCCCGCAAGGTGCGGGTCGCGCGCGCGCGGCGCGCGGCTCGAGCCCGCAAGGCGCCCCACCTCCACGTGGGCAAGCCGCTCGTCCCCCGTCGTCTCCACCCCGAGCGGGCGCGCCGACGAGCCCCAAGACTGACAACCCGAAGTCCGGGCAACGCAAACAAGGAGGTCGATAGGTGCTCGATGCAACCGTTGCTGGCTCGAAGAATCGCCTGGAAGTTCGCGGCGGGCGCATCCGCGTGGGGAAGGGCGACTGGATCGACGTGGGCACCGAGCCCGTGATCGTTGGCCGCAACGCGGCCTGTCAGATCGTGCTCGACGATTCCAAGGTGAGCGCGGTGCACTTGGAGTTCGTGGCCACGCCTCAAGGTGCCCGCATCCGGGATCTGGGCAGCCGCAACGGGACGTGGGTGGGAGGCGTGCGCATCGGCGACGCGTTCCTCTCGGCCAACACCAAGATCCGCGTGGGCGAGTCCGAGCTGCAGTTCGAGGCGCTGCGCCCAGAGCGGGTGGCGATCCCGGCGATCCCCTCGTTCGGACCCTTGGTCGGCCAGAGCCCGCTGATGCGCGGCATCTTCGACCGCCTCCAGAAAATCGCACCGACCGATCTCACGGTGCTGATCCAGGGCGAGACCGGGACGGGCAAGGAGCTGGTCGCGCAAGCCATCCACCTGGCATCGAACCGCGCCAAGAAGCCCTTCGTCGTGGTGGACTGCGGCTCGATCCCGCCGAGCTTGGCCGAGGCGACGCTGTTCGGTCACGAGCGCGGGGCGTTCACCGGCGCCGTCGACAAGCGCCTCTCGCCGTTCGAAGAGGCGCAGGGCGGCACCATCTTCCTGGACGAGCTGGGCGAGCTGCCGGTCGAGGTGCAGCCCAAGCTGCTCCGCGCGCTGGCCGAACGCCGGGTGAAGTCGGTGGGTGGCTCCAACTACCGCGAGGTGGATGTGCGGGTGCTGGCCGCCACGCGTCGCGACTTGGTGCGTGCGGTGAACGCAGGCACGTTCCGGAGCGATCTCTACTTCCGCGTCGCGCAGGTGAAGATCGAGATGGTGGCGTTGCGTCAACGCGTGGAGGACATTCCCGTGCTCGTGCGCAAGATGCTCAAGGACCTGGGCGACGAGAGCGCCTACGAGCGGGTCACGACCATGACGCTCGAGCGCCTCATGCGACACGACTGGCCCGGCAACGTGCGCGAGCTGCGAAACGCCGTCGCCGTCGCGTTTGCGTTGGGCACGGAGGAGGAGGAGATCGACGTGGCGGCCCATCTCGGCGCCCTGTCGGAGAGCCCTGCCGCCACCTCTGCTGGAGGAGGATCCATCGCGGTGGCGTTCCGGGGTCGTCCGTTCCAGGAAGCCAAGCGGGACGTGCTCGCTCGCTTCGAGCGAGACTACTTTGCGGCCCTGAGTGACGACGCCAAAGGCAACGTCTCGGAGATGGCGCGGCGCGCCGGCATGGAGCGCGCGCACGTGCGCGCTTACCTGCGCCGCCACGGTATCGGCAGCAAAACCGACAAAGACGACGACTGAGCGCCGCACCGATGTTGATCCTGAAGCGCGCGCTCGACCAAGCCGCGGTGTGGCACGTGGGGCAGGTGCGCAAGTACCCCAACGTCGAGGTGCCTTACGTCAGCCACATTGCAGGCGTGGTGGCGGTGTTGGCGCGGCACGGCTTCGACGTAGAAGTACAGGCCGCGGGCGCGCTGCACGACGTGCTCGAAGACTGCGGCGTCGACTTCGAGCAACTGCGCTCCATGTTCGGGTCCAACGTGGCGGAGCTGGTGCGCCACGCCTCGGAGGAAGACAAATCGCTGTCGTGGGAAGAGCGCAAGCGCGCCTACGTCGATCGCTTCCCCCACAAGCCGTGGCCGGCGCAGGCCATCAGCTTGGCTGACAAGATCGACAACTTTGCCTCGATCATGGAGTGCGCCGAGCGGTTCGGCGACCCGTGGTCGATGTTCAAGCGCGGCAAAGCAGCACAGCTCGAGCGCTTCGTCGCGCTCGAGTCGGCCACGCGCATGATCGCTCCCCACCCCTTGATCGACGAGTACCGCGACATGTTGGCACGGGTGTCGAACGTGGGCGCGTGAGTGGAGCGCCTCGGTTGCGGGTTTACGCGCGGCGCGCGCTGAACGATGCTGTGTGCATGCGCGGCTTCATGTTGGGATGCGCAGGGCTGCTCTCGGCGTGCGGCCCAGCGGTGTACTACGACGCGGTCAGCTACGACGAGCTGTCGGTCGAAGAACGTCCCTCGGCCGAGGTCGAGGACGAGCTCCGCGACCCGCAGGCGGATTGGGTGGACGCGCCGAGTGACGCGATCCCGCGCATGGAGCGGGTGCGTTATGCGCGGAATCTGGAGGCTCATCCCAGTGCCAAACAGGCGTGTTTGCAGCGCCTCAAGCGAGCCCGCGCGCAGGTGTTCACGGCGATCGAGACGGCCAAGGCGCTCAGCGACACGGAGCGCTTGAGCTGCCTGAGCCGACACGCGCGCTCGCTCCAAGCCATCCACGGCATGCTGGTGTTCGGCTCGAACGAGATCGACGACCGAAGCCTGTGCGAGGAAGTCCCGCGCGTGATCGACGATGCTCGGAGCTGCCGCTGACCCACGCGAGTCGGGCTTGGCGGAAGCGCACAGGAATCGAACCTGCCTAGGACACCGTGGGGTGCCCCACACCGGTTTTGAAGACCGGGGCCGGCGCCAGCCTAGCGAGCGCTTCCGCGCGCGACGTTAGAACAAGTGACGCCGGCCTGACCAGCCTCTCAGCGCGTGGGCGCCTTCTCCGGCGGCGGGTCTCCCGTGTCGGGAGGGGCCGGGGTGGGCGGTTTCGGCTCGGGCGGCTCGGGCGGCTTCGGCTGGTCCGGCTCGCGAACTTCAGACTGATCTTGGGGCTTGGCCTCGGTGCCGCCGCACGCGGACACCAGGAGCGCGCTCGCTGCGATGGCAGCAAGGCCGATGGTGGCGAGGACCTTCATGATCTTCTCCTGCGACGCCTCGAGTCGGGGCGTCGTCCTTGGGGGCATCGCAAACCGCGTGCCGACTGGTTTCCCGCGGCATCTTCGGCAAAAGCCAGAATGGCTGCCTGCGACGAGATCTGGGCACGTGCAAAGTTGGCGTCGTGCCGCAGCTCGGGCGCCAACCATGGCGCGAGCCGGGTCGACTGCTGATCGACACGACCTTACCGTCTCGGCTAGCGTGTTCCGCATGAACACTCGCTGGCTCTTCGGTGCGCTGCTGCTGGGCTCCTGTTTGCTTGCCTGCTCGGATGACGAAACGTCGCCGCAGGGCGGCTCGTCAGGGACCGCGGGGGGCGGCAACGGCGCGGTCGGCGGGGGCGGATCGACGAGTGACGGCGGAGGCGGCGCTGGGCCGGCGGGTGGAGGTGGATCGGGGGGCGACGGCGGCAGCGGCGGCAGCGGTGGCGGGAGCGCCATGGAGCTCACCAGCACCGCGTACGACGACGGCGGGATGATCCCGGTGATGTACAGCTGTGACGGCGCCAACGTGTCGCCACCCCTCGCTTGGACGCCGGGGCCGGCGGGCACGCTGAGCTACGCGATCGTGTTCCGAGATCTGACCAACGGCCTCGGCCACGCGGCCATCTGGGACATTCCCGCCGCGACGACGTCGCTGCCAGAGGACGTGGAGCGCGAGTACAGTCCCTCCGACGTGCCAGGCGCGGAGCAGTGCGACGCCTACGACAACCAGCCTGGCTACGCGGGGCCTTGCCCAGGCAGCCCGCACGAGTACGAGTTTTCGCTCTACGCTTTGTCCGTGGCCAGCCTCAGCCTGAACGGCATGTCGGACAGCGTCGACGACGTCGAGGCGGCGGCGCAGGCCGCGGCGCTCGCCACCGCCACGTTGACCGCCACGTACACCCCCTGAGGGGGAGTCGGAGACCTCATGAGGCCGGCTTGCTGGATGTGGTGGATGACGCTCGCGCTGGCCGGCTGCGAGCAGCAGAACGCCGAGCTGGCGGAGCGGCTCAACAAGGCCACCGAGAAGTCGCGCGCCGACGCTCGCGAGATCGAACGGTTGGAAGGCGAGGTGGCGCGCCTGTCGGCGTCAGCGAAGAGCGCGGGCAGCGCGGCGCCTGCATGTGCGGACGAGGTCGCGAGGGCGCGGCTGCAAGAGAAAATCGAGTGCGCCAAGAAGGCCACCCCGACAGCCAAGCCTGGCTGCAACTGCAAGCCGAGCGACCCGCTGTGCGACTGTTTGTAATCGGCGCGAGCGTCAGGGGCTGCCCCCGCCGGTGCCGCAGCCACCGCTGACAGTCCACTCGAAGTCGCCATTCACGTTCGTGCAGCTGTAAAACCCGCATGGCGGGTAGTGGCACTCCGCGGGCGCGGTGGCCGGGTCACACGCGCCACCCGTCAGTGGCTCCTGGCTGGGGCAGCCGTGGGCCGGCTCTGCGTCGTCACTGCACAAGATGGTGGAGCCGCACTCGGTCGCCTCGTAGCAGGCAGCATCGTCGGGGCACGCGCCGTTGATCTCCGCGTCCCCTGCGTCGCACGTGGGCACCGCCGCGCAGGTCGAGACGGGTTGGCAGAGGATCGTGGTCCCGCACAACGAGCGTTCGTAGCAGTCGACACCAGAGGGGCACGCTTGGACCTCCAGATCGGAGCCGTCACAGGTGGGGGCGGCCTCGCACTGCCCCGGCTGAGGCTGGCAGAAAATCGTGGTGCCGCAGATCTCGTTCTCGTAACAGCTGTCTTCGTCCTCGGGGCACTCGTCGACCTCGACCTCGCCCTCGCCACAGACCGGCGCGGCCGCACACTGACCGCAGCCCTGCTGGGCGAATGGAACGAAGAGCGCCGCCACCAGCGCGCCCAAGCCGAGCACTTTGTTCGAGATCTGCAAGCTCATGCGAACGCCGATTGCAAGACACGAGCCAGTCTGCGCTCCCGCAGCCCACGACGACGGGAACACGTTCTGTCGCTGATCCGCACGCCTGCGGTCGTGCCAACCTGCGCCGTCTTGGCTGCGTTTTCGCGCGAGAATCCCGCGCTGTCGGGCTGGCCTCGAAGCTGCTTCTCCCGCAGACATGAAGCGATCGAACAGCTGGCTCGCCGTCCACGCCGCCATCGGGGCCGCTTTGGGGATTCCGCTCGCGTTGGTGGCCTGCGAGGCGAGCGTCACGGTGTGCGATGCACCCGAGGATTCCGGCGGCGGGCTGGAGACGTGCGAGACCGGGCTCGTCACACGCAAGACCGCTGTCGCGTGCGAGTCGGCGTTGCCTCGCTCGGGCACCACCTGCGAGCAGGACCCGATGCTCGATGCGTGCAACACGGACGCTGACTGCACCGAGGCACCCAATGGCCATTGCGAGAGCAGCTCCGGCTTCGACGGCCCCGGCTGCTTCTGCAGCTACGGCTGTGTCGAGGATGCGGACTGCGGCGACAACGCCATCTGCAGCTGCGGGGAGCTCGTGGGTCACTGCGAGTCGGCCGCATGCAAGACCAACGCGGACTGCGGAGAGGGCTTCGTGTGTGGGTACTACGTCAGCAAGGACGAGCTGTGCTCGTCGGACGGCTGGGCGTGCACGACCGCCGAGGACGAGTGCGCCACGCACGCGGATTGCCCGGCGAGCCAGGAGTGCTTCTTCGAGGGCGGCAAGCGCAGCTGTCGCGACGTGCCCGAGTGCGCGATCGGCAGGCCGTTCTTGATCGACGATGCTCCCCGACTGGCGGGCTTGGCGCCGGGGGAGGCGAGCTGGTGCGGTGCGGTGCGCGACGTCTCCCAGCCCAGCCCACCCGAGCTACGCGAGCTCGCATCGCGCTGGTGCGAGATCGGTCTGATGGAGCACGCCAGCATCGCCGCGTTCGCGCGCTTCTCGCTCGAGCTGCTCTCGCTTGGCGCGCCGCCGGAGCTGCTGCGCCGTGCGCAGCAAGCGATGGCGGACGAGACGCGGCACGCGGAGCTCGCGTTTGGCCTGGCGAGGGCCTACGGCGGGCAGATTGTGGGGCCAGGGCCGCTCTCGATCGAGGGGGCGCTGGCTGGCCGCGTCGACGAAGAGTCCCTGCTTCGCCAGGTGTTCCGCGAGGGTTGCGTGGGCGAGACAGTCGCCGCGCTCGAGGCTGGAGAAGGGGCGGTGATGGCGACGGGCGGGGCGGAGCGAGCCCTGCTCGAGGGCATCGTCCGTGACGAAGGCGAGCACGCCGCGCTGGCCTGGGCGACCGTTCGTTGGTTGTGTCAGCGCATGGGCGCGCGCGCACACGCGGTGCTCGCCTCCGAGCTGGCGCGCGCAAGCCACCCGCCAGAGGGCCGTCGCACCGAGGGGGTGGACCTGACCCGTTTCGGCCTCCTGGGCGAGGCTCGCCGGGCGGCGCTGCGTGTCGAGGTGGTGCGCGACTTGGTCGCCCCCTGGGTGTCGGCGCTCCGGAGCAGCGACTCGACCCGCGCCGCCCTGCACGCGCGTCCGTGAAACCTGGCCGAAACAGAAGGGCCAGCATCCTCCCCACGTGGAGTTCGACCGGTACGACCCGGGGCCCTTCTACGACGAGCTGTTCGCGGCGGTTGGAGTCGCGCGCCCGGCGTCGACCTTGCTCGTTCAACGGCTTTCAGCCATGCCCGAGAAGGACTTTCGAGAGCGGCAGGCCGCCGCCGAGCGCGCGCTCTTGTCGCGGGGCATTACCTTCGCGGTGTACGGCAGCGACGCGGGGACGGAGAAGATCTTCCCCTTCGATCTGGTCCCTCGCGTGGTCGACGCCGCAGATTGGGCGATGATCGAGCGGGGACTCGAGCAGCGCGTGCGCGCGCTCAACTGCTTCATCGGCGATGTGTACGACAAGGGTCGCATCTTGGATGCGGGCGTCGTGCCGCGCAGGTTGATCGCGTCGGCCAAGGGGTACCTCCCCGCTTGCCAGGGGTTGTCGCCGCCCCGCGGGGTGTTCTGCCACGTGGTCGGCACCGACCTGGTGCGCGACAAGGACGGCCAGTACTACGTGCTCGAGGACAACCTCCGTTGCCCGAGCGGCGTGTCGTACGTGCTCGAGAACCGGCGGGTGATGAAGCGCACGTTCCCGCAGATCTTCGACCAGCTCAAGGTGCGGCCGGTCGACGTGTACCCGAGCAAGCTGCTCGACATGTTGCAGAGCTTGTCCCGCGTGCCGAGCCCTACCGTCGTCGTGCTCACACCCGGTGTGTACAACTCGGCCTACTTCGAGCACTCGTTCCTGGCGCAGCAGATGGGCGTGGAGCTGGTCGAGGGCCGCGACCTCGTGGTCGACGGCGGGCGCGTGAAGATGAAGACCACGCGCGGACTGCACCCCGTGGATGTGATCTATCGTCGCATCGACGATTGGTTCTTGGATCCGAAGGAGCTACGCCAGGACTCGTTGCTCGGTGTGCCCGGCTTGCTGGACGTGTACCGCAAGGGCCGCGTGGCGCTCGCCAACGCGCCCGGTACGGGTGTGGCGGACGACAAGGTCATCTACGCCTACGTCCCGCAGATGATCGAGTACTACCTGGGCGAGAAGTCGATCCTGCCGAACGTGCCTACCTACTTGTGCGAGCGTGACGAGGACCGCGCGTATGTGTTGTCGCACCTCGACCAGCTCGTGGTGAAGGCCGCCAACGAGTCGGGGGGGTACGGCATGTTGATGGGCCCCCAGGCCAGCGCGGCCGAGCGCGCCGAGTTCCGCCTCAAGATCGAGGCGAACCCGCGCGAGTACATCGCCCAGCCCATGTTGGCGCTCTCGCGCGTCCCGACCCTGACCGAGGGGGCGGGCTTCTCCGGGCGGCACGTGGATCTGCGGCCCTACGTCTTGTTCGGCGAGAGCGTGTACGTGTTGCCGGGTGGCCTCACGCGCGTCGCGCTGCGCGAGGGCTCGAGCGTGGTCAACTCCTCGCAGGGTGGCGGCAGCAAGGATACCTGGGTGTTGGCCGGCGAAGGGAACGGAGCCAGCTCATGCTGAGCCGCGTCGCCGACGCGATCTACTGGATGAACCGCTATGTGGAGCGCGCCGAGAACGTCGCGCGCTTCGTCGACACGAGCTTGCACCTGGCGCTCGACGTGCCGGAGCTGTCGGGGCACTGGGCGCTCTTGGTGGAGGCCACCGGAGACGAGGCGCTGTTCCGAGACAAGCACCCAGCGGCGAACGGCGAAGACTTCGATCGAGACGAGGTGATCCGCTTCCTCACGTTCGACCGCGACAACCCCAACTCGGTGATCAGCTGCCTGGCCAAGGCGCGCGAGAATGCGCGCGGCGTGCGCGAGGTGATCTCCAGCGAGCTCTGGGTGCAGGTCAACAACGCCTACCTGATGATCACGGCGCCAGGGCGCGCAGAGTCCACCTTGGCCGCGCCCCACGAGCTGCTCACCGCCGTGAAGAACGCGTCGCATCTGTTCGTGGGCACCATGGATTTGACCATGACCCACAACGAGGGTTGGCACTTTGGTCGCCTCGGGCGGCTGCTCGAGCGCGCAGACAAGACCTCGCGCATCTTGGACAGCAAGAGCGCGGCGCTGGGGCGTGAACGAGTCGCTGCGACGAGCGCGCAGGCCGAGCTCGAGTGGGCGGCGCTCTTGCGCTCGGTCAGCGCGTTCGAAATGTACCGCAAGCGCTTCGGGGTGGTGGAGCCCAAGCGGACGATCGAGTTCTTGCTGCTCGAGGGCCGCTTTCCGCGCTCGGTGCTGTACTGCCTCAAGAAGGCGCAGAGCTCGCTCAGGGCCGTGAGCGGATCGCCGCTCGACACCTGGACCACACCCGCGGAGCGCGAGCTGGGCTTGCTCGTGGCCGAGCTCGCCTACACCCAGATCGACGACGTCGTGAGCGATGCGGTGGGGCCCGCTTCGGGCGATGCCTTGCACCGCTTGCTGGAGGACCTGGAGCGGCGCCTGGCGCACCTGAACGACTCCATCAGCCGCACGTTCTTCTCGCTCGATCTCCCGCACGAGCCCGAGCGCGAGTCGGTCTCGCCGCCATCGCTCCGCCGCTGAGCATCCGCCTCAGGGGTCGTGCTGGTAGGCACCGAGGTCGCACCCGCCCTCGCGGGCCACCCCGCGTTGGTCGGTCGCGGGGCAGTCCATACCCGCGCCAATGGCAGGGCTGCCCGGCAGAAGGGCCATGGTGAGAGTGGGGCCGCCGTTGTCGGCCAGCGGTCCGAGCAGGGGATCGGCGAAGGTGATGCCGGGCGCGCACGGCGTGTCGTCTTGGCCGCTCGGCTGCTGGGCCGGGAACTGCAGGTTGTTCTCGCCGCCGGCAGCCGTCTCGGTGCAGCTCACTGGGTTGAACTCATTGCCGCCCGTGTTGTTGGCCACGATGGTGTTGATCAACGTGAGGCCGTTCGCTCCGATCATCGCGCCGGCGAAGGAGTCGGTGTCATCGGCGTGATTGCCCGCGATGGTGCAGTTTCGCAGCGTGCCCGTGACGCCGCTGGCAGCGAGGCCGCCGCCCAGGCTGCCTTGGGCCACGTTGTTGGCGATGGTGACGTTGGTGAGCTCGACCGGCGAGTTGAAGAAGAACAGCCCGCCCGCGCCCGTGGCCGAAACGTTGTTCGAGATCGTGCTGTTGCTCAAGAACAGCGGCATCGCGCCCGGCGTATCGGTGTGGTGATACAGCCCTCCGGCGTGGGACGAGACCGTGGGGTCGTCCACGAAGTTCGCGTCCAGCGTGGTGGAGTCGATCTCAGTGCGCTCGTCGGGGTAGCCATAACGAAACACCGCTCCGCCCTCGTGCAATGCGCGGTTGTTGGTGGCGATCACCCCGCACAACGTGAACACCTTGCCCTGATCCGGGTTCAGCCCGTCGAGCGCGATGGCGCCGCCGTTGCCGTCGATGGCTCGATTGTTGGCGAAGGACGAGTTGTAGATGGCGAGGTTAGAGCGCAGGTTGCCCACCGCGCCGCCACTCGCACCGCTGTTGCCGTCGAAGGTGCTGCCCACGATCACCGTGTCGCCGCCGTACGAGTAGATCGCGCCACCGCCGATGTCCGCTCCCGTCTCGGTGGTGTGGTTGTCGCGGAAGGTGACGTTGATCACGTGCAGCGTGCTACCCGAGTGACGGAAGATCGCGGCGCCGCTGTTGTCGGGCCCTGGCCCCTCGCCCCGTGGGCCACTCACGCGAGCGTCCTCGAGGGTGAGGTTCTGGACCGTCAGATTCACCTCGCTCTCGACCAAAAAAATCCTGCTCGCTCCTCCGCCGCTGAGGGTCACGAGCCCGCCCCCGTCGATGATGGTGGAGCTTTGGATCACCTTGGCCGACGTGATGGCGATGGTGGCAGGATCCGGGCCGCAGTCGAACACGATGGTGCCTCCGGCCGCGATCGCCGCATCGAGCGCGGCCTCGTCGCAGCTGCCGGCGCCGCTGCCCACGGTGCTGGTGGGTGCCTCGACGTTGGCCAGATCGATGGGCGGATCGCACGAGTCGGGCACCGGCGGCGGGGTGACCGACCCGCCCGTACCACCCGCCCCGCTGCCCGCGCCGCCGTCGCCCCCTCCGGCACCGCCTGCGCCGTCGTCGCCACACGCCACGAGGGCCAGTGTGAGCGTCGCCGTCAGCCCCGAGCTCAATCGAAGAAAGCGCATCGGCTCATGATACGCCGATCAGCGCGAGCGGCGTGGCCTCGACGCGCACGTCGATCTCGAGCGTCTCGCCTCCGCCGCCCACGTAGATCGTGCCCGAGGTGGGGGTGGCGTCGACGTGGCTGCGACCCACGGCCACACGCACGTGATCGGTCTGCGCCACGCTGCCGTTGGTGGGGTCGAAGCCGCGCCAGCCGACCTCTGGCAGGTACACCTCGACCCACGCGTGCGAGGCCTCGCCCATGCGTTGGTTGGCGTGCTGGGGCCCCGTGAACACGTAGCCGCACACATACCGCGCGGGCACTCCGAGCAGCCGCGCCAAGCAGATGAACAGGTTGGTGAAGTCCTGGCACACGCCGCGGCGCCGCGCGTACACGTCGAACGGGGTGGTGAACAGATTGGTCTCGCCGGGGCTGTACACGTACTCCGTGAAGAAGGACCGATTGAGATCCAGCAGGGTGTCGAGCAAGTCGTAGTCGTTGCGCTCGACGAAGCTCATGGCGTAGCTGGCGAGCTCCTGCAGTTGGCTCTCGGGCAGCTCGGGTGGCAGCAAGAAGGGCTGCAACATGTGGTGCTGCCAGGGCATCCACACCAACGGAATGGTGGTGCGCTTGTGCGCCGCCGCGAAGCCGAGCGGGTCGGTGTCGAGCACGTCCACCTGCGAGCGTGCCTCGATCGACAGCTCCGTGAAGGGCGTCTCCAGTGTGAGCTTGTGCACGCGGTTGCCGAACACGTCGACGTAGTTGCGCGCTTGGCCGCCGACGGAGATGGCCAAGATGTGCGACCGCACCCGCTGCAGCCGATCGTCGAACGGCTCGAGCCGCAGCGCGTGCACGCTGCGCTCCACGGGCCGCTGGTAGCGATACACCGTGCGGTGCACCACGCTGATGCGTTTGGGCTCGGCCATGCCCACCCGCGTGATGGCGCGTGGCCGCACGCTCGGTGGGCGGGTGCCTCGCTGCGGAGCCACCCGCTCGCGCAGGCTGCCCTGGCGCGCGACCACCAGCTCCCCGGGCGTGAGCCGCTCGAACGGCCGCTCGATGTAGCTCGCGCCGGCCTCGACCACGAGCGGGTTCGAGGCCACCACGACGCCTTTTCGGCTGACGGTGCCGCGACGGGTGAGGTCGAGCGCGAGATCGTCGTCGCGCAAGGCGAGTCGCTCGTAGGGAGGCAGGAGCTCCAGCAAGAACAGCTCCCCGCTCCCGTTCTTGTCGGCGTAGGCGAACAGGTCGCGCCCGTCGGTGATCACGAGCGACAAGCTGCCGTGGTCGTTGAGCTCGTCCAGCCAGCGCTGGAGCTGCTCGGCGCCCAGCTCGGCCAAGCTCTTTTGGCCCTGGGCGAAGGCGCGGTTGAGCAGCTCGCAGAAGACCAGCTCGGTGTCCGTCGAGCCCACCGGCTCGAACACGCGTGGCTCGGACAGCACCATCCGGTGCTCGAGCGAGCCACCGTGGGCGATGACGAAGTCCCGCCCGCCCATGCTCCGCACGAAGGGCTGGGTGTTGGCGTCGGTGTTGCGGCCCCAGCGCGCGCTGCGAACGTGCACGACGAACAGGCTGGAGGCCAAGTGCTCCCAGACCCGCACCAGGTCGCCGCGGATGCTGCCCTGCGGAGGGGCCGGCTCCTTCAGCACCTGCGCGCAGGGCTCGCCGGCAGGGTAGTAGGCCAGGCCCCAGCCATCCGGCAAGCGGCCGCCGGGCGCGAGGCACATCAAGTCGAAGGAGGGCGCGAGCTCGCCCTCGAACGACATCGCCAGCAGGTTGGGCATCGCATCGGAGCCTACTCGCTTTCGAGGGCGGCCGAGAGGCGTCGAGATCCCGTACACTCGCCGCCGCGATGAGACGCTTCGTGATCGGAACCGCGGGTCATGTCGATCATGGCAAGACCACGCTCGTCCGCGCCCTGACCGGGGTGGACACGGATCGCCTGCCAGAGGAAAAGAAGCGGGGCATCACGATCGAGCTGGGCTTCGCCCCGCTTTCCCTGTCGGACGAGGTGTTCGCCAGCGTGGTGGATGTGCCGGGGCACCGGCGCCTGGTGCACACGATGATCGCCGGCGCCTCGGGCATCGATCTGGCGCTGCTGGTGGTGGCGGCCGACGAAGGCGTGATGCCTCAGACGCGCGAGCACCTCGCGGCCTGTCAGCTGCTCGGCATCACGCGCCTGGTGGTGGCCATCACCAAGATCGACCGGGTCGAGCGCGATCTCGCGCTGATGGCCAAGGAAGAGGTCGCGGAGCTGTGTGCCTCGCGCTTCGAGATCGAGGCGGAGCTTTGCTCGGCCAAGACCGGGGAGGGGATCGACGCACTCAAGGCCACGCTGATCCGGGCGCTGAGCAGGGTGCCGCCGCGCGCCCAGGCCAAGTTTGCACAGCTCTCGATCGATCGTGCCTTCAGCGTGAAGGGCGCCGGCGCAGTGGTGACCGGCACGCTGGTGCGCGGTGAGCTCGGCGTGGGCGACAAGATCTCGATCGTGGGGCGGCGCGGCATGCACGAGGCCGCGGTGCGCGGGCTGCACGTGCACTCGCAGTCGCTGGACCGCGTCGCTGCGCCGTCGCGGGTCGCGGTGAACGTATCGGGCGTCACGCTCGAGGAGATCACGCGCGGAGACGTGATCAGCACCGACCCGGCGCTCGCTCCCACCAGCCGGTTCGACGGGCGGCTGACGTTGCTTCGAGCAGTGAAAGCTTCGGCCGAGCTCGAGGTGTACGTGGGCACCGCTCGCTCGCCAGCCCGGCTCCAGGTGCTGCGTGAGGAGGAGCAACGCGAAGACGGCAGCGTGGTGCCTGCGCTCGGCCGCGTGCGGCTCTCTCGCGCGCTGTCGGTCAGCGGCGGAGACCGCTTCGTGTTGCGTGGTGGGGGGAGCCGCGGGGCGCACGGCGCGGTGGTCGGTGGTGGCGAGGTGCTCGACGCCCGCCCGGGCGCGCTGCGCGAGAAGAAGCGACGTCGCGCCGTGCTGTCCGCCTTGATCGAGGGCGACCTGACCGCATCCGCGCGCGCGCTGGTGGCAGAGCGGGCGCCGCGCGCGCTGCTCTCGTCGGAGCTCTCGGGCCGTTTCGCGCAGGGCGCTGCCGCGCTCGGTCGCGCGCTCTCCAAGCTGGCGGACAAGGGCGAAATCGTCCGCATCAAGGACGAGGGCTTCATCGCGCGGGAGGCGCTCCACGCGCTGGCCGAGCGCGCTCGGGGGCTGGTGCGGGCCCACCACGACAAGAAGCCGCTCGACCGCGGGCTCAAGCTGGAGACGCTGCGCCAGAAGTTGGCCGAGCGGGCGGGGATGTCGGCGGCGCTCGAGGCCATCCGGGTGGCGTGCAAGGCCTCGCTCGAGGGCACGCCGATCGTGGTCGAGGGCGACATCGCGCGACTCGAGGGCTTCGTGGACGGCGGCGCGAGCGTGCGTGGCGGTCCGCTCGATCAGGTGGCCGTGGCGCTCGCGGACGCCGGGCTGCGCGGGCTCGGGGAGCACGCAGTGGGTGAGGTGGCAGGCAACGCCAAAGAGGCGCGCGCGATCTTGGCCAAGCTCTCGCGTGACGGCCGGGTGCTGACGGCCGGTGAGCAGTGGTTCGACAAGCGCTCGATCGACAAGCTGCGCGATCAAGTGATCGCGCACTTTCGCGACCACGCGGTGCTCACCATCGCCGAGTTCAAGGCGCTCAGCGGGCTCGGACGCAAGCAGGCCATCCCCCTGCTCGAGCTGTTCGATCGCGAGGGGGTGAGCTTGCGCAAGGGCGACGATCGGGCCGCGGGCCCGCTGTCCAAGAAGGAGCCCGGATGACGGCGCGCACCGAGGCGCCGAAGCTGACGCTGCTGCGCGATGCGATCGGTCCATGGCCCGGGGTGCCGCACAAGCTCGCCCGCCTCTCGCGCGCGGTCCGCGCCTACGGCAGCGGCTCCGAGGCGCGGGCCCGTCTCGGGCGGCTCCAGCGGCTCGGCGTGATCGATCAGCTGCCCAGCACGTTGCAGCTGGTGGTCGGCGGCATCGACATGTTGCGCTTCTTCATCTCGCCCGCAGCGGCCGACTATTACGAGCGGCAGGGCATCCACTACGGCTTCCACCAGCTGCTCCGTTTCTGTGACGATCCGGCCTCGCTCACCGACCCCGTGGGCTTGCTGAGCGAGCCTGACGTGATCATCGGGCACCTGCTCCAAGTGGTGCACGCCAACCCGGTGTACGATCTTCAGTTGCTCAGCGCCCACGAGCGAGGCCTCGAGCAGCTCGAGCACGAGACACGCAGGATGCTCGCAGGCGATCACCCGCGACAGCGCAGCATCGGGGCCATCGTCGAGGAGCCGGACTATCACGCCAGGTTGCTGGAGTACGTGCTGGCCTTTCGCCGCGATCCGAGCGCGGCCCCACCCAAGCGCTCCAACGTCGAGGCCAGCAGCAAGCTGTCGGAGCTGGACGCGATCTTCGGCTCGATGACCTCGGCCATGCGCTACTTCTGTCGCCTGCCTGCCGAGCCCTTGCCGGCGCTCTGGCACCTGCTCTCGGCCAGGAGCCCCCTGGGACTTCGCTCCGACGGCTAGAACACGTCGCGTTCGGGCCCCGCTAGAAGTAATCTCGCCGCGGTGCGCTCCTGGACTCCCTCCACGCTGGCTGCGTTCGTGCTCGTCTGCGCCTGGGCTTCTCCTGTTTTGGCAGAGGAGCCGTGGGCCGATGCAGATCCCGCGTTGCCTCCCGAGCGCCTCACGTTGGGCGACTTCGGTCTGACGGGCGGCGCGGAGTATCGCGCGCAGGGCATCTACATCAACCCGATCTCGCTCAACACCATCGATCAGCGGCGGCTGTCCTGGATCGATCACCGGCTGCGCCTCGACGGAGCCATCGACTACGACGAGAAGGTCAAGCTGGTCACGAGCGTGGATGTCTTGAGCGGCGTGCTCTGGGGCGACAACGGCACGCCGATCGAGGAGCCCAAGACGGACGCGGGCACCACCGTCAATGCCAAGAGCCCCAACAACGCGACCCCCTGCATCGGGTACAAGGGAGGAGTCGATGGCGACCCGCTCTCCGCCGACGACTACGGCTACACGCTTTGCGCGCAAAGCGTGTTCGCGGTGCGGCGGCTGTACGCGGACATCGTCACCCCCGTGGGTCTGATCCGCATCGGTCGGCAGCCCTTCACGCTCGGCAACAACATCCAAGGCTCCCCCGGAGACGGTCGCTTCAATCGCTTCGGCGTCGCGCACTCGGGCACCTACGTGGACCGCGTGCTGTTCGGCACCAAGCCGCTCGAAGCGCTGAAGCCGGCCGAGGAGCGAAGCCTCTCGCTCGACGAGGGGCTGTTCGTGGTGGCGCTGTACGACCACATGGTCAGCGACAACCTGGCGCTGTTCAGCGACGACGAGCGCCAGGTCGGCGGCTCGGTGTTCTTTCGCGGCAAGGAGCTCAACGACGTGCTCAAGGACGTCGAGCTCAACGGCTATTACGTGCACCGCTGGAGCGACGAGTTCTCCACCAACGTGAACATCTTCGGCGGTCGCGTGATCGGCCGCATCGGGCCGGTGTACGTCGGGCTCGAGGCCGCCGCCAACGTCGGCTCCACCCAAGAGGTGGCCGCCGCCTACAAGACCATCACCAACGATCCTGTCGTGGATCAGCAGATCATCCAGGTGGGCGCGCGCGCCGTGGCGCGCTTCGACTACCCCGTGGTGCGTGCTGGGGCCGAGCGCGAGCCAGGCTTCTCTGCGTACTTGGAGCTCGACTACGCCTCGGGCGACGGCGATCCGACCGCGCGCACAGACCTATCGCAGATGGTGTGGTCGCCCGACATGAACGTGGGCCTGCTCATGTTCGAGCACGTTCTGCATTTTCAGAGCGCCCGCGCGGGAGCCGCCGCCACCGAGACGCTCAAGCGCCTGAGCGCCCCGTCGTTCCCGGTCGACTCGATCGACACGCGCGGCTCGTTCACCAACGCGTTCGCGATCTTCCCGCAAGTGGACTTCCGCCCCCACGCCAACGTGCTCTTCCGCGGGGGCGTGCTGCTCGCCTGGGCCCCGGAGCCCATGGTCGACCCGGTGGCCTCGCTGCTCGCGCGTGACGGCGTCGAGATCGAGGACGACCTGGTGAACTTCGCCGGGGGCAAACCTGGCCAGTTCTACGGTGCCGAGATTGATCTGCGCGCGCAGTGGCGCTTTCTGGAGCATTTCGCCGCCGACCTGGAGGGCGCCATCTTGTTCCCGGGCGACGCCCTTCAGGACGAGAATGGCGACGCCGCTCGCAGTATCCTGATCCAAGGCCGCACGACCGTCTTCTTCTGAGGCGAGACCATGGCATTGCGCAAGATCATCCTGTCCGCCGCTGCCGTCCCGCTGGGCTGGCTGCTCACACCTGGCTGCGAGACCTACGACTCCCCGCCGCGGCCCGTGATCGAAGGAGTCGTCGACGGTGTGCTCGGCGATCCGCAGTTGCCGGTGGTCGTCCGCTTCAGCGAGCCGATTGCGCCCGACACCCTGCGCATCCAGCTGATCAAGCTCGAGACGGATCTCGAAGGCCGCTTGTTCGACGAGGACGACGATCCGAACACGGTCGTCAATGCGTTGTTCAGCTTCGATCCGGTGACGGCCAACAATTTCGGCGGGGTAGGGGAGCTCATCGACGACAACTCCGCCTACCGCATCACGCTCGACTTGCCGCCGCCGGTGGGGCCGAGCTTGGCGGTGGTGATCGAGGCCGGGCTCACCGACGTGGACGGCAATGACTGGGCGGTGCGGCAGGTGCTGCCCTTCGGCTACGCGCTGAGCTGCGACGGCTCCAGCGGCGGCACCGACAAGTTCCCGAGCGGCGCCTACTTCTTCGTCGTCGACGTGGAGAAGCCGATCCAAGTGCAGATCCAGCTGTGGGCGCAGATCGAGGTGGACGCGGCTACGGGCAAGTTCGTGGGTCAGTTCACCAATGCCGACCGCAACCCCGACGGCTCTCGCTGCGATCCACCCTGCGCGGACACAGAGGCGTGCCGCCTGCTCCCTGCCGAGGAGTGCGTGTTGCCCTCGACCAAGGCCGGCAACGCCGACGAGTTCTCCGACTTCGTGCCGAACGACGTGTTGCCAGTGGGCTACTCGTTTTTCGCAGAGGGCTGCGTGATCGAGAACGGCGAAGAGGTCGTGTTCGTCAACTTGCCGGCCGACGTGGACATCCAACAGCCGGACGTGCTGGTGCAGGGCATCCAGCTGACGTCGTCGTTCGGCGACGACGGCACCGGCGTGTTCATGGGGACCGGGGCGGTGACCGCCGACACGGTGTTCATCGGCACGAGCGATAGCGGCGGCGCGACGGGCACGTTGGTCGCGCGCTTGGTCGACGCCGCCGAAGCTCCCCCCGGTATCCCCGGGCCGCCCTGAGCGGCGAAGACCACCAAAATGCGTGTCCCCGAAAGCCTCGCGGCACTCTTCGACTACGGCGTCCTCGACGACGTGGTGCGCCCGCTGATGAGCGGAAAGGAGGCACAGGTCTACCTCGTCGTCACGGGGGGGAAGCTCGCGGTCGCCAAGATCTACAAGGATGCGCAGCACCGGTCGTTCAAGAACCGCGCGGAGTACACGGAGGGTCGCAAGGTCCGCAACACGCGCGACCAGCGCGCGATCGCGAATCGTTCGAAGTTTGGTCGTCAGCAGGACGAGTCTGCGTGGCGTTCGACCGAGGTCGACATGATTCACCGACTGCACGCGGCGGGTGTGCGCGTCCCGGTTCCTCATCACTTCATCGATGGCGTGCTGTTGATGGAGCTCGTCCAAGACGCAAACGGCGACCCGGCGCCGCGTCTGGGCGACGTACCGTTCGACGCCGAGTCTGCGCGGGCGATGTACGACCGACTCATCCGCGCCACGATGCAGATGTTGTGCGCGGGCGTCGTGCACGGCGACCTCTCGGAGTTCAACGTCCTCTGCGGGGCTGACGGCCCGGTGATCATCGATTTTCCGCAGGCAGTCGACAGCGCGCACAACAGCAACGCCCGCAGGTTGCTGCTTCGGGATGTCGACAACCTTTTCCGCTTTCTTCAACGGTTCGTGCCGACCGCGAGGCGGTTGCCCTACGCCGAGGAGATGTGGAGCCTCCACGAGAGCAATGCGCTCACGCCCGAGACGGTGCTGCGCGGAGAGTTTCGCGCGCGAGAGCGCAGGGTGGACACGAGGGGCGTGCTCGATCTCATCGAGGACGCCAACCGTGACGAGCGCAAGAGGCGCGCTGCGCTCGGGCTGCGCGGCGGGCCCCCAGCCACGGGGGCTCGATCGAGGCCCGCTGCGCCGGCTGCGAAGAAGGACGCGCCGGTGTACCAAGGCTTGCCCGATGAGGGGCTCAAACACTTTCGTCACCTGCGCGATCCGCGTCCTGCGCAGCGGCAAGGCCCGCCACAGGGCCAGCGGCCGCCGCAGCATCAGGGGCAGCGTCCCGCGCAGCAACAAGGGCCGCCACAAGGCCAGCGGCCGCCGCAGCATCAGGGGCAGCGTCCCGCGCAGCAACAAGGGCCGC
>CAZXMG010000042.1:48208-81674 GCA_964641275.1 uncultured Polyangiaceae bacterium
GGCCAGCGGCCGCCGCAGCATCAGGGGCAGCGTCCCGCGCAGCAACAAGGGCCGCCACAAGGCCAGCGGCCGCCGCAGCATCAGGGGCAGCGTCCTCTGCAGCAACAAGGGCCGCCACAAGGCCAGCGGCCGCCGCAAGACCAACGGCCACCCCGCGTGCCCTCCGATTCGCCTCGAGGGCCAGCTTCTTCTCCCCCTTCGGACTCTCCCAGACGCCGTCGCGTGTTGCGCAGCGGGGCGACGAAGGCGGAGTGAGCTGAGCTGGGCTCAGTCCTTGCGCGTCAGACGTCGCAGCAGACGGCGGGCCGAGGCCGCGTCGTTGTCCTCCCGGACGACGCCGACGAACGCGCCACCTTCACGCAGCACCGCGCCGTTCTGTGAGATGGCGGTCGAGAGCTCGCTCGGCACGCGGCTTCCTTTGGGCGCGAAGGTGATCGTGAAGTTCTTCTCGAAGCACTTCGCGGTGAAAAGCGAGAGGCTCGAGCCCGCGTCACCGGGCAAGGCCGAGCTCGTGATGTTGCTGCAGCCTGCCTGTCGAAGCGCTTCGTGCACGTGCTCGCTGGTGGCCTTTTCCAGAGTCGCACCACCGAGGGTGCGCGGCTTGCTGACGTCGCCCAAGCTCGCGAGCCCGGCGCCGCCCCCGGAGCCGGCGCGCAGTGATCCAGAGCCGAGCTCACGGAGGTCTCCCCCGCCCGCGCGTGGCGCGGAGCGCACGGCGTTGTCGAGCAACGAGAGCGGCACGTCGTTGCGACTGAGCACGTCGTTCGGTCCTGAAGGCCGCGCGCTCAGGGCCGCGAGCATCTGCAGCTCCAGCTGATCGACCTGCGACGCGATCTCAGCCTTGCGGGCGTCGGCCAGCTTGCCCGGCTCGCGCGCCGGCGGTGGCGGAGGTTCGGGCGGCGCGCTGCCCGAGAGCTCCGGTGGCGCGTCGGCAGAAGCCAAGTGGGGGGCCGTGGCCGGCGCCGCCGCGCTCGGCGCCCCGTCGGCGGTTTGGGACGCAGGCGCAGCAGCTGTTTGGCGATCTTCGATCGGTCCGGGCGAGGTTTGGCTCGACGGCTCGGCGCAACCCCACAGCGTCATCCCCAAGAGGGTGAACAGTGCGCGCATGACGACCCATCTACGCCCTCAGGCGGCCGTTCTCCCCCGGTCAGCGCTTGCGGCCGCCGGTTTGCGCAGACTTGGCCGGGCTGGCCGACGCGGTCGAGCCCTCGGGGCGAGGGATGCGGTACGTCTTCTTCTGCTTGAGCTCGTTCGACTTCAGGCCGTTGGCTTGCTTGATCGACTGGATCGACACGCCGTACTTGCGCGCCAAGGAGTCCAGCGTGTCTCCGCTGCGCGCGCGGTGGTACACGAAAGCGTCCTCGTCGGACGAGGCCTTCCTGGCGTTGGGCTCGTGGCTCTTGGCCTTCTTGCCCAGGCGCTCAGAGCCGCCGTCCGTGTCTCTGTGCCCGTCCGCTTTGCCTGCGACGTGTTTGCCCTTGCTGCGCTTGCGCTCCGGAGGCGGTGCCGGTTTGGGCAGGTGCGCCGAGGCAAGGCGCCCAGACAGCTGCGCTGAGGGGCTGAAGAAGCGCACGTGGATGTGTGTCGAGTGCCCCCGCACGTGCCGGATGATCGGCCGCTGGCTCTTGCCGGCCACTTGGAAGACCCGCTCCAGAAACGCTTTGTCCTCGCCGATCGACAGCGCGTAGTCGAACAGCAAGCGCTGAATCGGTGAGTCGATCAGGATCATCTCGGTGTTCGGGTCCTCGAGGAACGCTTTCACGAACGTCCAGGTGCGCGGCTTGTCGAGGTTCTTGTCCGTCGCGACGGCGTACCAACCGGTGGCCGTCGTGTAGAAGTAGGAAAGATCGACGTCGCGCCCGGCTTGATGGCTCTTGTGGGGCTTCAAGTACCCGCCGCCCTTGGCCGAGATGTGACCGATGTAGAGCGGCTGCGTGTCTTTGTGCTTCTGGTGCACCTTGTCGACCGCGCGTTTGATCGAGTCGATCGTCTCTTGGGTGCCCCACGCGTGCCCCGGATCGCTGAACTTCCAGCGCTCGTCCTTGGGCATCTGCACGCCGTTGAACAGACGACCGCGGTTGGGTGCGCCCAGGGAGATGGGCCCCACCGCCCCGAGATCTTGCTTCACCTTGCGTGAGATCTCGTCTTCGGTCAGTCCCTCGAGCGGGGATTTCCAGGTGAACTGAGGGCAATGTGGCGGGGAGCCTGGGCCGCGATCGAGGCAGGCCAGGATGTCGACCGGTGCGGCGCCATCCTCGCTGTCGTCGTCTTCGATCTCCTCCTCGTCCCCGTCCTCGTCCGTGTCGTGGTGATCGTCGTGCCCGGCCAGAGACAGCTCGGAAGCGGGCTGATCCGTCTCGAGCTCGCCGTAGGTGGGGAGGGGAGCCTGGGGGTAGCCTTGCGTCGACGGTGCGTGCACCATGGGCGCGCTCACTTCGGCGCAGCCCATCAGCGCGAAACAAGCCCCAAGGGCGCTCAGCAGAAGGTGGTGCCGCACTGCCGGCCCGTTATAACCAAGTTTGCCGAGAACGGTGATGAAAGCTGCGCCCGTGGGGGGATGCAGCAAAGATCGCTTGCAAGAACGCGTCGTTCGAGTAGGGTGCGCTCGCTCGTCGCTCTTCGCGAGATCGAGCGGCCGGGGCGTAGCGCAGCCTGGTTAGCGCACTTGACTGGGGGTCAAGGGGTCGGTGGTTCGAATCCACTCGCCCCGACTGGCTTCGGCGGACTCCGCCGAGGCCTTTCGGTTTTGTTGGCTACCCGAACAGCTCCGCGAGTCGCGCTCGCAGCTCGGCCTCGCTCCGCACGATGGTGATGCCCGGGTCGTCTCGCGCCCACGCTTCCAGATCTCCCGCCGGGAAGGCGAGCACTGGGGTGCCCAGCGCGCGCGCCTCTCGCACCACAGTGGGCGCACCTTCGAGCAAGGAGGTCGAGACCAGCACCGACGCGTGGGCCATGAGCGCCAACGCCTGTTCGCGCGGCAGCCGCCCCAGGGCCAGCGGCCCCGCGCAGGCCGAGCGTCGGGGACCGTCTCCGACCAGCACCAGCGGCGCGACCGCGAGCTTGGCGGCCCGCATGGCGAGCTCGGGCCTCTTGTCGGCGGTGAGCCTGCCGATCCAGATCGCGTAACGCGCAGGCACACCGTGCCTGGTCCGGGGATCCGCGAGCGTGGCTCTGGGAGGCACCCAAATGGGCGGCGCCTCGATGCGAGCGCGCGCGGCGAGGACCCGCGCTGTGCGAGGATCGAGCGCGCCCAGCAACGCGTCGCACAGCGCGCGGGCCACGAACACGAAGGTCGCGTCCTCGGCGAGCAGCCGGGAGATCACGAGCCTCGCCAGCCAGGGCGCGCGGGCCAGCAAACGCACGTCCGCGCCGTGGGCCCACACCTCCAGCGGCGTTCGCCGCGCGATCGCTGCTGGAAAGGCGCTCGGGACGATCCAGTGCGCCACCACGCGATCGAAGCCCTGCAGGCGCTGGTGTGCGCGCCAAGGAAACATCAGCGCGCCCAGCGCCCGTGTGGGTCGCTCCCGCACGCGTTCGAGCACGCCGGGCCACCCGAACGCAGCTCCACCGAGCCAACGAACCTCGAGGTCCGACCAGGCCTTGGGCCTTTCGGCGGGTGCATCGCCCGCGGCGACCACGACGACCTCGTGCCCGGCGTCGCGCAAGACGCGAGCGTGCGCGAGCACGAAGTGACCGGAGGCGTCGCCGTCGGTCTTGGGAAAGGAAGTCGAGACGAGCGCGACGCGCAGCGAGGGCTAGATCATCTCCATCTTGGAGCGCTTGCGACGCCGACGAGCGGCCTCCGACGCCTTCTTGCGGCGCTTGACCGAGGGCTTCATGTAGTGGCGGCGGCGCTTCAGCTCGCGCAGGATGCCTTCGGCGGCCATTTTGCGCTTGAGATGCTTGATGGCGCGCTCGATGCCCTTGTCACCGACGGTGACCTCGAGCGGTTTGCACTGAATGGCTTCACTGGGCATGGCAGGGACACGAGCTCCTTTCGAAGGGGGGCGGACCCTACTCGACTCGCCCCGCCTCTGCAAGCGTCGGGGGCCCCGCCTTGGCCCTGAGCAGCGGCTTGCCCTCGCGCGGGTGGTCCAAGCGGCGCGTGGTGGGGTAGGCGAAGTCCACGTCTTCCATGCGCTCGAACTCGTCCAGGATTGCCTCCCACATCTTGGAGGTCGAGACGCGGCGGCTGCGGGGGCGGCACAGGTAGCGCATCGTCAGCCGGACGCCATCGGCGGAGGTGTCGGTCCACACGACCGGCGTGAGGTGGGTGAACTGGATGTGCATGGCCTTGCTGGCCTCGTGGAACTCGGCCTCGTCCACCGACTCACTGTGCTCGACGACCACGCGTTCGAGCACCCGCTTGGCCTTGCGCCAGTCACTCTCGAACGTGACCACCACGCGAAGCTCGTTCCAGATGAACGGGAAGCCCTGGTCGTACCCAGCCACCGAGTGTTTGAACAACCAGCCGTTCGGCACGTGGATCACGCGGCCAGTGCTCTGGTCGGCTTCGACCCAGTTGCCGATCTCGAGCAGGGTGAACGAGAACGGGTGCACGTCGACCACGTCGCCCGCGTGGTCTCCTACCTGGATGCGGTCGCCCACGCGGAAGGGCCGCCCGATCGCGATGTAGACCCAGCCGGCGAGGTTCTCGAGCGGATCTTGGAGCGACACGGCCAAGCCCGCTGACAAGAGGCCGAGCCAAGTGCCCAGGCCCGAGGCGTCCGTGAGCCACGTGCGAAACAGGAGCACGAACGAGGCAAACAAGAGGAACAGCTGGCCTGCCTTGACGGCGCGGTAGCGCGCGGATGCGTCGTCCACGCTGCTGGTGAGCAGCCGCCCGACCAGCCGGCGCGCGATCACGTAGCCGATGGCGATCGCGACCGTGGTGAGCAGCTTGCGCGCGAGCTCGGGTGACATGCCCGCCGCTTCTGCCAGCCCTTGGATGATCGAGTCGAGCACGCGGGGTCAGCCGGTCAGGGCGTGAGGCACCAGGGGCAAGAGAAGTAGCAGTTGGAAGTGTCGAAGTAGCAATCCGACCAACACTGCAGCCAGCCCGAGTCGTACCCGAAGCTCCAGCAATCATAGCCGCCGAGGTCGCCGCCGTCGCACTGTTCGCCGCCGTCGATGTAGCCGTTGCCGCAGTTGGTGCACGCGCTGGTGTTGAACGTGCAGTTGTCGTAGCAGTACAGGCTGCCGCCGGCGTAGCCCAGACTGTTGCAGCTCTGCCCGCGCAGGTCGGCCTGATCGCACGACTCACCGCCCTCCCCGAAGCCATCGCCGCAGATGGTGCACGCGCCGGTGTCGAACGTGCAGTTGCCTTGGCAGTACAGGTCTCCGCCGTTGAAGCCGACGGTGAAGCAGTTGTTGCCGTTGAGGTTGCCGCCGTCGCACTGCTCGCTGCCGTTGATCTGGTTGTTGCCGCAATAAGTGCAGCCGCCGGTGTCGAACGCACAGTTGGAGCAGCCGAGGTTGCCGCCCGCGAAGCCGAGCGAGCCGCAGCTTTCCCCTCCGAGGTTGCCGCCGTCGCACTGCTCGGGGCTCTCGATGTTGCCGTTGCCGCAGGATTGGCTCTCGCACGCGCCGTAGTTGAAGGTGCAGTTGGGCTGGCAGCTGAGCGAGCCGCCACCGCTGAAGCCCTGGCTCTCGCAGGATTGGCCGCCGAGGTCTCCGCCGTCGCACTGCTCGCCGCCGTTCACCGAGCCGTTGCCGCAGTTCGTGCACTGCGACGCGTCGACCGTGCAGCTCGAGGTGCAGCCGAGCGCTCCGCAGCAATAGCCTGCGGTCTGGCAGCTCGCGCCGTTGAAGTTCGTGCCGTCGCACTCTTCGCCCGGATTGACCGCGCCGTTGCCGCACTGCGAGCAGCCACTGACGTCGTATTGACAGCTCGCGGAGCAAGACAGCGTGCCGCCCGCGTAACCTTGGCTCTGGCAGGTTTGGCCCATCAGCTCGCTGCCGTCGCACAGCTCTCCGCCGTTGAGCGCACCGTTGCCGCACAGCGAGCACCCACTCACGTCGAACGAGCAGTTTGCCTGGCAGGTCAACGTGCCCGGACCGAAGCCCAGCCCCTCGCACGACTGCCCGTTCAAGTCGGAGCCGTCGCACGGCTCCCCCGCGTCCAACGTCGGCGGATTGCCGCAGGTGGTGGGGGCCTCACACGCGCTGGTGTCGTACGCCGCGCAGGTGTCGAGGCAGGTGAGCGAGCCTCCCGGGGACGCGGGCAGCACCGTCGTGCACGTGTCCGTGATCAGCACGGTCGGATCGCAGACCTCGCCTTCGTCGACCACGCCGTTGCCACACAGGCTGTTGCAGGCGCCGGCGTAGATCTCACATTGCCCCGTGCAGCTGAGCGTGCCGGGGGGCAGACCCAGCGACGCGCAGGTGGCGCTGCCGAAGTCGAGCGCGTCACACAGCTCTTCTCCCTCTTTGACCCCGTCGCCACAGACCGGCCCGCTCGGCGCGCCGCCGGCCACCTCGCCGCCTGCTCCGCCGGCTCCGCCGGCGCTCGAGCCCCCCTCCGATCCGCCGCCGCAGTCATCCTCGAAGCAACGCACCTTGACGCTGCAGCCCGAGGCAAACAGGCTCGCGACGAGCACGATACCAAACAAAGGTCCGAGCTTCATGGAACGGCTCCGCGGCACAAGGGACCAGGCCTAGCGGAGGATACAGGAGCTCGGCAGACCTCGACAGTCCTTGCTTCTTAGAAGTTTTCCAATATAGAAAGCGCCGTGCCTCTGCGAGCCCCCACGGCCAAGCGCTCCTCGTCCCTCCGCGGGCCGAGCATGCTCGAGCGACTTCGGCGCGCGGGCCTCAAGATCACGCGCCAGCGCGAGGTGATCGTGGCCGAGCTCGCAGACGATGTTTCCCACCCGACGGCGCAGGAGCTGTTCGAGCGGGTGCGGGTCAGCCAGCCAGGCGTGAGCTTCGCCACCGTGTACAACACGCTCGACAGCCTCGCGCGGGCAGGGCTGTGCACGCCACGTGCCCTCTCGCCAGGCGCCACGCGCTTCGATCCCAACACCGAGCCACACCACCACGCGGTGTGCGACTCCTGCGGCCTGGTGTGGGATTTGCCGGCCGCGCCGGCCACCACCGCCGCGCCTCCTCCCACGTTGCCTGACGCAGGCTTCGAGGTGCGGGCCGTTGAGCAGATCGTGCGCGGACTCTGCGCCGACTGCGCTCGCCACAAGACGCTGCCCCACCGCGCAGGTGGTGGGGCCGAACAGGAGACAACCGATGGGTAAGCAGCTCTCTGGAACAAAGACGCACGACAACCTGAAGGCGGCGTTTGCTGGCGAGAGCCAAGCCAACCGCCGCTATCTGTACTTCGCCAAGGTCGCGGACGTGGAAGGCCGTCCCGACGTGGCCGGCTTGTTCAAGGACACCGCCGATGGCGAGACGGGCCACGCGCACGGTCACCTGGACTACCTGCGTCAAGCGGGGGACCCGGCGACGGGCCTGCCGATCGGCAACACCGAGAAGAACCTCAAGGCCTCGGTGGCGGGCGAGACGCACGAGTACGAGACGATGTACCCGAGCATGGCGAAAGAGGCCCGCGACGAGGGCTTCGACGAAATCGCCGACTGGTTCGAGACCTTGGCCAAGGCCGAGAAGTCGCACGCCGGCCGCTTCAAGAAGGCGCTCGACTCGCTCGATTTCTGACCCGCTGGGAGCGCGCCCGCTCCTCTCGCAAGGAGCGGGCGACGCGTCCGAGCGGCCACCTCGAAGCGCCCCGTGCTTGACGCGCGCGGTGCCCACGGACGAAAGAACCGGATGAGCAAGTTCGCTCGGGCTCCGTCGAGCCCCCCTGTCACGAGCCACCGCGACCCGCGGTTCTTCGAGGAGCGCGACCTCGAGGCGGAGCTGTATCGCACGTTCCAGATCTGCCACGAGTGCCGCATGTGCGTCGGCTACTGCGGCTCGTTCCCGGAGCTGTTCAAGCGCATCGACCGCGACATTTCCTCCGGCAAGGCCGAGGGCGCCGAGGCGCTCGACGCCGCCGACTTCCGCGCGGTGATGGACGAGTGCTGGCAGTGCAAGCTGTGCTTCATCAAGTGCCCCTACACCAAGGACGACGGCGCCTACGAGTTGCTCGACTTCCCGCGGCTGATGGCGCGCGCGAAGGCGGTCGAGTCGAAGCGCAACGGCGTTCCGCTGGTCGATCGCGTGCTGGGCGAGCCCCAGCTGATCGGTGCGCTCGGCAGCGGCGTCGCCGCGGGGATGACCAACCTCATCCACGCCAATCGCCTGGTGCGCAAAGTGCAGGAGAAGGTGGCGGGCATCTCCAGCGAGTTTCCGATCCCGAAGATGGCGGCGCAGCCTTTTCCCGCGTGGTACCGCGAGCACACCAAGGTCGAGCGCGCTGGTGAGGCCGGTGAGGTGGTGCTGTTCGCCACCTGTTATGGCGACTACAACGCGCCCAACGTGCCGATCGCCGCCGTGAAGGTGTTGGAGCACAACGGCTTTCGCGTGCTCTTGCCCGGCATGACCAGCGACGCGCCGGCAGAAGCAGCCGCCACTTGTTGCGGCATGCCCAACCTGGACGGCGGCGACCTGGACGCCTACGTGAGCAAGGTGGAGCACAACGTCGCGCTGCTCTACCCGCAGGTGCTTGCCGGCCTGAAGATCGTCGTGCCCAGCCCCACCTGCGGCTACACCATGAAGAAGGAGTGGCCGGAGGCGGTGCCCACCGAGGCGACGCGCAGCGTGGCCGCAGCCACCATGGACTTGATGGAGTTCTTGGTCGACCTAGGCAAGAAGAAGAAGCTCGACCTCGGCTTCAAGAACTCACTCGGCAACGTGGCCTACCACGTGGCGTGCCACCTCAAGGCGCAGAAGATCGGCTTCCCTGGCCAGCGAGTGCTCTCCAAGGTGCCCGACACGGACGTGCGCGTGATCGAGGAGTGCAGCGCCGTCGATGGCACGTGGGGCATGAAGGCCGCGCACTACGCGACCGGCAAACGTTACGCACAAAAGCTGATTCGGGGCGTGCACGACGCCGAGCCCGACGTGGTGGTGACGGACTGCACGCTGAGCGCGCTGCGCATCGACCACGAGTCCAAGAGCGCCGACAAGGCTGTTCGGGTGGTCCACCCGATCGAGGCGGTCGCCGAGGCCTACGGCCTGCTCGAGGCGGAGGCCACGAGCGGCGTCGTGCCCGCCGACTGAGATTCGAACCGAAGAGGGCGATCATGCAGCCAATCTTGCGCAACGAAGTCCTGCCGCTCGGCGAGTACGAGCTGATCCGGCCACATTTTCGAGCGCGCGTGATCGAGTCCAAGAAGGCGCGTCGCGTTCGGCTGGGGCCGATCATGAGCGTCACCTTCGAGAACCGCGACACCGTGCTCTTGCAGATCCAAGAGATGCTCCGCACCGAGCGCATCACGCAGGAAGAGGCCATCAAACACGAGATCGACACCTACAACGAGCTGGTGCCGAAGGACTCGGAGCTGTCGTTCACGCTGTTCGTCGAGATCGCCGACAAGGACGCGCGTGACCGCATGTTGACCGACCTTGCAGGGCTCGAGGAGCACGTCGGGCTCGAGGTCGAAGGGGAGCTGCAGCGCGGAGTCGCGGCCGACCGCAGTGTCGAGGGCATCGCACGCACGACCGCGGTCCACTACTTCAAGGTGCCGCTCTCCGGACTCGCAGACGCCGCGCTGCGCCGCGGGGCCAAGGCGGCGCTGGTGGTCGATCACGCGGCGTATCAGGCGCGCACCGAGCTCGACGCGAGCACGCTGGCTTCTCTCGTGCAGGATCTCGAGCGCGCGTGATCCGCTACACCAGGCCGATCCGCTTCGAAGAGGTCGACGCCGCGCGGATCGTGTTCTTCGCTCGGTTCTTGAATTTCGCCCACGAGGCGATGGAGCACTTCTTCTCCGGGCTGGAGGGCGGCTACGTGCGACTGATCCGCGAGCGCGAGATCGGCTTGCCCGCAGTGGCCGTCGAGACTCGATTTCATGCACCCGTGCGCTACGGCGACGTGCTCCTCGTGGACACCTCTACGCTCAAGCTGGGCAACCGGAGCGCGACGCTGCGTTACCGCATGCTCGATCAGGCCACCGGCCGGTTGGCTGCCGAGGTCGACCACACCGTGGTGACCACCAACCTGCTGGCCATGTGCTCGATCGACATGCCGGTGGACGTGCGTGCAATCTTCAGCCAGCACTTGGAGGTGTCTCGATGAACGATCCGGGGTTCTTGGCCGCGCTCGATCGCGCGGCGGAGCGCGCTTTGTCCGAGCTTGGCACTGGGCGTCGCGTGGGCTTGGGCACCGGTCGCGCCGCCGAGGCGTTCATCCGCCGCTTCGCACGCGACGAACGCGCGCGCAGCTGTCAGTGTGTCCCGACCAGCGAACGAAGCGCGGCGCTCGGGCGCGAGCTGGGGCTCTGCTTGGTCTCCCTGGCGGAGCTGTCGGATCTGGACGTCGCCTTCGACGGGGCGGACGAGGTGGAGCCCACGCTGGGGCTGACCAAGGGTTTGGGCGGAGCCATGTTGCGCGAGCGCGTCGTCGCTGCAGAAGCTCGACGCTTCGTGGTGTTGGTCACGCCCGAGAAGCTCGTGAAGCGCTTGGGTGAGCGGGCACCGCTGCCGGTCGAGGTGGTTCCGTTCGCGGTCCCAACGGCGCAGCGTCGGTTCGCGCGGCTCTCTCCGCGAGTGGAGCGCCGCTCTACCCAGAGCGGGGAGCCGTTCATCACCGACAACGGCAATGCGGTGTTCGATCTGTTCGCGCCCGACGGAGGCTGGGCCAACGCGCGCGCGCTCGACGCCGCGGTGCGAGCGACCCCGGGCGTGGTCGACACAGGGTTCTTCTTCGGGATGAGCTCGATGGTGATCGTGGCGGACGCCGACGAGGCTCGCGCGCTCACTCCCCCGGCTTGAGCGCGCGCAGCAGCGCATCGCGGTCTCGCGCTCGGCTCATGCCGTCGTCTTTGCCGATCTTCCCCGCCTTGATCAGCTGCGCGAGCGCGATGTCCATCGTCTGCATGCCGGAGCCGCGACCCGCCTGCATCAGGTTGGTGACCTGGTGCGTCTTGCCCTCGCGGATCATGCTGGCGAGGGCGCTCGACCCCAGCAGCACCTCGAGCGCGGCGCAGCGGCCCTTGCCGTCCGCCGTGGGCAGGAGCTCCTGGGCGATCACTGCCTTCAGGCTCTCGGACAAAAGGCCGCGCACCATGGGCTGTTCGTCGGACGGGAACGAGTTGACGTAGCGATCGATGGTGGCGGCAGCGCCGTTGGTGTGCACCGTGCCGAACACCAACACGCCGAAGCTGGCGAGGCGCAGCGCCAGCGCCATGGTCTCGGCGTTGCGCAGCTCTCCCACCAAGATCACATCCGCGTTCTCACGGCCCGCGCTTCGCATCGCGGTGGGAAAGTCCGGTACGTGGCGTCCGACCTCGCGTTGGGTGATGCGCGATCGAATCGGCTGGTGCACGAACTCGACTGGGTCCTCGATCGTCAGGATGTGCGCAGCGCGGTGTTCGTTGATGTGGCGCAGCATCGCCGCCAACGTGGTGCTCTTGCCAGAGCCGGTTGGCCCGGTCACCAGCACCAGGCCGTTCCTGCTCTCGCTCACTTTGGCCAAGACGGGGGGCGCGCCGAGCTCCTCGAGCGTCAGCACCTTGGAAGGGATGGTGCGGAACACGGCCCCGAGGCCCGTCGTCTTCTGGAAGTAGCTGGCGCGGAAGCGCGCTCGGTCCCCGAACGCGTACGCGAAGTCGAGATCGCGCTCGCGTCCGAGGCGCTCCTTCTGCTCCGGGTCGAGCAGCTCGTGCAGCCAATCCTCCACCTCTTTGTGGGTGCAGTCGGAGGCGCGCGCGGCGACCAGGCTCCCGCGCACTCGCAACATCGGGGGCCGACCCACCGAGATGTGAAGGTCGCTGCCTTTGCGATCGAGGAGGTTTCCGAACAGTGCGTCCAAGGCCGGCATCAGCTTCCACCCCCGCCGCCTGGCCCTTTGCGGCCGAAGATCGCCCCCGCTCTGTCCCACAGCGCGCCGAGCTTGTCGGCAGGCGAGTCTGCCGCGCCGGTGCGGGGCTCGTCGAGCAAAGCGGGGCGCCTCGGCTCGAGCAGGTCCATCAGCTCGCTCTCGTCCTCGCACGCCAGCAGCGCTGCCTCTTTGCTGATCGTGCCCGCGCGCACCAGATCAGCCAGCGAGTCGGACAACCGCGTGATGCCCGCGCCGCGACCACGCTGCATCAAGCTCCCGATCTGGAACGTCTTCTCGTCGCGAATCAAGCTCCAGAGCGCTACGGACCCAGGCAGGATCTCGCACGCGACGGCGCGGCCGCCATCTTTCTTCGGCACCAGCCGCTGGCTCGTGACCAGCCGGAGCCCGCCTGCGAGCGTGCTGCGTACCTGCGGCTGATCCGCAGGGGGAAACAGATCGATCAGGCGGTCGATCGCGCTCTTCGCGTTGGGTGTGTTCATGGTCCCGAGCACCAAGTGTCCGGTCTCGCTGGCCGAGAGCGCCATGCGCACGGTGCTGACGTCGCGCAGCTCACCCACCACGATCACGTCGGGGTCTTGCCGTAGCGCGCCCTTGAGGGCGCGCTCGTAGCTCGTCGCGTGGCTGCCTACCTCTCGCTGGCTGACGATCGATCGCTGCGACGGGATCAGGATCTCGGTGGGATCCTCCACCATGATCACGTGCGCGGCGCGCTGCTCATTGATGTGCGACACCAGCGCGGCGAGCGTGCAGGTCTTGCCCTGCCCGCTCGAGCCGGTGATGACCACCAGTCCCTGGTGATGGCGCGTCGCCTCCTCGATGGCAGCAGGCAGCCCCAGCGACTCCACCGTCGGTGGCGCGCCTGGCAACAAGCGCAGCGCGAGCTTCGGCCCCGCCAGCGTCGTGGAGGCGTTGACACGCACGCGCCCAGCCTTGCCGACATCCGCTGCGAAGCTGATGCCTCCCTGGTTGACCAGCTCGCTCATCGCGCGCTGAGGGACGATCTCGCTGATCCAACGCTGAACCAACGCGCGAGGGCTCGGCCCGAAGCCCGGCATCGGCAGCAGCTGATCGTCGACGCGCATGTGGGGCTCCTGCTCCACGGCTAGGTGCACGTCGCTCGCTCCGGCCGCGACGGCCCGCTTCACCACCTCGTGTAGCGAGTCGGCTCCACCGCGCGCGATCGGCGCTGCCTGTTTGGGCTCCGGCTGCGCAGCGGGCGCAGGTTTGGGGGCGGGCGGCGAGTCGGCCGCCGGCGGTGCAGGTTTGGCTGGGGGAGGCTGGGCGCGGCGCGGCTCGGGCGCCGGGTCCGCAGGGCGCGGTCGCGGCTCGGGCCTCGGCTCGTCGGGCTCGGGCCGAGCCTCCGCAGGTGCCGGCGGCGGCTCCCGCTTGAGACGCTCGTTGGGGATCGCCGTGAAGCTGTCACGCCTGGGATCGAGCACGGGGGCGCGCTCGCGCGGGGTGACTCGCCGCTGGGCGGGTTGCGAGTGCCGCGTGCTCGGGCCCGGCGGGCGCTTCGAGCGTGCGGCCTCGGTCTCGCGCGAGTTCTTGCGCACCGCCTTGAGCGCGCGTTTGGTGTGTGTGTCGCGCGCGGGGCCCTCTTCTGCGCTTTCGTCTTTGGGATCGCGCAGCACCAGCGTGGCGATCACTTCTCGGCCACGCCACATGGCGGTGATCTCGAACAGCGCGCCCGCGGCGGCGTGGGTCCAGCGGCTGGGACGCTCCGAGAGATCGTCGGCGCGTCCTTGCCCGCCGGCTCGCCGGCAGACCTCGAGCACCTGCTCGTCGCTGAGGATCTCTTCGCCGAGCGAGCGGACGTCTTGGCCGTGCACCATGCGCGGGCGGCGCCCGCTCACGAGCTGCAGCTTTGCGCCGAGCGGCGACGATTGCAGGGTGCGGAGCAGATCCTTGAGCTCGAGCATGCGGTCGGGACGTGCCCTGATCGAGCACGGTACACGGCCGATCGCGATCCGGTCTACTCGGAGCCGCTCCCCTCGCGCTCCACCTTGAACCTGCGGTGGTCCTTGCCAGCGAGGCGCCAAGCGCTCCAGCTGCCGCCGCCTCGTTGCTCGAAGCCCGTGACGCGGCTGAACCTGAGCAGCTCCGCTCCGCGCCGAACCACCAACGTGAGCGGTTCCACCGTGACCAACTCGACGCTCACGCGCTCACCGGCTTTTCCGAACACGATCGTCACGTGCTCGGACGAGCTCACGGAGCTTGCTCCGGTGGCGCCCACTCGGAGTGTGGCGCGCGGCTCAGTCCTTCCTCCAGGCGAGACAGGCGCATGGCGAGGCGCTCGAGCGCCAGGTT
Source organism: uncultured Polyangiaceae bacterium (assembly GCA_964641275.1). Lineage (GTDB taxonomy): Bacteria > Myxococcota_A > Polyangia > Polyangiales > Polyangiaceae > Xiheicaenibacterium. The sequence continues at coordinate 62,469 of CAZXMG010000042.1, forward strand.
GCCCGGAGACCCGAACGAGGTCCGCGCCTCGACGCTGGCGTTGGCGCGGGGGCCGGCAGAAACGCTGCCGCTCAGGCCAGCGGCCGCGACTTTGCGGTAGGCGTCGCGGAACGGCATGCCGCTGCGCGCGAGATCCACGGCCTGGTCCGTGGCCAGCATGTCTTCGGTGACCGCCAGGGCCATGCGTGCCTCGTCGAAGCCGAGGTTCTTGGCCAACTTGGGGATGAGGGCGAGCGTGCTCTCCGCCTCTGCGAGCGCGCGCATCAGCGGCGCCTTCGTGAGCTGCAGGTCGCGGTGGTAGCCGGAGGGCAGGGCGGTCAACATCATCAGCTCGTTCAGCGCGCCGTGGATGACCGAGGCGGAGGCCCGCATGAGCTCGATCACGTCGGGGTTGCGCTTGTTCGGCATGATTGATGAGCCGGTCGTCAGCTCCTCTGGCAGCTTCACGAAGCCGAACTCCGCCGTGGCGAACAAGCTCAGATCCCAAGAGAGCCGGCGCACCACCGAAGCGGCGTGGAACACCGCGCTGAGCGCCACGACCTCCGAGAGGCCGCGCGAGGTCTGCGACCACAGCGGGTTGATGTCGATATCCTCGAAGCCGAGCTCGTGCGCCACACCCTCGCGGTCGAGCGGCAGGTTGACGCCGTAGCCGGCGGCGGCACCGAGCGGGCTTCGGTCCAGCAGATCCCTCGCCTGGGTGATGGCGAGCCCGGAGTCGGTGAAGCCCTCCGCGAAACACGCCGCCCAGTGGCCCAGGGTCTGTGGCACCGCGCGTTGGAGGTGGGTGTAGCCCGGCATCACGGTGCGCTCGTGGCGGCGGGCGAGCGCCAAGAACGCCCCTGCGCTCTCCGCGCACGACATGCTGAGGCGCGTCAGCGCATCCTTCAGGAACAAGCGCATGGCGGTCAGCACCTGATCGTTGCGGCTGCGGCCGAGGTGCACGCGTTTGCCCGTGTCGCCCAGCCGGCTCGTCAGGGCGGCCTCGATCGCGGTGTGGCCATCCTCGACCTCCGGGCCGAGCACGAAGCGGCCTTCTCGCTCCTCCACCAGCAGCTGCTCGAGCGCTTCCACGATGCGGTCGCGGTCGCGCTGGTCGAGCGCCCCGATTCGCCCCAGGCCGCGGACGTGGGCGATCGACGCGCGCAGATCATACTTGAGCAGCGCTTGGTCGAGCCGGTAGTCGTCGCGTGAAGTGTACGAAAGCACCAGCGCGTCGCTGTCCTTGCCCTTGTCCCAGAGGCGCGTGCTCACGTCAGCCCCGCTCGCCTCTCGCCGCACGTGCGTCGCGCGCCGGAGCCAAGCTCTCCTCCACCAACTGAGACAGCTCGCGGAGCCGCGCGGCGTCTTTGCTGCTCGTCTTTCGCGACGGCAGAGCGGCGTCGTCGCGGCCGCGCGCCGCTTCTTGCTCCAGCAAGGTGATTGGGTCGAGCTCCTCGGGTCGAGAGAACAGCCTGTTCAACCCTACCAACGCCAACACTTTTCGTCCGAGAGAGTCGTTCGGGTCGCGCAGCGTGAACGCGTCCGCGAGCAGGCCTTCAGGGGCGTCGTCCAGCCGCCGTACGACGTCGCGGTTGTTGGCCATGAAGGCGCGCGCCTCTGCCAGATGCGAGCGCGCCACCGCGTCCAGCCCGGCCTCGAGCTTCGGGTTCTGGTGCTCGGGGTGGCGGAGCTGTGCTCGCTCGACGGCGAGAGCGAGCGCGAGCACCGCTTCGGGCGCGGAGAAGCTGGTGACGCTGTGGATCTTCACGCCACCGCAGCCCTTCACGCTGATGCCCGACCCATTGGCGATCAGCACGCCGAGGCCGAGCAGCGTCGCCGCCAGATCGCTCGCGCGGGCGCGCTCACCTTTGCGGAAGCCGCCCAGGGCATCGACCTCGCTGAGGAACACGTGGCCGGCCGCGCGGCTCAAAGCGGCCGTGAGGGCGGTGGCGTGGGCGACTTCGGGCACCGCGAGTGTCACCAGGTAGGAGCCATCCGGCTGCTCGCTCACGCGCTCGCCCGAGAGCGACTTCATGCCCGGTGAGGAGCAGCCCCCCGACGAGCACGACGACACCACCGCTCCGTCGTCGGGGCTGATCAGCGCCACGCGGTGGGGCACCTCGGAGAGGCCAACGTGGCTCAGGATGCGCTGGAACAGCTTGGCGACGCTCTCGGCCGACTGGTCGAAGCGGTCCGGAAAAAAGCGGGCATCGGGCGTCACCATGGGGCCCACCGGCTCGGCCCCCAGCTCTGCCAGGCGTGCGGCCGTCCGCACCAGCCACCGGGCTTGGTCTTCCGTCCAAGGTCGCTCGATCATGGCGGGAGTGTAGCGTTTGTTGGACGGACGTGCCTCGTTGGATCGCGCGAAACGAAGCTCTTGCCGCGGCCTCGGAAGAAAGCTCATGCTGCGCCGCCCATGGAAGCGCACGTCGTCGACATCTCGCAGCGAAAGGCCGACCACATCGATCTCTGTGCCAGCGGAGACGTCGGCTTCAAGGCCAAGACGCCGCTATTCGAGGCGGTCGAGCTCGTCCATGACGCCGTGCCCGAGCTGACGCTCGACGAGATCGATCCCAGCATCGAGCTATTCGGCAAGAAGCTGTCGGCGCCGATCGTGATCGCAGCGATGACGGGCGGCACCGAGAAGGCGCGCGCGATCAACTTGGAGCTCGCTCGGATCGCCGACGAAGAGGGCTACGGCTTCGGCCTGGGCAGCCAGCGCGCCATGCTCGATGCGAGCGCTGGCCGCGATCCCACCTACGACGTCCGGAAGGTGGCGCCCAACGTGCTTCTGCTCGGCAACATCGGCGCCGTCCAGGCGCGCGCTTCGGGGCGCGCGGCGCTCGAGGACCTCATCGGCCGTGTCCGCGCCGACGCGTTGTGCGTGCACCTCAACCCCGCCATGGAGATCGTGCAGCCTGGCGGCGACCGCGACTTCCGTGGCGTGCTGGACGTGCTGGGCGAGCTCAACGACGATCTGTCCGTGCCGGTGATCGCCAAGGAGACTGGCTGCGGCATTGGTCCGCGCGCAGCCCTGAAGATCGCCAAGACGGGCGTGCGCCACTTGGACGTGTCTGGCGCAGGCGGCACCTCTTGGGTGGCGGTGGAGATGATGCGCGCTCAGGGCGAAGCGAAACACCTGGGCACGATGTTGCGCGACTGGGGCGTGCCCACCGCGGCGAGCGTCCTCGTCGCCGCGGCCACACGCCCGAAGTTCTCGACCATCATCGCCACCGGGGGCGTGGCGAGCGGCATCGACATCGCCAAGGCCATCACCCTCGGTGCGCACGCCGGAGGCATCGCGCGTCCCGTGCTTCAGGCGCTCACCGAGGGGGGGCCCGAAGGCGCGCGCGCCTTCCTCGCCCGCGTGAAGGCCGAGATCGTGAGCGCCATGTTGCTGGTGGGAGCGAGGACTCTGCGCGACCTCGGCCGTGCAGACACGCTGCTGGGGAGTGAGCTCGTGAGCTGGGCCGAGCTGGCGCGCCGCACGCAGAAGCGCGAGCGGAAGAAGTAGGGGCGAGGGCGCGCCTGCGGCCCGCGTCAGATCGTCACGAAGACCGGCAACTTGCGCCTCGCCAAAGCGCTACCGGAGCTCTTGGGACCCGTGCTAGCGTTCCTAGCCTTCAGGGAAGGGCACGCATGGCAGAGTTCAAGAACGCCGTCCGCAGCGATCCTCCGCCAGAGGATTTGAAGCGCGAGCGTGACACGTTCATCCAGCAGTTCTTCCGCCGCGGGGCGCAGATCTCCGAGGAGCTGCTGGCCGACATCGATCGGTTGCGCGTGCGTGTGGGCGAGCTCGAAGGCGAAAACGCCGAGCTCAAGGCGCAGCTCGCGAGCGACACGGCGATCCGCGACCTGCTCCGCAAGATCGAGGTGCTCGAGGAGGAGAAGCACCGGTTGGTCGCCCACTCGGTGCGGCCTCCGAGCGCGGGCGAGGGCTTCGTCAACCGCTTCGCCGAGCTGGAGAACGAGCTCGCCAACCTCGGCGCAGTCCACGTCGCCAACGTGCAGCTGCACGCGAGCACGAGCGTGCGGCGCGCGTTCCGTTCGCTGCGGGAGCTCCTCGCGCAGTTCTTGGGCGCAGAGAAGTTCGCGGTGTATTGGGCAGATGAGGGCTTGTGGGTGCCCGTGTCGGTCGAGGGCATCAGCACTCGGGAGGCTCGCGAGGTGATGGTGGAGGACGCGCCCTACGCGGGCAACGCCAGCATCTGGACCGACCCTGCCCTCGACACCTCCACCGGCACGGTGAAGCGGCCCGCCGCGGTGATCCCGCTCAACATGTTCAACCAGCGTCTCGGCTCGATCGTGATCTTCAAGACGCTGCCGCAGAAGACCAGCTTCGAGGCCGCGGACTTCGAGTTGTTCAAGTTGCTCAGCACCCAAGCGGCGCCCGCCATCGTGCACGCCCATCTGTTCGCTCAAGCAGGCAAGAGCGCGCCCAACGTTCACGCGCTCATCGATCAAGAGGACTAAGAGGGATGGCCGAGCACTCCTGCCTGATCGTCGAAGACTCCCCCATGATGCGCCAGCTCTTGGTGTTCGCGCTCGCGCGCGTCAAAGGGCTCAAGGTGACCGAAGCGGACGACGGTGTGGACGGCCTGCGCAAGCTCGCGCAGCAGAAGTTCGACATCATCATCACCGACATCAACATGCCCATCATGGATGGGCTCAAGCTGGTGAAGCGGGTGCGCAGTGATCCGGTGCACAAAGACACCCCCATCATCATCATCACGACCGAGGGCTCGCACGAGGACCGGCAGCGTGCGCTGCAGCTTTCGGCCAACGCGTACATCACCAAGCCGATCCAGGCGCCGCAGGTGATCGCGAAGGTGAAAGAGCTGCTGAAGATCGAGTGACTTGAGGCCTTGTTCAAGTACGGAGCGGAATTTGCTTTCTGATTCGACTCGCAAGCCAGCTGAAATGTCCGAGACGGTTTCGCGCGCACAGTTCTTGAAAGCCACGGTCGGACTGCTGTTGGTCACTGGCTGCGGCGACTCGGGCAGCGGCGGGGCTGGAGGCGACAGCGTCGGAGGATCCGGCACGGGCGGTGACAACGCGGGCGGTAACCCGGATGGTGGCGCTGCGACAGGCGGCTCTCCGTCCACGGGTGGCTCTCCGTCCACGGGTGGCTCTCCGTCGACCGGCGGTGGCGGCGCAGGCCCTGGGCCCGAGTGCACGGCGGCATTGGTGGCACTGATCTCCGGCAACCACGGTCATGCGCTCACCGTCCCACTCGCAGATCTCGACAGTGCAGTGGACATCACCTACGACGCCTCGGGCACGGCCATGCACTGCCACGAGGTCACGTTGACGGTGGCCGACTTCGCGACGCTCAAGGCTGGCGGCTCGGTGACCAAACACAGCTGCAACGGCGGTGACCACGAGTACACGCTGAGCTGCGGCACCGCGCCCCAACCGCAGGCTCCCGACTGCAACGGGACGCCCAATTTCGGCGGCTGCGGCTGACCGGCGCGATCGTGGCCGATCCGTTCGGGCGCCGGCCGAGGTAGCATGTCGGCTCGTCGCACGGTTCGCGCGTCACGCTAGGCGCTCCTCCCGAGGCCACGCGTGAGCACGTCATGAGCGGTGATTCGTGTGCGGTGTGTGGTGGAGACGGCCAATTGTCGAATTCTTTCGGCAACTCGGCGCGGTGCCCGGCCTGTCACGGCACAGGGCGACGCTCCGAGGACGGCGGCATGCGCGATGTGACGAAGACCAAGCCGTCGCACCACCGCCAGTCGAACGGAGCCAAGGCGACCGAGGGACCCCAGAAGGTGACGTGGCCGTCGACCTTCGAGGGCGCCAAGCTCGCAGAAGAGGTCAAGGCGTCCACGCTCTCGCTCGAGACCAAGGCGCGCATCACGCGCGAGATCATCGAGTACGAGGCCAGTCACGGACAGTGCACGCAGACCTTCTCCAAGAAGGTGCGGCGGCAGCTGCGCGTCTGAGCTCGACCCCGCTCACCGAGCCGCCCAGTCCCCGCGCAGCCACGGGCCCAGCGCGAAGGTCTCGTTCGTGCGGTGATCCGTGACTCGATCGTCCTGCGTTCGGTAGGTGCGGACCTTGTCCCCGCGCATGCCGCTCCCGAGCTGGGTGCGGCGAGCGGCGTTGCGTGCCCCTCGCTGTCGCGCCGCATCCTCGTCCGCCAGTTTGGCGGAGAGGAGCCTGAGCGCCATGGCCAGGCTCTGGTGCTGCGAGCGCATGTCCACGCGAACCGACAACCCGGTGGGTCGGTGTGTCGCGGTGACACAAGACTCGGTCTTGTTGCGGTGCTGCCCGCCCGGGCCCGTCCCGAGCGACTTCTTGATCTCGACGTCGCGCAGGTCGAGCTCGAAGTGAGCGGCTGGCGCTGCGTCGAGCACGGCCACGGTGATGGTGGAGGTGTGGATCCGCCCGCGTCGCTCGGTGGGTGGCACGCGCTGCCAGCGGTGGCCTCCGGCCTCGTGGGCGAACAGCGCTCTCGCGCCCTTGCCTTCGAACAGCGCGACAAGGGAGCCACTGCGTTCCTCGATCAGCGTCTGGTCAAAGACGACCGCGCACGGCGGCTCGCGCATACACCGCGAGCTGGTCGCGAACGAGCAGCTTGGCATCGGCACCGCCCTCGGCGGCGCGAATCTCGATCAACACGGACTCCATGAGGTCCTCCTCGATGACAGGTGCCTCAGCGACGCGGCGCGGCCTCCGGGCCTGACGAGCCTACGCCTGCTTCAGGAGCACGCGGTTGCGACCGCAGCGTTTCGCCTCGTACAGGGCCTCGTCGGCGGCGGCGATCAGCTGAAACGGCGTCTCGACCGGCGAGGTGGGGTAGGCCGCCACCCCGATGCTGATCGTGACGGGCAACCGTCGCCCGTCGTGCTCGAACACCGCCGACTCGACGTTGCTGCGCAGTCGCTCGCCGAGCACGCCGGCGTGCTGGATCATCACGCCGCGGCACAGGATCGCGAACTCTTCGCCGCCGTAGCGGCAGAAGATGTCTTCCTGGCGCAGGGCGCCGGCGGCGATCTTCGACAGCTTCTGAAGCACGGCGTCGCCCGCCAGGTGCCCGTAGGTGTCGTTCACGCGCTTGAAGAAATCCACGTCGAACAACAGCAGGCTCAGGTCCACGACGTGCCTTCGGGCGTACGACAGCTCGCTGTCCAGCCGGTCCAGAAAGAACTTCTTGTTGAACGCGCCAGTGAGGCCGTCGCGCAGCGCGGCGTCGTACATGCGCTGCTGGAAGTTCTCTTCGATGTCGTCGTGGAAACCGAACTTGAGGATGGTGGCTGGGCCCAGCCGGATCTTGTCACCGTCTTCCAAGCGCTGCCGGCCGCCCACGCGCACGCCGTTCACCATGGTGCCGTTGGCGCTGCCCAGATCTTCGATGAAGAGCGCACCGTTCTCCGACACGATGCGCGCGTGGCGGCGCGAGATGCCGTCGTCTGCGAGTCGGATGGTCGCGTTCGAAGCGCGGCCCACCACGACCTCGACGCCATCGAGCCGGTACATTTCGCCGACGTTGGTGCCTGCCAACACCACCAAGCTGGCCCGATCCTGTCGCGCCCGCTTCTTCAGCTCGTTCTCGAGCTCACCCATGCTCGCGACCATGGTCGCGTCAGGATCTTCGTCCAGCATGGATCCGGCCATCTTCGGTAAGGAAACTATGGGAACGAGGTCTGGTCAAGACGTCGAAGCGGGGTTCGCTGAGCTTCCGCGCGCCGGGCCGTCCGCCGGCGCGGGCTCCTCCAGCGGGCCGAGCGGGACGGTGATCGGCAGCACTTGGAGCCATGGGTCGCCTCCGACGTCCAGGAAGGTCGCTTCGGCGTGTCGAGGGCCGCCGGTACAGATGGCCTCTCCCACGGAGCCGACGTTGACCACCTGAACCCCCATGACGTCCCGCACGAACGGAATGTGGGAGCCCCCGCACACGATCACATCGGCAGGATCGTCCCCCAAGAGCGCGCGCATCTCATCCTCGGACATGTCGTGGGTGAACGGCTCCGTCGGATCCGCAGGCGAGCCGTGGACCAACACCAGCTCCCGCCCGCGTGGCAGCTCGATACGTGCCAAGGCGTCGAGCGAGAGCAGGCGCCGGAGGACGACCTCGCCCAGCGCTTCGCGCACACGCACCAGGTCGCGGATCCGCTCTGGATCGGCGTCCTTGGGCAACTTGCCAGGATCGAGCGTCGCGATGGCTCGGTCGCCCACGCCTTGGACCAAGGTCGCGCCCGCTTGGCTGAGCCTGCGCCAAACACCCAGCGGATCGCTGCCAGGGAAGCAGTGGTCCCCGGCGACGAGCAGGCGGTCGTACCCGCGGCGCTCGGCCGCTGCGAGCACAGCCGCGAGCGCGTCGAGGTCGCCGTGGACGTCCGAGATGCATAACAGGCGCATCCACGGAGGATAGCCTCGTTCGGGGGGCGCGCGGGTGAATCACGACCTGTCCGCCTGCGTCCGCTCGGGCTGTGAGCCTGCGCACCCGAGAGCAGCTGTGGCATAAGGCACCCCGATGCTGGCGCAGCCAGAGGAGTTGGTCGCGCTCGCGCGGTGGGTCGACGCGGAGCGGGAGCACGCAGCGTCGCTCGAGCTGCTGCGTCTTCACGGCGAGGCGCTCACTCCCTTGGCCCGAGCCCTCGGGGTAGTCCTGTCGGCGTGCTACCCCGCGCTCTCGCCGCTGGCACGTAGCCAGCCTGCCGCGCTCGAGCGGATCGCGCTCGAAGGCTGGGCCGAGGCGCGGAGCTCGGCGCTGTACCGTCGCGCGTTCGCGGAACGCTCCCACGGCCTTCCGTTCGGTGCAGCGTTGCGCAGGTTTGCCAAGGAAGAGCGAGCGCGCATCGCGCTGCGCGAGGCGTTGCCGCACTCGTTGGGTGGCGCCGACGTCGACGTCACCGCGGCCGAGCTCTCGGCGCTCGCAGACGCCACCATCGAGCTGGCGCTGGGAGAGGCGATCGACTGGGCAACTGCGCGGTTCGGCCGCGCCTTCGAGGCGGACGGCGTTGCCGCCCGCTTCGTCGTGATCGGTATGGGCAAGTTGGGCGGCCAAGAGCTCAACGCAGGCAGCGACGTGGACCTGATGTACTTCTGTGGCTCGGACGAGGGAGAGGTGCTCAGTGACGACGGCGACTCCGTCGGGATGAGCCTGGGGGAGTACTGGCAGCGCGTGGCGAAGCGTCTGACCACGACGCTCGAGGAGCCGACCGACGAAGGGCAGGTCTGGCGAGTCGATCTGCGCTTGCGCCCCGAGGGCAGCACCGGGCCGCTGGTGCTGTCTCAGTCCGCCGCCGAGCGCTACTACGAGTCCTTCGGTCGATTGTGGGAGCGGGCCGCGCTCCTCCGTGCGCGCCCAGTGGCGGGGGACCTCGGGCTGGGCGAGGGGCTGCTCGCCGCGCTCGCGCCTTTCGTGTGGCGTCGCAGGATCGATCCAGGCATCGCGAAGGAGCTGGTGGACCTTCTGCGCCGTGCGCGCGGAGAGCAGTGCGCGGATCCCGAACGCGATCTCAAGCTCGGCCCCGGCGGGATCCGCGCGGCCGAGTTCTTCGTGCAAGCGCTGCAATTGATCTGGGGCGGCAAGGACCCCAGCTTGCGCGGGCGCACCACCATCCCGGCGCTGCTCGCGCTGGAGCAGAAGGGCTTCTCGACGCAGCGCGAGACGATCGAGCTCTCCGATGCGTACTTGGCGCTGCGACGAGCCGAGCATGGCGTCCAGGTGCAGAGCGGCGTCCAGACGCACGAGCTGCCCAGCGAGGCCCGCGCGCTTTCGTCGTTGGCGCGCACGTTGGGCTTCGCAAGCGCGGATGACCTCACCGCCAGCCTGGACGCGCATCGCGAGCGCGTGGAGCGGCGGCTGCTCTCGCTCGTGCCGCGCAGCAGCGACGAGCGGCGCTGGTTCCAGCTGCTCGCGGCGCTCGAGAGCGCCGACCTCGAGCGGGTGCTCGGCGAGCTCGGCGCTGCGTTGGCGAGTGCGGAGATGGTGGAGAGCTATTCGCACGAGCGTCAGCTGGCCTTCGCGAAGAGCTTGCTGGAGCTCAGCGGTCACCCGGACTCGGTGCTGGGCTTTCGCACGCGGGAGGCCTTTCCCGGGCTGGCTGACAGCTTCCTCGAGGTCTTGTTCGAGGCTGCAGATCCGGCGCAGGCGGCCGGCTACCTGCGCCTGTTCTTTGGGCGCGTGCGGCAGGTGGCGGTGTACGTGCGCCTTTTGTTCGCGGATGCGGCGGCGCTGCGTCGTTTGATCGGCGTGCTCGGTGCCAGCAAGTTCGTCGGCGAGGCGCTGGGCAACAACCCCGAGCTCGGCGACATGATCTTGTTCTCGCGCGACACCATCACCGAACGAGCCGCTCGCGACGAGGTGCTCGCGTGCGCCAGCCAGCGAGCGCGGCCCGACGAGGACCCTGATGAGGCTTTCGTCGAGGCGCTGCGCGTGGCCAAGACTCGGCTGGTGCTCTCGGTCGCGCTCGCGGACTTGTCTGGCAGCCTCGCGCCGCGGGAGGTGAACCGCGTGCTGTCGGCCATCGCCGACGCGTCGCTCGAGGCCGCCACGCGCCGCGCGCTCGACACCGACCAACCGGAGGGGTTGAGCGTAGTGGCGATGGGCAAGCTCGGCGGCTACGAGATCAGCTACGGCTCCGATCTGGACGTGCTGTTCGTGTTCGACCCCGACAAGGCCCCGGACCCGGAGGATGCGGTGGCCTACTTCACGCGCAAGGCACGCAAGATCATTCGCTACATCACGACGTTCCACGGCGCGGGGCCCGGCTACGACTTGGACACCCGGCTGCGCCCCAGCGGCAACCAAGGACTGCTCGTGACCAGCCTGGAGGCGTTCGCTCGTCACCACGGCGTGGGCGCTGCCGGGGCGTCGTCCCGGGGCGCGGTCTGGGAGCGGATGGCGCTGCTCCGGGCCCGACCTGCCGCTGGCGACCGGGAGATTGGCGCGCGCGCACTGGAGATCGCCCAGCGCGCCGCGTTCGGTGAGGGGCTGATGGTGCAAGCGGCGGCCGCGGAGATGCGCCGCATCCGCGAGCGCGTGGAGGTCGAGCAATCGCGAGAGCGCGGCACGGCCATCGATCTCAAGTTCGGTCGGGGAGCGTTGCTCGACCTCGAGTTCGTGGTGCAGTTCTTGGTTGTGTCGCACCCGGAGGTGATGCGCGATGCCCCCGGGCTGTCGGACACGCAGGCGGCGCTCGAGGCGCTGGTGGAGCGTGGCGTGATCGCGGCGCGCGAAGGGCAGACCTTGTCCGACGCCTATGCGTTCTTGCGGCTGCTCGAGCTGCGCGTGCGCGTCATGCGCGGTGACGCGGAGCACGTGCTCGACAAGTCTAGCCCGGAGCTGGTCTCGATCGCGCGCCGCATGGGCCTGCGGGACCATCCGACCATGCCGGCCCGACAGCGACTGATCGCGCGTTACGAGACGGTGACTCGCTCGGTGCGCGCCATCTTCGAGCGCACCTTCGCCCGCGGTGATTGACGCGCGCAGCGGAAAGCATCGATAGTACCGGCGTGATGGCAGAAGGGCGTGAGCAAGATCGCGGCAGGGCACGGGTCACCACGGTGGTGCACAACCTGGACGAGCTCGTCGCCGCGCACCCGAGCGCGCTCGCGGAGATCTTTGGTCGCGGCAGCGCGCTGGATCCGGCCGAGCTCGGCGACGCGCCACGCGGCGTGTTGCTCGCCTTCGTAGGTGGCGAGCCTGTGCACCTGTTGGCGCGTCCGCTCGCCCGCGTCGTGTCTTCAGGGGCAGCGCGTCTGTGGCAAGGCGTGCGCTTCGATCATGGCGGAAACTCGGGCGTGAACGTGGTGTTCGGGCAGAGCAGCCTGCGCTTCCGCACCGAGCTCGGCCCCTCCAGCTTGGACGGTGGGCCGGCGCTGGGCCTGCTCTACGATCGCGCGAGCTTCCCTTGGAATCGGCTTCGCGACGAGCTCCGTCGGATCAGTCCGGGCATCGCGATCGGTCCGACTTTCGTCGGCGGGCGGCACGTCGGCTGGTTCGGCCTCTCGCGCTGAGCCCCCGCCGTCACGCGGAGACGTTGCTGCGCAGCCTGCGGGCGATGCGCTCCTCGAGCGCCGTGGCCTCGATGCCGAGCGTCGCCGCCGCCGCGAGCAGGATCACGCGCTCGTTGGGGTCTACCGTCCCGTCCACGATCGCGGCCTCCACCAAGAGGGCCATGACGCGGGTCTGAACGTCGGCGTCCAAGCTGCGCAACGTGGTGGTGGCGCTGCCCAAATCTCCGATGCTGTTCGGGGGTGTGTCCGAGCCCTCCAGCCTGAAGCGGCGCACCGCGCGCTCGAGGAATTCGCGCTCCTCGGCCACGACCACTCCGTCCGCGGCGATCACCGTCTCGATCAAATGACAGACCTTGGCGCGCTGCTCGTCGTTCATCCGCGCCTCCTCAGAAGCAGACGCCGGGCCCACAGTTCGAGCCCATGCAGATCAGGGCCTGGAACGCCTGCGGATCGTTGACGCATTGGAGCAGGCAGGCGAGCGGCCCGCTGCCCCCGACGCAGCCGAGGAAACAGGTCACGTCCTCGATGCAGCTCGGGCTGCCGAAGCAGCTCAAGATCTGCGAGCAGCAGTTCTGCGCGATGCAGTCGCCGCACTCGGAGCCATCGGAAGGGCAGCTGGAAGGTCCACAGAAGCCGGCGATGCAGATGTCCGAGCAACACTCGCCCGGATCCGAGCAGAGCGAGCCGTCCGGCGAGCAGCTCGAGCCGCACACGCCGTCCTCGCAGCTGTTGGAGCAGCAGTCGGAGAAGCTCATGCAGCCTGCGCCGTCAGGCAGACACGCGTCGACACAGACGCCGCCCTCGCAGGTCCCCGTGCAGCAGTCTGCTCCCGTCATGCAGTTCGCGCCGTTGGGGTTGCACACGCCGCAGTCCACGCCGCAGGCCGACTCGGCCGTGAGCACGCAGCCCGCGTCCCACTGCGCCTGGCAGCAGAACGGATCCTGACTGCACACGGCGTTGGCGCATGCAGAGCATTCCTGCACGAGCGGTGCGCCCTCCACGCAGGGGCCGTGGCTGCAGGCCATCGGTTGGGTGCACACGCCGGCCGCGCATTGACCGCTGCAGCACTCGGCGCCGGTGTTGCACATGGACCCGTTGGGGCTGCACATGCCGCAGCCACACGATTGTTGCGCCTCGTTCACACAGATGGCGTCCCAGAAGCTCTGGCAACAGAATGGATCGAAGGCGCAGACGGTGGCGGCGCAGCCGTTGCAGCTGGGGCTGAGCGCGTCACCTTCTTCGCACTCGCTGTGGTTGCAAGTGCCTTGGCCGCAGAAGCCCGCCACACACAGTCCGGTGCAACAATCGGCGGGGCTCCCGCACATCGAGCCGTCCGGTGCGCAGGGCGGCTCGCACTGGCCGCCGTTGCAGAACCCCGAGCAGCAGTCCTGGTCGAAGTCGCAGCTCGTGAAGTTGGGGTTGCATTGGCCGCCGCAGACGCCCAGGTCGCAGACGCCCGTGCAACACTCGCCCTTCGAGCTGCACAGCGCGCCGTTGGGCAAACAGCCGCCGCAGACACCGTCGTTGCACTGCCCAGTGCAACACTGCCCGCCAAACTGGCATTCGAAGCCGTTGGGCAAACACGCCGTCTGGCACAGGCCGCCCTGGCAGTTGCCGCTGCAGCACTCGGTGCCGACGTTGCACTGTGCGCCCTCGGGGGTGCACTCCTCGACGCACACGTTGCCCGCACACTGCAGCGAGCAGCACTGGGAGGCCGACGAGCAAGGCTGCCCCGTCTCGAGGCAGGAGCCCAGGCAGGTGCCTTCGGGGCCGCACGCGCCCGAGCAGCACTGCGTGCCGCTGCGGCACAAGGTGCCTGGTTCCTGGCAGTTGGCAGGCCGGCATTGGCCGCCGTCGCAGTTGTCGCTGCAACACTCGCCGTCGGTGGCGCACAGCGTGCCATCCACCGCGCACTCGCTGGGGCCACACAAGCCAGCCTCACAGGTCCCGCTGCAGCAAGCCGCGGCAGAGTCGCAGGGAAGACCGTCGGGCTGACAAGTGCTGCCACCGCCCTGTCCCCCCTGCGCGGGGTCCGAGATGGTGTCGCGCGCGCCGCAGCCGGTGAGCGCCAAGAGCACGAGCAAACAAGCGACGAGGCTCGGTTTCACGCGGCGCAGAATACACCCGATCGCGGGCGCCGCGCGCACAGTCTTCTCAGCAGCTCTGCCCGCAGAACTGGGCCACCTTGTTCACGCAGGCGTCGTCCCAAGACGTGGTGCAGCAGAACGAGTCCGAGGCGCAAATCGCCGAGACGCAGGCGTTGCAACCGTTCATCAGCGCCGCGCCTTGGGTGCACACGTCGTGGGCGCAAGTGTCGCCGCCGCCACCGCAGGTGCCCGCCGAGCACATCCCCGAGCAGCACTCCGTGGGGCTCTGGCAGCCGACGCCGTCTGCCGAGCAGGTGGGGCTCGTGCCGCACACGTTTGCGTTGCAGCTGCCCGAGCAGCAGTCGCCAGGGGCGCCACAAGGCAGCGAGTCTGCCACGCAGGTCGGAGCCAGACAGCGCCCCGCGTCGCAGGAGCCACTGCAGCACGTGGAGTCGTAGTCGCACAGGTCGCCTACGCCGAGGCAGCTGGGCTCGCATTGACCAGCGTCACACTCGCCCGAGCAGCACTCGGCCGGCTCGCTGCACGCGCCTTGCGCCAAGCAGCTGGGGCCAGCGCCACCGCTGGGCTGCGGTTCACCGCCGCCCGCACCGCCCCCGCCAAACACCACCACGGGATCGGTGGTGCATCCGAGCCAGGCGAACGAGCAGGCGATACCCGTCGCGAGCGACACGCGTAGGTCGACCATCACGAGCGCCAGTCTACCCTTTGGTCTCACGCGACGTCGATGCTGGACCGAGGCGCGAGCAGTGGCAGGCTGGTCATGGCTGCGAATTCCTGCGCGCCGTAGGACGTATCCATCAAGAAGCGCGGCACGTCGAAGGCGTTGGGGCGCACGTAGGGCAAGACGCCCGAGCGGCAGCTGAAGCCCAGCTTGTAGCCGCCTTGCTGCAGAGCTGTGAGCAGGGCCGTGTCGCCCTTGAGCGAGTAGCCGACCGGGTAGGCGATGCTCTCCACCGGGCGACCAAAACGCTCCTCGAGCTCCCTGCGCGAGCCTGCGAGCTCGCGATCGTACGCGGCCGGAACCAGCGTTTGGAGCACGCGATGGGTGTGGGAGTGGGACCCGAGGTCCATGTCTGCTCGCACCAGCGCGCCCACGTCGTCCCAGCTCATCAGCGCGTCGTCGACGATACGACGCTCCTCATCCGGCGCCAGGTCGACGTCGAGCGCGCGGTGCAGCTCGTCGAACATGCGGCCGAGATCGAGCGCGTACGTGGTCTTGACGAGGTTGGTCAGCTTGCGGTGCGCGGCAGCATGGTCTTGCGTGCTCGCCAGCGGGAGGTCGACCGGCTCCGGGTAGCTCATCAGCAGGCGGTCCTTCGGTGTGTGCCGCAGCGCCCAGGCGAAGCGATCCCACCAGAACATGCGCCGCTCACTCAAGAACATGGTCGGGATGAAGAACGCCGCGCGCGCCCGGTAGCGCTGCAGGATCGGCAGCGTCACGGTCAGGCACTCGCGGTAGCCGTCGTCGAACGTGACGAGCACGGGGTTCTTGGGCAGCGGCCGGCGCTCCTGCACGAAACCCACCACGTCGTGGATGGACACGAACGAGAAATGTTGCGCCAACAGAGCGATCTGCTGCTCGAACTGCGCGGGCGTGGCATCGACCACGGCGCTGTCGAGCCCCGCCGAAGGCGGCACCTCGGCGGTGCGGTGGTAGCAGAGCGTCGTGAGCCAGGGCAGCTGCACGACCGACCGCACGCGCAAGCCGGCGCGCACGAGGCCCATGCCATCCATCAGTTGTACGAGCTTCGTTCGGAGAGACACCGGCCTCGCGGAGGCTCTAAGCTAGCGCGAACTGCTATCGTGGAGCCATCGTGAAAATCGACCAGGACCATGGCCGCTTCCGACAGATCGTTCGAGGCAAGGTCCGCGAGAACCTGCGCAAGTACATCTCCACGGGCGAGCTCGTCGGCCGCAAGGGCAAGGACGTAGTCTCGATCCCGATCCCGCAGATCGACATCCCGCGCTTCAAGTTCGGCGACAAGCAGATGGGCGGGGTGGGGCAGGGCGACGGCAACCCCGGGGACCCGGTAGGCGGAGGCGAGGAGTCGCCGGGCCAGGGGCAGGCAGGCAAGGACGCTGGCGATCACCTGCTCGAGGTCGACGTCACGCTCGACGAGCTGGCAGACATCTTGGCCGAGGAGCTCGAGCTGCCGCGCATCGAGGATCGCGGCAAGAGCAAGATCTCCAACGCGCACGACAAGTACTCGGGCATTCGCCGCGTCGGACCGGAGTCGCTGCGCCACTTCAAGCGCACCTATCGCGAGGCGCTCAAGCGCATGATCGCGAGCGGCACCTTCCGGGCAGAGCGGCCCGTGGTGGTGCCCGTCCCGGACGACAAGCGCTACCGCTCGTGGAAGACCATCCACGAGCCAGTCGCCAACGCGGTCATCATCTACATGATGGACGTGTCTGGCTCCATGGGCGACGAGCAGAAGGAGATCGTCCGCATCGAGTCGTTCTGGATCGATATGTGGCTGACGCGGCAGTACAAGGGCCTGGAGTCGCGCTTCATCATCCACGACGCCGTGGCGCGCGAGGTCGACCGCGACACGTTCTTCCACACCCGCGAGTCGGGCGGCACGATGATCTCGAGCGCGTACAAGCTGTGCTCGCAGCTCGTCGACGATCACTACCCGCCCGAGGAGTGGAACATCTATCCGTTCCACTTCTCCGACGGCGACAACTGGTCGATGGACGACACGCTCTCGTGTGTCGACATCCTGAAGCAGAAGCTCCTGCCGCGCGTGAACATGTTCGCGTACGGGCAGGTCGAGAGCCCCTACGGCTCCGGCCAGTTCATCAAGGATCTCCGCGAGCACTTCTCCAAGGACGAGCGCGTCGTCACGAGCGAGATCCGGGACAAGGATGCCATCGTCGGCAGCATCAAGGAGTTTTTGGGCAAGGGAAACTGAGGCTCGCGTGTTCAAGCCGGCGGTGCGACGCGCGCTCCTCCTGCTTGCCGCCTGCCTCTCGGTCTCCTGCGCCACGTCGCGGCCGCCCTCGGCGCCGCTCGTCGAGGCGCCCGCCGTCACGGTGCTCACGCCGGACGACGCGCCGCTCGGGCTGCGCAGAAGCATCGTCGCCGACCAGTACTTCTGGCTGCGTGCGAAGGCCCTCGAGGGCGAGGCCCCGCCTCCGTTCGCCGAAGCGCTCGCGGCGATGAACGAGCTTCGCGGCGAGCTCGCCGGCGACGCCGCGGCGTGGGAGGACCTCGAGGTCCCGCTCGGCAGCGTGGGTCGCGCCAGCGAGCTGTCCGCGGCCTACGCCGACCTCCCTCGGGTGCGCGAGGTGGAGGGCAAGCCGGTGCCGCTCCGCGCGCATGCGCTTCGCCTGGCGCACGCGCTCGAGAAGAGCGAGCCGGCGTTTCGCGCCGGGCCGTTCCGCGAGCACGAGGCGGAGATCGCACGCGCGGCGAAGGAGCTCACGACGCAGCTCCTTCCTCGCATCGAGGGCATCCTCGGATCGCTCGAGAGCGAGATGGCGCTCCCGGGCGTGGGACGACCGATCGTCCTCACGCTCGTGTCGGACGCGCCGTATCCAGGGATCTTCGCCGCAGATGCGCGCGGGCATGCCACTGCCAGCTTCGTGCGCGTGCACGGCCTCTCCGGCGGCGCGCTCTGCGAGACGGTGCTCCACGAGACGCTGCACGCCATCGACGAGCTGACGGTGCGCTCGCCGACGGCGATGAACATGCTCCGCTCGGCCCTCGCGCGCCGCGGGATCGACGAATCGGATCCGAGCGTCGAGATGGCGGTCAACACGGTGACGTTCGCGGAGGCGGCGAGCCTGGTCCGCAGGTACGTCGACCCGGCACATCGCCCCCTCGGCGAGAGCGGCTTCTACACGCTCTTTCCGTCGGCCGCGGCGATCGCCGTCGCCTGGAACGAGCACATCGCCGGCGAGAGCCTCGACGTGACCGCCGACGCGATCGCGAAGGCGGTCACCGCCACCCCCTGAGCGGCATCACTTCGTCTTCGCACTCTTGTGATCCTTGTAAGCAACCTCGCAGCTGGATCCGCACTGGGCGACGATGGTGTCGCACAGCTCGCGGCCGTAGTTCGCGGTCTCGGGGTGCGTGCGACGACGGGCGCCGCAGTCCGACTCCTCGCACTCGATGAGGGCGCCCCTGCGGTAGTGCTCGTAGGCGCTGCAGAGACGTTTGCACTCGGCGGAGCTCGCCGCCGCCTTCGGGACGGCGTCGGCCGTCGGGGGCGGGGAGGAAGCCGTCGGCTCGCGCCCGGGCGACGTCTCGGGCGCGGGCGCGGCGTTCGTGGAGGCACAGCCGGCAGCGAGGACGAGGAAGACGAGGAGCGCGTGCTTCATGCCTCAGCATGACACGCGCCACGGCGCGGGTGGCGTTAACGCTCGGGTAGCGAAGGACCGAGGCGAAGCGCGACAGAGGGGATCGACGCGCGAGCCCGCCCCGCGGCAGGGATTTTGGGTAAGCTTTCCTTCATGAGCGAGTTCGCGCTGAAGACGGCGCTCCCGCAGTACCTGGTCAAGGAGCAGGAGAGGATCGAGAAGATCGCGGCCGCGGAGGGCCTCGACTTCTTTCCCACCGTCTTCGAGATCCTGACGTACGACCAGATGAACGAGATTGCGGCGTACGGCGGCTTCCCGAACCGCTACCCGCACTGGCGCTACGGCATGGAGTACGAGCGCCTCGCGAAGAGCTACGAGTACGGCCTCTCGAAGATTTACGAGATGGTCATCAACAACAACCCCTCGTACGCCTACCTGCTCGAGGGCAATTCGCTGACGGACCAGAAGCTCGTCATGGCCCACGTGTACGGCCACGTCGACTTCTTCAAGAACAACTACACGTTCCGGGCGACCGATCTCGATACCGGCGGCCGCACGACGGATCCGGCCACGCGGCCGAAGAACTACGACCCGAACCGCCGCTGGATCGACAAGATGGCGAACCACGGCGCGCGCGTTCGCCGCCACGTGGCCCGGCTCGGGATCAACAAGGTCGAGGACTTCATCGACCAGTGCCTGAGCCTCGAGAACCTCATCGATCCGCACGCCGCCTTCCACGGTCGTCGCGCGCCGAGGGATCCGGACGCCGAGGAGAAGGCGACGGAGATCCCCCGGCTCAAGTCGAAGGACTACATGGAGTCCTTCATCAACCCCGAGGAGT
>CAZXMG010000043.1:0-78491 GCA_964641275.1 uncultured Polyangiaceae bacterium
CACCGCCCGTCACACCATGGGAGTCGATTGCTCCAGAAGTGGGTGAGCCAACTCGGCTCTGCTTGTCAGAGTGGGAGGCAGCCCCCCAAGGAGTGGTTGGTAACTGGGGTGAAGTCGTAACAAGGTAGCCGTAGGGGAACCTGCGGCTGGATCACCTCCTTTCTAAGGAAACGCCCGATGTTCTCAGCAATGAGAATGGGCGTCCCGAAAGGTCAAACGGCTCTGCTCTTCGGAGCGCACGAGCCGAGGTCCGGCGTCACAGTCACGTACAATCCAGTTTCCAGGGAACGAGCCACGGGCTCGATCCTGGTAGCGCGATCGCGCACCGTCAGCACGTTCAGCGGCTCGCCGCTGAGCCAAGCAACAGATATTCGAGGGCCAGTAGCTCAGGTGGTTAGAGCGTACGCCTGATAAGCGTAAGGTCGGCAGTTCAAGTCTGCCCTGGCCCACCAGCATCGTAGAATTGATAACTTAGTTTCACGGGGCTGTAGCTCAGCTGGGAGAGCGCGGGCTTTGCAAGCCTGAGGTCATCGGTTCGATCCCGTTCAGCTCCACCAAAGATCGAGGACTCGGGAGGCGGCCGTGGCATTTCGTGACGATCGCGACGCCCTGAAGCACAAGGCGGAGGATCTCGAGGCGCAGCTGAAGGCGGCGCAGGCCGAGATCGACAGGAACCGCGACGAGGCCGGGCGCGCCGCGCGCTTGGAGCAGGAGCTCGCGCAGGCGCGCGAGATGCTCCAGCGGATCGAGGCGCAGCTACCGGCACGCGCGCCGCGTGCGAGCGCTTCGCGTGTCGGCCTGTTCGTGGGTGGAGCAGTCGCCCTGGCTGGGCTGGGAGGCTTCCTGCTCTTGCGCGCCGAGCCCGCCCCGGTGCCACCTCCTGTGGCTTCAGTGGCGGCTGTATCGCCGCCCGCAGTCCAAGCTCCAGCTCCTCTTGCGACGCTGCCCAAGGTGAGCCCCGTGGCGCCGCCCAGCCCGCCCGTCACGGCGCAGCGGGTGCGCTGGCCCGCCAAGGTCAAGACCGCCACCGGGCTGCCGCTGGCGAAGGGCGCCGCGTGCTCGATCGACGCCGTGCTTCGCGCGAGCAAGCCGCACGAGGTGACGGTGAGCTGCGGCGCCGAGATCCTCTATCGCTCGACCGACAAGCTCGAGGGCATGGCCCACATGTCGAGCGGTGCGGGAGAACAGCCAGGCTTGGCCAAAGACACTGCGCAAGCTCGTCTGAAGTGGGACGACGTGGGTGCGCGCACCGGGCCGCGCACCCAAGCGTCGCTCGACACGTCGGCGCGCGCGGCGGTCGCGTTCCGCGAGACAGCCCCCGCGTTCCGCGTCGAGCTCGACGTCGCGACATGGAGTGAGCCTTACCCGCGAGACAACAGCGATCTCGCGTTCTCGACGCGCGTCGCCCAGAAGGCCAAGGTGTCGAGCGTTGCCGGGGCTGCTCCGCTGAAGGTCGGGACGGCCTGCGACGTGCTGCTCGAGCCACACTACGATCCTCGACACAACTGCCGCGCGGTCGTGAGTTGCTCGGGAAGAACGCTTTACGGCGCCCCTGGTTTCGGCTTCAGCAACTGCGAGACCAAGGACGGCGAGCCGGTCGCCTTTCGAGACGAGACGCACGGAGGAGATCCCGTGCTTCGCTGGGATCTGGTCACGGGTGGGCTCGAGCTCGTGGTCCAGGTCGGAGATCAAGAGTGGAGCGCCAAGCTCACCACTTCGAACAAGAAGTAGCAACGAGGTGCGCCCCGGACGCGCGCATCCGCTAAAACATCAGCGCTGTCGCTTGCACTGGGCACACAAATCGAGAAAAAGCGAAGAGCGCTTGCGCGCCCGATGAGCGTGTCTAATATAACAGATATGCGACTCAGGTCGCTGCACGGAGGCTCCTCATGCGGGTGGCGATCATCGGTGGGTACGAGCGTGGAGAGGCCAGCTTGGCGCGCGTGGCCGAGAAGCTCGGACACGAGCTCGAGTTCCACCCTGGGCACGTAGGAGGCCGCGGCTCGGACGAGATCCGGCGGGTGGTGAGTCGAGCTGATCTCGTGGTGATCGTCACGGACGTGAACAGCCACGGCGCGGTGAAGGTGGCGCGCACCACGGGTCTCAGTCTCGGGCGACAGGTGGTGCTGAAGAAGCGCATCGGCATGCGCGAGCTCGAGCGCTTGCTCGAGCCACCGCAAGCGGCTTGACTCAACCGCGCTTGAGCTTGCCTGCCTCGCGGAGCTTCTCGAGATCCGACGCGCCGCCTACGAGCACACCGTCGAAGAACACCATGGGGAAGGTGGGGAAGCCGGCCCACAGCTTGATCGCCAGGCGCTCCTTCCACTTGGAGAGGTAGCTGCCGTACTCCAGGTACTCGTAGCTGATGCCCTCGGCCTCGAGCAGCTTGCGCGCGCGCTTGACCACCGGGTTCTGAGCCATCCCGACGACGAGCACCGGATGTTTGCTCACCGCGGCCGCGACCTCGTCGACGATGTTGCGGTGAAACTGCGACACCTGTTGTTTGACCGGGTCGGCGACCTTGTCGCTTCCGAGGAGGGGGCGTTCCATGGGCCGGTGATAGCTGGCGCGCGGCGAACGCGCCACGGGCTTCATGTTTCTTCAGGCGAGCCCGAGAAACCTCGGGGGCGATCGTTTAGCATCGCCCACGTTTGCCCCGCGCAGCCGTCGACGAGAATCGTGCCTTCTACTCCGCCGCCTATCGGCGTCGCGGGGCGGCGTCCCACTGGCTCCTCGCTCGCACGTCGTTCGACCAGCAGTCGAAGACGAAGGTGAACCTGCGAATGTTGGCCCCTCACTTGCGGCAGTTGCGCCGGCAGGCGCCCCCTGCGCGGGTGCTCGACTATGGCTGCGGCTGGGGCTCGCTATTGCTGTCGTTGGGCTCGGGCTTCTCACTCGCGGGCTACGATCTGGTGGGCGAAGCGACGTCCAACTTGGCGCGCACCATGCGAGCGCTGGGCCGCCCGTTCGAGGCGGCGACCGTGGATGCGCACGGCGCCCTGTCGGCGGGTGACTTCGACCTGGTGATCGCGTCGCACGTGCTCGAGCACGTGGTCGATGATGAGGCGCTGCTGCGCTCCCTGCGGGCAGCGCTCAAGCCTGGCGGGCTCCTGTTGGTCAACGTCCCGATCAACGAGCTGGTGCCGGATCCGAAACACGTGCGCAGCTACGACGCCCAGCAGCTGGAGCGGAAGCTCGCGGGAGCAGGCTTCGAGATCGTGAGCTTGGCGGAGCAGGACCGCGTGTCGGGCTGGTTGATCAGGCACGAAGCAGAAGGCCCGCTACGTCGGCGCGCGCTCAAGGGTCTACGCGGCTTCCTGGCGCTCCTGCCGTGGCGCGTGATCGAGCTGGGCGAGGCGCTGTTGCTTGCGGGCTACCCGCGCCAGCAGCTGCTCGCGCTGGCGAGCGCGCCGGTGTCGTCGGCGGAGGGCCGCGGATGATTCGCGTGCTCGTCGTGGGACAAACGCCGCCGCCCTACGGTGGCCAGGCGATCATGATCGAGAGCCTGCTCGAAGGACCGCTGCCGGGCGTGGAGATCCATCACGTGCGCATGGCGTTCTCGCGGAGCATGGACGAGCTCGGCAAGCTGAGCGCGCACAAGCTCGTGCACCTCGGCTCGGTGATTGGGCAGGTGGTGTGGCAGCGGCTCCAGCACCGGCCACAGGTCCTGTACTACCCGCCTTCGGGACCGGCACGGGCAGCGCTCCTCCGGGATTGCGCGATCCTCCTCTCGACGCGCTGGCTGTTCGACAAGACGGTGCTCCATTTCCATGCGGGTGGCACCGCGCAGCTGGCCGCGACGCTCTCCGCCCCGGAGCGACTTCTCTTCCGGCTGGCCTTCGACCGACCCGATTGCACCATCCGCACCTCGCCGCTCGCGCCACAGGACGGTGACGCGATCCGCAGCAAGCTGGACCGCGTCGTGCCGAATGGTGTGGAGGACGTGTTCGAGCAGTACGCCACGCTGCGGCACGGCTCCGGCAAGCGGCGCCCCGTCATTCTGTTTGCGGGGCTCCTGTGTTCGTCCAAGGGCATCGGCGTGCTGGTGGAGGCCGCGGGCCTGCTGGCCAAGCAGGGGCTCGACTTCGAGATCCGAGCGATGGGGGCCTGGCAGTCGCGCGAGCTTCGCGAGCAGATGCTCGCGCGCGTCGCCTCGCTTTCGCTGGCGGATCGTGTTCACTTCCCGGGCGTGCTCACGGGTCCAGAGAAGTATCGCGCGTTCGCGCAGGCCGACGTGTTCTGCTTTCCGAGCTACTTCGAGGCGGAGACGTTCGGCGTGGCGGTGCTGGAGGCGATGAGCTTCGAGCTGCCGGTGGTCACCACCGATTGGCGCGGCTTGCCAGCGCTGGTCGAAGACGGGCGAACGGGCTTCGTCGTGCCTGTACGCGACGCCAACGCGGTGGCGTCCAAGCTCGCCCTGCTTCTCGGCGACCCCGAGCGCAGGCAGCAGATGGGGCGAGCTGGGCGCGCGGTGTTCTTGCGAGGCTTCACCCGTAGTCGCTACCTGGAGGGGATGCGCGACGTGTTCCTCGCCGTGGCGGGAGAGATGGATCCGTGAGGCTGCTGGTCACCGGTGGCTCAGGGTTCATCGGCACTCACGTGCTGGCGAGTGCGGAGGAGCAGGGGTGGGAGCTGCTCAACGTGGATATCGCCCCGCCACGTGAGGAGGGCCAGCGCCGCTGGTGGCGCGAGCTCGACGTGCTCGACAGGGACGGGCTCGTGCGCGTCGCCAGCGAGTTTGCACCCACGGGGTTGCTGCACTTGGCCGCGAACACCAGCACCGAGAAGGGCGTGCGGCTGGCCGACTACAGCGCGAATACCACGGGCACCGCCCATGTGCTCGAGGTCGCGCGTCGAACCGCGAGCGTCGAGCGTGTGCTCAACGTCTCGACTCAGTTCGTGTGTCGCCCGGGCACTCCGCCGAGCACCGACGAGACATTCGATCCGCACACGGTCTACGGCTGGGGCAAGGTGATCAGCGAGCAACTCACCCGCTACGCAGCGATCGACGCGACGTGGACCATCGCGCGGCCCACGACGATTTGGGGCCCCCACAGCCCCACTCACCCCGCGCGTATGGTCTCGGCGCTCTCGCGCGGCGTCTACTTTCACCCTGCGAAGCGCTGCATTCGCAGCTACGGCTACGTGAAGAACGTGGCGTTTCAGCTGCTCCGCCTGCTTTCAGCTCCGCCTGCCCGGGTTCACCAGAGGGTCTTCTACGTCGGCGACCGGCCGGTGGAGCTCGGCGGCTGGGTCGACGCGTTCGCGCGGCCCCTGACGGGGCGGCCCGCGCGTCGCTTGCCGCTGACCTTGATGCGCACGATGGCGCAGCTCGGGGATGTGATCAGCGCGTTGTCCGGAGAGCCGTTCTTGCTGCAATCCACCAGGTTGGGATCGATGATCGAGGACTACCCCGTGCCGATGGATCCGATCTTCGAGCTGGCGGGTGTGCCGCCCTACGAGCTCGAACGCGCGGTCGAGGAGACCTTGGCGTGGCTCAAGGTCGGCGCACGAGCAGGCTGAAGGTCGTGACGTCGCCCAGGGCCCTCAGGGCCAGGCGGGGCAGCGTGAAGCGAGCGTCGGCCTCGCGGCGGTGCCACACGATCGACAGGCCGAGCTGGCGGAGCTCGTTGGCGAGCGCCCGATCGTCGAGCCCGTGCTCCACGTGGAACTCGGCCAGCGCTCCCACCGTGGCCGAGTCGAGCGCAGGCTCGTCGCCGGATCGTATGGCGCGTCGCAGCCTGCGGGCCAACGCGAACGGGACGTCCAGCGGGTGTTGCGTGAGCTTGAACGTGGCGTAGTCGCACAGCTGCAGCCAGCGTCCGACGCGAGAGATGTCCGCGGACAGCGCAGGATCGAAGGTGGTGTAGATCATGCCGCCCGGCGCGAGCCGAGCCGCGCAAGCAAACAGCACCCCACGGTAGTCCTCGAGGTGGTGCAGGGCGGACGAGAAGGTGATGAGGTCGAACTGGCCCTCGCGGGTCTCGAGATAGTCGCGAATCTCGCCGAGGTGGAGCTTGGCCGCGAGAGCTTCCGCGTTGGCTTTCTGCTCCAGGATCGCGAGCATGTCTGGCGAGATGTCGCACGAGACGGTGTCCACGCCCGCGCGGAGCAGCTTCAGCGTCACGGTGCCGGTCCCTGCGCACGCATCGAGCGCGCGAGGTCGGCTCGTCCCCTGACTGCGCAGCATCTCCAGGATCTGGTCGAGGTCGCGCTCGAGCTCGCGCTGGCTGCTCGCGTTCGAGAGGTGGCTCTCGGTGGAGTCGTAACGCGCCGCGGTCTTTTCGTAGAACTGGCGGTTGGCCTCAGCCACCAGCTGGTAGCGGTCGCGCATGACCGGCCATGGTACACGCCTCCCGTTTCAGTCGATCGCCCCGCTGCAGCACACGGTCAGCGCGCCCAAGCCCACGACCTGGCCGTTCGGACTGCGCGGCAAGGGCGCGCAGTTTCCCTCGACGAGCCCCATGGCCGTGTAGCGGAGCGACTGGTTGGAGTCGGCGTAGCCTTCGGTGCAAGTGTCCACCAACGTGGCATCCTGCACCGTGCCGCATGTCGTCCCTTGGTAGCCGTTGACGTAACCTTGGCAGGTGGGCGCAGGCGTGGAGCACGCACACGGAGCATCGCAGCCACGTTGATCGTCGATGCCTTCAGTGAAGAGCAGCACCTTGTACGGGTAGTCGGGCACGGGGCACTCGACGTCTCCCTCGTCGTACACGCAGATCCTGGGCTCGAAGCTCGCGCTCGGCGCGGCCGCACACCAGGCTTCGTCCGGGCAATCGGTCGAGGCTTCGGTGGCACACAGTCGCCGATTGAGCGCTGCGATCTCGGGATGCGCGATCAGATCGATCGCGGGACAGCTGCCGGGGGTGGCCGTGGAGCTTGCTCGCCAGCTCGCTGCAGCCATCGCGAAAATCGTGGCGCACGCGTCCGCTGTGAGCGAGATCGGCGTTCCGAACTCGGTCACGCAGCCTGCGCTCGCGTAGCGTTGCACCGTCACCGCGCAGGTGGCTCCGGCGGCTGGGCCACACTCGCACCCACAGCTGGCTGGCGGCCCGTCGAGATCCGTGAGCCCAGCGATCACTTCTCGGCCGTATGCGCCGCCACAGCTCTCCTTGTCGCGAGTGAGCGCCACCGGGCCGTCCCAGCCGGTGGGGCGACTCACGCAGTAAGCTTCCGACCCACACTCGGGCAACGAGACCTCGCCACCTTGTCCGCCAGCGCCCCCCACCGCGCCCGCTCCGGCAGCGCCCGCGCCGTACTCGCCGAACTGCGGAAAGCACCCGCTCAAGCCGAGGAACACCGGAACAGCTCGGCGAAGTTCTCGCGGCACCAAGCCCAGCATATGATGTTAGTCATATGCACGCATTCTCGCCGTGGCAACGTGCGTCCCTTGTTGCCGCCTTGCTCTGGGCGTGGGCTCCCTCCGCGGCGGTAGCGGACCAGGCTGCGGGCGAAGCGTCCTTCAGGGAGGGTCTGCGCTTGCTCGATGCTGGCAAACGGACGGAAGCCTGCGAGCAGTTCCGCGCGAGCATGAGCGCGTCGCCGTCCGTGGGGGCGTTGCTCAACGTCGCGAGCTGCTCCGTACACGAGAACAGGTTGGCCAAGGCGCAGGAGGAATATCGCGCGCTCCTGGTGCTGAACGAGGGCACGGCCGACCCGCAGCGACGCAAGAACGTGGACCTGCTGGCTCGCGAGGCGATGCGCGCGCTGTTGCCGCGCGTCCCGACCATGGAGCTGTCGATCGTCCCCATGCCCGAGGTGCTGGAAGTAGAGCTGGACGGCAAACCCCTCGAGCGGACCCGGCTCGGCACGCCGCAACCGCTCGATCCGGGCGATCACAGCGTCAAGATCATGGCACCGGGCTTTCTCCCGATGGAAAAGACCATGACCGTGCGCGAGAGCGACAAGCTCGTCACGGTGCTTCGCCTGGTAGCCTCCGACCCGAGCAAGCGCACACAGCCCACGCCCGATCTGTCTGTCGCCGGTTGGGCTCTCGGGGGCGCGGGAATCGTGGGGCTCGGAGTCGGCGGAGCGCTGCTTGGGCTCTCGGCGGCGCGTGCCTCCGAGATCGAGGAGGTCTGCGGCGAGGGAGCGCGACCGCCGCTGTGCGATCCCCCCGATGGGGCTGCGCGCGCCAACGAGCTCAGCGAGGAAGGCCAAGCCTTGCAGCTGGGGGGCTGGGTATCGCTCGCGCTGGGGGCGGCACTGACTGGCACGGGGGTCGGGCTGGTGATCAGCTCGCTCGGACCGGGGCCTGAGCTCACAGCAACGTGGACGGGCCCAGCAGGCGCGCCAGGGTGGACGCTGGTGGGCAAGTTCTGAGGCCCCAAGCCATCCGGCACGGGCGTTGCGAGGGTGCGTGCTAGATTGCTCGAGCTTGCATGACCGTGGGACGCGGCCACACCATCGCCGACAAGTACCGACTGCTCGAGCCGATCGGGGCGGGGGGCATGGGCACGGTCTTTCGTGCCGAGCACCTGACGTTGGGGTCTGAGGTCGCGGTCAAGCTGCTCACCAGCGGGGCCACCGCGAGCGAGGCGGTCCTGGAGCGGTTCAAGCGCGAGGCGCGTGCGGTCGCCCAGCTGAAGACCCCGAACGTGGTGCAGGTGTTCGACTACGGCGTGCACGACGGACAGCCCTACATGGTGATGGAGCTGCTCGAAGGGGAGGACCTCGAGGCGGTGCTGGTGCGAGAGGGGACGGTGCCGCTGCGGCGGACTGCGGAGATCCTCCGTCAAGTGTGCAAGGGGCTCACCCAGGCCCATGCCGCTGGGCTCGTGCATCGCGACCTGAAGCCAGCCAACCTGTTTCTGGCTTCGGTGGCTGGTGACGAGGTCGTCAAGATCCTCGACTTCGGTATCGCCAAACACGCGGACCTGGAGCGAAGCCCCGTGCTCACCAGCAACAACGCCGTGCTCGGCTCTCCGCTGTACATGAGCCCCGAGCAGACCCGGTCCGAGCGCGTCGACGCGCGCTCGGATCTCTGGTCGTTGGGCGTCGTGCTGCTGGAGATGCTCACTGGCAGCTCGCCGTTTGCGGGGAACGGCATCGGTGACGTGTTCGTGAAGATCTGCACCGCCCCCATCCCCTTGCCGTCCCAGCTCGGTGTGCTCGCGCCCGGTCTCGACGAGTTCTTCGCGCGAGCGCTCAGCCGCGCTCCCGATCAGCGGTTCGCCTCGGCGCACGAGCTCTGGCGCGGCTTCGAACAAGTGGCAACGAGCGCCGCCAACGTGGCCTACGAGCCCACGATTTCGGCGGCGTCGATCCCGCGTACAGCACCGGCGCGAACCTCGCCCGAAGCCAAGACCCCGCGCCGTCCCGGGCGCGACGCGGACACGTTGGAAGCGTCCGCCACTGCGCCGCCTGCAGCGCTCCCCGTCCGTGCGGCAGGTCGGCGTCGGTTCGCGCTGCTTGCTTCGGGCGCGGCAGTCCTCGGCGCCTTGGCCGCCATCACGTTGACCAGTGGCCGCGACCCGCCTGCCCGTGCTGGCGCGACTTTGTCCGGGCCGCCAGAGGCGGCAGGCGAGTCAGCCTCCATCCATCCGACCACGGAGGTGTTGCCTCAGAGCAGCGCCCCTCGCTCGTCCGCGACCACCACGGGGCGCGCGCCCCTTCCCGACGTCAGCGCGTCGGCTGCGGTTGCGGCAATTGCCTCTTCGAAACGAGAGCCGCGAGGGCCGCCTGGTGGAGTAAAGTCCGCGACGCCCTCGAGTGTCCCACCGCCGTCCAAGACCTCCGAGCCAAAGCGCGATCCAGTGTTCGGTCTGCCGGTCCCCTAGCCATGAGATCCCTGCTCTCCTCGCTCGCTTTGGTGCTCGCGTGTGTGACGCTCTGTCCGCCTGCGTGGGCGCAGCCAGGGCCGCTCCCCAGCCCCATCGAGCTCGGCAAGCAGGGCCTGTCCTTGATGGAGGCAGGGGACTGGGCCCAAGCTCTGTCGACTTTTCAGCAAGCCGAGGCGGCTTCGCACTCGCCTGTGTTTTTGCTCTACATCGGAAGGTGCCAGACGCATCTGGGCCGCCTGTTCGAGGCGCGAGCGAGCTACGAGCGTGTCGTAGCCGAGAAGCTGCCGGCGGAGCCGCCGCCGTCTTGGCAGCAGGCCCAGATCGACGCCAAGTCGGAGCTGGTTGCCCTCAAGGCGCGCATTCCGAGCGTGGTGGTCGCCGTGAAGAACCCACCCGACGGCGCGGTCCTGCTGAGCGTCGCAGGGAAGGCGATCAAGGCTGGTGAGCCGGTGGAGCTCGAGCCTGGCGAGCACGACATCACCGCCTCCAGCGGCAAACGCAGCAGCACGCGGCGGGTGGTGCTCAAGCCGGGAGAGCAGAACGTCCCGGTCGTGATCGACTTCGCGCCCGTTTCTCCAGGCCCGGAAGGAGGTGTTGGGGGAACCACCGGCCCCGAGCCTGAGCCGGGCTCTCTGCTGCCGGGCGGCATCGTGCTCGGTGTCGGGATTGTGTCGCTGATCGCCGGCGCCGTCACAGGCGGCTTGGCGCTGAGCACGGCCGGTGAGGTGCACGACGCTTGCCCCAACGGGGAGTGCCCGGTGAGCCGCAAGTCGGAGATCGACGACAAAGTGTCCGAGGCCAACACGCTCGGCCACACCTCCACAGCGACGTTGATCGCTGGCGCGGCGATCGCGAGCACAGGCATCTTCCTGATGGTGCTGCGCCCTGGTGGCTCCTCTGCTCCGCCCGCCAAGGCTGGGGCCGTGTGGATCGCGCCCACTTGGAGCGGGGCTGTCGTAGTCGGACGATTCTGATCAGGGCGCGACGCAGGCGCAGCCGGCAGGGTCGTTCACCAGATCCGTCAGCACGACGTTGCAGTCGCCCGGGGTCGAGAACGCCAAGCTCGAGCCAGTGGCCATGCGCACGTAGTCGAAGCGTCCTCGCACGTTGGGGATGCCGGTGTGGACGCCCGCCAGGATGCCCACTTCCACGGTCGACGAGTAGTTGAATGGTGAGAGCGCCGTGGCCATGTCCTCCTGCAGCTGGAACGTGGTGGCCGTGCCGGTGCGGTGCATGAGGTAAAGAGTGTCGTCATCGCGACACATGCCGAGCCACCCCTCGGTCTCCCCCGTGTCGTGATAGGGCCAGATGTGGGCGGAGTTGTTGTCGTCGGTGGCCGCCGCCAAGACCCCGTGTACGGGGACGCTGACGCCGTTGTTCATCAACCCGGGGCCCCGCCGCCCAATCTCGAACTTGACCCAGTCTCCAGGCGCTGCGCTGTCGCGCACCAGCAGCCCCGCCATCTGGTAGTCGCCCATGTTGCCCGGTGGTGCGTTCGCGTCGTTGAGCGCGGTCGCGCGGACCCGCGTGACTGCGGCGAAATTCCCCGACACGTTGCGATAAAGGAAGAACCCCTCGTTGTCGTACCACCAGCCACTCATGTTGCCGTTCGGCACCACCTCCAGCTCGGTAGGGGAGGTCTGCATGGTGGCCTCTCCGGACCCGCCCTCGTTGAGCGGCAGCTCCCAGCAGGGGCCTGGCAGGGCGTTGTTGAACTCATCGGCCATGCATTCGTAGACGGGGGGGCTGCCCCCTCCACCCTGCGCTCCCGAGCCACCTCCACCGGAGGGGACGGCGCCACCGCCGCCGCTCGGCTCCCCTCCGCCACCTCCATTCGAGGGCCCGCCGCCCGTGGTTGGCGCTCCTCCAACCGGTGGCGCGCCCCCCGCAGGCGCGCCAGCACCCGCGCCCTCTCCCCCGCCTCCGCTGACGTAAATGATGTCCAGCTTCAGCACCTCGGTGCAGGCGGAGGAGGAGACCAAGGCCGACGCAACAGCGACGCGCAAGAAGGAGGTGTTCATTTCAACAACCCATGTTTCGTGAGCAGCTTCCGCAAGTGGCTGCGTTCGACGCCGGAGACGCGCGCCGCCTCGCTCTGATTGCCTTCGGTGCGATCGAGCAGCGCGAGCAAGTAGGCACGGGTGAACTGATCGACGAAGGCGTCACGTTGCTCCATCAGCGGTCGTTCGAGATCCACGAGCGAACGGTAGAAGTGACTCGGTGAGCTCTGGTTGCTGCTGTCCGCGGAGAGCTCGCCCAGCGCGGCGAACGCCTCCACGGCGTTGCGCAACTCTCGTGCGTTCCCTGGCCAATCGTGGCTGCGCCAGACGGCGACCACGTCCTCGGGGAGCACCGTGATGCCCGCGGCCTGCCCGAAGTGCTGGGCCAACGCGTCGATGTCTTCTGGGCGTTCCCTCAGCGCCGGCACGCGGATCTTCACGACCGCGAGCCGGTAGTACAGGTCTTCGCGAAAGGTGCCAGCGCGCACCTGCTCCTCGAGGTTCCGGTTGGTGGCAGCGATGACCCGCACGCGCACCTTCGAAGCAAGAGTGGCGCCAACGGGCGTGACCTCCCCCGACTCCAACGCGCGCAGCAGCGCGGGCTGTGCCTCGAGCGCGAGCTCGCCAATTTCGTCGAGGAACAAAGTCCCGCCATCCGCCGCCTGAAACGCGCCGTTGCGGTTCTCGACGGCGCCGGTGAAGGCGCCTCGGCGGTGGCCGAACAGCTCACTCTGCACGAGCTCGCGCGTCATCGTGCCGCAGTTCTTGGTGACCAGCGGGCCGTTGCCCACCCGCGAGCCGTGGTGAAGCGCTCGGGCCACCACCTCCTTGCCAACCCCGGACTCCCCGGTCACGAGGACGCTCACCAGCGAGCCCTCCAGGCGGCTCAGGGTGGCGAACAGCCGCCGCATGGCCGGCGAGATCCCGAGCAGCCCTCGGTAGGACGTGTCTTTGCCTGGGCCTTGGTCCAAGGAGGACAGATCCGGCTCGAACAAGACCTCGACGGAGCCCAACGTGACGCGACTCCCGGGCGCGAGCACCATCGTCTCGATGCGCTGACCGAGATAGAACGTGCCGTTGCGGCTGCCCAGATCGCGCACGCGCACGCCTTCTTCCACCAAGCTCACCTCGGCGTGGCGACGCGACACCGTCTCGCTATCGATGATCACATCGGCTTGCGCGCCAGCGCCCATCACGATGGCGCCCGCCTCCAGCCGAAAGGTGGGCGGGTCTGCGGAGCTGCCCATCACACGCACCGTCACCGACAGTGGTGGCCGTTGCTCTCGTCTCATCGCAACGGTCTCGCTCGCTCGGGAGCTGCCTGACATCGGGCCCAGTGTAGCCAGCTCTCGCCTGGGTGCGAATGCCCTCAGCCTGAGGCTCGGCGCGCTCAGAGCGAGGCCTGTGGGCTCTCGCCGCACTGCCTGCGAAGGTGTAGGCTCAAGTGATGAGACGGCTCGTGCACCTCTGGGGCGCGCTCGGCATCGCTGTTGCGTTGGTTGGCTGCGGCGATGACGAGACCACCGGCGGCAACGGCGGTGCGGGGGGCCTTGGTGGTTCCGGCGCGGGGGGAGAGAGCGGCGGCGGCCCCCCTTTCGGCGGCTGCACGGACTGCGGCACGCTGACGCCCGTCTGTGTCGACGAAGCGAGCTGCGAGGTGAGCTGCCCTCCGGGCCGTGCAACGTGCGACAGTCTGGGCGCGATCGACGACGGGCCCTGGGACATCTGCTGTGAAGCAGGCGCCCAGTGCTGCCCCGGGGTGAACGGCTCGTTCTGCGGCGTGCCCGGCGAGGGCTGCCCCACGGCCTGCCCGGATGGCTCCGTCTGCCCGGACTCCGAGCAGTGTCAGCTCGACCCGGTGAGCGGCGCGTTCAGCTGCGTCAGTGATTGCCCCAGCGATCTCGACTGCGGTGATCAATGCTGCCCGTTCGGCAGTCGCTGCGAGGCGGGCGCCTGCCCGCTCGCGGATCTGTCGATCGACGTGCCGTACCTGGAGGCCAGCGCGGAGGTGGTGCAGCGCGAGTTCGTCGATGGCTCGTGCTCGTTCGCAGAGGGCTGTGTCGACGCGCTGGGCGTCCGCAAGCTCTTGCGCTTCAGTCTGAAGACGCCGAACACCGGCGCTGGCGATCTGTTCTTGGGCCAGCCGTTCGGCAACGACCTCTTCGAGTACTCCAGCTGTCACGACCACTACCATTTCCAAGGCTACGCCGAGTACCGCATCCTCGACACCGGGGGAAATCCGCTCGCAATTGGCCACAAGCAGGCCTTCTGTCTGCTCGACTACGAGGCGCTCGATGGCACCTCTACGCCCGCGCAATACGACTGCAGCTATCAGGGCATCTCCGCGGGTTGGAGCGACATCTACGAGAGCAACCTGCCCTGCCAATGGGTGGATATCACCGACCTGCCGGCCGGCAGCTACGAGCTCGAGATTCGCCTGAATTTCGAGCAGACGCTGGCGGAGGAGTCCTATGCGAACAACACTGCCACCATCCCCATCACGGTCGAAGGCGATAGCTGTCCGAACGGCTGCCGGCCGGTGGACGCGACCTGCTGTGCTGCGGGAGACCCGTGCGGCTGGGCGGCGGACGGCTCGTGCGATTGCGGGGGCCATTACGAGTGGGACGTCGCCGACTGTAGCGCTTGCTTGCCGCTGCCGGATGGCAGCTGCGATCTGGTGACCAGCTGCGTGGGCGGCTGCACACTTGCCACGGATCCTTGTTGCGACGCAGCCAACACCTGCAACTTGGACGGCAACGACGTGTGCGATTGCGAAGGAACGCAGGCCTGGGATGACGCCGATTGCACCAGCTGCTACTCCGCGGACCCCAACTGCGCCGCCGTGGACACCTGCCCCAACGGCTGCGCCGCCGCCAGCCAACAGCCTGGTTGCTGTGGCAACACCGACGACTGTGGCTACGCGAACGACGGCTGGTGCGACTGCAATGGCAACGCTCCCTGGGACTTCGCGGATTGCAGCAACTGCCAGAGCACCGAGCCCGACTGTCCCAACTGAACGTGCCACGTCACGGATCGAGCTCTCGCTCGATGAAGTGGAAGAGCAGGAGGCCGTTGGGCGGCATCTCGCCGAGCGCTTGGAGCACCGCGTGGCTCCAGCCCGCAAAAGCGATTCTTGCGTGCTCTATGCCGCGTACGACTTGGAACGAGATCTTGCCGTTCTTCGCGGAGTGGTGCGCCGCCCGAATGGCGTGCGCGTGCCACGCCACGGCCTGCAACTGTTCGAGCAGCGCACCCGTCGCTGGCGCGTGCTGCCAAGAGTGGTGGCAGAGCTCTGCCTTCACGCCTGCCAAGGCCGCCATCACCTCAGTCTGGACTGCGTTGGGCTGACCAGCGTCCGGGCTGGTCGGCGCGAGGTGCAACACTCGTGACGCGCGCAGCATCGAGTCTCGGAGCCTCAGGATCGGAAGCTGGCTGCTGAGCGGCTCGACCGAGCGTTCGAGCTGCTGCGCAATCACCGCGGCCCGCGCGAGATGAAAGCCGTGCCGCCTTCGCAAGGCATCGACGTGCTGCTCGGCCTGGGAGCTCGACCAGAACGCCAGCCGATCGAAGAAGCGCACGCGGCGGCGAGTGGGCTCCAGCGCGCGCTGAGTGGCGCCCGCCATCGCGATATGGTCGAGCGCCCGCTCGAACAGCGCCCGCGTGCCCGCGGACTCGAGCCAGCGCATCGCCCGGCCGAGGTCGTCGTCGTTCGCCACCCCCCCGGGATCTCCCGCGGCGCCGATGCGAAAGGGTGAGCGCGCCCTCGCGGTGGCGTGCAGCGCGGGCGCGCGGGCGCCTGCCAGGAGTTGCCACAGATCGGGGAAGGTAGACTTGGTTCGGTGTTGCAGCCTCGAGAACGCCGCCAGCACGACCGCGCGCCGGCAGAACGAGGGAACATTGAGCAGCTCGCCCTGCAAACCGAGCACGAGCTCGTGAGGAAAGAGCTGACCGAGCAGAGCCGCGGCAGCGGTGTGCGCCGCCATCGCGATGCCCAGGGGCGGTGCCGCCGAGATCGCCTCCTCCATGCCTTGCTCAAGCACCTCACAGGCCTCGAGCGCCTCTTCCGTCTCGCGGCGCAGCCGTCCCTCGAGCGCCATGGCGGCATGCCTGCGCCGGCGCGTAGCCTGCACCATTTCGGCCTGCAGTCGCATCACGTCGTGCGCTTCGCGCGCGTACAGCTCACGGGCGTGAGCGAGCGCGGGGGAGGCCAACGCCACGCGTCCGCGCAGCACGATCTCTTCGAGCGATAGCGGTGCGAGACCCAGCTCGCCGTGCGGACGCGGTGTCAGGTCGTGAGCGAAGAGGTCTGGCGGCTCCTCGCGCAGCCTGCGAACGACCTCGTCCAGGTCGACGCCGGGCGCCCAGCCCGCGAGCACACACGCCGAGAGCTGAGCGAGCTCTTGCAACAGTGCGTCGCGAGCTCGGGCGCGCGCCCGACTGAACCAATCCGCGTCGGTCAGGAGGAAGGCTCGCGCTTGCTGCACGAGCGCGCGCACACGCAGCACGACCTCGAGCGCGCGAGGGGGAGGGTCCCGGGAGATTCTTGCATGGGTGACGGGGCCAGCTTCCAGCCACCGCTCCGCCAGCGACAGCGCCGCCCCGCTCCCCATCAGCGAAACGCGTTGGGGAGCTGCGGGTGACCGCCGCCGCCCAACGCGGCGCCCCACGCGGACTGGAACAACGCTCGCTGCTTCTCCGTGAACTCCCGCCAGGCGAAGAAGAACAGGATGGCCGCCACCGGAAAGCACACGAACCAGCCCACGCCGAGGAAGATGATGCCCTTGTCCTCGAGCTCCGCGGAGATGCGCAGGTCGAGCGCGAAGCCGTTGCCGTAAGGCACCGCGAACAGCGCCACTTTGGGCGCTGTCCCCAGGCCGCTCTCCGTGCCCTTGCCCATCCAGCTGGTAGGGCCGATCTGGTTGAGCACCACTTGCCCTTCTCGAAACACGGCCTCGTGGATGCGCTGCGCTGCGCCGTACACGTCGGCATGGGGGAGGAGTTGCCTCTCGACACGATCAAACATGGCGACCTCAGCGTACAGGAATGCCCCTCCGGTTCAGTACAGCTTCGCTCTCTCGCTCGCGCATGCGAAGATCGAGAGGTGCCGTACCTCGACCGCACGTTCGCGCCTCGGGATCTCCCCGGCCGCTTGCGCAATCGGTCCTGGCTCGAGCCCAGGCTCCGCATGAGCGCCATCGAGCTCCAAGGCTTTGCGTGGAACCCCGCGCCGCGGTGCTTGCCGCCGCTCTCCGACGATCACCGCGTTTACATCCACCTCGTGGTCGAGGGGCGAGCCCACGCGCTCCGCACGGGTGAGACGCTGGGGCCTGGCCAAGTGTTGTGGTTGCGCTCCGCGGGGGACACGTTCGGCCCCGAGCCGCTGGCCTTCGTCGATCACCACCTGGCCTTGGCGCTGCGCCTGGACCCAGCGTTGGTGGGCCCATGGAGGGGGCCAGAGCGCTGCGCCGTCCCCGTGGACCGACTCCGAGAGCTGCACGGCGCGCTGCTGTTGGCGCGCGGCCCGGAGCAAGGTGCTGCGCTGGCGCGTGAGCTCTTGTGCTTGCTCTCCGCGGCGGGGCTCCCGCTGCTCGGTGAGGTGCTGGTGAAGACGCCAGGCGAAACCAGCTCGGAGCTCTCGCTCGCCAGCGGACTCAGCCACGCGCTCACCGTGGACGCGAGCCGGCCAACGCTGGTCGACCTGCTCGAAGATCGTGCCGGCCAGGGCAGCCACACCGAACGCCATGTGCGTCGGCGATTGGGCAGGTTCCTGGAGCGCTACTGCCTGCCGTTCGCGGGCTGGCGTGAGCTGAAGCAGTCGTTCTGTTTGACGACCGCCGCGCTGGCCATGTCGGTGCCGGGCGCGCGCACCGATCGTGTGAGTCGCGCCAGCGGGTTCTCCTCTGCGACAGCCCTGTGTCACGCGCTGTCGCGCAGCGGGCTCGCGCCGCCTCAGCAGCTCGCCGCGGCCGCCCAGGGCCTTCGCGCAAACCTCTGAAAGTCCTTCAGTCCGAGAAATGTCCGATCGTAGCAATGGGAGGTGCTGGGATTCTCGGCCAGCCTGAGCGCGAGATGTTGCGCGCTCGCTGGGCATTTGCCGTGGTGGTCTTGGCCCAGACCCTGCTGAGGCCACCTGGCGCCGTTGCGCAGCCGATCGATGCGGAGGCCTTGTTCCGCGAGGCGAAGATCGACGTCGAAGGGGGGCGTGTCGCGGAAGCCTGCGTGAAGTTCCAGCAAAGCTTCGAGCTGAGCGGAGTGGCGGGCGCGCTGCTGAATTGGGCGGACTGCGAAGAGCGGCGGGGCCGGCTCTTGGCCGCCTCGGACTTGTGGAGCCAGGGCGTCGCCGCAGTCGCCAAAGACGCCGAGCGGTCCAAGTACGTGGCCGCGCGGATTGCGTCGCTCGCCGAGCGCACCCCTCGGCTCACGTTGATCGTGAACGGGACGGCGCGCAGCATCGTGCTCGACCAGCAAGCCGTGGCGGCGGGTGGGGTGCCGCTGGAGCTCGATCCAGGTGTCCACCAGCTGCGAATCGAGTGGGAGGGCGGGAAGCGCGAGGAGGTCTCGATCCGCCTGCGCGAACGAGAGGTCCGCGAGCTGACCCTCACCTCGCCACACGAGGTAGCCGAGGGGCCGCGCCGGCCGGTGGAGTCGACGCGCACGCCCGAGCCCGGGTTCGACTACGGCGCGCTCAAGGTGCCTGGCTGGATCGTGGGCGGGGTGGGGCTTGGCGGCGCCATTGCGTTCGCAGCCACTGCGGGGATCGTGGCGTCCCGTTGCGAAGAGCGAATCTGCCCGCCGGAGCTCGAGGGTGTGCTCGTTGGCAACGCGCTCGCCACCGGGATCGGTGCCGCTGGGTTGGGCGCCGGGGCCGTGCTGCTGGGGATGGGCTATGGTGTGGGCGACGCGCCCGCAGGGGCGCCGCGGCTGGGGCTCCGGTTGGCGCCAAGGCAAGCGGCGGGCGCGATTGCTTGGGATTGGTGAGCGTCAATGCCGGTCGAGCGCGGGGCGATCCTTGGCGAGAAATGGCAGATCGAGGGCGAGCTCGGCCAAGGCGGCATGGGCGCCGTCCTGGCCGCGACTCATGTTCGCAATGGCCTTCGTGTAGCGATCAAGCTGCTGCACCGGGACCTGGCGGGGGATCCGGAGCTCAGAGAGCGCCTGCGTCGTGAAGCCGAGGTCGCCAACCGCGTTGGACACCCCGGGATCGTCATGGTGCTCGACGACGGGGTGACCGACGACGGCGTTCCTTTCCTCGTGCTCGAGCGGCTCGACGGCGAGTCCCTCGACCTGACGGCCGAGCGCCGAGGTGGCACCCTCCCGCCCGACGAGGTGCTCGACTTGGGAGAGCGCTGGCTGGAGATCATGGCGCAGGCACACGCAAAGGGGGTGGTGCATCGCGACCTGAAGCCGGAGAACGTGTTCGTTTGCCATGACGGGGCGCTCAAGGTCATCGATTTCGGCATCGCCCATTCGCTCGGGGAGGGCGTGGGCGCGAGGCTCACCGCGGCCGGCGTCGCGATGGGGACGCCCGCTTTCATGCCTCCCGAGCAAGCCCTGGGGCACTGGCAAGAGGTGGACGCTCGGAGCGATGTCTTCGCGCTCGGGGCGTCACTGTTCACGTTGCTCACAGGCCGGCTGCTGCACGAGGCGCGTACGTCGGCCGAGCTCCTGGTGCGGGCCTGCACGCAGGCCGCGCCTCCGGTGCGCGTTCGCGCGCCCAGCCTGCCGAGCGGCCTCGCGAGCGTGCTCGATCGTGCGCTCGCGTTTCGAGCCGCGGATCGCTTTCGCGACGCGGGTGAGATGCTCGCAGCTTGGCGCTGCGCGCGCGGCCGGCCGCATGGCACTACGCCGGGTTCTCGCGCTCGGGCGTTGTGGCTCGCAGCCTCGGCGCTTTTCGTCTGCGTCCTAGCGTTGGGCGCGGCCGCGCTGCCGCGCATCGACGTTGGTCCGAACAGCGAGCCGGGCATGCCGCCATCCACAGCACCCTCTGCCACAGAGCACGCAGAAGAGGCCCCACCCGCGCCGGTGACTTCGACGCCGATCGTGAGGGCGGCGGCAGAGCCGTCGAGCTCGGCCAGCGCACGCGCGCGGGCGGCTCGCCAGCCCCCCGGCCGCGCTGTGTCGGCGTCTGCCGTGCGATTGGCCCCGCGCGATCCCTTGGGGTGGCAGTGAGTCGCATGCGTTGGCTTGTGTTGTGCGCGCTCTCGCAGACTGGCTGCTTGCTGCTGTACGAGGTGGATGGCGCTGCAGGGCGGGGCGGCGAGCACCTCGGGGGCGGGGCTCAGGGGCCGGGCGGAGCGGGGGGAGGTGCGGGCGGTCAAGCGCAAGCACTGCAAGTGTTTCCGCTTGGTGAGGTGGGCCGTGGAGTTTCGGTCGAAGCTGGGGAGGGAGCGCTGCTCAGCGGACCCGAGGCCACGGGGGTGTGGCTGTTCGCGGCCGGGACGGCGCCGGCGCGTATCGCGACGACGACCCCGCTTGCCCCCCAAGGAGTGCTCGCGCGCGGCTCGAGCGAGGTGCTCGTGGCGCGCCGAGACGTTGCGTCTGCGGTGCCTGGCCTGCTCGGTTGCGATGTCGGAGGGTGCGTCGACTGGGCGCCGGGCTCGGTGAACGGCGCCGCGATCAGTGGCCTCGCGGCGGTCGAGACCGACGTTGCGTTGGTGCGCAAGCTCGATGGCGTGGCGGAGGTCGTGGACGCGAACGGGGCCCCGCTCGCGAGCTTCGGCGCCGTGTGGGGCGGCGGCGGCGCAGCCTCGGCACGAGAGCTCCAAACCGGAGAGTGGATGCTCGCGTGGGCGGCGAGCGGCTCCAGCGATGATGGCGTGCTCTCTCGGGCGACGCGGGCCACAGGCAAAAGCGGCTTCGGCGCCGTGGAGACGCTCGCGACCAACAGCGAGATCCTGTCGCTCGCGGCGAGCCACACCGGAGATGTCTACTACTCCGCCGCTGGCGGGGACCGAGCGACCTACCGGGTGTGGCACCTCGGCGAGCCGAGCTCGATGGATCTCGGCCTGAGCGGTCCGTCGCCTGGCCTGGTGGCGATTTCGAACGAGTCGTTGTTCGTCGTCGCCGACGCTGCGGGTGGCAAAAAGACGGTGGCGCGATGTCCGCTCGGCGAGCTCAGCTCGACCTCGTGCGAGCCGCTCGACACCGACTGCTCCGTGATCGGCGGCATGAGCGCCGATCGGGCGCGCGAAGTGCTGTACCTCACCTGCGACGACGCGCTGATCGCCTGGTAGTGGCAGGGCTCAGATGACTTCCCAGATGTCCATGGTGCGTACCTCGCGCTAGGTATCGCAAGCTGTGGGCCAAGGTGTGGACCGGCGAATCGTGCGCCAAAGCACGATCTCTCGCCGTGCTCCGCTGTCTCCGAGCCGGAGACATGTCTCGCTCAGGGAGATCGCTCGTAAGCGCCGACGTCGGGCGCGCCGTCGCGAGGGTGCCCGTCTCGGTCGAGTTGGGTGGTGTTCGTGTTGCCCGCATCGATGGCGTCACTCTCCGCGCGGAGGTGGAAGTCGTAGCTCTCCTCGGCCTCGAAGGCCGGGTCACCCACGATGTTGTTGGTCGTCTGGTTGGGCAGCGCCGCCGGCCCGGAGAACAGGTTGCTGTCGCCCGTGAGTCCCGTGCCGAAGCCCAGCACCCGCGTGAACGACGTGGCGCCTTCTTGGACGAAGAGGTTGTTGTGCGCCACACACTGGGTCCCGGTCATGTGCAGGGCCGCACCGAGCGGCGCGCCACAGTCGAACAGCGTATTGTGGCGCATCGAGACCGAGCCGAGATCGAGCGAGCCACCCAGGTAGACGCAGGCGTCGGTGTCTTGACCGTTGCCGCCCACGCGCGCGATGACGTTGTTGACGATGTCGAGCGCACCCGGCGCAAACACGAACGTGCCGAGATCGAGCCCGCGGCTGCGCACATCTCGGACCAGGTTGTCGTGCAGGGAGAGCCCGCCGGCGTTGCTCACGCGTACGCCGCTCGCGGCTGCGGGGCCGCGAAGCTCGTTCCAGCCCAGGTTCACGTTGGCGACGTTGGCGCCCAGCGACACGATCGCAGGTGTGGTGCCGCCCATGGAGGTAGGCACAGTGATGGTGTTGCCGAGAAGGGAGACCTCACTAGCGCCGTCCGCGATCGCGACGCAGTCGCCCGCCAACGCCGCGGATGCGCAAGCCACGCTGTTGCCTACGAAGCGCAGGCCCGATATCTCGCGCGCGTCGAGCGCGAGCACCGGCGCCTCGATGCGCAGCTTGGCCACCACCCAGTGCCCGTCGTCGCTGCAGTCGACGGCGTCGTTGCACGCCAGCACGCCCTTGTCGCCCACGCTCTGCACACGGCCCTGCTCGCCGGGGTACGAGATCACCGCTTTGGGTAGCCCCGCCAGCGTGGAGGTGGAGAGCACCAGCGCGGCGCCGTCGGTGTCGAGCTGGCTGACGACGCCGTCACGCACGTAGCAGATGCCGCCCGGGGCCAGCACGGAGACGCAGTGCGGTAGGGTCTCGAACGGCGTCTCGAACGAACCGTCGTCGAGATCGTCGCCACTCACGTCGACGAAGTAGATCTTTCCGGTCGTGATCTCGAAGGGGAGCCCATTGGAGTAGCCGTCCCCGGAGACGTGGACCACCAGGTCGCCGCTCGTGTTGCCCGGCCCGAGCTGGACCACCAGCTGCCGGTCCGACCACGAGAGGTAGCGCGAGACCTCCGCGCCGCCCAAGCTCACCGTCGAGCTTCCTTGCGCCGCGCCGAAGCCCGCGCCCCACAGCGTCACGAACGCGCCGAGGTCGTCCTCGCCGCCCTGGATGGGGCCCGCGGCGAGGTCGGTGTAGAGGACCCGTGCGCGCCCCGGCGGCTCGACCGGGCCGCCACCGTTTCCGCCACCACCCGTTGGCGAGCCACCTCCGGTTGCCGCCACAGCGCCTGTCCCGCCTGTGCCGGCCGCGCCCGTTCCCGCGCCACCCCCCGCGATCAGATCCTCGTCGATGGTCAGCAGACACGCGTGCAGGCTCAAGCTGAAGCCGAAACACCCCGCTTGTAGCCAGTTGACACGCGGCCCCACGGGCCGATCGTACTTCGGGTCTATACTGGCTTTCGTTGCAAACTGCAGCGGAGCCCGAGTTTTACCCGGCCGCCGGCAAACGCCTGGGCCGCTACGAGCTGATCCTGCGGCTTGCGCGCGGGGGTATGGCCGAGGTGTGGCTCGCCAAGCAACGCGGAGAGCTCGGCTTCACGCGCGTGGTGGCGCTCAAAGTGATCCGCCCCGAGTACGCCGACCAGCCTTCGTTCCGCGCCATGTTCCTGGACGAGGCGCGTATCGCCGCGCGGCTCCACCACGCCAACGTGGTGGAGGTGGTGGACCTTGGCGAGCACGAGCGCGTGCTGTACCTGGCGATGGCGTACGTCGAAGGCGATAGCTTGCTCGGCCTGCGCGACCGCTTGCGTGAGCAGAGCAGCGAGCCGCCGCGCTTCGAGGTCGGCATGGCGGTGCGCATCGTGTCGGACGTGTGTGCAGGCGTGCACGCCGCCCACGAGCTGCTCGACGAAGACGGCCGCCCGCTCGACTTGGTGCACCGCGACATCTCACCGCACAACATTCTGGTGGGCCTCGACGGGGTCGCGCGCCTCAGCGACTT
Organism: uncultured Polyangiaceae bacterium; assembly: GCA_964641275.1. Lineage (GTDB taxonomy): Bacteria > Myxococcota_A > Polyangia > Polyangiales > Polyangiaceae > Xiheicaenibacterium. The sequence continues at coordinate 23,401 of CAZXMG010000043.1, forward strand.
CGGCATCGCCAAGATCTTGGGCCGCCTGAGCGAGAAGACCGAAACCGGTCAGGTGAAGGGCAAACTCTCCTACCTGTCACCGGAGCAGACGCGGCGCCTGCCCGCGGATCGCAGGAGCGATCTGTTCTCTGCGGGCATCGTGTTGTGGGAGCTCATCACCGGTGCGCGCCTGTTTCGCGCCGACGACGAGGCCACCACGCTGCTCAACGTGACGAACAAGGCGGTGCCCGATCCGCGCACGCTGGTCGAGCTTCCCGACACCGTTGCCGAGGTGGTGCTGAAGGCCCTCGCGCGCGATCCGAAGGATCGCTACCAGACTGGCGACGAAATGCGGCGCGCGCTGGAGCAGGCTGCCAAAAGCGCTGCGCTGATCGCCAGCGCGAAGGACGTCGCCGACTTCGTGTCCGACCTCGTGCTCGCGGACGTCGAGGGGCGGCGCGCCGCGCTACGTGCCGACGAACGCGCGTCGAGGACTTCGATCCCCGCGCCCTTGGTCGCGTCCCCCTACGAGCCCACTGTGCGGCCGGGCAAAACCCCTGCCGCGCCGCTGCGGCCGGAGGACCCCTCCACCAGCACCGTGGACGTGGCGCGCATCAGCGCGTCGACGCCGGGGGTGGCCATGCCATTGCTCCGCAGCAAGCGACCTGCGCTGTGGCTCGTCGCTGCGCTCGTGCCGCTGGCAGCAGCGGCGGCCTATCTCGCGTCGCGCCCGAGTGAGCCGCCGACCGCGCCGGTAGGCGTCGCGGGCACCACCGACTCGGCCAAGCGCACGCCGCCGACCCCGATCGTCGCGCCGGCCACTGTGCAAGGCTCCGCCGAACCGGCGAGCTCAGCGAGCGCGCCGCCGTCGGTGAGCGCGAGGAACCCGCCGGTCGCGGGCAAGGGGAGCGGCGCCGCTCCGCCCACCGTGATCGCCACCTCCGCTCCGGGGAGCGCGAGACCCAAGTACGAAAACCCGTACTGAGCGATGCCGTGCCGGCTGTCGAGCGGTGGCGCCTCCCGTTGGCCTGGTGCCGCGTCCTCGCGTCACGATCCATGAGCAAGCGGCGGTGCGCGACCGATCTGAACGGCAGTGCTGACGGCCGCCACCACGAGTTTCGGCGCCCGTCAGCCGTGAGGATCGGATCTCGGGTGAATCGTCGGGGGGGAACCATGGTCTGGTTCGTGCGAGGTGCAGGTGCATGTCACGCGTCTCGATCGCCCACGAGGCCCCGCTCGACGTGCTGCGTGAGGCACCCCAGACGGTGGTCGCCCTATTGGCGCTCGCGAACGTGGCGCCCCCTGGCCTGGAGCTTCGCGCATCGGTGGTGGACTCCGAGCTGAACGAGGCCGTGCCATCCGCTCGCAGCGCCGATCTCGTCCTGGAGCTCTACGACGCTGGCGGAGTGCCGCGCCAGGTCGTCGTGGTCGAGGTGCAGCTGCGGCGAGCGAAAGCGAAGCTGCGCGCTTGGCCCCTCTACGTGGCGCAGCTCAGCGCGCGACGGGGGCTGGACGTGACCTTGCTCGTCCTGACGCATGACGACAGCGTTGCGCGGTGGGCGCGGCGCAAATGGTCACTCGGTCCGAACTTGACCTTCGCGGCCACGGTCGTAGGTCCGAGCGACCTGCCGGAGGTGACCACGCCCGCCGAGGTGGCGCGCTCGCCAGAGCTCTCCGCGCTTAGAGCGCTAGCGCGCGTGCGCGGGTGCGCCGACGAACAAGCGCGCCAAGAGCTGATCCGCATCTGCCAAGGCCTGCTTCGCTTCGCGAGCCCCCCCTTGCGGTCGAAGCTCCTCAGCTTGATCCATGGGAGCGCGAGGCCGGCGGTTCGGGCTACGATCGAACAAGTCTTCAAGGAGCAGGGCATGCGAGCGCTGGAGTTGATCTACAAGCAGGCGAAGACCGAAGGGAAGGCCGAGGGAAAAGCTCAGGGGAAAGCCGAGGGGAAAGCGGAGGGGAAAGCTGAGGGCAAAGCCGAGGGGAAGGCCGAGGCCCTCCTGCTCGTCCTGCGAAGCCGCGGGTTGACCGTCTCGCCGTCGACGGAGAAGCGGCTGCGCGCCGAGCGCGACGCGAGCGTGCTCGATGTCTGGCTGGAGCGGGCGGTCGTGGTGCGTGCGGCGGAGGAGGTCTTCGGCACCCGATGACAGCCGAGATCCACCGCCGGCCGTGCTCGCGCGGTCGCACCCGAATGAACACTTCGCCCAGTGATGTCGACGGGCTCCCAGCAGCCCCGCGGCAGGGCGAGGGGGAAGAGTGGAACCAGCTGATGACGCTCCCCCGTGCTCGAGCCTCGATTTTCGCTGAGCACCGCGAATCATCGAGATTCATGGGTCGCGGTGCTTGGTTCTCGCTCGCGTGGGTGCCGACCTGATGCGCTCGATCCACGTTGCCGCATTCGCTGCGCTGGTCGTCGCGTTGCCGTGCGCGGTCCTGCAAGCGGAGCCGTCGCCGGAGGACAAGCAGAAGGCCAAGCAGAGCTTCCTCCAAGCCGAGGCGGCCTTCGCGCGCAAGGAGTACGCTGCGGCAGCGGCATCGTTCGAGCAGGCGGGCCGCTTTGCCCCGCACCCCAAGGCGTTCCTGAACGCCGCCGAGGCGTGGGAGCTGGCAGGGGAGCACGTGCGCGCCGCTGACAACTGCGTGGCGGTGAAGCGGGTGGAGGCGGTCGACATCGCCTACGTGCGCGAGGCCGAGGCGCGGCTCGCCGAGCTCACTCCCAAGCTGGGCACGCTGGTGCTCGAGGGGCCGCCCAGCATTCGCGCCAAGATCGATGGCGGTGAGGCTTTCGCGCTGCCTGCCACCCGCTACGTATTGCCGGGTGTGCACCGCGTGACCTTGCTCGACCCGGTGACGACCACCGTAGAGGAGCGCGCGGTGGAGCTCGCCGCGGGCGCGCAGGCCGTGCTGCGGTCCGGTGAGAAGCGAGACGCTCCAAAGCGGGTCGACCGGGATAGCGGGCCCAAGCCCACGCCCAGCGCGCCGCGACCCCTCGTGCCGCTCGGGACGTGGATCAGCTTCGGGCTGGGGGCGGCGTGTGGAGTGGGTTTGGGGGTGACTGGCGGGATGACGCTCGCAGCCCAGGGCAGGTTCGAGGACGAGCCCACACGCGAGCACGCCGACGCGTTTTACGATCTGCGGTTGGCGAGCAACGTGCTCGTGGGAGTGACCAGCGCGGCGTTCGCGACAGGCGCGGTGATCTGGATCGTCGACGCAGCCTCCGGACCTGCTAGCGCCTGGATGCAGCCGCTCGCCGGACCTGGGCTCGCGGGGGCGAAGCTGGGCACGAATTTCTGATGTGACGCCGCGGTGACGGCGATTGTACGTGCAAACACGCCGTGTCTTGGCCACGCTTGGGCTCGCGGAGGATTCCATGGCTTCGAGGCGAGTGACACGGCGGGCAGCGCTCCAGGGACTTGGCGCTACGGCGGCGATTCCGGCGCTGGCAGGTTGCGGCGATGACACCGAGACAGGGCCCGAGCCCGAACCGGAACCCGAAGCGGCGGTCGACCACTTCGTCATCTTGATGATGGAGAACCGCAGCTATGACCATTACCTGGGCTCACGCGCGCTCGAGGGGCTGCCAGGCGACGGCCTCACCTCGGACATGGCCAACGTGGACCTCGCAGGCACGCCGCACCCTGTGTATCGCGAGGACGTGTTGTGTGTGGCCGACCCGCCCCACGGCTGGGACTCGTCGCACCTGCAGTTCAACGCCGGCGCCAACGACGGCTTCATGAGCGAGTACGAGGCCGACGTCGGCGTCGGTATCGCGCCGCACGTGATGGGCTATTTCACGCGCGACGATCTCCCTGTCACGCACGCGCTGGCCGACTCGTACACGTCCTGTGATCGCTACTTCTGCTCGGTGATGGGCCCCACCTGGCCCAACCGCTTCTACTTTCACGCCGCGCAATCGGAGGGCCTGAGGACCAACGACTCTCCCCAAGAGCTGATGACCACCATTTACGATCGGCTCACCGAGAAGGGCGTCAGCTGGGGCTACTTCTACACGGACTTGCCGTTCCTGTTGCTGCTGGGCGCTTCGGGGGTGACACCTGCCGTGCCCAACTTCTTCGACGCCGCTGCGGCCGGCACGTTGCCGCAGGTCACGGTGATCGACCCGGGCTTCGCGCTCAACGACGACCACCCGCCGCACCACCCGCTGCTCGGGCAGCAGTTCATCGCCTCGGTCTACCAGGCGCTCGCCACCTCACCGCAATGGGAGCGCACCATGCTCATCATCACCTACGACGAGCACGGCGGCTTCTTCGACCACGTGCCGCCCCCCAAGGTGGCGGACGATCGCGCGGCGGAGGGCTTCGACCAGCTCGGCTTTCGGGTGCCCACCGTCATCGTTGGCCCGTACATTAAGGAGGGGCACGTGAGCTCGGTGCAGTACGACCACACCTCCATCCTCAAGCAGATCGAGGTCACCTTCGGTCTCGAGCCGCTGACCGCGCGCGACGCAGCGGCCAACGACCTGTCGGACGCGATCGATCTGGACCGGCTCGCTGCTGGGGAGCCCAACCCGCCGATCACCCTGCCTGTGGTCGAGATCGACGCGTCGCAGATCGACCCCGCGTGCAAGACCGAGCTGCGCTCCCAGAAGTCGGACATCGAGATCCACGCCGACAAGGGCAAGATCCCCAAGATCTACGACTTGCGCCACAAGCGCCTCGAGACTGCCTTCTACATCGGCGACTTCCTGAAGAAGCACGGCCTCGGCGGCATCCGGCGCGGATAGCGCGCAGCGCTCGCCCGGGCTCGGCGGCCTTTCTGGATGTGAGTTGACAGCAATTAAATTGTGCGCAATATATCTCGCATGAGCACACCGAAACCCATCCAGAAGACGCTGTACACCGCCCACGCCAGCACGGTGGGGGGCCGCGAAGGTCGTGTGAAGAGCGACGACGGAACCCTCGACTTCGCCGTGACCATGCCGCAAGGCTTGGGTGGCAGCGGCGGTGCAGGCACCAATCCAGAGCAGCTGTTTGCTGCCGGTTACTCCGCCTGTTTTGGCAGCGCAGTAAGCTTCGTGGCGCGTCAGAAGAAGCTCACCACCGGCCCTGTGAAGATCGACGCTCAGGTCAGCATCGGTGTCGTGGACGGCGGCGGTTTCGGGCTGGCGGTGCAGCTCGTCGCTCACCTGCCGGAGCTGGACCGCGCACAGGCGGAGGCGTTGGTCGCCGCGGCGCACCAGGTGTGCCCGTACTCGAACGCCACGCGCGGCAACATCGTGGTCGACGTCAAGGTCGCCTGAGAGGAACACGCGTCATGAGCGAGCTTCGAGTTGGTGATCGAGCGCCGTCGTTCACGTTGCCGGACCAGGACGGAAAGCCGTTTCGTCTGGAGGACGCGCTGGCGAAGGGTCCGTTGGTGCTGTTTTTCTACCCGAAGGACGACTCGCCGGGTTGTACCGTGGAGGCCTGCAGCTTCCGCGACGCCAGCGGGGAGTTCTTGCAGGCGGGCGCGGTCGTGGCAGGCGTGTCCTCTGACAGCAGCGCGAGTCACCGTCGTTTCGCGGACAAGCACCGGCTGCCGTACACGCTCTTGGCTGACGAGGGCGGCAAGCTGCGCAGGCAGCTGGGCGTTCCCAAGTCGATGTTGGGGCTGATCGAAGGGCGGGTCACGTACGTGATCGACCAGTCCGGTGTGGTGCGGCACCGCTTCGACAGCGCGGTGCGCATGAACAAGCACGTGGATGAGGCGCTTGCCACCGTGCGAGCGTTGAAGGCGACGTGACCACGAACCCGCTCCACCTCGATCAGCAGCTCTGTTTTGCGCTGTACTCGGCGTCGCGGGCCTTCACTCGGGCGTACGGGCCGCTGCTCGAGCCACTGGGCCTCACCTATCCGCAGTACCTGGTGATGTTGGCGCTCTGGGAGCAAGACGAGCAGTCGGTGAGCGAGCTCGGTGAGCACTTGTCGCTCGATTCGGGCACGCTCACCCCGCTGCTCAAGCGCATGGAGAGCGCGGGGCTCGTGCGCCGCGCGCGCTCGAGCGGCGACGAGCGCGTGGTGATGGTTCGGCTCAGCGAGGCGGGCAAGAGGCTCGAGGCCAAGGCGCGCAAGGTGCCGGCGCAGCTGTTCACGCGTGCGGGCTTCGAGCCGACGGAAGAGGGGCTCGCGTCGCTCGTCCGCCTGCGGAATCAGCTTCAAGCGTTGACGCAGAAGCTGGCGCGGTAGCGCATGCTCACAGGCGGTGCTGGGCCCGGCCGCGCTTCACTCCGTCGCGCCACCTGGGCACGCATCGAACGCGCCGGCGAGCTCGCGAGAGGGCGTTCCGGCGGCGCTGACAGTCCCGCGAAACGAACCGATCCAGCGACCGGACACCTGCGTCATCGTGAGCTCGCAGGCCATGACGGCGGTCGTCTGCCGAATGCTATCGAGTCCACTGACCGCGCAGGTGGCGGCGACGACGCCAACCTCCAGCGAGGCGTGAGGGCTGATGGTGAGGTGGGCCGTGCAGGCCTCTCCGGCACCAAAGCAGAGATTGATGAACGTGCTCGGCGCGAACCACGTCAGCTCGACCTCGGCGTGGGAGGCGCGGAGCCCGTCGACGGAGATGGAAGCTGCGCCGTGGGTGCAAGCCCCCAACCCTCCCCCCGCTCCGCCAGCGCCCCCCTGGTAGGCGCCGCTCTCTCCGCCGTGCGGGCCGCTCGTAGCCGATCCGCCCGATCCGCCCTCGCCCACGGAAGCTCCCGCGCTACCGCCGCCGCCCGAGCCGGACTCCGCGCAAGCAGAGAGTGCAACCCCGAGAAGGATGACGACCGATCGCGGGGCCATGACTCGTCAGTGGCCAGCGAGCCGCGTTGCCATCAACACAAAATGGGCGCTGACTCAACGATCGGCGGGCGACGAGTAGGCTGCATGTGTTTCCGACCAGCGGAAGTCGGCCAGAAGCTGCCGCTTCGGCTTCTTGAGCTCTTCTCCGCGTAGGCTGAAGACCTTGATCCACGCGAGCTTGGGCTCGACCTCGACGCTCATGTCTTCTCCGTCGTCGGAGTGGAAGGACTCCTCGATCAGGCGGTCGGCGCGGTCGGGCGTGACACGAAGCAGGTTGAGCCCGCGCGCGGGACATGCGCCACACATGCCGGCGCCGTAGGGGTTGCGCGTTGTCTCCTGCACGTACAGCACGTGCAGGGCTTCGCCTCGTCGGACGACCTTGGTGGGGCCGGTGAAGCTGTGCAGGCTGGTGAGCAACGTCAACTTGCCGCCCTGCTTCGACCACAGCGTGCGCACGTCGCCGTCGAGCTCGGGGGCCACGCGGAGCTCGAGGATCTCGCTCTCGCCAAGTTTGCCGAGCGTGGTGAAGTCGAGCGGGGAGCTCTCGATTGCCGGGCTCGGCTGGGTGGGGAATGACTGGTAACCAAGCGGCGGATTGTGCGCGACCTGGACGGCCGTGACTTTCGAGCCGGGCGCGTAGAACAAGGGCGCCTCCCCGGGCACGGAGAGGTCGCGAAACAGCTGGGGCAGGAGCTCAGGGGCGTCCCCGAAGGCGACCGGCTCCGCGAGCGCGAGCAAAGGCCACGCCGTCGGGGCGATCAGGTGTTGTGCGGGCGCGGGCCCGCCATCGCCGAGCGCGAAGTGGACCTTGCTGGCCGCGAGCGGCGCGTGGCTCGAGAGCGGCAAGGTCTCGCTGCTGATCTCGGCTTCGAAAGTGATGCGTAGCGCTCGCTCTGAGGCCACGAGCCGGCCTTGCACTGCGCCGACACGGATCGTGTCCTGGGTCAGGCGGTAGGTTACGTGGAACCGATCCAGCAGCTCGCGTCGAGTCTGCCGGGCTCGCTCCACCCACGCGACGCACGCATCGAGCGCCTCCGCCGGCTCGCCGTCGAACCCAGCCAGGTTCACCTCGGTCGAGCATGTCTCCGCGCTGGGCACCTCGTGCTCCCCCCACTGATCCTCGTACGCCAGCTTTGGCAGCTCCGGCTCGGGGAAGGCGACAGAGACGAGCAGGTCGAGGCCCGAGGCGCTTTCGGGACGAGGGACGCTGCCTGCGAGAACCAGCTTGTCGCGCGTGATGGCCACATAAAGGCGCGTCTCCTCCACGCCGTCGGTGGTGGTCAATGCCGTGGGCGGGGCCGTCCACTCCGAGAGGTCTCCGTCGAGGCTGAGCGGCGTGGGCGCGGGAAGGATGCTCCCCCACTTCGTGGACCGGCGGGGAGCCGGAGCCAGCTCGGCGACCTTCTGGGGCTCGGCAGGTGGCGCCGAGCGCAGCGACGCAGGAGGTAGGCTGCACGCGGAGACGAGTGAGGCAAGGACCAGGAGCCGGCGCGTCATGTGGGATGAACGCGCCTGAGCGGGTCCTAGTTCCGCTTGGGCTTGCGCGCGTCAGCAGCCTGGCGGGCGATGTCCTCCAGGATGGCGGCCACTTGCGGTGGCAAGCGTGGATCTTCGACACGCGAGCGCGCCTGCGCCGCCTTGAACTGGACGCGTGGCAGCGGCCCCTTGGCGCGCAGCTTGCGCGCTTGTCTTCGCGCCCACCACAGCTTGGGCAGCTTCCATGCTTCGGCGCCGTCGAGCGGGGGGAAGGGGATCAGGTTGATCGCGATGATGAGCGCGTTGGAGTAGGTGAAGGCTCGCAGAAGGTCCCACAGATGGGGGCCTAGCGCGGGGACCTGCGCGATGGCGTTGCCGAACAGCAGCGACACCGGCAAGGCGATGGCGAGCAGCGCGAACTGGGCCCACACGCCGCCCCAGGCGATCGCGGCGCGCTGCAGGTCGGTGGGGTTGCCTCGCCAAGCGCACTCGCCACCGAGCGCGTGCACGTTCACGCCGATCACTTGCTGGCCCGTGCGCCGTACAACCAGGGCATGCCCGAGCTCGTGGAGGAGGATCACCAGGAAGAAGCCGACCCACGCGCCCGGCGCGAACCGAAACCCGCTGAAGATCAGCGCGCCAAGCAACGCGGAGAAGTGCACCCGCACAGGGACGCCGAACAACTTGCCGAGCGGGAAGAAGCCCACGAAGCTCAGCTTGGGTCTTCGTGTGCCGCCGGTCAACTGGCCGAGGGGCTGCTACGGTGCAGCATGGCCTCTCGCAAGCAGCGGATCCTCGCGGCGCTGGCGCTTTTGTTGGTCGCCGGTGGTGCTCTTGGTTACCGGGTGATTCGCAGCCAAAGCGGCGCTTCGGCGGCGTACGGCGGTGCGCTCGAGGCCACTGTGTTGCCCGAGTTCCCATCGCTCGACGCGGGGAGTTGGGCCGTGGCGCCACCCGTGAGCCTGGGCGATCGGCGCGGTCAGCCAGTGCTGATAGAAGCGTGGGCTCCAGGGTGAAACGCCTGTCTGGCCTCCATCCCGGCGGTGCACGCCTTGGAGGAGCGCCACACGGCCCGCGGTCTGCGGGTCATCTCGGTGACCAAACATGGCAAGAACGAGGTCGAGCGGGCGCGCATCGAAGAAGTGGCGCGCAACCATGGCATGACCAGCCCGAGCTACCTCGACGTCGACAAGAGTTGGTCGAAGGCGGCGGGGCTCTTGATGAACCCGAGCTTCATCCTGCTCGATCGGGAGGGTCGCGTGGCCTATCGCTCGACCGGACAGCTCGAGCGGGACGACCACGCCTGGCTGGAGATGGACCGGATCCTCTCGGAGATGTGAGGTGCGCTCAGCCCGACTCCGAGTCGCGGTCCTTCGAGCGGCCGAGCAATCGATAGAAGCTCGGCCGCGCGAGGCCGGCCAGCTCGGCGGCGCGGGCCATGCTGCCGTCGGCGCGCGCCAGCACGCCCTCGGCGTAGCCGCGCTCGAAGCGCGTGATCGCACGCTTGCGAGCCTCTTGGTACTGCAGCAGGCAGAGCTCGCCGCCGTCATCGCTGACAGGGGGGGGCGTCACTCGTGTCGAACAGGCCATCGTGATCCCGAATGCCGAGCAAGGCGTAGCGTTCGATCACGTTGCGCAGCTCGCGGACGTTCCCGGGCCAGCGGTACGACCGCAACATCTGGGCGAAGTCGCCGGGGATCGCCTCATCTCCGACCACTGCTCGAAACAGTGAGCGCGCCAGCGGCAGCACGTCTTCGGGCCGGTCACGCAGCGGCGGGATCACGACGCGGGCCACCGCGAGCCGATAGAACAAGTCTTGCCGGAACTCGCCGCGCCGCACGGCCTCGGCCAGGCGCCGGTTGGTGGCCGCGACCACACGCGTGTCGACGCGCTTGACCTCACGACCGCCCACACGGCGAACTTCGCGACGCTCGAGCACGCGCAGCAGCTTGGGCTGGAGCTCGAGCGGCAGCTCGCCGAGCTCGTCCAGGAACAGCGTCCCACTCTCCGCCTGTTCGAACAGGCCTGCCCGCCCCTCGTTCGCCCCTGTGAAGGCTCCCTTCTGGTGGCCGAACAGCTCCGACTCCATCAGATCTTTGGGGATCGCGCCGCAGTCGACGGTCACGAACGGACCGCGGGCTCGCGGCGAGAGCGCATGGATGGAGCGCGCCAGCACCTCCTTGCCGACGCCGCTCTCGCCCTCGAGCAACACGGTGACGTCGGAGGGTGCGGCGCGCTCGAGCACGCTGAAGATGTGCCGCATCGCGCCCGACTCGCCGATCGCTTCTCCGAATTGGCTCTTCTGCGAGAGCGGCAGATCGATCGCGTCGGGCTCGAGGCGAATGCGCAAGGTCAACGTGCCCAGCTTGAGCGTCGCGTCTTGCGAGAGCGTGGCCTCAGCGACGCGCACGGGCCCGAGCCAGGTGCCGTTCTTGCTGCCCTCGTCCCGCAGCACGATGCCGCCCTCGGTCAGCGAGATGCGCAGATGCTCGCGCGAGACGGTAGGATCCGTCACGCGCAGGTCGGCGCCCTCGCCGGTGCCGATCACGAACAAAGGGTGGTCGATGCGCGCGGTTCGGCCCTGGTCGGGGCCATCGAGCACTTCGAGCACCGCGGCGCGGAGCCGCAACACGCGCGCCTCACGGGCGGGAGCTGCGAGGGTGTGCTCCGACACGCGCCGTCGCTCAGATGTTGGTGCGTGGTTGCCGGCCCGTCGTGGTCCCGGCGGGTGGTGGCGGAGGGGGCGCGGTCGTCGCCGTCTGGGTGGCCTTGGGCTGCACTTTCGGCCCTTTGGGTCCGGTCTTCGGGCTGTCCACGGCGACGCTGGCGCTCGGCTCGGCGCTGGCGGGCGCGGGCCCGCTCGGCTCGCCGCTGGCGCCTGCGCTCGCGGTCGCGTCCGCGGAGACAGCCGGCGCGGCGGCCGCCTTGGCTGTCTCCGTCGGCGTGGCTGCGGTGGCCGACGCCTCGGCGGCAGCGGCGGTGGGCTTGCTGCTGGCGGCGGAGGGGGTGGAATCGCCCGCGCGGGTGAACGCGAACGCGCCGCCACCTACCACCGCCCCAGCCAAGGCCAAGCCCACGAAGAGCGGAGCGCGATTGGGCTTGGGCGGCGAGCCAGCCTTGCTGCTCGACCACTCCACGTTGGTGCTGCCATGTGGACCTGCCACGATCGTGCCCGTGCCCTCGCGCAGCGCGCTTTGGCCTGGAGGCGGGACCGAAATCGAGGCGTGGCCCGTCCGCAACCATTCATCAATGGCAGCAATGAAATCAGCCGCGCTTTGGAAGCGTTGGTTGGCCTCGCGCGCCAGGCTCTTGCGGATCATGCGCCCGATGCCTGGATCGAGCCCGGGCACGATCGTCTCTGGCGCCGGCGGATCTTGAAGCGCGATCTTGAACATCAGCTCGTTGAAGGTCTCGCCATCGAACGGCACCTGCCCGGTGGTGGCCTCGTACAGGATGACCCCGACCGAGAACAGATCGCTGCGCGCGTCGATATCTCGAGCGCCTTTGGCCTGCTCGGGCGACATGTAATAGGGCGTCCCCATCACGGCGCCGGTGGCGGTCATGCGCGCCTCTTCGGTGTTGAGCACGCTGAACTTGGACACGCCAAAGTCGAGCACCTTCACGAAGTCGCGCTGGCCTGCGACCTCTTTCGCCAGGTACACGTTGTCTGGCTTGAGGTCGCGGTGGACGATGCCGGCCTGGTGTGCGGCGCCCAGGCCGACCAACAGCTGGCGCAACATGGGCAAGAGCAGCTGCGGCTGCATGCGGCCGCACGTCTTGATGCGGTCGCCCAGGCTCTCGCCTTCCAGGTACTCCATGACCATGTAGCGTGCTCCGTCGGGGAGCTCGCCGAGGTCGAGGATGTCGACGATGTGCTCGGAGCCGATGCGGCCCGCGGCTTGCGCTTCGCGCTCGAAGCGATCGACCAAGTCTTTGCGGGCGGCGACCGCATTGTGCAGCACCTTGATGGCGACGCGGCGCTTGATGCGCGTGTTCTCGCCCTCGAACACGGCACCCATTGCGCCTTCGCCCAGCAAGCGGACGATGCGGTACTTGCCGTCGACGACTTGGCCGATGCTGAGCGACATGGTCAGAAGGTTCCCACGAGCGAAGCACCCGCGCCCGTCGGCACCACTCGAACGCTCTCGCTCGGCTTTTCCTTCTCGACGGGGACCTCGGGCCTCGTGAGGATCAGGATCAACGTCACACCGGCTGCGGCGATGCTGGTGCCGAGCAGCACGTCGGTGGCGATGTTCATGGCCTGGCCCTTGTCGCGCAGGTCTTGCGCCTCGGTGGTGTCGCCGGCCGCGATCGCTTCGTCGAAGCTGCTCTTGTTGGCGAGCGCGAGCCCGCCGGTGACGCCCGTCCCGATGGCGAGCGCGCCGGTGAGGCCCAGCGTGACCCACGCGTACACCGGGATGGGGCGCTCCGTCTCCGTGGCAGGGCCGGGACCGGGGCCGGGACCAGGGCCGGGCCCAGGTCCAGGTCCACCGCCGCCGTCGGTCTTCTTGGGCTCGAGCTTGACCGTGCGCGACTCGGCGGACCCGGCCAACAGGTCGACCTCGATCGTCTGCTCCGTGTAGCCATCGAGCGAAACCGTGATGCGGTGCAACCCCGCGCGCAGCCCGAGCTTGAGCGGGTTGGGACCGGCTTGCCCATAGCGGTTGCGCACTTGGTTGCCACTGGTGGGTACCCGCACGTCCACGATGGTGGCTTCCTTCGGTTCCACTTTCAGCTCGAGGGTGGCGAGCGTGCTTTTCATCGTCGCCAGATCGCGCTCGATCTGCTTCTTCTCGTCGTCGCCCAGGCCCGTGCCCTTCGCCAAGTAGGTGGTGTACGCGTCGATCGCCTCGCCGTCGCGCTCGAGCTTCAACGCGCACAGGCCCAGGTTGCCCAAGATGTTGGGAGAGGGCGAGATGGTGTAGGCCGCTTTGAACGCGAAATAGGCGTCCTCGTAACGCGCGCCGTCGGGATCCTGGAGCAGCGCGACACCGGCCTTGAACTTCGCGCGTGCCTCCTCAGAGACTTGGACCTCTTGCGCGTGGGTGGGCGTCGCCCATAGACCGGCGAGGGGCAACGTGAGGAAAGCAGCCAGAGCGAGCGATCGAGGGCAGGTCATGGGCAGATCTCGAGCCACAGGATCGCTCAGGTCCACCCCGGACAGCAAGCCACCTGCGTCCACTTGTTCAGGCGGCCGTTCACGCTAGCCTCGGAGCGATGCCGACCCGAGCCTGCGCTACCTGTGTGCTGTGTGAGGCCGCGTGCGGCATCGTGCTCGAGTCCGAGGGCCGCGAGGTGCTCTCGGTGCGTGGCGACCCAGAGGACCCGTTCAGCCAGGGCTACGTGTGCCCCAAGGTCGTGGGCATGAAGGAGCTCTACGACGATCCCGATCGCGTGCGGCGCCCGCTCGTCCGTGAGCCGGGGGGCACGTTCCGCGAGGCGAGCTGGGAAGAGGCGCTTTCGCGCGCGGCCCGAGGCATCCGTGCGGCGCGAGCCGATCACAGGGATGGGCTGGCCATCTACCAAGGCAACCCCGTCGCTCACAACCTCGGCTTGCTCACGGTCGGGCAGGCCGTGCTGCGCTCGTTTGGGACCAAGAACCTGTACTCCGCTTCCAGCGCCGATCAGGCGCCACACATGGTCGCGGCCGAGGCCATGTTCGGCAACCCGGTGTTGATGCCGGTTCCCGACGTGGACCGCACACAGTTCTTTCTGCTGCTGGGCGCGAACCCGCTGGCCTCGAACGGCAGCATCATGACCGCGCCGGACATGAAGCGGCGGCTGTCCGAAATCCTGGTGCGTGGGGGCAAGGTCATCACCATCGATCCACGTCGCAGCGAGACGGCGGAGCTCGCCAGCGAGCATCACTTCATTCGCCCCGACACGGACTCGTTCCTGTTGCTGGGGCTGTTGGGGGTGCTCTTTCGAGAGGGGCTCACACGGCCGTCGGCGCTCTCGGGGCAACGCCGAGGCTGGGACGATCTCGATGGGTTGGCCCGCTCGGTCAGTCTGGACCGAGTGGCGCGAGTGACAGGTATCGACGCGCCGCAGATCGAGCGGCTGGCCCGCGAGCTCGCCGCCGCCGAGCGCGCCACGGTCTACGGACGCGTGGGCATCTGTCACCAGCGCCATGGCACGCTCGCGGCGTGGCTCGTGTACGCGCTCAACGCCGTCACCGGCAACCTGGACCGGCCGGGTGGCGCGATGTTCACCACCCCCGCGATTGAGATCACCAAGCTGGTGCGACTGCTCGGCTTCGTGGGTCACGACCGCTGGCGGAGCCGCGTGCGCGGCCTGGGCGAAGTCGCAGGCGAGCTGCCGGTGGCGACGCTGGCAGACGAGATCGAGACCCCGGGGCCGGGGCAAGTCCGAGCGCTCGTGACCTGCGCGGGTAACCCGGTGCTCTCGGCGCCCAACGGCCAACGCCTCGATCGCGCCCTCGCCTCGTTGCCATTCATGGTCAGCGTGGACAACTACGTCAACGAGACCACACGCCACGCGCATGTGATCTTGCCGCCGGTCGCGGCGGTGGAGCGCTCCCATTACGACGTCGCCTTGTTCGGCTTCTCGGTGCGCAACATGGCCAAGTACGTGCCGCCGCCGATCGCGCGCGAGCCGGACGGCAAATACGATTGGGAGATCATGCTGGAGCTGGGCCTCCGGGCGCGGCTTGGCGGATCGCTGCTCGCGGTCGCGCGCGCGCTGGGTACGGCGCTCGGGCCGGAGGGCTTGCTCGAGATCGGACTCCGGGCGGGGCCACACAAACTCTCGCTGGCGCGGCTGCGCGAACACCCCCACGGGCTCGATCTGGGGCCGCTCGAGCCGCGCTTGCCAGGTGTGCTCGAGACCAAGGACAGGTTGGTGGACTTGGCGCCGGCGCGCTTCGTCGCCGAGGCTCGCGCCATGCTCGAGCGCGCAGACGACGATCGTGGCGAAGGCGAAATGCTATTGATCGGACGCCGGCACCTGCGCAGCAACAACTCTTGGCTGCACAACGCTCGACCGCTGATCAAGGGCAAGCCGCGCTGCACCCTGCTGATGCACCCGGACGACGCCGCGCGCCTCGGCGTCGCGGCGGAGGCGAGGGTGCGAGTGTCCTCGCGAGTGGGGCAGATCGAGGCTCCGCTGGAGCTCACACGGGGAATCATGCCGGGCGTGGTCAGCCTGCCCCACGGCTTTGGACATGACCGTCCCGGGGTCGAGCTGCGCGTGGCGCGCGAGCACGCGGGCGTCAGCGTGAATGATCTGACCGACGATCAGCGGCTCGACGTGCTGAGCGGCAACGCCGCGTTCAGCGGCGTGCCGGTGCGCGTCACGGCGCTGTCGCGTTCAGCGTAGGGAGCGTCGCGTCGGGCTTGGGGCGCTCACGGTTACCCGACAGCTCGTAGTCGGCGGCGAGATCGCCGCGCACCCCGCCGTGGGCCGGGTCGATCAGCCACGTGGGCGCCATGTGGCGAGGAATGACGATCTTGCCGATCGGCTTCTCGGTCCCGAATACGTGATCGAACGCCGGCGTGGTGACACCGTGGTTGTCTCGCGGGGAGCGGTGGTGGTGGTAGAGGTGATGGCGGCGCACCCAGCGCGAATAGGAGCCGGTGGGCGGGTGAGTGTGGATGCGGCGATGAATCACCTCGTAGCCGCCGTACGCCGCTGCGAAGCCCAGCGCGAACCAGCCGGCGCGCCTGAGCCCGATGAACGGCGCGATCGCCGCCGTGATGGTGGGTACTCCCGCTGCCGCGGCCAGCAGTTTGCGTGAGGTGGGAGCGAAGTAGCTCGGCGTAGCGTGGTGTGCGAGGTGCTCGGCGTTGAACTCCGCTGCCAGCCCTGCAGGCGTGACGCGCGAGATCAGCGACGAGCCGCGCGTACGCTTGGGGCCGTGGCCGACGAAGCGATGGATGGCGTACTCCGCGGCGTTCCAGCTGGCGGCGCCCAGCGCGAGCCAAGACAACGAGCTCATGTTCGGATCCTCTTCTTGGTGGGGGTGGGGGGAGGGCTGGTGCGCTTGCTGAGCGCTTGGCGATGGCGGTTGGCGGCAGTGAGCTCCGTCGCCGCAGCGACGTCGGCGTGGCTCGCACCCCAACCGAGCAACATGGCTTGGGCGGACGCGAGCCCGACGTCTGCCGCCGAGGGCAGGGCAGGGGCGATGCGCCTGGCTTTCTCCAACGACAGCGCTCCTTGCAGCGTCGCCCAAAAGGCCAACGTGCGAGCCATGGCGTCGCCGTCGGAGAGCGCGCGGCTCGTCGCTGCCTGCTCGAACAGAACACGCACCTCGCTCAAGAACGCGAGCAACAAGGGGGCTGTGCGTTGCGACTCCTCGTCCGACAGCAGCGGTCGCGGATCGCCGAGCAGGATCGCGATGAGCAACCAGGCCTGCGGGTGCGTTCTGGGCAGATCCAAGTAGAACCGTGCGCCCGCCAAGAGAGCCGCGAGCACGCCTTGGCGCGCGTCGTCGAGCGGCAGGGGCAGCGCCGCTTGCGCTGCGCGGAAGCTCTGATGCGTCTCTGAGATCGCGCGCCGCTGCATCATCGCCAGCAGCCCGTCTTTGGAGCCGACGTAGCGGTACAAAGCGGCAGGAACCCAGCCCATCGCCTCGGCGACGCGCGCGAGCGTCAGCCCTTCGAGCCCATGCAGCTCGAGCACCCCCGCCGCTGCGTCGAGCAGCTCCTCGACGCGTCGTTCGCGCTTTTGCCGCACGCGCAAGCTGGACGGCTCGTGAATCACGGCCATAAAGTGAATCACATTCACACAAATGTCAAGCCCGGATCTGGGCTGCGAACCGGCGTGCTTGCGCGGACTAGTCCGCCCGAAGAGCGGCAACGATATCAAGGGGGCAAGACCAGACGAGTCCCCGTGTCGCGGGGTCTCTTCGCGGCCTCCATTGCGAGCGTCGGCGAGGGTCGCGACGAGACACCGCGATGAAACTGGGGACGCCCGCGAGCTAGGGGGCGGGGGGCGGGAGCGCTGGCAACAGCACGCGGAACGACGTCCCTTGTCCGACCTGGGAGCTGACCTCGATCGAGCCGCCGTGTTGCTTCACGATGCCGAGCACCGTGGCCAAGCCCAAGCCGGTGCCCGAGCCTGGCTGCTTGGTGGTGAAGAAGGGCTCGAAGATGCGTGCGCGCGTGGCCTCGTCCATGCCCTGGCCGTCATCCTTGACCAACAGTTGGAGCATCGGGGCGTCTCGCGCGTCCGGTCCCAGAGGCGCGGGACTTTGGCGCGACGCAGACAGCGCGATCTCCACGTGGCCACCATGGGGAAGCGCGTCACGCGCGTTGACCACCAGGTTGAGCAGCACCTGGTGCAGCTGGCTCTCGTCGCCCAGCACCCAGCAGGGCTCTTCGGGCGCGGAGAAGGTCAGCGTGACGCCAGCCGCGCACATCCGCCGCAGCAGCCCGAGCGCGCCCGCGATCAACGCGCCGAGATCGATGGGCCGCCGCTCGAGGCTCTGGTTGCGGCTGATGGCCAAGAGCTGCTTGGTCATCGCCGCCGCTTGATCGGCGGCCTGCATGACCTCCTGCAACATTCCATTCGAGCCCAGCTCCAGAGCGAGCACCGAGGCGTTGGCGCTGATCACCGCCAGCAGGTTGTTGAAGTCGTGCGCCACGCCGCCTGCGAGCCGTCCGATCGCGTCGAGCTTTTGCGCGTGGTGCACCCGCTCCTCGAGCCGGATGCGTTCGGTGATGTCGACGATGCTGCCTCGGATGCCAGCGCCTGTGGCCTTGGCCGTCATCAGCAGGTGCCTGAGCTCGCCGCCTGGCCGGCGAATGCGGAACGCCACCGGTCCGGCGACGCCCATGATCGGGACCTCCTTCTGCATGCGCACGACCTGGGGCAGGTCTTCTTCCACGACCGCGGCGAGGAACGCGTCGGGCCCGAGCGGCGCGTCGCTGGCGAAGATGCGGAGCAGCTCGTCCGACCAGAGCAGCGACCCAGTCTCGGGCTGCCACGCAAAGACCCCCACGCCTGTCAGGCGCTCCGTCAGCTCGAGCAATGCGCTCGCTCGCTCCGCCTCGGCCTCCGAGCGACGCCGCTCCGTCACGTCGAGGCACGAGCCCACGACGCGAGCGATCTGGCCGTCTTGCTCGCGCAGGATGGCGCCGTCCATGACCAGATGTCGCAGCTCCCCGGTCCTGCGTACGACACGGAACTCCACGCGCTCAGCCGCGCCGAGCGCCAAGCTGCGATCTGCCGCCGCGCGCACGCGAGCCACGTCATCGGGGTGCACCGCGGCGAAGAACGCGTCGGGCGAGGCCTGGTCCAGGCTCGGGTCCCTGCCGAGGATGCGGAACAGCTCGTCCGACCAGAACACCTTTTGCGTGCGCAGATCCCACATCCAGCTGCCGAGGTGCGCCGCCCGCTCGGCCTCGACCAGCAGCGCCTCGCGGACGGACACGGGCGCGTCCTGCGCCAGCCGCGACCTCAGTTGGTTGATCTCGGCCTCGAGGCGCGCGATGCGCGCGTCGCTGCCCTCGAAGTCATCCGCCACACCGCCTCCCCACTGCGCAGCGTAGGCTGCGCGAGGCCTACGTGGCAACGCTGCTCAGCGGGCGCGCTGCCGGCCTACCTTGCGATCCGTCGCGCGCGGGTGGCACGCAGCCAAGAAGCCGCAGTGCAGCCGGCGACAAGTGCCGGGCTCGACGCCCTCGAAGCGACCGTCTCGACGCGCCGTGGCCAGGGCCAGCGCGAGCGCCGCGAGCTCACGCTCGGTGTCCTGGTGGTCATCGCTCGAAAGCGCCCCGTCGTTGGCTTGGCCCGCCAGCCACACAGGCTCCCCCCCACCACCCAAGAACACCACGCCGGCGCGGACGCGGCAGTGCGGCGAGCTCGCCCGCGCTGCCGCCGCGTACGATCGCAGCTGGAACGCGTAGCGATCCAGCGGGCCCGGGCGAGCGAGCTTGTAGTCGATCACGTCCAGCTGTGAGCCTCGTTCGACCAGCAGATCCACCGTGCCGCGCAAGCGCAGCGTCGGCGCAAGAGGGGTCTGCGGCGGGACGTCGTGGCGCAGCTCGTGCTCGGCCACCAGCTGGGCGCCGGAGAGCCCGCGCACGTAGTCGCTGGCGACAAAAGCGCCCAGCCCTGGCGCCAGCGCCTGCGCCGCCGCTACGCCGAGACCCTCCTTCAGGAGCAACTCGTGGAGCTCGTCGGAGGACGCGGAGCCACGGAAGCCGGAGCGTGAGAGGCGCTCGAGCACGCGGTGGGCCGCCCGCCCTGCTTCGCGTGGGTCGCCCGCCTCCGTCTCGAATGGCTCGAGGCGGCGTTCGAGTTGGTTCATGTCGAGCTCGAACAGATCCAACTGCCCCGAGTCGATCGGCTCTTCTAGCCCCAGCAAGAAGCGGAAGCGAAAGCGACGCGGGCACCCCGCGAACACGCCCAGCGGCGTGGTGGCGATGGACAGCGTGCTCACGACCGGCAGCACGCGCTTGGTCGGCAACGTCGGACCTCGTGCCGGACTGGCCGCTGCTGCTCGCTCCACCGAGCTCAATGCGGTCCGAATCAGCTCGGCAGAGGAGAGCTCGGTCACGAGCGGAGTCAGCTGCTCACGGTGCTTCTCCACCACGCCCATGACCGAGCCCTCGGGGCTCGCGGCCGAGCCAACCAACCCGAGCACGCGCTTGGCGCGTGTGACAGCGACGTAGCTGATGCGGCTGCGCTCGCTGCGCGCGCGCCCGGTGCTCTCGCGATCGGCCGCGGCCCGTAGCGGATTCATCAGCCGCACCCCGCTCGCGTCGGTGAGGGCGACGGACAGAAACGGGCTGTCTGCGCTGTGCGCCACCGACAGGGCCGGCCGGATCGGCCGTTCGCGCTGACCCAGATCGAGCAGGATGGTCACCTCGAAGTCGAGGCCTTTGCTGGCGTGGATCGTGGTGACGCGGATGGCCTCGTCCTGTTCCGAGAACACGACCGCTTCTTGCTCGTCCTGCTCGTCGTCGATCTGGCGTGCGAGCCAGCGGGCGAAGCCAAACAGGCCGTCGCCGCGCTCGTGGGCGAGCTTCGCAAGCCGGTCCACGTTGCCGAGCCTCGCGTGGGCGCGCGGCGACGCCGCGAGCACACGGTCGAGCTCGAACACGCGCACCGCGTGTTGGATCGCGTCTGGCGCCGGCATGCGCAGCAGCGCCGCGCGCTCTCTCACGAACGTCGCCACGAAACGGCTGAGCCGCTGCGCTTCGGCTGCGGAGAACGTGTGGCCGCGCGAGGGCTTCGCGCGCGAGAGCAGGTCGGTCGGCAGCCCGCCCGCGTCGCACAGCGACACCAGCGCCGCGTCCGACAACGCGACCAAGGGACCGCGCAGCACGTGGGCGAGCGCGGTCCTGTCCTCGGGCTCGAGCACCAGCGTCAGCAGCGCGGCGACGTCGCGCACCTCGAGCGCGTCGAACAGCGCTCGCCCCGCCACGACATAGGGCAGCTCGAGTCGCGACAGCGCCAGCTCCAACAGCGGGATCGAGGCGCGCCTCCGCGCCAGGATCGCGACGTCGCGCAACGCGAGCGAGGGCTGCTCGCGTCGCAGCGTGGCGACCAGCGCCGCCGCCGCGAACGCCTCTCGCACGGCCGCAGGAGCCCCAGCGAGCAGCGGCTCTTCGAGCGCGCTCTGGTCGTCGCGCAGCAGCAGCACACGCCCGCCCACGGCGCCGTCGACCGGGACGAGCTGCTCGGCCTCGCCGTAGCGTACGGAGGTTTGTTGGTCGGCGCTGGAGGCCTCCTGGAAGTCGAGCGCCGCAAACGTGTTGACGAAGGTCACCACCTCAGCGCGGCTGCGATAGCTGCGGTTCAGGGCCAGAAAGTCAGCGTTCTCGCGCTGGTGTGGGCCCGAGCGCACGAGCCCCAGCGCGTCCTCGGCCGCGACGCCTGCCAGATCGCTGCACACCTCGTTGAACACGGCGACGTCTGCGCCGCGGAAGCCGTAGATCGACTGCTTACGATCGCCGACCAGGAACAGCCCGTGGTCGATCAGCTCCTCTGCCCTGGGAACCTGGCCTTCGGGGCGGTCCTCGGGCGACTCGCCGCGCAGCAAGAACACCAGGTCGCGTTGCACGCGGCTGGTGTCCTGGAACTCGTCGACCATCAGTACCCGCATCTCCTCTTGGATGGCAGCCAGCACCCGTGGGCGGTCACGCAGCCGGTTTCTCGAGAGCCGGAGGAGGTCGCCGAAGCTCGCCACGCCGCGCGCGCGCCGCTCGTCGCCCAGGCGCTCCGCCATGCGCGCGAGCAGCGCCCGAACCGCGCGCTCGCGGGCTTCGGTGACGTGCGCTTCGTCGAACGTGGCCAGCAGCCGCTCGGCCCGCTGCTTGTGCGTGAGCCCCGGCAGTCGATCGCGGAACGTGAACCAGATCGCCTCGTCGTCGGTGGGATCCTTGGGCTTGGCCTGCTCTACCAGTGCGCTCAGCGCCGCCCGGGTCGCGTCGTCGAGCGGTGCGTCGGGCGAGAGCGAGCCAAGGACGTGGGCGACCGCTGCAGCCAGGTCTTGGGTCGCCCGCTTGCGAGCGCGCGCGGCGCCGCGCACGGCCAGCGAGAGCTCGCGGCGCAGCGCGCGTGCGTGCGCGCGGTGATCGAAGGTCGACAGCGACGCGATCTCCAAGCCGTCGTCGTCGATGCGGTCCAGGAAGGTCAAAACGGCAGACTTCAGCGCGAACGCGCCACCGCAGGCATCCACCAGGTCTCGTGCGGCGCTGCGCTCCTCGGCGCCGGCCTCGAGCGCCAGAGAAAGGACCTCGTCGATCACCCCCGCGCCCAGCGAGAGGGTCTCGTCCTCGGTGAGCACGCGCAGTCCTGGCGGCAGGCCCAACGGCACCGCGTGCTTTCGCAAAATCTCGCTCGCCAGTCCGTGCAGCGTGTCGATGCGCGCACGGCTGAGCGACTGAACCGCCGCCTGCGCCCTCGCGCGGAGCTCTCCGGTGCTGGGCGCGTCGCAGAGCTCCGACAGGCGTTGCTCGATCTCCAGGCGGAAGGGCGCGTTCGGCTCGCCCTGTGCGAGCGCGCGCAGCGCGTGCTCGACGCGAGCGCGGATCTCCAGCGCGGCGGCGCGCGAGAAGGTCGTGGCCACGATCTGCTCGGGCAATATCGGCGCGTGGGCGCGGTCCGTCGAGGTTTGCCCCATGGACGTGAGCCCGAGTGTCAGGAGCACGTACAGCGCCGTGAGCCGGTGCGTCTTGCCAGTGCCTGCGCTGGCCGCCACCACCAGGTTGCGTCGAAACGCGTACAGCTCGTGCTCGTGGATCCTCACGGGGCGCCGTCGTCTTCTTCGCTCGGCGTGACCGCGGGTCGCCGGCACAGGCCGCGCAGCTGACAACGAGAACAAGACCGCGGCGAGCTCGGCCGCGGCGAGACGTCGCCGTCCAAGAAGGCGCTCATCACCTCGTCCACGACGGTGAGCGTCCGCGCCAGCAGCTGTTCGTCGAGCACGCTCTTCGATGGCGGGGGCTTGAGCGTGACTCGCCCGCCACGCTCCACGCTGGCGTACACCCCCTCGACCGCGGGGACGTCGAGGCGCTTGGCGACCAAACCATAGAGGGGAACCTGGAGATCCCGCTCGCCCAGCGCCCGTGGCTTCGCGCGACCGAGCTTGTAGTCGACGACCCTCGCCACGCTGCGGTCGGGCGCGAGATCGATGCGATCGATACGGCCGACGAGGTGGAGCGTGCGCCCGCCGCGCAGCGGCACGAGCAGCGGGCCCCAAGGGTCGGGCAGACCCACGCCGAAGGCGCGCTCGCCCAGCGCATAACGGAGCTCGGACGCGCGCGTGAGCTCGCCTCGGAGCACGGTGCAAGCGTCGTCGATCGTGCGGGCGAAGGCGTCTTTGCGGATGGGCCCCGCGCCGGGGGGCGGCGCGCACTCGCGCTCCGCACGTGCGCGCGCGATCTGCATGCGCTGATCGAGCGTGAGCGACGGCGCGAGCTCGCGCTGTGACTCGAACACCGCGAACAGCGCTCGATGCAGCAGGTCGCCGCGCTCGAGCGGGCTCAGCGCGTCCTCGACGATGTCTTGTCTGCGGGCGCCCAACACCCGCTCACCGAACGCCTTGAACGCGCAGTCGCGCACCCGCTCCACGGCGCCCACGCCGAGGCCGCGGCTCGGCTCGAGGCCGCCGAAGGTCGCGGCGAGTGTCGTCAGCTGAGCGGCGTCGATGGCACCCGAGTAGCGGTGCGGTGGCTCGCCGGGCGACATGAAGAAGTGCGTGCGCTCGCGCTCGATCGTGACCACGCGTCCGAGCTCGCCGTCCGGCGAGGCACCGTCGGCCAGCGCCCTGAGCTCCTGACCCAGCGTGGACAGCGCGCTGGCCGTCGCGGCGAGCCGCGAAGCCGGCTCGACGCGCCGTTGCGCGCCGGCCCGCAGCGCGTCTTGCGCGCGGGGATGGGGCGGGTCCGCGGTGCGCCCGTCGTCGTCGCTGATCAAGTAGGTGAACACCACCCGCTTGGCCGCGAGCTCGATCCAGGCCAGCTCCAGCTCGGTCGAAAGGGCGAAGGAGCGCGGGCCGGGCGGGCGTCGCTCTGGGGGCAAGGCCCGCCGCGTGCGCTCGTCGAGCAGGCTCGGGGCGGGCGTGCGCGCGTAGCTCTGACGGCTGGCGCGCGCGACCACGACCAGCTCCAAGTGCGCGTCACCGAGCTCGCTCGCGCTGCCCACCCGGATCGCGCCTGCCCGCCCTGCCCCGCCGCGCGCTGCCGTGCGCACGCTCTGCAACAGCTGGAGGAGATCGCGGCTGATCGCCGTGAAGTCCGCTGGGTCGCGATCGCCATGAGTCAGCGCCGCGGCGCTGCCCATGTCGCGCAGCGTGTCGCAGATCGCCCGCAAGGCCACGGCGCCTCCGGCGATCGCCACCATGGCCAGTGATCCGGGGCCGTGGCCCTCGGCGCGCAGCGCCTGCTCGACCTCGGCCGCGGATGGATCTCCGATGCGCAGCCGCGCAGCGAAGCTCAGCAACGCGGCGATGGCGTCGCCGCGTGATCGGGCGCCACGCAGGGCTTGGATCTGGGAGCCGAGCCGCTCCATCGCTGCGGGCATCCAGCTTTGGCTCGGGTCGCGCGGCCCGCTCGCGAGCGCCTCCACGAAGGGCGAGGTCGAGCTGGTTTGGGTCACCGGCAAACGCGTGAGCGCTTGCGCGAGCAGCCTCGCGCGAGCCCTTGCCGTCGGCTCGTCGGAGGCCTGCACCAACGAGCCCGCGTGCAACCCGGGCGTGCGGAGCAGCTCGACGATGGCGTCGCGATCCAGCTTGCTGGCCACCATGCTCACGAGCGAGAGGAACGCGCGCGCCTCTGGTGCCTGCTCGAGGGGGGGGCCGTAGGCCTCGGAGAGCGGTAGCCCCGCCTCCGCGAAGGCCGCGCGGAGCGGTCCGAGCAGCGCCTCGTCGGGCCCCGGGACCACCACCGCGATCTGGTCCGGCTGTGCGCCACCCTCGAGCACGCGCAAGATCTCGGCGGTGATCGCGCGTGCTTCGGCGGCCGTCCCGTGGGCCTCGACCACGGACACGCTCGCGGCTGGGCCAGGGTCGAACCAGTCGATCTCGAACGCGTCGGGCAGCGCTGCGAGCCGGGCTTCGAGCGAAGCAGCGAGCTCTGTCGTCCAAGTGTCTCGCTCGAGCCGCGGCAGCGCGACCGTCACACCGCCGCCGCGCGATCGGAGCGCGTCGTGGATCGCCAGCCACGTGGCCACGCGGCCGGCAGAGAAGTCACTGACGCCGCGCAGCCTGATCCTACGCGGCAGGACGGACGACAGGTCTCTTGCGGGAGCGCTCGACAACAACGCGGGCGTGAGCGCGGCCCGCGCGCGGTAGCGACCGAGGCCGCGCAGCTCCTCGTCGGCGCGCTCGAGCGCACGCGCCAGCTCTGTCCCGCGAGCGGTCTGGCAGCGTCGCAGATCCTGAGCCGTGGTGTGGGCCTGCGCCAGGGACGTGAGCGTGGCGGCCAACAGTGGCGAAAGCTCGGCGCGTTCTGCAGGGTCGGGAGCGTCCGCTGCCGGATCGCGCGCGGAGAGCGTCTGGCGCGCGATCTGGAGCTCGAGCGCGGGGGAGGCCGCGCGGTCGTCCGGCGTGATGGCACCGCGCACGCGCGCGAACAGGCGAGCTTCGGTCGAGACGAAGGGGTGCGCGCAGCGCTCTACGGCCACCTCGGTGGGCAGCACCCACAGCTCCTCCGAGCCAGGCTCGATCACGTGCCCGCGTCGTCGTCTCGTGTGACTGTGGGAGCGTCCTCGAGCGTGGGGGCGGGAGAGTCCTTCGGACCGAGCGGCGCCATGGTGCAGGTGCCCTCGAACGTGACGCCGCGGTCGATGAAGATCGCCGGGGCGTGCAGCGAGCCCACCACGCGTGAGGGCGCGTACAGCTCGATCGACTCGCGCGCCCGGATGTCGGCGCGCACGTCACCAGCCGTCACGATGCATGTGGTCACCTCGATGGTGCCCTCGATGCTGGCGCCCTCGCCGATCACGAGCACATCGTCGCCGCGAATGTCGCCGACGAAGCGGCCATCGATCCGCACGCGCCCGAAAAAGCTGAGCTTGCCCTCGAAGGCGGTGTCGCGCCCGAGCAACGCCGTGATCTCGGTCGGGCGTCCACCCCCCGGGGGCGGCGCGTCTGTCGCGTTGGGCTCCATGGCCGCCGCTTCTCGCACGGCTCGGCCGGGCTTTCAAACCGTGGGGCCGTCATGGAGTTAACGAAGCGGGCCGCGCACGCCCCCGACCGACCCGAAACTGCGCAGAAAACGAGTAGCGGCGTACGGCACGCTTCCTGCTTTGCGTGTCCGCCAGGACGCATTGACGCCTCCTGCGACCTGTGGGAGACGCCGACGTCCTTTCGCTGCGCCGCTCGGCGCCGGCCTTGGCTCGTCCGGGCTGACCACCATCTCGATCTGGCAAGTGGAACCCATGAAGAGCAGCCTGTCTCAGCTCTCCGCCGCATTCGTAGCAGCACCCTTGCTCCTCGCCAGCACGACCGCCTTCGCGCAGGGAGCTCCTGCGGCCGGCGCGCCTGCTGCGCCCCCGCCTGGCGCACCGCCGGTCGTCGCGCCCCCGCCGGACCAGGTCGCCCCCGCGGCCCCTCCGCCGGAAGAGGCGCCCAAGCCCCTGTTCTGGCGCGGCACCAGCTTCACGTGGACCAACTCGGCCACCACCACCATGTTCGGCCTGGGCAGCGACCTGCGGGGCAGCGAGGAAGAGTCCTACGGCATGGACTTCGTGCTGTCGCCGAACTTTTACTTGCTCGATCTGCCGAACGACAAGATCACCGCGACGCTCCAGGCAGGCGTGACGGTCGAGCTCACCGACAGCGGCACCACGACGTACGAGCGCGAGCCCCAGTTCCGCGACACGCAGGTGGGCGTGGGCTACACGCGCAACATCTTCACCAGCGAAGACAAGGAGTGGAGCACCAAGGGCAGCGTGCGTTTGCGGTACAGCATCCCGACGTCCAAGTTCTCGCTGCTGCAGGGCCGCTATGGCGTGCTCTCCCCCAGCGTCTCGCTCTCGCAGGTCGTGCGCTTGCTGGGCAACTCGGCAATCGGGCTCAACAACCTGACGGTGAGCGCGGGCTTCACCTATTCGCACTTGTTCAGTCGCGCCACCACCCCCACCAATGGCGGTCTGGAGCGCACGCGCACCAACCCGTCGTTCGACGCGATCGAGAGCGACCAGCTCGGCACTCGATCCTTCGACATCGACCGCGTCATCCCGTCGGTCACCTTCACTCTGCCTCTGATCAAGGACCTGACGTTGGTGACGGCGTTCCGATTGATTGGCCGCTTCAAGGCCAAGCCCACGGAGGTCGATTGCATCGAGATCATGGGGGGCTGCGGAGAGCTCCAGGAGACCGAGGAAGCGCCCACCTACTTCACGGACTCGACGTTCGACATCGCGCTGTCGCAGCCCATCTACGACGTGCTCGCGATCAACATCGGCTACAACAACGAGACGCTCACGCTGGGTGAGGACGGAAAGACGCGCAACATCTTCTACAGCCCGTACGCGTCGTTCTATCTCGACCTCTCGGTGAACATCGATGCCATCTACGAGAAGGCCTCGGGCCGCTCCAAGATGGATCTCCCGCCGGGCCCGCGTGGCTCCACGGTCGCGAGCGCGTTCGGGCAGCCGGCTTTCTAGGCGAGCCCCTCTCGAACAGCCTTGTCGAGCCGAGCCACCGCGTCGCGCGCGCACGTCGCGATCGTCGATCCGGTGGCCGCGCCGCGGCGTGCGTGCGTGCGCGCGCTCTCGGGCGGACCCTTCGAGCTGATCTCGGGCGCGAGCCTGCGCGAGGTGCTCGCGCTCCTGCCCAGACGCGCGCCGCTCGTGCTGGTGGCCTCCGAGCGTGCGCTCGAGCAAGGCGCGCTCGAGCTCGAGGACGCGCTGAGCCGCGGCCGCTTGATCCTGATCAGCGATCGGCCGGGCAAGCCGCCCGACGATGCGCTGGGCGCGCGCGCGTTCCTGTGGCTCGAGCGCACGCTCGACGTGCCGCTGGGGCTCGCGCTGGCGGTCGAGCGCGCGCTCTCCCAACCCGCCGAGCGCAGCGGTGCCGGGGGTACCGAGCTCGTGGCAGCCTCGCGCCTGACGCGCGCCATCCTCGCGCGGCTGCCCAGCGTGGCGGATGGCGCGGCGCCCGTCCTGTTCGTCGGTGCGGCTGGCGTGGGCAAGCGCACCCTCGCGCGGGTCCTGCACCAGCAGAGCGCGCGCGCAGCGCATCCGTTCGTGGTGTTCGGTGCGGTCGAGCTTCCGGTCGAGCTGCGCAACGAGGCGCTGGACGACGCGTTCCTCCGCGCTGGGCGCGGCGCCCTCTTGATCGACCGCGTGGACGCGCTCGACGCGACGACGCAGGCGTACCTGTTGCGGCGCTTGCGTGAACCTCCGACGTGCCGCGTGCTCTCCACCGCCGAGCCCAGCTTCCGCGCGCAGCGGGAGCCCGGGCAGGAGCTGTGGGCTCGCCTGGGCGCACACACCATCGAGGTGCCGGATCTCGCGGCCCGTCCCGACGACGTGGCGGTGCTGGCCCAGCTGTTCGCGCGCCGCGCATCCGAGCGTCTCGGGTTGGCGCCTCGTCGCCTCAGTCCCGAGGCAGTCCGCGTGCTGCGCAACAGCAGCTGGCCGGGCAACATCCCCGAGCTCGAGGCGCGGGTGGAGGCCGCGGTGGGGAGCGGTCAAATGGGCTCGATCGCGCTCGGAGAGCTCGGTATCGCGCGCTCGAAGCCGCCGCCGCCGGAAGGTGTGGAGCCCTACGCCGACGCCAAGCGCCGCGCCCTGATCGAGATCGAGCAGCGATACGTCGAGAACGTGCTTGCGTTCGCAGGCCAGAACCTCACCCGCGCAGCCCATCTGGCGGGGATGGACCGCGCCAACTTCCGACGCTTGGTCCGCCGCGCGCGTGCAGCTTCTGGAGGATCGGGGAAGACGTGATAGCTTCTCGCCCCGTGAACCGGCGCAATGCGCAGCGTTGGCACGCATGGACGGGAGCGAGGCGACTGGCTCTGCTGGCCGGCGGCGCACATCTTTGCGCCGCCACCTCCGGGCTCACGGCGGAGCCGCCGGTCGCCGCGACGCCGGGCAAGGACGTGCCGGCGAGCGCGGCCGCTCCGAAGAGCGGCAAGTCGCTGGCCGACGCGCTCTTGCTCGCCGACAAGAATCACCCCAACATCCTCGCGGCCCGCGCCAAGTTGTCGTTCACACGCGCCCAGCTCGACGAGGCGCACTCCGCGCCGTTCAGCATGTTCCGCCTTTCGGGCGGCGTCGGCGTAGCACCCGAGCTGCAGGGGACCAGCACGTACAGCCCGGACAACGACGTGTCCCTGTCGAGCGGTGTGGCGCTGGCGTGGCGCATCGATCTCCAGGGCGTGCTGCCGCTCTGGACGTTCGGCAAGATCGGCCACCTGTGGGAGGCGGCCGAGGCCAACATCAAGGTTCACCGCGCCGGCGTGGAGAAGGAGCGTGACTTGGTGCGCCTGGAGGTGCGCCGCGCGTACTACGGTCTGTTGCTCGCGCGCGACGCCAAGCTGCTTCTGGCGGACGTGAAGAAGCAGCTCGGCAAAGCCGAGAAGGCGCTCACCGAGAAGGTCGATGCCGGGGAGGCCGACGCTGCGGACCTCTACAAGCTGCTCACGTTCGCGAGCGAGGTCGACGTACGCGATGCCGAAGCGGACAAATTCGTGACCTCCACGCTCGCGGGCCTGCGTTTCTACACCGGCGCTGCCGACTTCGATGCCGCCGACGCACCGCTCGCGCCCCCAGTGCACGAGCTCGGCGCGATCGACACCTACCTCGGCGCCGCGAACAAGTACCGGCCCGAGCTGGCGCAGGTCCGCCACGGCGTCGAGGCACGCACGGCGCAGGTGCACCTCGCCGAGTCCGGGTTCTATCCCGACATTGGCTTGGCCCTCTCGCTGGGCCTGGGGGTGGCGCCAGAGATCGACGATCAGATCAATCCGTTCGCGTACGACCCGGCGAACTACTTTCGCTACGGGGCGGGCCTCGCGTTCCAGTGGAATCTGGACTTCGTGCCGCAGGTCGCGCGTTTGAAGCAGGCGAAGAGCAACCTCGCAGAGATGCGCGCGGTGGAGAAGCTCGCCGACGGCGGCGTGGAGGCCGAAGTGCGGCTCGCGCACGCAGAGGTCACCGACTGGCAAAAACGTCGCGCGGCGTTCGTGAAGTCCACCAGCTACGCGAAGAAGTGGCTGATCGTCACTCAGCAGGGCATCGACGTCGGCACGATCGAGGACAAGGAGCTGCTCGAGCCTGCGAAGGCCTACGCGCTCGGCAGGTTCAACGTGATGAACGCGACCATGGAGCTCGACCTGGCCATGGCCAAGCTCGCGCGCGCCACCGGCTGGGATGCGATCGCGCCCGACGGCGTCAGCGTCAAGTAGCCGCAGCGCTGGCTCATTCGCAGCTGTCTTCCGGCCCACCCGCGGCCGGTACAGTGGGCGTACCTGCGAGCAGGCCGAGCAAGAAGCAGCGATAGGCGCGCTTCGGCGCGGCGGTCTGGAACACCACCTCGTGACCGTCCTCCACGCCGTCCTCTGCGAGCTGCAGCACGACCGCGGTGGTCCCTTCGGGGCCGTTGCCACTCACCGGCAGACCGACGGTACCTCTGCCGACCAGAGGCAGCAGCTCGCTGAGCGGAGTGAACTCAGCGAGCTCCTCGCTCTCGGCGTCGAGCGCGTCGCCAGCCAGGTCGAGCCCGTGCGAGAGGCTGGTGGCGTTGGCGATGGGCGGCATGATGTAGTGGTCGACGATGCCCTGCATCATGAGCACGTGGCGTGAGGACCCTACGAGCGGCTCGCGGGTGATCAGGCGGCCGTAGACGGGGTCGTCCGCCGGTTCGCCGGCCCACTGCAGCATCGTCAACATCGGGTCGTGCTCCGACAGCGAGTAGCCCGAAATCGTCAGGCCCAGGATCAGCTCGGCCAGTGGTCGCACGTCGAGGGGCTTTTGCTTCCACATCATGTTCGCGAGGAAGCTTCCGCCCGCGCCCGACAGCAGCAGCGCCCGATAACGAGGCTCGAAGCTGGCTGTGAGCGGGATGATCGACGCCCCCATGGAGTGGCCCATCAGCGCCATGTGGTCGAGGTCGAGCTGCGCGGGGACGCCGGCCTCCGTGCCGGGGCAATCGTCCACATCGATGGTCAGGTCGGCGAGCACGTCCGGCAATAGCGCGAGCTCGAGCGCTGACTGCCGCACATTGTCGCGTAGAGCGACGGGGTTCTGGAAGTTGAACACCAGAAACTGTTCGTCCTTGCCCGAAACGTTGCGCAGGCCTCCGTGCGGGCCGTCCACGCTCACCCCTGCGAACCCCACCTTGGCAAACTCCAACGCTGGCCCGGTGCCTGGCTCGACGGCCTCGCCTCCCGGCTCGGCCCGCACGCCCCGGTCGACCAATGGGCGGTCGCCGCCTGCTCCCGTGCGTGACAACACCACCAGCGGGTAGCCGGCGGCAGGTTGGGGTTGCCTCGGAATGGTGACCACGATGCGAGCCGTTTCGTAGTGGTCGAGCAGCACCTGCCCGCTCGCGTCCCGTGCGAAGCCGCCACCGTCGTCGAGGTAAGGTGGCTCGCCCGCTTGGTAGACGGGGAAGTCGAGCGTGGCCTGATACACGCAGAAGTCGTCGAGCTCATCGGTCTTCGTGAACGCAGTGAGGCCGATGATCCCATCCGCGCGGGCGCGCTCGACGATGCTCGCGAGATCCGCCGTCGGGTCGTCGGTCGTGAACACGCTCAGCGCCGCGATCACCCCGCCGTCGACGCCCTGCGCGGCCAGCTCGGCGAGCGCGTCTCGGTAGCCCTGCGCCGCCGGCTCGGTCATGCCGGCGGGGGTGTCCCCCGCGAGCAGCTCGGCCACCGCCGGGCTCTGCGCGAGCGCGACGCCTTCGGCGTCACGAACGCTGGTGCTCACGACCGCAGCGTAGGTCGCGCTGGGTCGCAGCGGCGCGCCCTGCAGCGGCAAGAGCGAGAGCTGGTGCGGCGGGCCATACAGGCCGGGGTCTTCGTTGAAGCGCACGTCGATCGGCATGCGCACGCCACGTGTCGGACTGCCCTCGGTCACGTCGACCAAGAACACGCTCGCCGAGCCGTCGACGCTGCCCGCGAGTGTGGGCAGCGAGACCGGGTCGAGCGCGCGGCTGATCGCGAAGAATACGCCGCCGGTGGTAGCGAAGCCTCGCGCGTCGCCCGAGACGATCTCGAGCACGCGGTCGACCAGCACGACCGCCTGCGGGTTGGGGAACCCGCTCACCTCCGGTCGGCCTTGATCGTCGCGTCGGCTGTCGCTGGGGAACGGCGAGGCAAAGAAGTCCTCGCGATCCGCGAAGTCCATACGCACCACCGTGGCCTCACGGCAGTCGCCGCACGGCGCCTCGTCGTCACAAGAGCTCTGCCACGTCAGCGTCGCCGCTAGCAGCCAAGCTCGATGGGCGTCGCGCGCGCGCATGTGCGGATCACATCACGCGGCGCCTCAGGCGACCAGGGGCACGTGTGTTAGCGTTGCCACGTGTCGCTCCCTTGGGCAGAGCTGCTCCGGCGCACGGCGGGCGAGCCAGCGCCCTTCGCGCTGGTGGATGTCGACGCGTTCGATCGCAACCTGGAGCGGCACCTCGGCGTGCTCGATTCCTCCCTGCCACTGCGGGTAGCGACCAAATCGCTGCGGGTCCGCGCGCTGATCGAGCGCTTGCTCGCGCGCGGACAGGGCCGATGCCGAGGGTTGATGTGCTACTCCGCGCGCGAGGCGCTCGAGCTCGCGCGTGTTGAACACGACGATCTGTTCGTGGCCTATCCGGTGGTGGACGAGCGGCTGCTCGACGCCATCGCCGCCGAGCGGGCGCGCGGCAAGCTGATCTCGGTGGCGGTGGACTCGCGCGAGGGGGCGGAGCGGCTGGCTCGTGCAGGGGCATCGCAAGGCACCGAGATGTTGGCGGTGCTGTGTGTCGACATGAGCCTGCGACCGTGGGGCAAGAGGTTGCACCTCGGGGTGCGTCGCTCCCCGTTGCACGACCCCGAAGACGCCCTGCGGCTCGCGCGGCACGTGCGCGACCTCGCAGGCGTGAGGGTGCACGGCGTGATGGGGTACGAGGCACAGGTCGCAGGCCTCGGCGACGACAGCGTGTTCGATCCGGGGCTCGTCAGGCAGGCGAAGCGGCTCATTCGCATCGCCTCCATGCGCGACATCGCGACGCGCCGCTCGGAGCTGGTGGCGGCGCTCGAGCGTGACGGCTTCGACCTCGCGTTCGTGAACGGAGGTGGCACCGGCTCGCTGGATCTGACGGGCCGCGCCAACGGTGTGACCGAAGTCACGGCTGGCTCGGGCTTCTATAAGCCCTTGCTGTTCGACGGTTATCGAAGCGCCTTCGTACGCTCGCTGGAGCCGGCAGCGTTCTTCGTGCTGGAGGTCACACGCAAGCCTGCGCGCTCCCTGGCGACCTGTCACGGCGGTGGCTTCGTGGCCTCTGGTAGCGCCGGACCCGACAAGCTGCCGCGGCCCCATTGGCCGCCGGGGCTTTCTTTGCTGTCTGCGGAAGGCGTCGGCGAAGTGCAGACCCCGCTTTCCGGCGCGGAGACTCTCCGCGAAGGGGACCGCGTGGTGTTCCGGCACGCGAAAGCCGGCGAGCTCATGGAGCGCTTCGACTCGATCCTCTGGGCGCGCGGCGGTGACGTGGTCGAGCGGGTCCCCACCTACCGCGGGGAGGGCTGGTCGTTCGGGTGAGCCCCATCGCAACTTTCTGTTCCTGGCTTCCGGTCGGCCTGTAGACTGAGAAGTATGAGCCTGCTTCGCTCTCCTCTGCTTCCGCTTGTCCTGCTCGCGTTGACCGTGGCCTGCTCGGGCAAACGCTCGACCCCCGAGCCGGGTGAGCCTGGGCCGATCCAAACGGCGGTAGGAGGGGCGGGAGGCGCGGGCGGCGGGGGCGCCGGCACGGGTGGCGCCACCAACGGTGGGGGCGGGGCGGGTGGGATGATGTCGACGTCGACGTCGACGTCGACCTCGACCTCGACCACCACCGGCACGGGCGGCGGCAACACGGTCAACGCCCCAGAGGACATGGCACCGTACTGCGGCTGCATCGAAGATCAGCAGCAGCCGGGCGCGTGTCGGGTGTGCGCCACCGCAGAGGCTGCTGCGGGCGGGGCGTGTGAGCTCTTGGCTGCGCCGCCAGCCTGCGACACGGGCTGCCAGAATGTGCTCACCGTCTTGGCCAGCGCGCAGTGCGCGTCCGCCGACGCGGCGTGCCTGCAGGCCGCGTTCGACCAATCTCCGGAGGAGTTCGACGACGCGGTCGCGCTCATGGACTGCTTGTGCACCACGTGCGCCGACCCCGTCTGCGACGGCTCTACCTGCACCGTGATGCCCTGAGCCATCACAAGAAGATCAAATAGAAGAGCATCACCGCCACCACGGCGACCGTGGCGGTGCCCACCACCACGAACAGGATCTGCTGCTCCTGGGATGCGGAGCGGAAGTGGACGAGCACCTTCAAGCCGAGCTGGTTGCCCGCGTGGCCCACTTTGGTCAGGGCGCGATCGATCTTGTGCACCAGCGGCGACTGCGAGCTCGGGGCGGAAATGCTGGGCGACTGGCCCGCGCGCACGCCGGGGGTGCCCGGGTGTGAGTAGGAGCCCGAGACATTGTTCGGGTCCGCGAACGAGGGCAAGCTCGGCGAGCTCGCGGAGAACGGACGCGGCTGGCTCGACGACGGCGGGAACCCCACGCCGCTTTGACTAGGCGGTGGCGGCGGGGCCGTCTTGGTCGCGTACGAAGGCGCGGGGTTGGGAGGGTTGCGCTGGAGCGCGTTCAGATCCAAGAGCGCCGTCTTGTCCTCCCGCGAGAGGGCGCGCGCCCCGTCGAGCTGCCCGGTGGGCAAGTCCATGGTGGGGATGTTGCCGGAGCCGTTGACCGACGGCTCCTCGGAGCCGAGCTCTCCATGCACCTTCGGGATGAACATCTCGGTCGGCGTCTCACGGTCGGGCACCGATGGCGCGCGGTCGTCCTTGGGCGTCGCGCTCACGCTGTCACTGAGCTCGTCGAGCACCTGCGTGGGCTGTGACACGAGCGGGGTCTGCTGCGGGGATGAGCCAGCGTTGGCGCGGATCGCGGCCGCTGCCTCGGCGGCTGGTGTCGTGGGCGCTGCGGCGGGAGGCGCCGGGCTTTGCGCAGGCAGCGCTGCACTGGTGGCCGTCGCGACGCTGTTGCCCTTGCCGTTCTGTTCGCCGTTGCTCTTCGTGTTGATGCCCGCGAGCGGCTTGTCGAACAACGCGTCGCCGCCGCTGCTCGCGGCGTCCTCCGACGTGACGGACTTGGCGGCTTGCTCAGAGGTGGCGAGCGGGGCCACAGGCTCGCTGATCGCGGCCATGTCGTTCGCGCTGGCTGCCAGCAGCGCCGGGTTCGGAAGCGCGCGCGCCGTCGGTCGCGCCGCAGGTGGCCTCGGGATGTTCGGTCTTGGTGCCGGCCCTGCCGGGCGCGGCGGTGGCCGCAGCGCTGCCACCGCCTCCGCAGCGACGCTCTTCTCTGGCGCGGCGCTGGGCGGAGGTGGAATGCGAAGTCCACTCGCGGGGCTCTTGATCCCGACGCTTGGCGCGGCGGGTTTGGCGGGGTCGGAGGCAGGCTGGCTCGGCGCGCTCGTCGATGCGTCGAGCCAGCCGCGCAAGCTGGGATCGGCGTGTGGCGCGAAGGCCCGCGCGAGCTCGCGCATGCTCTGCGGTCGTTGGGCCTTGTCGCGGGAGAGGCCGCGCATGATCACCTCCGCCACCGCCGCGGGCAGATCGGGACGCAGCGACGACAGATTGCTCGGGTTGGTCGAACAGATCGCGAAGATGAGGTCCCCCAACGTGCCCGCCTCGAACGGCCGTTGCCCAGCGAAACACTCGTACAACATCACGCAGGTCGCATAGACGTCGCTCACCGCGTCGACCGTGCCGGCGCCTCGTAGCTGCTCCAGGCTCATGTAATAGGGCGTACCCACGGTGGAGCCGGTGCGGGTCAGCGGGTTGTTGAGCTCCGAGGCCATCTTCACGACCCCGAAGTCGAACACCGTGACCACCGGCATTTCGTTCGTCGCATCGCCGTCGCTGGCGAGGTGCAAGTTGTCTGGCTTGAGGTCGCGGTGGACCAGCCCGGCCTCGTGCGCTTCGTCCAACCCTTCGCACAGCTGCAGCGTCAGATTGGCCACGAACGCGAGAGATGCTTTGGTGCGGGTCTCGAGGACGTCGCGCAGGTTCTTGCCCACCAGCAGCGTCATCACCATGTACGGCCCGACCTCGGCTTGGCCGAAGTCCACCACCTTCACCACGTGGGATGACTTGAGCTTGGCGAGCGCGCGCGCTTCTTGCTCGAGCCGCGGCGCGTGTTGCGGGTCGAGCAAGGTCTTGAGCGCCAAGCGCTGGTTCGTGAACAGCGCCTCGACCTCGTACACGATGCCCGTGCCACCCACGCCGATGATGCGCACCACCCGGTAGCGGCCATCGATGACGGCGCCAGGCGGCAGCTCAGCGGGGTCCGTGACGGCCGCGGCGGGCTGTTCTCGGGGAGATGTCACCTTGGGAAGGCCTTCGACAGAAACCGATCGGAGTGTACAGCCCCCCCGACGGCTTGAATACCCGCACGCTTGGAACTACCGTCGAGGCCCAGGTGAAGCCCTCCGACCGAGCCTTCTTCGTCCTTGTCGCGGCGACCGCAGCCAGCATCCTGGTGGCGCTGTACTGGATCGCGTTCAAGGCGCCGAACGAAGCCACCATGGGGGTCGCGTACAAGATCTTCTACTTTCACGCGCCGGCCGGCTACGCCATGTACATCGGCGCGACGGCTTGTTTCGTCGGTTCGGCAGGCTACTTGGCTCGTGGGACGCAAGGCTGGGACTCGCTCGCCAAGGCGGGCGCGGACGTGGCGGTGGTCATGGGCGTGATCCTGCTCGCCACCGGATCGTTGTGGGGCAAGAAGGCGTGGGGCACCTATTGGACTTGGGATCCGCGCCTGACGACCTCGCTGCTCAGCGTCCTCATCTATGTCGCGTACGTGGTGCTCCGTGCGTTCACGGGCGCCGGTGAGGGCGAGAAGAAGTTCGCCGCCGCGCTGGGCGTGCTGGGCGCCGCGAACCTGCCCATCATCCATTTCGCGGTGCGCAAGTGGGGCGGCAACCACCCCCAGGTCATCACCGGCAAGGGGGGGGGCCTCAGCCATCCGGACATGAAGTACGCGCTGCTTTTTGGCTTCGTCGCTTTCACGCTGCTGGCCGCCTCCATGTTGTGGTTGCGCACGCGCCAGGATCGGGTGGCCACCAGGTTGGACGAGGCCGAAGAGGACGCGCTCGCGCTCGGCGTGCTGGAGGAATGAATCGATGAGCCGCTTCGCAGCAGACATCACCGCGCCCACCGCGGATCCGCAAGCCGCCAAGCCGGCTGCGCCCAAAGCGTCGGCTGCTGGCTCGGCCGCCGCCGATCAACCTGGCTCGGGACCCGAGCGCTACGAGGCGGTCGGCACCGGCGGCCCCGAGTCCGCCGACGGTCAGAGCCTGGTCGTGGGCTCGTACATGGTCATCTGGCTCATGGTCTTCGGCTTCATGGTCGTGGCCTGGCGCCGCACCATCGCCATGGCCGAGAAGGTGACCACCCTCGAGAGAGCGATCGAGCGTGCGCGCGCTCAAATCGTCCCGCAGACCAAGCGCAGCGCCACCGAGCTCAAGGCCGAGCGGGCGGCTGAAGCCGCCAAGAGCGAGGGTTGACGTGCCCAACTTCGGGCAGATGACCAGCGAGCACGTGCTCTACATCCCGGTCGTGCTGATCGTCGGCGTGCTGGTGGGCTACGTGCTGGGCGCGCGCGCGGTGCGCGACGAGATCGAACGAACCAAGCAACGGATGAAGGAGTAGCGACGTGGTCGATTTTTCGATGTCCGAAGAGCACAAGGCGCTGATCGACACCGCGAAGCGTTTCGCTCGCGAGCGGATCATCCCTGTCGCGGCCGAGTGTGATCGCGACTCCAAGTTCCCGCACGACGTGTTCAAGGCTGCTTGGGAGATCGGCCTGGTCAACCCTGGCGTGCCCGAGGAGTTTGGCGGCGCCGGCATGGGTGAGCTGGAGAACGCCATCATCACCGAGCAGCTCGCCTACGGCTGCACCGGCATCCAGACCAGCATCACCGCCAACATGCTGGCGCTGACGCCCATCAAGCTCGGCGGCAACGAGGCGCAGAAGAAGAAGTACCTCGGCATGCTCACCTCCGAGCCGATCATGGCGAGCTACGCGACGAGCGAGCCCGACGCCGGCAGCGACGTGGCTGGGCTGAAGACCAAGTTCACGCAGCACGGTGACGACTACGTGCTCAACGGACAGAAGTGCTGGATCACCAACGCCAGCCACGCGCGCTTCTATGTCATCTTCGCCACCAAGGACACGGCTCTGCGCCACAAGGGCATCGCCGCCTTCATCGTCGACCGGGACACGCCCGGCCTGCGCGTAGGGAAAAAGGAAGACAAGCTGGGCCAGCGCGCCAGCGATACCGCGCAGGTGTTCCTCGAGGACGTGAAGGTGCCCAAGGAGAACCTGCTCGCGCCCGAAGGTCACGGCTTCAAGCTGGCGATGGAGACCTTCAACCAGACCCGCCCCGACATCGCCGCCGGCGCTACCGGGCTGATGCAGCGCGGGTTGGACGAGGCCGCCGCGTACGCCAAGGAGCGCAAGACGTTCGGCGTCCCCATCGCCCAACACCAGCTCGTCCAGGCCATGCTCGCGGAGATGGCCATCCGCATCGAGGCGACCAGGCTCTTGTACATGAAGGCCGGCTGGCAGCTGGACAACGGCGTGCGCGATCCCATGACCTCCTCGATCGCCAAGGCGTACGGCGCCGACAGCGCCATGCAGTCGGCGATCGACGCCGTGCAGGTGTTCGGCGGCAACGGCTTCGTGAAGGAGTACCCGGTCGAGAAGCTGATGCGCGACGCCAAGGTGCTCCAAATCTACGAAGGCACCAGCCAGATCCAGCGCATCGTCATCGCCAAGCAGCTGCTCAGCGGTTGACGCAATCGATCACTCCGGCGGCACACCGCAATCGATGAACACCAGCGTGGTGTCGATGCGGAAGTTCGACTCGGTGGTGTGCCGCTCGGCGAAGAAGAAGTCCAGCGGGTAGATATTGCCCGGTGTGATGCCGAGCTCGGCGGCGCGCGCGTCGAGGTCGATGGTGTCGCTCATGGCGCCGTGCACGCCGCCGAGATCGATGGCCAGCTTGCCGTTGATGAACGTGAACAAGTCATCGTCGCCGGTGAAGCTGAAGGTCTCGCCGCCGGAGTACAGGAACGTCGTGTGGAGCTCGTAGGTGAAGTGGTAGTTGTGCGCGTTGCCTTCGTTTCCGAACAGCTGATCGTCGAGCGGGAAGAAGTCGGGGTCCTCGAACGTGAACACGTTGCCGCCCGACGGCGTGAGCGTCAGCGTGAACGCGGCGCTTTGGTTCACGCCGCCCACGTCGCGGAACCACTGGTCGAAGTTGGCCTGGTTGGTGGTGGTGGGGTTGCCGCTCGAGCCGGCGTAGACCGGCTTGTCGTCGGGGCCGAGATCGGGGAGCACGATGCCCGGGTCCACGCCGAGGAAGTCCTCGAAATCGGGGTGGCTGGCTTGGAAGTCGCGCAGCGTCCCGATCAGGTTCGAGCCACAGGCGCCGCCGCCGCTGCCCGCGCCGCCATGGGCCGGTCCCCCGCCGCTGGTGGTGAAGCCGTTGCCTGTCGAAGCGCCTGAGCCATCTTCTCCGCCCTGGCCATCTTCTCCGCCCGCGCCGTCGGCGTCGTCGCTGCACTCGCAGCCGGCGAGCGGCACGAGCACGAGCCACAGACGTCGCAGCCATCGCCCAAGGATCATCGTTCGCCTCCGCCCCAGGCTACCAGATCATGCAGTCGCGAACGCGAGCCAGCGCACGAACGGGGCCACGAGCTTCGACTGTTTGACCAGGGCGTCGACCAACTTGCGGCTGGTGAGCAGCTTCTTGTCGAGCGGCGGGAAGGTCACCACCAGACCTTTGTGCCGGAGCAGGTCGGCGCGCGGGTGCTCGGGCTCGAAGCCGCGCGGAACGCGCTTCATCACTTCCATCGCGCCCCGCACGAACCCCTTCTTCTCCAAGCTGGCGAGGAAGCGGCCCAGCTCTTTGCCCGACGCGTCGTCGATGATCGCGGCGCGATAGCGATCGAGCGCTTGCTTCGACATGCCCCACTGGCCCGCCGCGGCGAAGGTCTCGGTGCCGACTTGAAAGTAGATCGCTGCGGGTGACTCCATCGGCGAGGCGCCAGCCTTGAGCGGGATGAAGCCCGACACGTGCGTCTTGTACGGCGTCTTGTCCTTGGAGAAGCGCACGTCGCGATAGATGCGGAAGGCCTTGGGCTCGCCGAGATCGCAGTCCGGGTAAGCGCTCTCGAGCTTCAGCGACAGCTCGGCCATGAGCGCCTTCATGGGCCCCGACCAGCCCTCCTCGAACTCACTCTTGTGGCGGGTGAACCACTCCTTGTTCTGGTTCTTCGCGAGCGCCTTGAAGAACTTCCCGTCTTGGTCCGCGAAACCCTCGAACAAGTCTCCCGTCTGTTGGCTCGTCTTCTTGCTGGCCATGCCCGGAGTGGAGCATGCCCGCGCGCCCCAGGGATCCACTAACCTCGTCGGGTGGCCTCGAGCGGCGCTTGGTCTCGCAGACAATGCCTCGCCGCCATGGCGGGTGCGATGGGAGCTTGTCGCAGCGCCGTGCATGGCCCGCGCGGCCTGTGGCTAGGCGGCGACGTGCACCTCGGTGCGTCGGAGGAGGATCGTATGGTCGCGCTCGAGCCGACGTTGCGGGGCCTCGTCGGCGTGGTCAACCTCGAGGGGCCGCTGGCGTTGGATGAGGAGGCGCTGGCGCTCGATTTCCAGCCAGCAGGGACGACGGTCAAGCTCGGCAACGCCGTCAGTGGGGTGGCGACGCTGCGTCGCGCGGGGGTGGTCGCGATCGGTGTGGCCAACAACCACAGCCATGACTTCGGGACCGAGCACGGGGCCCGCTCACACGTGGCGGCCAAGGAGCTGGGGCTTGTCCTCGCGGGCGACGCGGGAAGCGAACCGGCGCCGGTGCTCCTGGTTGCCGGCAAACGCGTGGGGCTGACCGCCCATGATCTCACGAAGGGCGTCCCGTCGGGCCTGGGACAAGAGCTCACCCGTGCACGGAGCGATTGCGACTTGCTCGTGAGCACCTTCCACGTGACCGGGCCCCCCTCCTACCTGCCGCGTCCCGAGCTGCGCGAAGCGACGGAGGTCGCGCTCGGCAGCGGCGCGAGCATCGTGGCATCCCACGGAACGCACGCGCTCGGTCCCGTCGAGCGCCGCGGCGATGCGCTGATCGCCTGGGGTCTGGGCAACCTGTTGTTCTCGTGCCGCTGCACGGACGAGCGTGACGGGGCCATCTTGCAGCTCTTTCTGAATGGTCCGGCGCCGCGGGCTCGCGTCGTCCCGATCGAGGCCGGGCTCGGCGGGCAGGGCGCCAAGCTCGCGAAGGACCCCCAGCTCCTCTTCGAGCTGCTCCGCGCGATCGGCTCGAGCGAGCTCATGGTCGACGGGGAGGGCGCGTGGGTCTGAGTCGGGGCGTCAGCCGCCTCCGGCCCCGCCGCTGCCGGGCATGCCACCGCCACCACCAGGTCCGCCGCCAATGCTCCCCGCTCCTGCTGCGCCGCCCCCTCCTGCTTCGCAGGTGTCGCGGTCGATCAGCCCCTCCGGGCACTCGTCTTCGCAGAAAGACTTCACCGTCTCGCTCCCGCACACCTCTACGCACTGCAGAGGCGTGGTGAAGCAGTCGATGCGGCCGTCACCGTCCTGTTCATCGCTCTCGCACGCTGCGAAAGGCAGCGCTGACAAGCAGAGGGTGCAAAGCAAGAATGCTCTCATGAGCCCAGTCTTGACTGAAACACTTGAGCCCGCAATCTGCCGAAGCTGAGGTGGCTGGGCGCCCGCCCGGGGCGCCGCGTGGCTATCACGCCATCACGAACCAGCCGTCTTTTCCGTAGCTTGGGTTCTCGTGCTCGGGCCCACCGATCGAGTCCTCGACGCTGCGCACGATGGCGATGTTCTTGCGATCGATCTCGTTCAAGCGGTCGTCGCTGTAGGCCTTGTCAGGCGCGTACCACGCGGCGTTCTTGAAGAAGCCGTTGACCACTGCGGACTCGAAGGTTCGCCCTCTGCGCGCGTAGACCATGTTGCGCAAGATGCGCAGATCGCGTCGGGATAGTTTCGAGAGCTGCTCCACCGTGACCAGTCGGTCGAGCTGCGCAGGCTCTTCGAGCGGGGAGGGGGCGGGCCGCTCCGGCGCGAGCAGCCAGACTCCGAGTCGCTGCGACAGGAGCGCGATCTCGATCTCGTCCTCGGCGCTGGCGGTCTTGTCCTTGAACCTGGCCAGCACCTCGTCGCGGCGCCGCTCCAAGTCTGCCTTGCTGAGCGCCGCGTCGTAGTCGCCGATCTTGCGCGCGTTCTCGCGATCGATGGTGGTGATCTTCGACTCGTCGGTCTTGTCCTTGGCTTGGTACCAGGGCTCTGCCTTGAAATGCTCGTCCAGCCACGGCTTGCGGAATGAATTGCCGGCGCGCGCGAAGATGGTGTTGCGCATGAGCGTGAGCTCGCGCAGCGTGCGCCCCGCGAGCTCCTGCTCGCCGATGGCCGTCTCGTAGTACAGCGGGCGCGCCGGGGCCTTGGCGGCTGCGCTGGCGCTCGAGGGTGGTGCAGCGCTGGACGACGCGATGAGCGCGGCGGCCGACGTGCTGGTGGTGGGCGTCGCCGCCCCGGTGCTGCTCGTGGTGGCGGTCGGCTCCGAGCTGCAGCCAACCGTCACGGCAGCCCAGAACACGAAGCTGTTGGTCGGCGTTTTCACGCGCGTGATCGTACAGGCTCTGTGCTTTGCCCGTGCCCTTCTTCGAGCGCGGCAGGGCACGAGTCTGGCGTCAGCGCTTCCTCGAGCGCAGCGCCAATCCCAGGCCCGCGGCGAGCAGCCACGCGGCCCAAGGAGAGCGCGCGGGTGCGGCCGGAGTCTGGCAGGTGCACCCACCCGAGACGCTGTAGTCGCTGCCACCATCCGGGGGCGGCTCCACGGTGGCGCACATCGCCTCGGTCAGCGGCACGGCGGCGCCGGCCTCCTTGCTTCCTTGTTCGAGCGCGACGTCGTAGTTGCCGGTGTTGCGGTTGTCGTGGTGGTAGCTCTCCCACTCGATCACGTTCTGATCCGAGGCGTCCGAGTGCCAGGCGTAGAGCCAGCCGTTTCGAGTGCCGACCGCCACCTCCAGCGTGCCGTCGCCGTCGATGTCACCGACCGAGGGCGTCGGGATGATCCATTGTCCGGTGAACTTCGGCCAGCCCTCCGGCTCGCGCCCACACGCGTCGAACGCGTGCAGGTAGTAGCCACCCGAGCCGATGATGGCCTCGGGGTAACCATCACCGGACAAATCCGCGATGGCGGAGCTGTTGAAGAACGTGAAGTCCTCGATCACCATCGGCGAAGCGGGGAGCATCTTGCCGTCGGTGACGCTCCACATGGCGAGCAGGTTGTCGCCCTTCAGGTTGTCGCTCGGAGATTGGAGGTTGATGGCCAAGTTGAGCGATCCGCCCGACGCCACGATGTCCGGGATGCCGTCCTGGTTCATGTCGCCAAGCGAGGGCTGGGAGAACAGCGGCAGCATGGTGTTGGGCTGCTGGGCCTTGCTGAGCGGCCCGAACGCGCTCGAAGGCGCGAGCCCGTCGAGCCCGGCGGGGTCGGGGTTCTGCGGCAGCAGGTTGGGTGGGAAAGCGTTGAGCTTGTCCTGCGTGCCTGGGTCGGCGGGCAACACCAGCGGCGAAGAGGCGTTGCCATGCGCGACCGCTGCCAGCGTGCCGTTGAACGTGCCCACCACGCCGGAGTTGGTCACGCCTTCGGCGACGAGCGGGAACAAGTTCAGCGAGGTCATGGTGATGGGCCAGTTCGGCAGGTACTTGCTGGGCGCGTTGTTGCCGCGACCGTCGAGCAGGTACACCGCGCCCGAGTTGCCGCCCTCGCCGATGAGCTGGTTCGAGCCGATCAGCATGTCCGGCACTCCGTCACCGTTGAAGTCTGCCACTG
The DNA here is from genome assembly GCA_964641275.1 of uncultured Polyangiaceae bacterium. Lineage (GTDB taxonomy): Bacteria > Myxococcota_A > Polyangia > Polyangiales > Polyangiaceae > Xiheicaenibacterium. The sequence goes on from CAZXMG010000043.1 coordinate 67,156, forward strand.
CGGCCGTGGTGAACACGCGGTTCGGGGGCGGCACGCTCCCGCCGAAGTTGCCGTCGTAGGAGATCTCGACCGGGTAGCCGTCCACGTCGTTTCCTTCGGCGTCGAACACGTAGATGTGCCCGTCGAAGGCCGACACGATGATGTCGAGCTTGCCGTCGAGGTCCATGTCCTCGAGCACCGGCGCGGCCATCGAGCCGCGCGCGATGCGGCTCTCGGTGGACATGCACGGCACGGTCGTGGGGTTCTCGGGATCGAGCGAGCAGGACGGGATGCGGGGCAGCCGCTTGGGCCAGCCGGGCAAGAGCGCGCCCTCGCCGTTGATGACGTAGATCGTGCCCGCGTAGCTCACCATCACGATGTCGTTGTCGCCGTCGCCGTCGAGGTCCGCGATCGCTGGCGCGAAGTTGGAGAACGACTCGCGACCGAGATCGACGTCGACGCCTCCGCTCTGATACGCAGGCGCACCGAGGTAGCTGGGCTCCGCCGGGTCCGCGGGCGCCGCCTTGAGGCCGTCCATGAAGTCCGCCCGGAACGGGAAGCCAGGCAGGTTCTGCGGCCCGTCGCTGGTGACGCGCAGCACGTGCAGATCGCCGCCCGCGGTGGGGTAGATGAGCTCGCGCACGCCGTCGCCGTCGATGTCGGCCATCTTCGGGCTGCCCTCGCCGCCGTCCCCCACGAAGATGGGGAAGCCCTTCACCAGCGAAGGGTCGCTGTGCACGTAGTACGTGCGCCGGATCTCGCCGTTCACGTCGCCGATGGTTCCCCCGTAGTGAGCGGTCGCGCGGACACGCACGGTGATGGTGTATTGGTTCTCGCCCAGCTGGTCGTCGATAGCCCACTTTTCCGATGGGATCGGCAGCCCAGCGAGGTTTCTCACATCGAGGCTCGCGAGTGGCTCGCTGACACCTGCCACGACCTCGGGGCCGAGGCCCGTCTGCTCGGTGATCACCTCGAACTCGCCGTCCAAAGGCTGCACGCCAGGGGCCCACTCCACCACGTAGTCGAAGCTCGTCGCCCGCTTGGCGCTCACGGTGCCTACGATCTCGACCGGCTCGGTGACCTGATCTTTGTACAAGACGGTGAACCAGGTCGGGCTGACGACATCCACCTCGGGCGGGATCTGGCCGTTGACGACCATCTCCACGGAGTTGTTGGCGTTGACTCGGCCATACCCGAAGCGCTGATCGAAGCCGGGCTGCGAGTCGCGATCCGGAGAGTCAGGGTTGTTGGGCTTCTGCGACTCGGGCACGTTGATGTCGTCTGCGCCCATGATCATCAGCTGGAAGACCTCCCCGGGCGTGAGATCGATGCCGTTCTGGAGGCCCGCGGAGAACACCAGCCCGAGGATGCCGGACGACTGCCCAGTAGCTTCGCTCGAGCAGCCCGTGCCCGCCGCCGACAGGAAGTTCTGCCCACCGTAGTTCGAGCACGGGTGGTACTGGAGGAAGGTCCGCGCTTGGGTGATGCGCTCTCCCGCGTATTGGATCGCGTGCACCGGCAGCGTGTGGTTGCTCACGGTCGGCATGTTGTGGTGGCGCGCGTTCTCGTCGGCCATGGATGCCATCATCAACACGCCGTTCTCCCAGCCGTAGTCGAGCGCGGCCTGAGTGAAGCGGTTGTTGTTCACGGTTCCGAGCGCGCTCTGGATGATCTTCGCGCGCATGTCCGTGGCGTAGAGCACGGCTTGGGCGAAGTCGTTGACGTCGGTGATGAAGCTGTCGCCCACGCGCATGGCCATGAAGCGACACTCGTTGCAGCCACCGGCGGTGCCGATGCCGTTGTTCGCGCGCGAGACCGAGTCGCGCGCCTCGCCGGTGCCGTGCCCGTAGCGCGTGTCGTCGTACGGGTCGTTGTCGTCCTTCATGAAGTCCCAGCCGGAGATGTCATCGACGTAGCCGTTGGCGTCGTCGTCGATGCCGTCCGAGAAGTTCAAGATCAGGTCGCCGGCGTCGAGCACGCCGTTGTTGTTTTTGTCGCCCTTGGGATGGCCCTCGCTGGCTTCGGGCGTCAGGGCGGGCGTGTCGGCGTAGTCGGCGACGCTGATGATGCCGTCCCCGTTGCAGTCGAAGCCGGTCAGATCGGCGGAGGCCTCCCCCGGGTAGAACGTGGGATCGAGGTCGCCGCACACGGAGGAGTCTGCGTGCAGCGGACGGTGCGCGAGCAGCTCGCGGTGGTTGATGAAGGCCGCCTCGATCACGTCGGCCTCGTCCCATTTGATGCCGCTATCGGTGACCGCGATCAGCACGCGCGGGTCGCCCAGCGTGTGCCGCCAGGCGAGGTCGATCGACATGCCGGTGGCCGTCTCCTCTGGCCGAACGTTCTCGTTCGGCACCATGAAGGAGTAGTAGTTCCACTGGCCGTTGCTGTCCTCGGACCAGGCGTAGCTCGGGTCGTTGGGCCAGTTGGCCGGGTCGGCCATGTCCTCCGAGGTGGCGTCCAGCGGCGGCGGCCACGCGGCGTTCGCGTGCGAGGAGAGCTGGGCCGCGCCGACCAGAATCAGGGCGAGCGCCGTGCGGGTGAAGGTCGAGCGGCTGCGCGCGCGCAGGCGCGGCAGGGGGGCGAGTCGCATCGGGGTACTCCAGCGTGAGGAAGAGGTGCCAGGGAGGGTATCATCCCGACAGGAAATCTGGATGACTTCCAAACTGTCTCGAATGCCGCGGGTCGACCGAGTCGTGGCGCACCCCTCGCTCTTGGAGCTTCGCGCGCGGCTCGGAGCGCCCCTGCTGGCCAACCTGGTGCGCTCGGCACTGGCGGAGGTGCGTGCGCGGATCCAGCGGGATGACGCCGAGCCAGTTCCCGGCGAGGAGCAGGTGGTCGAGCTGGTGAAGGCTCGGGGCGTCGCGCTGTGGTCCTCGCGCGCCCAGCGCGTGATCAACGCGACCGGGGTGATCCTGCACACCAACTTGGGCCGCGCGCCGCTGTCCGAGCGGGCGCTCGCAGCGCTGGCAGACAGCGCGGGGGGGTACACCAGCATCGAGCTCGACCTGACCAGCGGCAAGCGCGGACGGCGGGCTGCCTTCGTCGAGGCGGCGCTCGCCCAGCTCGCGGGCGCCGAGGCGGCCCTGGTGGTGAACAACTGTGCGGCCGCGGTGCTGCTGTTGCTTGCGACGGTCGCGCGCGGGCGCCCCGTGGTCGTGTCGCGCGGCGAGCTGGTGGAGATCGGCGGAGGCTTTCGCGTGCCGGACGTGATGGTCGAGAGTGGAGCGCGGCTGATCGAGGTGGGCACCACCAACAAGACGCGACTGCGCGACTACGAGCGCGCACTGGATGAGCACCCCGACGTTGCGGCGATCTTGCGTGTGCACCAGGGCAACTTTCGCCAGCTGGGGTTCGTGGCACGGCCCAGTCTGTCGGAGCTGGGCGAGCTCAGCGCACGGCGTGGCACCCTGTTGCTCAAGGATCTCGGAGGCGGCGCGTTGCTCGATCTCAAGCAGCTGGGCTACGACGGCGAGCCGACGGTGGCTTCCGCCGTCTCCGCGGGTTGCCATGCCGTGTCGTTCAGCGCAGACAAAGTGCTGGGCGGTCCTCAAGGCGGGGTGATCGTGGGCCGGTCGGAGATCGTGGAGCGCGCCCGCAAACACCCGCTCGCGCGCGCGTTGCGTGTCGGGCGCCTGCCGCTCGTGGCGCTCGAGGCGACCATGGCCGCCTACCTCGAGGGTCGGGCGCGCGAGGAGCTGCCGACGCTGCGTTTGGCAGGGGAGAGTGTCGAGCAGCTGCGGCAGCGCGCGGCAGAAATTGCGGCCGCGGTCGGCGCGGGCGCCCGGGTGGTAGAAACGACGAGCGAGATGGGGGGAGGGGCGCTCGCGGGCGTCCTCGTGGGCTCGGCGGCGGTGGCGCTCCACAGGGCCGCCTGGGGTGCCCCCGATCACCTCTCGGCGCGGCTTCGAGTCGGAGACCCGCCTGTGCTGGCGCGCATCCTGAACGACGAGGTCGTGTTGGACTTGCGCGCCGTGCAGCCGCGGGAGGACGCCACGCTGATCGACGCGTTGCGGTCGCTTCGAGATCAGAACGGGCAGGTCGCGCCGCCCGGATCGGTGTCGCCGACCATCGTCTCGTCCAAGGCGCTGTAATACAGGTTGCTGAACACGCCGGTGGTGCCATCGATGCACCAGATTTGGATGTCCGAGTCGGCTTCCCCCTTGGTGGGGTCGAAATCGAGCGGACCCGAGGCGCCTCGGAAGTCGATCGTGCCGCCGTTTTGCAGCGTGTTGTTGGCTGTCCCGAAGTCGCCCTGCCCCACGATGACCTCGCTGCCTTCCGAGACGCGCAGGAGTCCGCGTGCGAACTGCTCGCCGGTCATGGGAGCGCCGTTGGCGAACGCGACCGAGTACGCCAACAAATAGGTGGCGTCGTAGGCGCCCGCCGCTCCGAACACCTCGGGCCCACCGACGTCGTCGGTGAACCCTGCTGCGTTGTACCGGCCGGTGAACAGCGCGATCGGGTCGTCGGTCGCGACCGCGATCGTGCCCGGGATCGTCCCGCGCACGCGCGTCGCCGCGCCGATCATGTTGGCGGCGTTGACCACCTCACTGGTCAGGCCGCCGTCCGCGAACATGTAGTAGGGCTCGCTCGTCGGCTCGGGATCGGACCAGCCGGTCTCGATCAACTCCATCACGCCCGGACCATCGTCGATCACGCCGAGCTCGTTCGTGCCGATCAAGAAATAGACGTCGGCTTGGAAGTCGATCGCTTGCTGGATGATGTCGGTGTCGGGCGTCACCCCCGACAGGCTGGTGTCGCCATAGTTGAGCTTGAGCGCGTCGAGTGAGTTGATGGCGAGCTCGCCGTTGACGTCCAAGCGCTCGAACACGAAATCGGCCAAGCGGGTGCCGTAGGAGTCGCCCTTGTGGAGGATCACCACCTTGACGTTGGTGCGGTCGGGCTCGACTCGGGCGAGCGCGATGTCTTGCAGCTGAGGGAAATAGGCGATCATGCCCTTGCCCTGGGTCTCGTCCGAGGGGGAGGTGCGCCAGACCAGACCCGGACAGTCGTCGGGCGTCGTGTCGCGGCAGGAGGGGGCCTTGTCCGCGATGCCGGTGATCTCGGTGCTGGTGGCAGAGGAGGAGATGTTCAGCACGCCGCGCTCGACCGTGCCGATGTCCTCGTAGTTGGGGCCCCTGGTCATGTCCAACGTCTGGCCGCTGAACGCGGGGCCGATGATGGCTTGCACCCCGAGCGTCGCCAGCGTCTGACCATTGTCCTCTGCCGGCCCGACCTCGCCGTTGTCGTCGCAGCCGATCAAGACCATGGGACGATTGCCGTTGGCGCCGCTCGCGCCGTTGATCTCGGTGACGGCCAGTTTCGCGCCGTTGAAGATGCTGATGCCGGTGCTCGAAGGGTTGCCTCCTTCGGTCAAGGGAGCCGTCACGCCGATCAGGAGCGCGTTGTCGTCGAGGTAGACCGCAGCGTCGTCGGGGAACAGCGTCTGGCAGTTGCCCTGACGGATCGGCTGGCAGTTGCGCGGTGACGCGAATGTGCAGATCTCTTCGCTGCCGCAGTCGGCGTTGACGGTGCACTGGTCGGGCGAGATGCACACGCCTTGCTCGGTGTCACACAGCGACTTGCCAGGGTGATTCACGCAATCCGCATCCTCGGTGCAGGACTCGCTGTTGCCATCGATCACCAAGGAGCAACCGGGCCACGCGCTCGAGACGGCAAGCGCTGCGAGCACGGCGCTGGCGGGGAGCAACAGCCGAGCGCGGAGACCCTGGACCGGATGACGAGTGGGACGATCAGACGATTGCATGGCGAGCTCTTCCGGACGAAAGAAAGGTCAGAACGTACCCTCGAGGAACAGAAAGCCAGGCGCCCCGCGCAGACGTGCAGTCGGCGCGGGGTTTGCCGGCGCCTCTTGGGTCGGCGTGCTTTCGCTGGTGAGCTCGAGCACGGTGAAGATGGTGGCCGCGCCCGCCGCCGCGATGGTGCCGCCGAGCAGAATGTCGCTGACCAGCGCGAAGGTGGCCGCTTCGTCGGCTTTGCTCGTCAAGTCTGCTTCGGAGGTGCCGGGCGTGCGCTTGAGCTCCTGCAGCGAGCCGTCGGTGGAGAGTGCGAGGCCACCCATCACGCCGGTGGAGATGGCCAGCGCCCCCGTCACGGACCAGAGCACGATCGGCACGATGGGCGGACCCGGCTCCTGCTGTACCGTGCCCCCGCCGACCACGACGACGGGCGGCTGATCACCGCTGCCGCCGCTGATCACCGTCGCCTCGGGTTGGAGCTCGAAGACGAGCTCCTTGTTCTCCTGGCCAGCGATCTCCTCGGTGCGCAGGACGGACTTGTAGCCCGCCTTCGATACCTCGAAGCGACGCTTGCCTGCGCTGACGATGACAGGGCCGGTGATGGCCTGCGCGGCTTGATCATCGACCTTCACCTCGGCTCCCTGCACGTTCACCTTGATGGTCACCTGCGCGACGCGCGAGCGCAGCTTGTCGACGTCTCGCTCCACGTCCGTGCGCCGCGATGCGGGGATGCGCTTCTGTCCCTCGTCCAGGTATTGCTGCAGCGTCTTCAGCGCGTTGGCGTAGTCGGCCAGCTGAAAGTGGACCTGGCCGATGTTGTAGAGCACGTTGAAGTTGGGCACGAGCTCGTAACTTCGCTTGAACTCGATCAACGCCGATTGGTAGTCGCCTTCGTCGAACAGATCGACGCCCTTGAGGTATCGCGCCTTGGCTTCGTCCGCCTTGCTGCCCCCAGGTTGGGCAAACGTGACGGAGGGCGCAAGCAGAGCGGTTGCAGCGCATCCGCTGGCCACCGCGATGGCGAGGAATCGAGCGAGGAGTGTCCCACCCATGGCTCCAGCGTATCAGCCGCAGAACGAGATGCGCAAACGCAGCGCCGTCTCCACGAGGTGTTGCCGCGGCGACGCTCAGGGCGTGTACGTCTTATCGATGTTCTTGATGATCTTGCCGTTCTTGTCGCGCTTCGGCTCGTTGCTCGTGGGCTCTGGCTGCGGCGGCGGCTGCTTCACTGCGCCGGGGCGGCCACTTGTCTTGTTGGGCGCCAGCTCGGGCTCCCAACCCACGACCTGCTCTCCCGCTTGGATCTTGCGGGTCTTGGCGGTGTAGCCGGGCGCGTCGACCTTGAGCTCGTGGTCAGCGCCATCTTGCGGGATGCTGGTCTTCACCGACCCTGTGCCGATCGACTTCCCGTCCAGGAAGATCTCTGCGTCTGCAGGTTTGACCTTCACCTCGATGGCCGTCTCTTTCGCCGTCGCCACGGCTGTGGCCTCCGCCGTGGCGGTCGCCGTGCTCGACGCCGTGACCGTCTGGGTCGTGGCCGCTTGGGTCGTGACCGGTTGAGCGCCAGCCGGTTGCGAGTCGCGGCCGAGACCGAGGTACAAGAGCGCCCCAAGACCACCCGCCGCCGCGGCCACGCCCAGCGCGACCACGGTGAGGCGCTTGCCCGAGGAACCGGGTGCGACCCCCGGGTGCAAGTGGGGTGAGTTCGAGATGGCCAGCGAGTTCGACACCGAGGGTTGGCTGCTGTGCCCAGGCTCGCTGCCGCTCATCGGTTGGCCCACGTTGGGCAGCCCGGCAGGGCGCACGCCACCGGGGTAGCTGCCGCTCGGGTGGGGGACCGAGCCCGCGCCGGGATAGGACGCGCCTGGGTGGGAGCCGGTGTAGTGAGCGCCCGGCATCGAGGCGCCGGGGTGCGACTGAGAGTAGGAAGGCACCGAGCCCGGGGTGAGCTGCGACAGCGAGTGCGAGCCGCTCGCATGCGCGCCGGTGTGGTAGCTCGGCACCGAGCTCGACCCCGGGTACCCGAGCTGCGGGATCTGGCCTGCGCCAGGGCCCAGGCTCACGCGCGGCATCTCCCCTGTGTAGGCCGTGGGCTGCTCGACCTGAGGCAGCTGCATTTGTTGGTAATGCCCGGTGGCCAGCATCTGACTCTTGGCCACCTGCTGCTCGATGATGCCTTTGAGCTTTCGGCGCTCTTCCTCGAAGGTGGAGGACACCAAGCGACCTACCTCGCGCAGCGTCGAGCGCTCGTTGCCCGAATCCATCAGCTCTTCGAGCTCGGCTTGGAGCTCGGCAGCGCTGCCGTGACGGTGGTTTCGATCCACCGCAAGCGCCTTCATGATGATGCTCTCGAGCTTGGTCGAGATGTCTGGTCGCATCGACCGCGGCGAGGGGATCTCTCCCGACAGCAGTTGGTGCAGCACCTGCACCTCGTTCAGCCCCTTCCACAGGCGCCGGCCCACCGCTGCCTCCCACAACATCACGCCCACGCTGAAGATGTCTGCGCGGCGATCGACGCGCTCGCCCTTCGCTTGCTCGGGCGCCATGTAGCCGACCTTGCCCTTCAGCATGCCGGTCCGCGTTTCGTGCGAGGAGTTCATGGCCTTGGCGATGCCGAAGTCCACGACCTTGACCTGCCCGTCGTAGGTGACGAACACGTTGTGCGGGGTGACGTCGCGGTGCACCACACCCAAGGGCGAGCCATCGAAATCTGCCAAATCGTGGGCATATTGCAGGCCCGCGAGCACGTCTGTGAGGATGCGCAGGCTCATGCCCAACGGCAGACCGCGATCTCGCCCGAGGCGGTGCAGGATTCGGCTGTAGGGCTGACCCTCGAGGTACTCCATGGCGATGAAGTAGCGGCCGCCAAACTCGCCGACCTCGTTGGTTTGAACCACGTTGGGGTGGCTGAGCCGCGCGGACAGCCGCGCCTCCTCGAGGAACATGGAGATGAAGTCGGGATCCTCGGCCAGCTCGCCCTTGATCAGCTTGATCACCACGAGCTTGTTGAAGCCCGCCGGACCGGCGACGATGGCCAGGTAGACCTCGGACATACCTCCCCGGCCAAGCTCCGCGATGAGCCTGAACTTGCCGATGATGTTGCTCGGCGTCTGGTGCTGGTGGAGAGGATCGACGGCAGCCAAGGTTCCCCCGACGTGAACCACGCCCACCAGCGCGTGAGCGCGCCGAGCGGACTGTGGGAGCGTAGCTGCCCCCTGGTGACCAGGCAAGACACGCGCTCGGCCGTCGGCCGCGTTCTGTTCTTTGCGGCTGGCGAGGGCTCCCCTATCCTGCCGGTGAACTTCCAACCTTTTCGAGGTGGTCTCGATGCCCCGCCCGATCTCCGCGCTGCAGGCGCTGCTCCTGGTTTCTCCCGCGCTGCTGGCGCTCGGCTGTCTTCAAGACTTCGAACAGTTCCGCAATCAAGGCGGCGCCGGCGGAGGCGGAGGTGGCACCGGCGGCGGCGGCGGCGATCCGTGCGCGAACGTCGACTGCGACGACGACAATCCGTGCACCGAGGACATCTGCGATGCGGACGGCAACTGCTTGCACCCCGCCGCAGACACCTTCACCATCCCGCAGATCACAGGCGACTGCAAAGAGGCGACCTGCGAAGGCACGATGCAGGTCGAGGTGCCGCTCTCGACCGACGTGTTCGACGATGGCAACGACTGCACCTCGGATACCTGCGACGGCGACATGCCCGTCAACATGAACGCGCCGGACGGCACCACCTGCAACATGGACATGGGCGTCTGTGCCGCGGGGCTGTGCTCGGACTGCGATCAAGAAGAAGACTGCGGCATGGACTCGGATTGCGCCGACTTCAGCTGCACCAACAACACGTGCGCCGTGGTGTTCCAGCCCGCTGGCACGGTCGTGGCGGGCAACCCCGACGACGACGGCGACTGTCAGGCGACGCAGTGCGTGGACATGCAGGCAGCCCCGCAGGTGCTCCCGCTCGCGACCGACATCGAGGACGACGCCAACGTGTGCACTACGGATACGTGCAACGGGGCGACACCCGAGCATACCCCCAGCCCGGGCACGATGTGCGGCTCGAACGCGGACACGGACTGCTCCAACCCGGACACTTGCGACAACACCGGCGCGTGCCTGCCAAACAACGAGGCCGCGGGCTTCTCGTGTGGCAACGCGACAGACGACGAATGCACCAACCCGGACACGTGCGACGGCAACGGCGCATGCCAGAACAACCACGCGACGGCCGGCACGTCGTGCGGAAGCGCGCTCGACGACGCCTGCACCAACCCCGACACCTGCAACGGCTCGGGCGTGTGCCAACCGAACAATGCCGCCGCGGGTACGAGTTGCGGAAGCTCGACGAACACCGAGTGCGACAACCCCGACACCTGCAACGGCTCGGGCACCTGCCAGGTGAACAACGAACCAGCCGGCACGGCCTGTGGCAGCGCGTCCAACACCGACTGCGACAATCCGGACAGCTGCAACGGCACGGGCACCTGTTTGGACAACAACGAAGCAGCGGGCTTCGCCTGCGGCAGCCCGGCGGACACGGACTGCAGCAATCCCGACACTTGCAACGGCACCGGCACCTGCTTGACCAACGATGAAGCAGCCGGCTTCGCTTGCGGAAGCCCAGCCGACACCGATTGCACCGACCCCGACACTTGCAACGCCAGCGGCACCTGCCTCACCAACCATGCTCCCGACACCACGCCGTGCAGCCCGCCTGGCGGCGGCGCGTGCACGGCCGGCACCTGCATGTAAGCTGACTCAGCGCGCCTTGCGCTGGGTCTCGAGGCCCTTCTTCTTCATCATCGGGTAGAGCTTCTGGGCGGCGGCCGGCAAGGTCCCGCCCAGGCGCGCGAGCAGCCCGCGTGACAGCGGGATGGTCACCTCCAGCGGGCGCTTGGGCAGCACGTGGTCCACGATCACCCGCGTCACCTCTGCGGCGGTGAGCGGCCGGCTGCCGGAGAACGTCAGGGCAGCCTCTTCGCGGTTCTTCTGCAGCTCGAGCATCGGCGTCTCGACGGCGTCGGGGCAGACCAGGCTCACCGCGATGCCATGGGGCTCGAGCTCCACCGCTGCCGAGAGCGAGAAGCCGCGCACGGCCCACTTGCTCGCGCAGTAGAGCGGCAGCCCTGGCACGGGGGAGAGCGACGCGAGCGAGCCGATGTTCACGATGTGGCCGCGCGTTTGGGAGGCGATCATGCGACGCGCCGCTTCGCCGGTGCCGAGCACGACGCCCTTCACGTTCACGTCGAAGTGTTTGTCGCAGTCGTCGGCGCTGACGTCGACCGTGAAGCCAGGTTTCAAGAAGCCAGCCACGTTCAGCAGCACGTCGATGCCGCGCGCGCGCGCGTCGGCGAGGTCGAACGCCGCGCGCCAGTCGCCGGGGTTGGTGACGTCGAGGTAGGTGCTGAGCACGGCGTCGCTCCAGCCGTCCTCCGCGCGGGCCAAGGCCAAGCCGTCTTGGCTCAGATCCGTGGCCAACACCAGGTGCCCCGCCCGCGCGAGCGCGCCCACGAGGTGCCGACCGATGCCACTCGCGGCACCCGTGACGAGCATCCGGCTCACGGGCGCGCGCTCCCTTGCAGGGCGTCTCCGAGCGGC
>CAZXMG010000044.1:0-71106 GCA_964641275.1 uncultured Polyangiaceae bacterium
ATCAGCGGTCAGGGCGAGCGGAGCAGCGACAAGTACAAGGTGATCAACGAGATCATCCCGCGGCTGCGCAACGAGCAGCACTACAACGTGGACGAGAAGGCCCATTCGGTGACGCTCACCGACGAGGGCGTCGAGCTCTCGCAGAAGCTGCTCTTGGCCGTGAACGCGCTCAAGGGCAAGAACCTGTACGATCCGGTCAACCTCGAGACGCTGCACATCCTCAACCAGTGCCTGCGCAGCCACACGCTCTACAAGCGCGACGTGAACTACATCGTGCGCGAGGGCAAAGTGATGATCGTCGACGAGTTCACCGGCCGCATCCTGGCTGGCCGCCGCTGGTCGGACGGCCTGCACCAGGCGGTCGAAGCCAAAGAGAACGTGCGCATCCAAGAGGAGAGCCGCACGATGGCGACGATCACCTTCCAGAACCTGTTCCGCTTGTACAAGAAGCTGTCGGGCATGACTGGCACCGCCGACACCGAAGCGGCCGAGTTCCACAGCACGTACAAGCTCGATGTGGTGATGATCCCGACGAACAAGAAGAACGTTCGGCTCGATCAGCACGACGTGGTCTACAAGACCGAGAAAGAGAAGTTTACCGCGGTGATGCAGGACATCCTCGATCACTCCGAGGCGGGCATCCCGATCCTGGTGGGCACCACCAGCGTGGAGAAGAGCGCTGCGCTGTCCAAGATCCTGAGCAAGAAGGGTATCGAGCACGAGGTGCTCAACGCCAAACACCACGAGAACGAGGCGTTCGTCGTGGCGCAGGCGGGCCGCAAAGGCGCGATCACCGTGTCCACCAACATGGCCGGCCGCGGCACCGACATCTTGCTCGGCGGCAACCCGGAGATGATCGCCAAGGGCGACTTCAAGAAGCAGAACCGCATCCCGGAGGCCGAGCCCGAGGAGTTCGAGCAGCTGGTCGAGAAGTACCGCAAGGAGTGCACCAAAGAGGGCGACGAGGTGCGCGAGCTGGGCGGCCTGTACATCATCGGCACCGAACGTCACGAGTCACGCCGCATCGACAATCAGCTTCGCGGCCGCGCAGGTCGCCAGGGCGACCCGGGCGCCAGCAAGTTCTACCTCTCGCTCGAAGACGACCTGATGCGCATCTTCGCGGGCGACCGCGTGAAGAACCTGATGGAGCGCATGGGCATGCCCGACAACGAGCCCATCGAGCACCCGTGGGTGACCAAGAGCGTCGAGAACGCGCAGAAGAAGGTCGAGGAGCGCAACTTCGACATTCGCAAGAACGTGCTCGAGTACGACGACGTCATGAACTCGCAGCGCAAGACGGTGTACGAGCTGCGCCAGTCGCTGCTCGCGGGCCGCTACTCCGCCGAGTACCTGGACGAAGACGGCAAGCCCACCGGCGAGAAGCGCGAGATCAAACCGCGCAAGGACATCGCCGAGCTGGTGTTGCCCAAGATCGGCGCCTTCCTGGGCCAACACTGCGCCGACCCGATCCTGCCCTACGACGCAGACGGCAACGCCAAGACGCTGACGCGCAAAGACTTCGAGCCCAAGAAGAAGGACAAGGAGAAGAAGTCCAAGAAGGGCGACAAGAGCGAGAAGGCCGAGCCACAGAAGTCGCACACGCTGATCGACACCGACGAGCTGCGCCGGCTGATTTACACCGGCGATCGAGGCCGCGTGTTCCCGGGCTGGGGCGTCGCGTTCGACTTCGAAGGCCGCGAGGACCAGGTGCCCGAGATCTACGACGAGCTCGTCGAGCTGATCCCGCAAGCGCTCACCGAGCAGCGCGAGCGCATCCTGGATCTGATGGATCGGCAGATCGCCGCCATGGTCGAGGAGTCATGCCCACAGAACCGCCCCCCCGAGGACTGGGACTGGGGCGGCGTGTTCGAGAGCATGAAGGAGACGTTCGGCCTCGAGCTCGAGGACGACGTGGCCGAGTTCGGCGACCCGGAAGCGCTGGCGCACCATCTGTTCGATCTCGCCGAGGCCAAGTACCTGGAGAAGGAGAAGGACCTCGGCGTCGAGTTCATCCTCAACATCTTCCGGCACATCTACCTGGAAGAGCTCGATCGAGCGTGGGTCGACCACCTGACGGACATGGAGCACCTGCGCGACGGCATCGGTCTGCGCGGCTACGGCCAGAAGGACCCCAAGCAGGAGTACAAGAAAGAGGGCTTCAACATCTTCGTGCAGATGATCGCTCGCGTGTCCTCCAACGTGATGACGAAGCTCATGAACGTGGAGGTCCGACGCCGCGAGCAGGCCGAGGAGCGCGAGCTGGCCCTCTTGCGGCAGGCCGCCGAGCTGGCCCGCCGCGGCATTCCAACCCACGAGGAGCCGCTGCCGATCGGCGCCCAGGACGACGAGCCCGAGCCGGAGCCGCTCCTCACCGGAGAGATGGAGTGCCCCTGCGGGAGCGGCAAGGCCTTCAGCAAGTGCCACGGCGCGGACGAGGACGCCGGCGACGAAAGCAGCAAAGAAAATCAGGCCGGCGCGCCATGAGCGCCGCCAAACGAGCCTCGAAGGCAAGCGCCGCCAAGAAATCCGCGAAGGCGAGCGCCGCGAAACGGTCTCCCAAACAATCCCGCGCGAAGACCGCCGTGGCGCAACCCGCGGCCGAGCCGCTGGTCACCGTCACCGTGCAAGAGGGTGTGCTCGCCACGCGCGACGCCAACAAGCTGCGCGTCCGCGCCGAGAAGATGCTGCTGGCCTTGGGCTGCGGCGAGGTGGAGCTGTCGCTCGCGTTCGTGGACGACGCCGTCATCCGCGATCTCAACAAGCGCTGGCGCAAGAAGGACAAACACACCGACGTGCTCTCCTTCCCGATGCACGATCTCGAGAAGGGCGAGCTGCTCACCGTCGCGGCCAGCCAGCCACTCCTGCTCGGCGACGTGATCGTGTCGGTGCCCACCGCGACCCGCCAAGGCAAGGCGCACAAGCGCTCGCCGCTCGACGAGATCACCTGGCTGCTCGCGCACGGCGTGCTCCACCTGTTCGGCTTCGATCACAAGACCGACGACCAGGAGCGGGAGATGAACGCCTTCGCGGGCGTGCTCAACGCCGCCGCGCTGAACAAGCGCCCGCTCGGCCTGGGCATCTCGGCGCGCAGCTGATCGAGCGACGCGCCTTGGGTGCGATCGCGCGCCGCGCCTTGATCTCGGCGATGTGACCACTCATAGTGGTCTCATGCAGATCAGCGCCGCCAAGTTCAAGGCCACGTGCCTGAAGCTCATCGATCGGGTCGCCGAGACCGGGGAGCCGATCACGATCACCAAGCGCGGGAAGGTGCTGGCGCGGCTGGTGCCGGATCAGGGCAAGCCTCGCGGGTTCGGAACCGGGCGCGGGACGGTGGAGATCGCCTGCACCGACGAGGAACTGTTCCGGCTCGGGGCCGGGGAGCCGTGGGATGCTGGTGCTTGATACCCACGCGCTCCTGTGGGCTCACCTCGGCGTTCGCATCCCGAAACGAGTCGAGAAGCGGATCGTCGCCGCAGGCGCTGACCACGCGCTGTACATCTCCGCGATCACACCTTGGGAGATCGCGCTCGGCGTTCGGCGCGGTCGCATCCGAATCGCCGGAGATGTGCTCGCCTGGCTGCATGACGCCTGCGACGCCTTGTCCGTTGCGATCTCGCCGCTCGAGCCATCGATCGCCGTCGACGCGGTCAACCTCACCTGGGATCACGCAGACCCGTCCGACCGAATCATCGTCGCGACGGCGAGGCGGCTCGGGGCCACGTTGGTCACCGCGGACTCCGAGATCCTCGAGTACGCCGCGGCGTCGCGCGCCCTCCGAGTCCTCGAGATCTGACGCGGCCGATGGCGGGCGGCGCGCGCGCAACCGGGTCGACGAGCGCGACAGCGCGCAGTCACTTTGCGCCCGTCCGCACCATCAGCTGGTAGCGGCCGAAGTTGCACGCGCCCGCGGTAGAGAGCACCTCGAACAGCGCGCGGTAGGGAGTCCGCTCGTCGGCCACGACGAGCAGCTGTGGGGGCTCCGCTGTCGTCCCGGCATCGCGGTAGTCCCTCAGCGCAGCGGCAAGCGGCACCAGGAACAGGCTGTCCTTGCCCCCGGCCTTGTGTTTGGCATCGAAACCCAGCGCCAAGCTCGTCGCGTCGTGCACGACGATCGGTCGCTCCTCTTCACCGAGCGAGAGCTGGGTCTTGGAGATGCGCACGATCACTCCCTCATCCGGCGCGGCCGTAGGGACCTTGGTGCCCCTCGCAGGCACGCTGTCGCACGTGGGCCCCTTCGCGCTGGCCCAGTCCGGATGGGGCTTGAAGCTCGGCTCTGGGAACAGCTCGCCTTGTGCGTCCTTTCGGACGCCGTCCACCAGCGCGATCAGGTCGCTGTAGGGCGTGGACCCCTCCGCCCACACGCCGACTCTCGTCTCGTCCGCGCCCTCTGGCGCCGTGGCCTTGATCGAGCGCAGGCAGCGGGCGAGCGCGCTGGTGGTCGCCTCCAAGCTCGGCGCCGCCGCGATGGTAGGTCCCTTTGCGGCGCGATCCACGCCGGTGCAGCCGGGCGCCACCGGCCCCTGCTTGGTCTTCACCCACACCTTGGTGCCGGAGATGCCGACCGAGAGCTCCAGGCTGCCCTCAGCAAACGGCTCGATCACTTGCGCCGACGCGGACGGCCCGATCGAGCTGCGCTCGACCGAGGGGCCCGTGGTCGATGCAGTTGGGTCGCTCGCGCCCGATCCACCGCACCCCACGAGGACCAAGCCGAGCGCTCCCGAGCCCCACCGCCTGCCCAACATCGGCAGAGCTTAGCGCGCCTCTTGCCATTCACGGTCCAGGTTGCGGGCGCACACAGCGGCTGTTACACGCGCCCGATGACGACGCCCGCTCCCGCACCGGCGCCCGCTGCCGGACCGTCGCAAAAGCCGAAGTCCTCCGTCTTCGCTTGGATCTTCCTGGTGGCGTTCGTGGGCGGTCTCATCGCGCTGGCCGTGTTCTACCGCGACCTGTTCGGCTCGGAGGTGGGCGGCAGCTGCAGCTCCGAGACCGACTGCAAGCGCGGCGGCGTGTGCATCTCCAAGAAGTGCTACCAGGGCTGTGAGACCGATGGCGACTGTGGCGCCGGGAAACATTGCGGCAGCACCGAGGTCTCCGTCACCCCCGGCGGCAACGCGGCGAAGGGTTTCAAGTTCGACAAGGTGAAGATCTGCTTCGACGAGAAGAAGAAGAAGTGACGCGCACCGCTTGACCCGCACCTCCGACGGACCCGGCTCGGCGAGCCGTGGCTTCTCTGCAGCCCCCGACTCCTGTCGTCACCGAAAGGTCACCGGCAGCTCAGCCTCGTCGCGCGGCAGCGAACCGTTCGCCGCCAGGCGCAAGGGCTGCGCCGTGAGGACGCACCCCGCCCTCCGTCCCGCTCGAGCGCAGACTTGGCTTGCGGGTTGCACGACACGATGGATGGACGAGGTCGAATGACTCCTCACGAGTGGGGCGCAGAGGAGCTCTTGGCCGACGGCGTCCAGTGGGTGAAGCTGTTCGTCGAGGCGGGCGGCGCGCTGGTCATCGCCATCGGCGTCGGCGCGGGCGCGCTCAACCTCGTGCGCGGCGTGCTCGCGCGCCGCCCCGAGGTCTTCAGCGAGACCCGCCTGGTGCTGGCTCGCTACCTCGCGCTGGCGCTCGAGTTCCAGCTGGCCGCGGACATCCTCTCCACGGCCATTGCCCCGAGCTGGGACCAGATCGGCAAGCTGGGCGCGATCGCGGTCATCCGGACAGGGCTCAACTACTTCCTTTCGCGCGAGGTGCGCGAGATCGGCCACGGCGAGCCCCCTCACGCCACGTCACGCGCTTGACCCTTGCCGGCCCACTCTGGCCCGTCGATGCTCAGCGGCGATGACAAGGCATGTGTTTCGGTTCGGTGGCGGCGCGGCCGATGGCCACGCGGGGATGAAGGACCTGCTCGGCGGCAAGGGCGCGAACCTGGCCGAGATGAGCGCAGCCGGCCTGCCGGTACCGCCGGGCTTCACGATCTCGACCGAGGTGTGTCGCGCCGTGCTGCAAGAAGGCGGCATGTTGCCGAGCTGGCTGTGGCCCGAGGTCGAGGCCGCGCTGACCGAGGTCGAGAAGCTGATGAACGCCAAGTTCGGGGACCCGGCGCGGCCGCTGCTCGTGTCCGTGCGATCCGGCGCGGCCGTGAGCATGCCGGGCATGATGGACACGGTGCTCAACCTGGGCATGAGCGACGAAGTAGCCGAGGGCCTCGCCAAGCTGACCAACAGCCCGCGCTTCGCCTGGGACGCGTACCGCCGCTTCTTGGAGATGTTCGCCAACGTGGTGATGGGCGTCTCGCGCGTGCCGTTCGAGCACGCGATGGACACGCTCAAGCGCGAGCGCGGCGCGCGCAGCGACCGAGACCTCTCGGCGGAGGACATGCGCGAGCTCGTGGGTCGCTTCAAAGACGTGTACCAAAAGCAGCTTGGCCACTCCTTCCCCACCTCGGCCAGGGAGCAGCTCGAGCGTGCGGTGAGCGCGGTGTTCCGCTCGTGGGACAGCGACCGCGCGGTGAAGTACCGCGAGGTTCAGCAGGTGCGCGGCCTGATCGGCACTGCAGTCAACGTGCAGGCCATGGTCTTCGGCAACATGGGCGAAACCTCCGGCACCGGCGTGTGCTTCACGCGCAACCCCAGCACCGGCGAGCACGAGCTCTACGGCGAGTACCTGATCGACGCGCAGGGCGAGGACGTGGTCGCCGGCACGCGCACGCCGCAGCCGATCCTGACGCTCGAGCAGAAGATGCCCGAGATCTACGCTCAGCTGCTCGCGCTGTGCCAGAAGCTCGAGAAGCACTTCAAGAACGTGCAAGACATCGAGTTCACGGTGCAAGAGGGGCGCCTCTTCATCTTGCAGACCAGGCACGGCAAGCGCACAGGGCGCTCCGCGGTGAAGGTGGCGGTGGATCTGGTGAGAGAGGGACTGGTCACCAAGGACGAGGCCATCCTCAACCTGGTGGAGCCGACCCACCTCGATCAGCAGCTTCACCCCTACTTCGCCAACGAGAGCGGCTACCGCAAGGCGGGGCGCGTATTGGCCAAGGGCCTGGCCGCATCTCCCGGCGCCGCGGTGGGCAAGCTCGTGTTCCATGCCGAGGACGCCGAGGCCTGGCGCGCGCGTGGCGAGAAAGTGGTGCTCGCTCGCACCGAGACCAGCCCCGAAGACGTGGCTGGCATGCATGCTGCGCAAGGCATCCTCACCAGTCGCGGCGGCATGACCAGCCACGCGGCGGTGGTGGCGCGCGGCTGGGGCAAGCCCTGCGTCGCAGGCTGCAGCGAGGTCGTGATCGACTACGCCACCAAGACCATGCGGGCCGGCAAGATCACGGTCAAAGAGGGCGACTGGATCAGCCTCAACGGCACCACCGGCGAGATCGTCCAAGGCCAAGAGGAGCTCGCCGACGCGCTCGTGAGCGAGGACTTCAAGGAGTTCATGACCTGGGCCGACGAGGTGCGCACGGTCAAGGTGCGCGCCAACGCCGACACGCCCAAGGACGCAGAGGTGGCGCGCGCCTTCGGCGCGCAAGGCATCGGCCTATGCCGCACCGAGCACATGTTCTTCCAAGAGGACCGCATCTTGGCCATGCGCGAGATGATCGTCTCCGACGACGAGCGCGAGCGCCGCCGCGCGCTCGCGGTGCTGCTGCCGTTCCAGCGCGAGGACTTCATCGGCCTGTTCCGCGCGATGGACGGATTGCCGGTCACCATCCGCCTGCTCGATCCGCCCCTGCACGAGTTTTTGCCGCACGAGCCCAAGCAACAAGAAGAGGTCGCTCGCGCGATGAAGATCTCGGTGGAGCGCCTGCAAGCCCGCGTACGCGCGCTGTCCGAGGCCAACCCCATGCTGGGCCACCGCGGCTGTCGCTTGGGCATCACCCACCCGGAGATCACGGAGATGCAAGCGCGCGCCATCCTCGAGGCCGCGTGCACGGTGAAGGCCGAGGGCAAGCAGGTGCTGCCCGAGATCATGGTGCCGCTCGTGGGCGCGGTCACCGAGCTGGTACACCAGAAGAAGATCGTGCGCGAGGTGGCCGCGCAGGTGTTCCAAGAGAAGGGCGTCGAGGTGCCCTACCTCGTCGGCACCATGATCGAAGTGCCGCGCGCCGCGCTGGTGGCCGACAAGATCGCCGAAGAGGCCGAGTTCTTCAGCTTCGGCACCAACGACCTGACGCAGCTCACGCTGGGCTTCAGCCGCGACGACGTCGCCGGCTTTTTGCCTCGCTACCTGAGCGGCGGCATCCTGCAGGACGATCCATTCAAGACCATCGACACGGTGGGTGTGGGGCAGCTGGTCAAGCTCGCGTGCGAACGCGGTCGCGCGGGACGGCCAGGGATCAAGCTCGGCATCTGCGGCGAGCACGGCGGCGATCCGCGTTCGATCGGCTTCTTCGTGCAAGCGGGCCTCGACTACGTCAGCTGCTCTCCGTTCCGCGTACCCATCGCCCGCCTCGCCAGCGCGCAGGCAGCGCTCCGCGCCAAGGGCGTGCGCGAGAAGGTCGGCGAGTCCTGAGGCTCGGCGCCGCCACTCTGCTGGCGCTCGCGCTGCTGGTGCCAGGCTGCGGCACCTCGTCGGCGCGGATGAGGGAGCTCTCGCACAAGACGTTGCCCAACCCCAGCCAGGAGCGGGCGGTGGTGGTGTTCCTGCGCCCCGAGCGGACCGCACCGGACACGCTGGTCACCATCGTCGACGGGACGGGCTCCCTCGTGGGCGACAGCGTGAGTCGATCTTGCTTTTCGCGGAGCCTCGCCGCTGGGCACCACTTGTTCGTGGCAAAAGGAGAGAACCTCGGCGTGCTCGAGGCGGAGCTCGAGGCAGGCAAGACCTACTTCGTCGAGGTCGCGGTGGGGGTGGGTGTGCGCGCCGTGCGCACCCACCTGTTCGCCATCCGCAAGGGGGGTGGTGAGCAGAGCGTGGTGCGCGGCCTCTCGAGCTGCACGTTCTACGAGCCGTTGCTGGCGATCGCCGACCGAGACGCAAAAGCGCAAGCCGGAGAAATCGCGACCTGGATCCGTCGGGCCAAGGTGAACTGGCTCCGCTACTCCGCCGTGGAGCGTGAACGACGCACCCTGCGGCGTGAGGATGGCCGCTGAGCATGGCGCGCGCGCGAGAGGTTGTTTACGCTCGGACGCTTGGACCTTCGCTGTCGACTTGGCCTGCTCGCGTGTGCCGCCCTCGCCGCCGCGGCCTGCACGCTCGACTTCGACGCCGTCGGGCCGAGCGCTCAGGGCGGTGACGCTGCGGCCGGCGGGCCCTCGGTGGGTGGTCAAGGGCTGGGTGGCAGCGCTGCGGGTGGAGACGCGCCACAAGGTGGAGCGGGTCCGGGCGGCGGTGGCGGCGGCGTCGGAGGTGCACCGTCGCCATGCGCCGATTCGAGGGGGACCTGCATCGATCCTCCCACGGGGTTTCTGGGCCCCGTGGCACTGGTGCAAGGCGTGTGCGCCGGGCCGACGTCGTTCACCGCAGGCCCCGACTTCGTCGATCAGGATGCCATCTGCAACTGCGGCTGCGGCCCCGCCTCGGCCAACTGTGATCTGGGTTCCAACCTGACCTACGCACACTCCAGTCCGAACTGCAGCGACGGCGCCGGTGGGACGTCGTTCTCCCCGGCGGCCGGCGCTTGTACGCAGACGCCGCAACCAGGCGGCAGCCCCGCGCGCAGCGTCAAATTCATGGGCTCGGCCGAGCTGCCGGAGTGTGTCTCGAACAACCTCCCTGCGACGAATCCCACGCCGCAGCTGATCGAGCCGCGCTCCGCTTGTGAGATCGGCTCGGATGGTTGCGGCCCCGGACAGGCGTGCATCCCGGAGTCGACCGATCCGATTTGCTTCTACGACCCGGACCCTCAGGGCGCGATGTGCCCGGTGGGGTACGTGGAGCAGCACCTGTACCGGCAAAACGAGGTCATCGACAGTCGAGACTGCACCTGCCAGTGCGGCACGTCGTCCGGGGCGTGTGGCCTGGTCACGTTCGAGCTGTTCGCCAACCAAGATTGCTCCGACGCGGGCTCGACCGAAGTGGAGACCATCGCGTGCTGGCGCGACTCGGCCAACAACCCGTTCGCAGCGGTGATCGCCCACGCGCCCGCGAACCTGACCTGCGCGAGCTCTCCCTCGCACACCGGCAACCTCACCCCTTCTGGCGGCCTGCTCGTGTGCTGTCTACCCTGAGTTTCTCGCCCCAGGCCACCGCCAAGAACGACAGCACCGCCGCCGCGCCGAACACCTCGCGCTCGACCCCTGGCAGCAGCGTCGCCGCGACGCTGCCCGCGAAGAGACAGAGCGCGCCCCAAAGCCAGGCCCGCGACCCGAACAGGCCCACGATGGACAGCGCCACCGCAGACAGCATCATGTCCGAACGCAAGGTGAGCTCTACCGGGCGCCCGTCCACCCAGGCCAGCACGCGGTGGAAGAAGATGCCCGCCAGGGTGAGCAGGAACGAGCCGATCAGGCGGCGGCTCAGCGCGTTCGAGAACAAGCGCTTGCGCGCCAAGAGAATGCCCACGCCCACGGCCAGCAGGATGCCGACCATCACGAGCACGAGCCCTGCCGGCCCCACCGGGTCGGTGCGCGTATTGCCGCGAGCGATGAAGAAGATGGTCGTGCCCGCGGCGACCGACGTCACGAAGATCGCCAACCAGAAGCGCCCCGCCGAGTCGATCCGAGGATCATGATCGCGCGCCATGGCGCGCAGCTCCGAGCTCTCCTGCGCGCGGCTTGCGAGCTTCTGATCGAGCGCCGATATCGCCTCCAGGATCTGCTGGTCGGGCGGCTCGATTTCGGCCGCGAACGCACGGGCCGCCTCGAGGTTTTCACCGGCGAGCTCGATCTCGGCGAGCACGCCGAGCGCCTCGCGCAGCCCGGCGCGCGCCCGCTCATTCTCGGGCCAGTCTCCCAACGCGCTGAGTAGGCCGAAGCGTGCCTCGGTGGCCAAGCGTCGCGACAGCGCCACATCCTCGGGGGAGCGCAGCTCCCGAGGTCGCTCGGCCAGGCGTGCCGCGGCCCGCTCGGCCAGCGCCAGCGAGGCTCGGTGTGCGAGGTAGTCGGCGAGCGCGGCGCGAAAAGCCGACGCCGAGCGGAGGCGCAGCGCAGGGTCGCGCTGCGTGCACCGGTTGGCCAGCTCAGCCAGCTCGGCAGGCACGCTCGCGCCATAGCTGACCGGATCGGATCTCCACGCGTTCACCAGCGTCTCGCGCAAGTCGGCGCCATGGTGCCGCGGCGTACGGGTCAGCACGTGGTGCAGCGTCGCCGCCATCAGGTACACGTCGGTCCAAGGGCCTTGCTCCAGAGAATCGTCGAGCATCTCGGGCGCCACGAACTGGGGGGTCCCGAGCATCCCCGCGTTCGGAGGTGCGCCCGCACCAAAGCGCGTCGCCAGCCCCCAATCCACCAGGTACACCTCGCCGAACTCGCCGACCATCACGTTGCTGGGCTTGATGTCGCGGTGCAACACGCCCCGCGAGTGGGCGAAGCTGACCGCGTTCGCCACTTGCATCAGGATCTCGAGATGGCTGCGCAGGTGGTCGCTCGACAAACCCTGGAACGATCCCCAGGCGACGTGGCCGTCGTCCTCGAGCAACTCGAACCAGCTCACGCCGCTGACGCGCTTCATCACGAGGAGCGGGTGGCCGGCTGCATCTTGCGCCAACAAATGCACGG
This sequence comes from uncultured Polyangiaceae bacterium, assembly GCA_964641275.1. Classification (GTDB taxonomy): domain Bacteria; phylum Myxococcota_A; class Polyangia; order Polyangiales; family Polyangiaceae; genus Xiheicaenibacterium. The sequence goes on from CAZXMG010000044.1 coordinate 11,646, forward strand.
GCACGATGTTGGGGTGCTCCAGCTGTCCGGCGGCGAGCGCCTCCGCGAGCAGGATGGCGCGCGCCTCGCGGTCGTCCTGGTACTCGGGGAGCAGCATCTTCACCGCCACCTCGCGCTCGAGCGCGCGTTGCACACCCACCGTGACCTTGCCCATGCCCCCCTGACCGAGGGTCTCCTTCACCTCGAGGTCACCCCCTGTGGTCAACGACACTGTCGGCAGCGGCAGCGTTCGGAACGAGAGCGGAGACGCCGTGAGCGTGCGCTCGCGCCCGAGCGTCCCGTCGAGCGGAACCGCGGCAGCATCCACCCGCAAGCTGGCGAACATGGAATCGAACGGCGGCTTTTCGATGGCGGAATCTTAGCCGCTGGGCGGAAGTAGCGGGAACGCGGCTTTCTGTGCCATCGTCGCCTGACCATGCACGACCCGGCCCTGGCGCGCGAAGCCCTCGCGGAGCTCCCTCCGGACATCGCGGACAGCCCGCTGTTCAACGGCGACCTCGCGCCCGTGCCCAAGGCGCGACGCAACTGGACCACCTACAACTTCGCGGCGTTGTGGATCAGCATGGCCCATTGCATCCCGACGTACATGTACGCGGGCGGGCTGGTGGCCGTGGGCATGAACTGGTGGCAGGCGCTGCTCACGATTGGCCTCGGCAACATCATCGTGCTGGCGCCCATCTTGCTGAACGCTCACCCTGGCACGAAATACGGCATTCCCTTCCCCGTGTTGGCGCGCTCGTCGTTCGGCACGGCCGGCGCCAACGTGCCTGCCGTGCTGCGCGCCATCGTGGCGTGCGGTTGGTTCGGCATCCAGACCTTCATCGGCGGCGAGGCGGTGAAGACCTTCATGGTGGCGCTGTGGCCTTCGTTCGCCGCGCTCGGCGGCGACACGCAGATCCTGGGTTTGGGCATTCCGTCGGCGATCACGTTCTTGATCTTTTGGGTGCTCAACATCGCGATCATCTTGGTCGGCATGAACGCCGTGCGCGTGTTCGAGAACTGGGCGGCGCCGCTGGTGCTGGTCATGGCGGCGGCGCTCTTGATCTGGGCCGTCGGCGCGGCCGGTGGTGTGGGCCCGATGATGACCCAGCCGAGCAAGTTCGATTCGATGGGCGCGTTCTGGAAGGTGTTCGTGCCCTCGCTCACGGGCATGATCGGCTTCTGGTCGACGCTCTCGCTCAACATCCCGGACTTCACCCGCTTCGGCAAAGGTCAGCGCGAGCAGATGCTCGGCCAAGTGCTGGGACTGCCCACCACCATGATCGTGTTTTCGGCGATGGGGGTGGTGATCACCAGCGCGTCGCTCGCCATCCTGCACGGCAGCGAGGCGAAGGACCTGTGGGATCCAGTGCACGTGCTGTCGCAGCTCACCTCACCCACGCCACCGCCGGGGCTCGACGCTCCGCTGATCGCGGGCTCGGGTACCCGCCTGCTCGTGGCGGTGCTCGCACTGTTCGGCGTGAGCGTGGCCACCATCTCGGTCAACATCGCCGCGAACGTGGTCAGCCCCGCGAACGACTTCGCCAACCTGGCGCCGCGCCTGATCTCCTTCAAGACCGGCGGGATCATCACCGGCGTGCTCGGCATCGTGATGATGCCGTGGAAGTTCCTCTCCAGCGCCGACGTCTACATCTTCGACTGGCTGGTCGGCTACTCCGCGCTGCTCGGCCCCATCGCCGGCATCATGGTGGCCGACTACTGGATCCTGCGGAAGAAGGAGCTCGACGTTCCGGACCTCTACCGCGTGAACGGGCGCTACCCCAAGTGGAACTGGGTCGCCCTCGGCGCGCTGTTCTTGGGCATCTTGCCGAACGTGCCAGGCTTCTTGAAGAGCTCACGCATCATCGGCGGCGAGAAGGGCTTCTTCGACGACATCTATGTGTACGCGTGGTTCACGGGCTTCTTCATCGCCGGCGCGCTGTACGTGGCCGGCTCGCGTGCGCTCGACAAGAAGAGGGCCTGAGCTGCCAAAAGGCAGCCATCCTTTGCTAGCCTCCTCGCGGTGGGGAGCGCGGTGGACGACTACGTCGCCGGATTGCCGGCGGGGCTCGACAGCTACCCGGAGGTGATCGTCAAGGCCTCGGTGTTGCGCGAGTTCACGCGCGAGCTTGCGGGCAGCGATCTGGCCGGCAAGCTGCCCGAGGCCGTGGGCGAGCTCATCACCTCCCCGCCCCCGGTGAGCGCGTGGGTGCCCGAGGTGCACGCCGTGACGCTGTTCGTGGGCGTTCGCTACTTGTTGATGGAGAGCGACGCCTCGTTCTTGGAGTGGGCCTACAAACACAACACCCGCCTCCTGCGAGGCCCGCTCTACGCCATCCTGTTCAAGCTGGTGAGCCCAGAGCGAGTGCTTCGCGGCGCGAGCGAGCGGTGGGGCCACTTTCACCGCGGCATCGAGCTCGGCGCTCCCAAGCTCGCGAAGGGCAGCGCCACGTTGACCATGACCTGCCCCCCGAAGCTGATGCCCCGCTTCCTCGCAGCGGCCTACGGCACTGGCTTCCGCGCTGCGCTCGAGGCCGCCGGCGCGAGCTCGGTGACGTTGGAGCTCTTACAGAGCAACGCGACCTCGTTCCAGTTCCAAGGGACCTGGAGCTGAAGCTCCGTCACTTCTTGTTCTGCTTGAGCTCTTCGTCGACGCGCTTGAGCTCCTCTTTGGCACGGTCTGCGACGTCCTTCTCCTTCTCTTTGGCGAAGGGTTGAAGCGCCTCCTTGGCGCGGGCCAGATCGCAGCGACGGAACAGGTCGATCCAGCTCCGCTTGCGCCAGGTGTCGCTCAGCTTGGGCGTGACCTTCTTGGCCACGTCGAACACGCGCTTCTTGACGTCCTCACCCACGTTGCCTCGCCAGCAGATCGACGAGAGCGACCAGCTGATCCCAGCCAGGTCGCTGCTGGCGAAGCGGTCGGGATCGGCTGCGCGCTTCTCCACCTCGGCGATGACGCTCTGGACCATGCCCGGACACTTGCTGCTGCTGCCAGCATCGATGGCGGTCTCCACCAGCTTGTCGTCGCGGCTGAGCTGCGTCTTCAGCAACGTGCAGATCGCGTCGTTCGGGCGCGTGCGACCGTTGGCCGAGAGCGATCGCAAGGCGGCGCGCCGCACGGACCAGTCGGCGTCGTCGAGCATGGTCTTCACGATCTCCAGCGAGAACGCATTGGGGTGTTGAGGCAACACGTGCTCGGCGAACGATGAGCGCAGCTCGGTCGAGGGGTGTTGCGCCAGCGCCTTGAGGTCTCGGCCCAGGATCTTCTCCCCATCGATGTGGGCGGCGAACTTGCCGTATGAGGACAAGAGCTTGGTCTCGCGCTCCTTGTCGATCACCTTGAGCAGGCGCTCGGCCCGCTTCTTGTCGGCGAAGAAGGTGCGACCGGCGGTGAACCCGCGATCTGCCACCAGCGCGCGCGAGCGAATGTCGCTGTCCTCGAGCATCTTGAGCAGCGTGGCGTTGCCGTTCGCGCTCTCGAACAGATCGTCGCTCTCGCGACTCCACTCCTTGTACTGCGGGCAATCCCACTCGAAGCGACCGTTCTGGAACTCACACTTCTTGGCGGCTTCGGCCAGCGACAGGATGTCGGCGTCGGACTCGTCGGTGGGCTCGACCGCGACTGGCGGTGCGCTCGGCTCGGGGCAAGGTGCCGGTTCGGCCTTCACCTCGCTGGTGGGGACGGAAGGGCACGGCTCCGAGGCGGCACAAGCGCCGAGGACGAGAGAGGCCACTAGGATGGGCAGGGTTCGCATGACCGCGCACCATACCAGGTGGCCAGCGCGGGGAAATACCCTCTACCCCTCGAACACTTCGTCGATCAGATCGAGGCCGCGATCGACGATCTCGAACGCCTCACCGAGCTGGGCCTCGTTGATGGAGAGGGGCGGATTGCACATCACCCCCGACCACTGCAGCACCGTGAACAGGCCATTGTCTTTGAAGAACTTGCCGAGCTTGGCCATCACCGGGTGGGAGCCGGCGTAGGGCACGAGCCGCTCGTTCTTGCTGTTCTTGCGCAGCTCGATCAGCCCGAACAGGCCGATGTTGCGGTGCTCACGCACGCTCTTGTGCTTCTTGGCCAGGCGCTCCATGTGGCCACGCATCACCTCGCCCATCTTGGCGGAGTTGTCGATCATGCCCTCGTCGATCAGCACCTCGACCGCAGCCAACGCGGCGGCGAGACACATGGGGTGAGCGTTGTAGGTCAGGCCGCCCCAGAACACGTTCTGACGGAAGTGCTCCGCGATGCGATCCGAGACCGCCATCACACCCAGCGGCATGTACGAGCTGGTGAGCCCCTTGGCCATGGTGACGATGTCCGGCACGATGTCGCCGTGCTGGAAGGCGAACAGCTTGCCGGTGCGACCCCAGCCACACATGACCTCGTCGCACACCAGCAAGATGCCGTACTTCTCGAGCAGCGCCTTGAGGCCTTTCAAGTAGCCCTTGGGCGGCGCCAAGATGCCGTTGGTGCCGGTCACCGTCTCGATGAACATGGCCGCGATCGTGTGCGGGCCCTCCATCTGGATGACCTCCTCGACGTAGCGCAGGTTGTTCTCGACGATCGCCGCGTCGTCCGCGCCGAATGAGTAGTCGTATGGGCGAGGGTCCATGACGCGCACGATGCCCGCCATGCCGGGCTCGTTCGGCCAGCGGCGCGGATCGCCGGTGAGGGACATCACGCCGTGCGTGGCGCCGTGGTAGCTCCTGTAGCGCACCATGATCTTGTGTCGGCCGGAGAACAAGCGCGCGGCCTTGATCGCGTTCTCGTTCGCCTCGGCCCCCCCCAGTGTGTAGAAGAACGTGTTCAAGTCGCCCGGGACCAGCTCGGCCAGCCGCTTCGACAGGCGCGCGCGTACCTCGGTGGCCATGCTGGGCCCCGCGAACACCAGCGATGCCGCTTGGTCTTGGATCGCCTTCACCACCTTGGGGTGGCCATGGCCGATGTTCACGCTCATCAGCTGACTGTTGAAGTCGAGCCAGCGCTTGCCCTCGGGCGAGTACAGGTACACCCCCTCGGCCCGCGCGATGGGCAGGGGATCCACCTTTCCCGTTGCGGACCACGAGAACAGACTGTGCTTGAGGCACAGCTCGACCATCTCTTGGGAGCTCATCGTCATGGCGGTGGCCGAGAATAAGCACCACCACCCCGTCGCGAAAAGGGCGGAGTCAGCGGACGAGCGTGCGCTCCAACCGATCGTTCTCCGGGACCGCGTCTGGCAGGGCCCAGCCTTCACCCGAAGTGACGTGGCAAGCCGCCAGCATCCCGGCGCTGGCGGGCAGCGGACGCCCTCGCTCCCAGGGCAGCGTAGCCGTCAGCTCGACCGCCGCGCCGGGAGGCGTCCAGTTGTGCTCGTCGCCGTGGCCGCCGCCTTGGAGGAAGAGGGGCACGCGCATCATCGGCTCGCTGACCGCACATGTCACCAACATGGAGGGCACCGCCTCGCGCCCGGTGTTGGTGACGACCGCGCGCAGCGTGAGCTGATCGGGCAGTGGCGCCTCGCTGCCCTTCCACGGCACGAGCGCGAGCTCGCCGATCGATGTGAGCGCCAAGTCGAAGCGCCACGCCCGCGACGAGCCGATCACCTCGATCTCGGCGTGCAGCTGGTTGTTCTCTGCCGGCTCTGGCACGCGAGGATCCGCACGCACGCCGCAGCGCACCTGTGACAGGCCCGCAGGCAAGTGACCCAACCGCACCGTCGCAAGCGCCCTCGCGCCTACGCCGGTCATCGCCAGAGCGGACACTGGCACGGCAGCCATGTGTGACCCGCGACCGACGCGGCAGCTCACCTCGTAGCCCGCGCCAAGCACGGTGGGATCGGCGATGGCCCGATCCTGCAACACGTCCACCAGCAGGCATGTCTCGCGGTCGGCCGCGGGACGCGCGGTGGTGCCGCAGCTGACCGCGGCCACCAGGCCGAGCCGCAGATCGACCACTGGCGCGACGGGCGAGCGGGGTGGTGCGCAGCCGAGCCCTGCCACACACACCATCGCCGACGCTGAAACCGACCGCACCCAGCGAAACGGTAGCACGCGCGCGTGGGGCACGGCGCTACAGTCTGATGATGCGCTCGCACCTCTCCTCGTCCGTCGATCGCCGCATCGCCCACGCGGTGATGCTCGTGCTTGCTGGCTGCCAGAAGGCGCCCGATGCGCAGTCGTCGGACTCGCTGGTGACCACCACCACGGGGACGGGCTCGCTCGCGACAGCGACAGCACCGCCCGAAGATCCGACGGTCGAGGGCGACCCGAGCCCCACCCAAGTGCCCAACGTGGCGGTGGGCGCAGAGGCGAAGCCCATGGAGTTTTGCGCGCAGTACAAGGAGACGGTGAAGGTGGACGTCACCCGCGTGAAGCACACTCAGACCGCCGAGTACGCGCCGATGATCCAAGAGAGCGCGTACTGGGACGCTCAGCGCAAGCTGGTCTCGTGCACCATCATCCGGGCGAAGGAGGACACGAACATCGAGGTCACGCGCGTGCCGACCTGCTGCCCCATGCCTGGTCCTTCGCAGCCGTGCCCGCCGCCGTACAAAGAAAAGGCACCCGGCTTGCGCATGGTGGTCGAACAGGTGGAGCTGCACCCCGACGGCAAGGTCGCCTCGAGCAAGCTCGCTGCGCACGGCTTCGAGAAGAACCCACGAGGAAGGCACAACTGCGGCAGGCAGCCCGAGGGGCTCGCCTTGAGCACGAACCGCCTCAGCGCCAACTGGTCGGTCGGCGAGGAGCTGGCCTCCATGGCCGAGCTCGAAGCGGCGAGCGTGCCCGCGTTCGAACGCTTGGCACGAGAGCTCCACGAGCACGGGGCACCCGTGCCCTTGGTGGAGCGCGCGCGCGCCGCAGCGCGCGACGAGGTGTGCCACGCCCGCGCCATGCGCCGGCTCGCAGCCCAGCATGGCGCCACAGTCAGCGTGCCGTCGCACGCAGAGCTGGGCGTGCGCGAGCTCTTGCCCATCGCGATCGAGAACGCTGTCGAGGGCTGCGTGCGCGAGGCCTACGGTGCGCTGGTCGCGAGCTATCAGGCCCAGCGCGCGGCCCCGTCGTTGCGCGGGACGTTCCGCGGCGTCGCCAAGGACGAGCGTGCGCACGCCGCGCTGGCCGAGGACGTCGACCACTGGCTGTCCGGGCACTTGGACGAACGAGGCCGCGCGCAAGTGGCCGCTGCCCGCGCAGCAGCCGTCGCCGAGCTGCGGGGCTCACTCGAGGCGGCGAAGGGCTGCGAGACGCTGGGCCTACCCAATCGTCAGGCGGCGATCGCGCTGTTCGAAGCGTACTTCTTGGCGGCATGAGCCGAGGGAACTGGCCAGCGAGCGCGGCCGTACGACGACGACATGACCGCCGCGGCCCCCCAACCTCCGTCGCCGTTCGCCCAAGGCGTGATGTGGTGCGGCGGCATCGCCTGGATCTACGCGCTGTTCGTGGCGATCTCGGCAGTCACAGGCCACCGCTTCGAGATCGCTGGTGAGGGCACGAGCCGCGGCATCCCGCTGCCGGCGAGCTGGCCCCACTTTGGCTTGTTCATGGCGATCGGCGCGGCGCTTTGGTTCGGCGGTCGACGCTGGGACGCCCCAGGGTTCGCCGCCTTCCGCAAGCGACGTCCCTGGGTCGTGCCCGTGATCGGCGCGTTCGTGATCGCGCCGGCCTCGCTGATGTTGATCTTCCTGCTGGTGCGCTGAGACCGCGCGGAGCGGAGTTGGGAGGGAGGCTCAGCCCATCCAGGTGGCGTCCTTCTGGAGCGCCCACTTGCTGGTGATCTTGCGCTGGCGCGTCCAGAACCGGTAGCCGTCCCAGCCGGTGATGTTGCCGTGGCCGAACAGCGAGTCGTTCCAGCCGCCGAAGCCGAACGGCTCGCGGGGGACGGGAACGCCGACGTTCACGCCGCACATACCTGCGTCGACCGACTGCATCACCCGGCGGGCGACGTCCCCGCTGGAGGTGTAGATGCTGCTGGCGTTGCCATACGGGTTCGAGTTCTCGATCTCGATCGCCTTCTCCAGGTTGGGCACGCGCAAGATGGAGAGCACTGGCCCGAAGATCTCCTCCTTGGCGGCGGGCATGTCGGCGGTGACGTGATCGATGATGGTGGGGCCGACCCAATAGCCACCTTCGACACCTTTGACCTTGCGGCCATCGAGCAGCACCTTCGCGCCACGCTTCTCGGCGTCGTCGATGTAGCCGACGATGCGCTTGACGGCTGCCTCGTTGGTGACCGGGCCCATGTCTTTACCGGTGACGACCTTGGCGGCCTTCTCCTGGATGGCCTTGATGATGTGCTCCACGTCGCCGACGGCGACCATGACGCTGGCCGCCATGCAGCGCTGGCCGGCGCAACCCGCGAACGAGGCGAGCACGTTCTCGGCCGTCATCTCCACGTCCGCGTCAGGCACCACGATCAGATGGTTCTTGGCGCCGCCCAAGCACAGCGCGCGCTTGCCGTTCACGCTGGCGCGCCCGTACACGAGCTTCGCCACCTTGGTGGAGCCGACGAAGCCCACCGCCTTGATGCCGTCGTGGTCGCAGATGGCCTCGACCACCTCTTTGCCACCCTGAACGAGGTTGAACACACCCTTGGGCAGGCCGGACTCCTTGAGCAGCTCGGCCAAGCGCAGCGACGACAGCGGCACCTGCTCGCTGGGCTTGAGGATGAACGCGTTCCCGCCCACCAGCGCCTGCGGCAACATCCACAGCGGGACCATGAGCGGGAAGTTGAAGGGCACGATGCCGGCGACCACGCCGAGCGGCTCGTACACCACCTCGCACGCCACACCGCGGCTCACCTCGAGCTGGTTGCCGGCAGCGAGGTTGGGCAACGAGCAGCCGTACTCCACACACTCGATGCCCTTCTCGACCTCGGCCTTGGCCTCGGCAAAGATCTTCCCGTTCTCGTGGCAAACGAGCCAGCTCAGCTCGTCGAGGTTCTTGGTCATCAGCTCGCGCAGCTTGTAGAGCACGTGCGCGCGCTCGCGGATGGGCCACTCCTTCCACTCTTTGAACGCGGCCTCGCCGGCCTTGACGGCGAGCGCAACGTCTTCGGCAGCGCTCATCGCCACCTTCGCCATCGACTTGCCGTAGCGCGGGTTCAGCACCTCGAGCGTGCCGGTCGGCGCCTTGGGCTCGGCCCAATCGCCGCCGATGTAGTTCTTGGCGGTGACGAACTCGGTGAAGTCGTAGCTCTTGGCGGAAAAGGCGGGGATCATGGGGGGGCTCCGTGCTGCGAGAAGACGTGAGCTTTCGCACAAAGAGGCGCGCGCCGGAAGGGCCGCGCGGTGCCTCGGCTAGGATCGTCAGGTGAGCCACGCGCGCTGGGCCAGCCAGCAGGAGGTCGAGCACCCCGGTCGGCCGTCACCTGGGTTGGTGCGGCTAGCGCGCCGCGTCGAGCCCCTGGTGCGCCTGCTTCACCGACCAACCTTGGAGGGGGCCGAGCACCTGCCGCGTGAGCGGCCGTTCCTCCTGATCGCCAATCACTCGGCGGGCATCGCGATCAGCGAGCTCTTGACCTTCGTGACCACCTACCTGCGGGTGGTCGGCCCAGATCGACGGTTGGCAGGGGTCGCGTTGCCGATCGGTTTTCGCGTGTTCCCTGTGTCGGCGGGGCTGCGCGCGGTCGGGGCGGTACCGTCGACCTTCGAGGCCATGCGCGCGGCGCTCGAGCAGGGGGTGCCACTGCTCGTCTTTCCAGGCGGCGATCACGAAGGACTGCGCCCCGTGTGGAACGCCCACGAGGTCGACTTCGGTGGACGACTCGGCTTCTTGCGCCTCGCGAGGGAGACACGCGTGCCCATCGTACCCATGGGCATTCGAGGGAGCTCGTTCACCGCACCGATCTTGTTGCGGGCGCGCTGGCTCGCAACGCTCTTGGTGCAACCGCGCCTGATCGGCACCAAGCGCTGGGCGCTGAGCGTGCTCGGCGTGGCCGTCGCCGCGGGTCTTTGGTGGGGCCTGCCGCTGGCGTGGCCTTGGCGAGCGCTGACGATCTGGTGGTGGCTGGGCTCGCCGCTCGTGTTCCTCCCCTGGGTGCCCTGGACGCTGCGTTTTCGCATCGGAGAGCCGCTCTCAGCCGAGGAGCTCTTCGGCGAGGAACCGAGCGACGAAGTTCTGCCCCGCGCGCTCGCCCGCGTCGAGTCTGCAGTGGCGGTGCTGGCCAACGGGGATTGATCCCAGGCTCTGCTAGGCTCCACGGCGTGCGTTGGCGCGGCCCGCTACCGACTTTGCTCGTGACGACCTGGCTCGGCTGCACACCGAGCCCGAGCCCCGAGCCGATCGTGCTCTCACCGCCGAGCGCAGCGCCTGCGGGCACGCTGTTCGCGGTCTCTTCGACCTCGGCCCAGCCCAGCGCGCTCGCGCCTGCGCAAGCGCCCGATCCGCTCGCCGCGCTCTTGCAGGCCGCCATCGACGCCAAGGAGCTCGAGCCCTATTGGCACGTGGCGCAAGCCCCCGAGCGTGCGCCGCTGGTCATGCGGCGCTCCGGACCGCTGATGAGCGAGCCCAAGCTCCACAAGTTCGGTCAGCCGGTCGTCTACGTGGCAGAAGCGGAGCTCGGTGGCAGGCCGCACATGTCGCTGAGCTCGTTGATCATGTCCAAAGACCGCGCTCAAGTGGGTCTGAAGTACGACGTCGAGGGCGTCGTCGCGGAGATCCACCTCGTGCGAGAGGGGGGCGCTTGGGTGGTGGCCAAGGCCCGCGTGGTGGAGCGCTGACGTGAGCGCCGACGGGTTCGGCTGCGCGCGCTGCCTTCCCGACGACGCCGCAGCCGCGTGGGAGGCCGTGACGAGCGCGTTGCGCATCGAGTTGGAGCTCGTCTCGGAATCTCACTTCACGATCAAGCTGCGCTCTTGCGCCGCTTGTGGGCAGACGTTCGTGTCGGTGTTTTCGGAGACGGTCGACTGGCAAGACGGCGAGGATCCGCAAGCCTGGTGCGTGCTCGCAATCACCGCCGAGGAGGCCCTGCAGCTACGCGCTGCGGGGAGCGACGCCGAGCGCGCGGTCGCGAGCGTCGGAGCCGGTCGGCGCAGCTTGCTGCGAGAGGTCCCCAAGGGATCCCCACCGCGGACGCGTTGGAGTCAGGGTGTGGTGATCGCACCGCACGACTGATGGTCAGCCTCTGAGCCTCAGGGTCGAGAGCACCCTGTCGACACAGGCGTCGCAGAACTCGCGATCCGCGACGGGCGCCTCGCCGGCGACGATCAGCCACGTGGAATCGAGCACGAGGTGAACCTGCCTGGTGTACACCAGCTCGTCCTTGTTGCTGCGCCAACGCACGCCCAGATCGAGCGCTGGCAGCCCCAGCACCTCGAGCTCGCGCTGGCCCATGATCGTGTAGCCGCGCAGCCTCTTCTTCGCGTCTTGCACATGGTTGTTGGCCAGCTCGCGCAAGCTCCGCCCTGCTGGAAACGGCTGCCGCTCGACGTACAGCACGACGTCCGCGCCACCAGGCGCCGTGCCTTCGAGGTAAGTCACGGTGCGATCGACGAAGTTGCCGTCGGGCAGGTCGAAGGACGCTTCATTCATATGGTAGGCGCGCATGGTGCAGGCGTAGACCACCACCCTTGCCCACAGATCGCCAGCCCAAGCATCGATCTGCTTGGCAAGGAGCCGATCGCGGTGCTCTCGTAGATCTCATGGCAGGAGAGGCGCCCGCGATCCAGCAGCTGAGGACCGACGCGAACACAGCGTTCCCCAAGCGAAACAAGATCCACGACGGCACCTGGGGCGACGCCGCGCACAAGAAGCGCAAGAGCGACCACAACACCGGCGACGCGATGGACATCTCGCACGACCCGGCCTCCGGCGCGAACGGAGACGTGATCGCCGCGTACGCCATCCGCGACCCGCGCGTGAAGTACGTGATCTGGAACCGGCGCATCTACGATCTGCGCCGGCCCGAGAAGGGCTGGCGCCCGTACTCCGACTGGAAAGACAAGCCGCACGATCAGCACGTGCACGTGAGCGTGTGGCAAGCAGCACGCGCCGACACCAGCCCCTGGGCCGTCACCACCTACGGGCCGCCGCCGCCCATCAACCTGCCGGGCGAAGCCAAGTTCGAAGACGTCGATCCCAAAGAGCTCGAGGCAAAAGCCAAGGCCGCCGCCAAGGCGAAGGCCGCCGAGGAAGCCGCCGCCAAGAAGGCCAAGGCCGAAGAGGCCGCAAGGAAGCGCAAGGAGAAGGCCGACGCCAAGAAGAAGCAGAAGCTCTCGGACGCCACCTCCAAAGGCGTGCACATCTACGACGGAGAGCAGTCGGTCATGCTCGGGACCAAGCAATGGATGGCCGCCCACGTCGAGAGCCCCCACACCGGCGGCGGAGCCATCGCCAAGGGCAGCAGCACCGTGTTCGTGGGCAAGAAGAGGCTGCCCTTCGCCCGCCAGCACGACCCGGCCACCGACGGCCTGAACGTCAAAGAAGGCCAGCCGAACGTGCTGATCGGGATCGCGTAGCGAGGCTACGGCGCGACGGAGACGGCCGCGCCCGTCGGCGAGAGCTCGGTCTCGTGAGTCTCGCAGGCCTCGCGTCGGGTCAGGGCCCCCAATGCCTTGAAGGTCCACGTCCGCTCACTCGCGCACAGCTTCACGCGCGGATCTGGCTCCATGCTGCGCTCCAGCGTGAACGTGGCCCACGCGTTCTCGAGCGAACGTTGCCCGGCGCGCTCGGCGCCGAGCTCGCCCGCCAGCCCCGTGGACGTGTCCTCGCCGAAGGTGAGCCTGACCACGGCCCCGTCTTGCACCAGCGCTCCCGTGGCGAACGGCGCTCCGTGCACGGTGACGACCACCGACGAGCCGCTCAGCTCGAGCTCGGCTCCTTGCAGCAGCGACAGCGCCATCAGACCGCCTTCGCGCATGAACCCCCATTCGTCGCGGGCACGCATCGCTACGATGCGCCAGCGTTGCGACGGAGCCTGTGCGACCAGCGGCTCGGGTCGAGCGCGCGTCACGACCGAGCGCTCCGCCACACCGATCTGGAGCGACTCCACAGCCGGGCTGCTAGCGCCACCGCAGCTCACGGCCACGGCTGCGAGCAGCGAGATCAACCAGTGAGATCGGCGGTGGAGGCGCTCTTGCAAGCCGTCACTATGCCTGTGGGCAGGCGTCTGTCCAGCGGCACCTCGGGCAGGGGCGACGGGCCGCACTGCGCGCCCGCCACAGGCGTGTTTGCTACGCTGGGGTCCGCGGCGCCGTTGGACCGCGCACGCCCGAGCGAGCTTCCGATCACTGGGACTGAAACGAGAGCGGCACCATGAGCCGCCGCTCCTCACCCGGATCCAGTGTCAGCTTGGCCACGCCTTGCTCGATGCAGCGCGCCATCGCCGAGGGTCCGTCCTTGGTGCTGGCCTTCACCTTCTTGACGGCTCCGGCCGCGCTGATCTCGAGCTCGACCTCGATCTTGAACCGCTTGGGCGCGCCGGCCACGTGCTGATGGAAGCAAGTCTTCGCCGGCGCCTGCAACGCCCGCATCAACGCTGCAGGGCTGCCTGCAGACGCCGATCCGAGCGGCACGAGCATCCGCGGCTCGACGTCCGACACGTCCAAGGGGGACGCGGCGAGGGAGGTCGCGGATGCAGCTGAGCTCGCGAGTTCAACCGGCTTGCCAGTCGAGTCAGGGAGCAAGGCAGTGCCAGGTGCCGACGCCGTGCCCGACGCGGTCACCGACGTCGAAGCGCTGAGCACGGCTTCGACCGGCTCGGGCGCCACCGGCTCGCTGGCGGTGCAAGCAACTGTGGCGGCGCCCAGCGCCGCCACGAATGCGCGCCAGCTCACTTGGCCTGCGCGGGGCGCTGACGCTCGACCTTGCTGGGCTCTGCGGCACGATTGCGTGCAGTCTGTGCCGACCAGTACTCGGGGAAACAGGGGCGGCTCACGTATTTGCCTGCGCCCTTCGTGGTCTTGAGCTGATCGTTCTCCCAGATCACGGTGCCGCGGCTGAGTGTGACGGCCGGGTTGCCCACCGTCTCCATGCCTTCGTAAATGTTGAAGTCGATGTTCTGGTGGTGCGTCGACTTCGACAGCGTGCGCTTCTTGTCCGGGTCCCAGACCACGAGGTCGGCGTCGCTGCCGGGGGCGATGGTGCCCTTCTTGGGGTGGATGTTGAAGATCTTGGCAGCGTTGGTGCTGGTGACGGCCACGAACTCCGCGGGCGTGAGGCGGCCCATGCGCACACCGTGGGTCCACAACACGGCCATGCGATCTTCCACGCCGTTGGTGCCGTTCGGGATCTTGCGGAAGTCGTCGAGGCCCGCCTGCTTCTGCGGCGTGCAGAAGCAGCAATGGTCCGTGGCGGTGGTCTGGAGCATGCCGGCCTGGAGGCCTCGCCAGAGGGCCGCTTGGTGCTCCTTGGGCCGGAACGGCGGGCTCATCACGTAATGGGCGGCCTTGTTCCAGTCGGTGTTGCGGTACACCGAGTCGTCGATCACCAGGTGCTGCGAGAGCACCTCGGCGAACACGCGCTGGCCCTCGAGCCGCGCGCGGGTGACGGCCTCGAGCGCGTCGATGCACGAGGTGTGCACCAGGTACAGCGGCACACCCAGCACCTCGGCGATGCGGATCGCGCGGTTGGCGGCCTCGCCTTCGACCTCGGGCGGGCGCGACAGGGGGTGGCCTTCGGGACCGGTGATGCCTTTCTCGAAGATCTCCTTCTGCAGGCGGAACACCAGCTCGCCGTTCTCGGCGTGCACGGTGCACAGCGCGCCCAGCTCGCGCGCGCGAGAGAAGCTCGAGACCAGGATCTCGTCGTCGCACATGATGGCGTTCTTGTAGGCCATGAAGTGCTTGAAGCTGTTGACGCCGTGCTCCTTGCACAAGATGCCCATGTCGCGGTGGACCGTGTCGTCCCACCAGGTGATGGCCACGTGCAGCGAGTAGTCGGCAGCCGCCTTCTCGGCCCAGCCGCGCCACTTCTTGTACGCGTCGAGGATGTTCTCCTGCGGGTTGGGGATCACGAAGTCGATGATGGTGGTGGTGCCGCCCGCAGCCGCCGCGCTGGTGCCGGTGAAGAAGTCCTCCGAGGCGACCGTGCCCATGAAGGGCAGCTCCATGTGGGTGTGGGGGTCGATCCCGCCAGGCATGACGTAAGCGCCGCCCGCGTCGATCACCTTGGCGCCGGCGGCGTCCAGGTTGGGGCCCACGGCCTTGACCGTCTCGCCCTCGATCAACACATCGGCCCGGCGCTCGCCGTCTGCCGTCACCACCGTCCCGCCGCGGATGATCGTCGTGCTCATGCTGCCCTCCACACCTCGCGCCAGGCGTATCTCCGGCGCCGGGCGGACGCAATCGGAAGGCCGCGCCGGGCGCCTCTCGGTTCAGCCCTTGCGGCGGACGAGCAGCAGGTCGAGCGGGGTGGGCGTCTCGATCACGCGCTCGAGCTCGAGCCCGGCAGCCTCGAACAGCGCCTGGAACTCGGCGCGGGTGCGCTCGCGGCCGCCCTCACTGACCAGCAGCATCTGCAAGTCCAACCAGTACAGGTAGGCGCCCTCGCGCTCGGGCACGACCACGTCGATGATCAGGAGCTTGCCCTCGGCGGGCATCGCGTCGCGCCACGTGGAGAGCACCCTGTGCGCGGTGGCGTCCGAGATGCCGTGCAGGATGTTCTTGGCGACGTAGAGGTCGCAGCCGCTCGGCGCGGACTCGAACACGTTGCCCGCGACGATCTCGCAGCGCTCGCTGACCCCGTAGCTCGCGAGCACCGGCGGTGCTCCGCTGACCACGCTGGGCGCGTCCACGAGCACGCCGCGCACCTCGGGGTGAAGGGCCAGGATCGTCGCGAGCAGCTGACCGTGCCCGCCGCCCAGGTCACACACCTTGGCGAACTTCGCGAAATCCAGCGCCCGCGCATAGGACGGTGCCGCCTCGCGCGTGAGCTCGACCATGGCGCCGTGGAAGATGGCGTGCTCCTCCGGGTGGCGGTCCAGGTGCGTCCACATGTCTTCTTCATGGAGCAGCGACCACGCGCGGTCCCCAGTCTTGATCGAATGGTGCAACCTGGCCCAGGCCTCGGTGTTTCGCGGGCGCGTGACCTCGAGCACCATGTTGCGCATCGAGCTCGGGTGGTTGGCCAAGAGCGGGCGGGTCATCTCCGTGAGCGCGAACGTCCCCGTAGGGCCCTCGGCAAGCAGCCCCGCGCGGGAGAGCGCGCGCAGCGTGCGGTAAAGGCTCTGTTCGTGAAGATCGAGCTCGCGCGCGAGCTCGCCGACCTCACGTGGGCCCTGCGCGAGCGCCTCGGGCACTCCGAGCTCGGTGATGGCGGAGAGCGCCTCCCCCGCCCAGCGCGACATCACGAGATCGAGCAGCGCGAACGGTGGGGGCGACATGCGCTCCGCGAACGACGCGATGCGACGCTGCAGGCGCTGCGCGAAGCGGACGATGCCAGTGGGAGGGGCCTTCGGGATCGTGGGAGTGGATTGGGTCATGACCAAGCCGTAACGCAGGCCTGGTGCACGGCGCGTCCACAGCTTCCGTGGGGGCGGTCACAAAAGTCGTGAACGCGCGCCCCAGCGCTCCCGGCATACACTGCTCCGATGTTGTTCGTGTTGGAGCACGGCAAGCTCGACCTCGAGCGGAGAGTGTTCTGGGGGCCGGGCGGGGAGACGCGGCTGTCCACGATCGAGAGCAGGCTCCTGTCTCACTTGAGCGCCCACCCGGGGCGCACCTTCTCGCGCGAAGAGCTGCAGGTCGAGGTGTGGGGCTACCGCTCGGGCATCCCCTCGCGGACGGTGTTCACCACCGTGGGGCGGATCCGCCAGAAGATCGAGGCCGACCCGTCCAAGCCGCGCACGCTGGTCTCGACCGACGGCGGCTATTGCTTCGTCGCGCCCGAGAAGCACGCGGCCGACTCGACGTTGCCCCACCCCGCCACGCCGTTCGTAGGCCGAACGCGGGAGCTTTCGCAGCTGCTCGCGCTCCTGCGCAAGGGCGCACGGCTGGTCTCGCTGCTCGGCCCGGGCGGGATCGGCAAGACGCGCGTGGCGATCGAGTGTGCCCGGCAATTCGGGCCGGAGCTCAGCGGCGGCGCCGCGTTCATCGCGCTCGAGTCGGTGGAGCACGCCACGGCGCTGGTGCGCGCGTTGATCGAGGTGCTCGCGCTCCGCCCGCTGTCCCCGCGCGAGGAGCCTGTGGCGGGGCTGGTCGATCGGCTGCGCGATCGCGAGCAGCTGCTCCTGTGCGACAACGTGGAGCAAATCGAGGGCGCAGCCGCGCTGTTCGCCGCGCTGATCGCAGGCTGCCCTGCGCTCCGCATCTTGGCCACCAGCCGTGTGCGGCTCTCGCTCCAGGCCGAGGCGGCGGTGTCCCTCGCGCCCATGCCGGATCCGAGCTCAGGTGCCGACCTGGAGCGCACCGACGCGGGCCTCTTGGTGCTCGACCGCGCGCAGCGTGCAAGGCCAGGCTGGGAGCCCAGCGCCACGGAGCGCGATGCGCTGGCCGAGCTGTGCGCCCTGTCGGACGGTAGCCCGCTCGCGATCGAGCTCGCGACCGCGTGGCTCCGGCTCTTGGAGCCACGAGAGGTGGTGCGCGAGCTGAAAGCAGGCGTCGATCTGTTGCGCACGAACAACCCCGACGTACCTGCGCGCCACACCAGCATCCGCGCGATGTTGGCCTCGTCGTTTCGGCTCTTGGCTTTGGAGAGCGAGCGAGCGCTCGGCGCGCTGGCCACCACGCGCGCGCCGTTCTCGCGAGAGACCGCGCTCGCCGTCGCCAAGGCGGACCTGCGCGAGCTGGGGCAATTGGTGGACGCGTCGATGATCCGGCGCGTCGAGGGGGGCAGGTTCGCGTTTCACCCTGCTGTGCGTGACGAGGCGCTGGCGCGGCTCACGGTCGAGCAACGCGCAGAGTTCGAGCAGGCACACGCGGCGTGCTTCCTGGATCGCTTGACCAAGTCGTACTTCGAGGGCGAGGACGCGCCCGAGCGAGCGTGGCTCGAGCGCGTCGAGCCGGACCACCTCGATACGTTGGCGGCGTTCGAGGCCTCGGTGCGGCGCCACGATCTCGCCCGCGTCGGCGACGCCGCAGAGCCGCTCTACCGCTACCTGGATGGCAAGAACCGCTTCGCCGAGCTGGCGAGCTGCTGGGCAATGGCCAAGCGCGAGCTCCGTGCGCTCGAGCCGTCCCCCGCGCGCGACCGCGCGCTCGGGCGCCTGCTCGCGCTCGAGCAAGGAGCGGGCTGGCTCCACGACGACGGCGCGGACTTCCTGGCCATGCTCGAGCCGCTCGGCGGCGCCGACCTGGTCGTGGGGCTGATCGGCGCGTCCATTCGCGCGCAGATCGCCGGGCAGTTCCCCGTCGGTTTGGCGCACGGCCAGCGCGCGCTCGAGCTCGGCGCGGCCACGAACCGCAGCTGGTTGATCGGCTTCGCGCTGTCGGTCGCGGCGTCGTCTGCGGCGCGCGTGGGGCAGCTCGATCTCGCCGCAGGCATGCTCGAGCAGGCGGTCAGCATGTCTGCGCGGCGCGGCGGGCGGAGCGTCTGCCGCCCGCTCGTGCACCTCGGCGAAGTGCGCTCGATGATGGGCCAGACCGAGGCGGCGATCCAGGTGCTGACACGCGCGCTCGCCGCCTGCCGCGACGCCGACGATCGCGCGTTCGCGTTGCTCGCGCTCAGCCTACTCGCCGACGCGCGAGCGGCCTCGGGCGAGGACCCGACCGCGCTGATGATCGAGGCGATCGAGGAGGGCTGCGCGCACCACATCCCGCCGTTCTGGTGGGCCGGCGCGCTCCTCGGCTTGTGCGAGCGCCGAGCCAACGCCGCGGCGAGCGCTGGCCCCGCACTGACCGCGCTCAGCGCGTTGTGCCGCGGCAACCTGCTGCCGCCACCGGTGATGGCGCGCGCCGCCCGAGCCAGCGCGTGCGCGCGCGAGGCGCTGGGCCCCGCGGTGGCGGCCGGCCTCGAGCACGCGGCCGCGGGGCTGGAGCTCGAGGTGGCGGCACTGGGGCTGATCGCGGAGTGACGCCACGGCGGGCTCGGGTTTCGCGTGCGATCAGCGGAAGGTGATCAGGGCCCGCAGACGCCTTGCACGGCGAAGACGCCATTGAGCACCAGGCTGCTTGGAGCGCAGGTGCACGGCACCGCCTGCGACGTGAGGTTGTAGGTGCCGACGGGCAAGAACACGACGCTCGTGGTGTAGGGAGCGCACGAGTTGCAGCCCGCGTTGAGACTGGTGGAGGCGTTGTTGATCACTTCTGCCCAACCGGCGACGGTCACGGTCGTCACCGAGGTCGACTGCGCACACCAGCACTCCGGGGCGGGCCCGGACGTGGTGAACTGCGCCGGCTGGCACTCGAGCGTGCAGGTCGCGCTGCAGCCATCATTGGGATTGGTGTTGCCGTCGTCGCACGTCTCGCCGTTGGCGCCGTCGGTCACGTTGTCGCCGCAGAAGCTGGTGGCCCCAGCCACCATGTCGCAGTTGTTGTTGCACACCATGCAGCTCGTCTGCCCGTAGGTGCACGCCTCGGTGACGGTATTGCCGTCGTCGCAGCCCTCGCCGTTGCCGCCGTCGATCATGCTGTCGCCGCAATAGCTGGTGGCGCCTGCCACCAGGTTGCACATCGCGTGGCAGACCATGCAGCTGGTCTGGCCGTACGCGCATGCTTCCGTCATCGTGTTGCCGTCGTCACACCCCTCGCCGGGATCGGTGATGTTGTCGCCGCAGGCGATGGCGCGGGAGTCGACGTCGATCGAGAAGGCGCCCTCTTGGCCGGGGGCCGCCGCCTCGACGGAAATGAACACCGGAGTGCCCATGGTGACCGCCACCGTGAGCGTCTCGTCCGTCCCACCGCCGAACGAGTCTGCGCAGTCGATCTCGCCCGTACCGCAGGCCGTCCAGACCGCCACGCCCTGGTTGGTGGCAGAGGTGAGGGTGATGTCCAGCACGCCCGTGGTGGTGGGCGTCACCTGATAGACCACCTCACCGCCGGTGCTACAAGCGGAGTCGACGACATCCGCGTGGCCGCTGGTCGTGCCCGTCGTGGTCGATGGGTCGGCGAGCGTTGGGACGAAGCTGCAGGCGTTGGCGCAGGCCGTCAGGCAATTGCCATCGAGACAGTCGATCTGCGTGTCGAAGTCGTTGTCGACGCCGTCGGTGCATTGCTCGTCGCCACAACCGGAGGTGTCGAACGCGCACGAGCCGGCGGTACAGGCCAGCGTCCCGCCGTCGAAGCCCTCGCTGGCGCAAGTGGCGCCGCCGAGCTGGGCACCGTCACAGTCCTCGGTGCCGTTGATCACACCGTCACCGCAGGTCTCGCGGACGCACGCGCTCGTGTCGTAGCTGCAGTTCGCAGAGCAGGCGAGCGTTCCGCCATCGAATCCGAGCTCGGCGCAGTCGCTGCCTGCGAGATCCGCGCCGTCGCAAGCCTCCCCCGCGTCCACCATCCCGTTGCCGCACAGGTCCACACCACCGCCGGCGCCGCCCTGGCCACCGACGTTGCTGCCGCCCGCGCCGCCGCCTCCGGAGCTCTCCCCGCCGCTGGCGCTGCCGCCGGAGCTGCTGCCGCCGCTGCCTCCGGTGCCGCTGTCTCCGCAGGCCAGCAAGGCCACGGACGAGAGAACGCATAGGGCGGCGAAAGAGTGTCTGATCATGGGCGAGCTCCTGGGGGTTTGGTGCCACCGTTTCACAAGTCGGGCCGTCGCGAAAGAGGCGACGACCCGTCCCACGACGCCCTCGAGATCATTGGCACACGTTGTCGAAGCAGTTCTGCGAGTCGCAGTCGGCGTCGATGTCGCAGGGCTCGCCCTCGCCGGTGCCGTAGCAGCAGCTCTCGTAGCAATTCTGTGAGTCGCAGTCGGCGTCGATATCACAAGGGTTGCCGGGGCTCGTCTCGTAGCAATGGGTCTCGAAGCAGTTCTGCGTGGCGCAGTCGGCGTCGATGTCACATTGGTCACCGGTCTGCGTCCCGTCGCAGGAGCCGGGGCCGGGGCCGGGCCCGGGGCCCGGGCCGGGGCCGGGGCCGTCGCACTGTGCCGCAGGGTCCTCGTTGCAGTCGGAGGAGTCCGGGCTCGAGCTCGACCATTCTGCGAAACACGCGTCCTGGCACATGAAGTCGTCGAAGGCGCACGCGTCCATGCAGCCGTCGATGTCGAAGCCGGCGCACTTGTCGAACGCGGCCTGGTTCGGGCAAGAGTAGTTCTGGTCGTTGATGCAGCAGGTGAAGGAGCTGCTCGCGCTCCCACCTGGACCGCCGGAGCTCGCGCCAGCGCCCCCTTCCCCGTCGGCGCCGCCGCCGCTGCCGCACGCCGCGACAAGACCCAGCCCGAGACCCAAGCTCACACCAGCGCTGACCACGAATCGCATGACGAAGTACCTCCGCCGCGCGTTCTGCCAAGCCGCGCGTCAGCCCGCCACGGCTGACGGGTAACATCGGGTTACACGCGGTACGCGGCGACAGTGGGCGCCAGGCCGTAGCCCTCCTCGGTCGTCTCGACCAGCGCCTCGTCTCCGAGGAGCACGCGGAGGCGGCTGATCGCGACCTGCAGTCGCTTGTCGTCGCGCAGCGGGTGGTAGTCCGAGCGGCCCCACACCTGCTCCACGAGCGCCTGCTTCGAGGCGCGCCCACCGCCGTCGAACAGCGCGACGAGGATCTTCATGGCGACCGGCCTCTTCGAGAGATCGATCGGGTCGCCCGCAGGCAAGAGCACGCGGGCTCGCTTCGTGTCGAGGCCGAGCCCCGGGCGATCCGCACCCGATGCGGTGACGCGGGTCGGGGCTGCCAGCGCCGTACGCGCGCGCGCGACGATCGCCTCGTCGACCTTGTCGAGCACAGCGTCGAACCCGAGGATGGCGCGCGCTCGACGCGTGGCCGCACAAGCGCCACCGGTTGCGGCGAGCTTGTCGAAGACGGCGACGTCGGCGCGCGCGCCGCGTCCGAGCTCCAGGAAGAAACTGGCCTCCGCCACGTAACGCGAACGTCCCAATCCCGCAGCGACCCGCTCGAGGTGCGTGGCGGAGGCGAGCAGCCCGTCATCGCCGGAGGCCGCGAAACACTCGCAGAGCGTGGCGAGCGCATCGGCTTGCCAGAGGACGAGCCCTTCCTCTTCGGCGAGCACCTGTGCGGCGCGCGCTTCGCGTACGGCAGTCGCGGAGTCTCGAGCGAGGCTTGCTCCGGTGGCGCGTGCGAGGCCGAGGACGATATCCGCGTCCACGACGTCGACCCGGCTCGCGGCTTCGAGCCTGGTGGCGCGTCCCGTCGCGCGCACCTCGTGCCAGGCGCCGAGCGCGCGGGTGAGCGGGTAGTCGCGATCACGCGCCGCCGTGCGGGGGTCCAGCGAGGCGCCGCGCAACAGGCCGAGGTAATGGTGCGGTGCCGCGATCCACGCCGACCAGTAGCCGCTGTTCGACGCAGACGTCGCGCGCACGAGCGCGGCCAGGTGCTCTTCTGCGACGCTCAGCTCGCCCATGGCGGCCGCATAGCGAAGCTCGTTCATCGAGTAGAACGCGAACAGCTCCTGTGATCGGCGTGCGACCGGCGCGAGCTCGTCGAGCAGTCGCCGTGCCTCCTCCAGGTCTCCGAGCTCCAGGGCAAAGAGCGAGCCACGAACGAGCCGCGTGCGGACGCCGAGCTGCTCGGGCGAGACCAACCCCTCGCGGTGCATGCGCAGGAACAGGTCGTGCGCGCGCCGCGAACGCCCGAGGTTGAAGTAGACCGACGCGCGCTGGTCGTCGATCTCACGCCTCGTCTTCGGGTCGAGGGCCCCCACGCGCGGCTCGAGCGCAGCCACGAGCGAGAGCGCGCGCTCCGTCTGCCCCTCGAACACGTGGGCGCGCGCGGCATACACATCGGCGCGCGCTTCGATCACTGGGTCTCCTTCGCCGAGATCGCGCGCCCCGGCACTGGCGTCGAGCGCCTCGCGCGGGCGGTTCAGCTGGACGAACGCGCGCGCGGCAATGAGCAGCGCGGCGGCGGCGAGTGGAGGCTCGCGCGCACGGGTCTCCTCGGCGAGCAGCAGCGCATCGTGCACGGCGCGCTCCAGCGCGGAGCTGTGCGCGAGCACCTCCAGCCAGCGGAGGCGGAGCATCGGGTCGCGTGGCGACGCCTGCTCGACCGCCCACGTGAGCGCGGCTCCTCCGGCGAGATCGAGCGCGCACGCGAGCTTCGGGCTGATCAGGCGCTCGTCGAACACGTCCTCTAGGACCTGCCAGAGCCGCGGGGCGAGGCCAGCCGCAACCAGGTCGTCTGCGAGCGCTTGCGCCGTGCCAATCGCGTCGTCGAGGCGCCCGTCCTGCTTGTCGAGACGGATCGACTCGAGCTCGAGCGCCGGGTCTCCGCTCGCGCGGAGCTGGGCCGCGATGTTCGCCGGGACGTCCTCTTCGCTGGCGAGCAGCGCCGCCCGTGCCACCGCGTGGAGCCGGAGCCCTTCGGGGACTCGCTCGAGGAGCCCGCGCTGTTCGAGTCGCGCGAGCTCGCCAGCAGCAGGCGCGCCGCCCAAGCGACAGGCCGCGCCCTCGCGGATGGGGATCTCCAGCCGGGCCATGGCGAGCACCCATCGGCGGGTCGGCTCAGCCAGGTCCGAGAGCAGCACGTGCATGACCTCGAGGCTCGTGCTCGTGCGTGAGAGGTGTTGCTTCAGCCAGAACGGCGAGCCGTTCGCCTCGCGGGCGGCGCTCCCAGCCTCCGCGTCGCCGAGTCCGGGGGACCATTGCGAGGCGAGTGACGCCAGCGCATCCACGCCCAACGGGCCGAGCTCGACGATCTGGCCCTCCATGCCCGAGACACCGATCGGGGCGCGGCTCGTCACGACGAACCGCGCTCGTCGCGCATAGGACGCCGCAGCCTGGAGCAGATCGCGGATCAGGTCGCCCTCTACGAAGTGGAGGTCGTCGAGCACCACGACGCAGTCGAGCGTGTCCGCGAGGTCGACCACGTCGGCCGCGAAGCTGGCCCGATCGGTGAGTGCCACGCCCCCGAGCCGTCCGCCCCCCAGCATCTCGGACAGCGCCCCGAGCACGGCCAGACCGAGCTGCTCGCCCGACCGGTCACCGGGCGAGGCCGAGAACGAGAGGGTACGCTCGAGGCAGCTCGGACGCCTTCCGTGCAGCGCCGAGAGCACCAGCGACGTCTTGCCCAGGCCGCCGGGTCCGATCACGGCCGTCACGGGCGACCGCGCCATGGCGTCGAGGAGGCGCGCTCGCTCCTGCTCTCGCCCGACGAAGATCGCCGGGGGATTGCGCAGCCGATACAGCAGCGGCAGCGGCGCCCGCGCGACGGGCTGGCTGGAGCGACGTGGGATCCGAGGCGGGGCTGGAAGTGGAGGACTCGACGCGCGGCGTGTGCTCCTCCTCGTCGTGCCCATCGGCCCGGAGCCTACCCTGCGGCGCTCCGGACCGCAGCCAGACCTCGGTCGACTCGGGCTAGATCTTCACGATCTCGTCGTACGCCTCGGGCCTGCGGTCCCGATAGAACTGCCACTTGGAGCGGACCTCGTCGATCACGCGCAGATCCAGATCGGCGACCACGATCTCGTCTTTGTCCTCGGATCCCTCGGCCAGGATTTGGCCGCGCGGGTCGACGAAGTAGCTCGTGCCGTAGAACTTGCCGATGTTCCACGGCGCCTCGGTGCCGACGCGGTTGATGTTGCCCATGAAGTAGCCATTGGCCACGGCGTGGGCGGGTTGCTCGATCTTCCACAGGTACTGCGAGGTACCCGCCACGGTGGCCGACGGGTTGTAGACGATCTCGGCGCCGTTCAGGCCGAGGCAGCGCGCGCCCTCGGGGAAGTGGCGGTCGTAGCAGATGTACACGCCCACCTTGGCGTAACGGGTCTGGAACACGGGGTAGCCACCATTGCCGGGCTTGAAGAAAAACTTCTCGAAGAAGCCCGGGCCCACCTGCGGGATGTGCTGCTTGCGGTACTTGCCCAAGTAGCTGCCGTCGGCGTCGATCACGGCGGCGGTGTTGTAGAACACGCCGCTCATCTCACGCTCGTACAGCGGGACGACCATCACCATTTGGTACTTCTTGGCGTAGGTCGCCATCAGCTCCACCGTGGGCCCGGGCATGGGCTCGGCCGCCTCGTACCAGCGCGTGTCTTGGCTGGGGCAGAAGTAGGGCCCATTGAAGATCTCCTGCAAGCACAGGATCTGCACCCCCCTCTTACCCGCCTCCTCGATCATGGGGATGTGCTTGTCCACCATGGCTTTCTGGATCTCTTGGACGGACTTGGTCTCGTCGTTGAGCGGGTTCGAGCATTGAATCAACCCGGAGCGGACGGTCTTGCTCATGGCGTGTCTCCAGCTTCAGTGAGCGCCCTTCTTGGGACGCAGCTTCCTGCCTTCGGTGACGTGCTCGTTCCAGGTGGACGGGCCGAAGCCGTTCTCTACCTCGACCATGGAGATGCAGTCGGGCACCGGGCACACGATCTTGCACAGGTTGCAGCCGACACACTCCGACTCGTCGATCAGCGGCACGCGCTCGTGCGCCCCAGGGGGAGCGACGAGCGACAGCCGCTTGGCCTCGCTGCCGCCTTGGGGGTGGATGCATTGGTGCGCGCCGTCTTGGCACGCGGCCACGCACAGCTGACAGCCGATACACTTTTGAGGGTCGATCTTGGCGATGGTCTCGTAGTTGAGGTCGAGATCGCCCCACTCGCTGAACGCGGGGATGGCCTTGCCCACCATTTGATCGATGCTGGCGAAGCCGTGCGTGCGCATGTACTCCTCGAGACCTTCGATCATGTCCTCGACCACACGGTAGCCGCGCAACATCACCTCGGTGCACACCTGGACGCTGGTGGAGCCGAGCAAGATGAACTCGACCGCGTCGCGCCAGTTGGAGATCCCGCCGATACCGCTGATGGGCAGGCCGAAGTCCTTGGTGCGGGAAAGCGCGGCGACCATGTGCATGGCGATGGGCTTGACGGCCGCGCCGCAGTAGCCGCCGTTGGTGCTGAGCCCACCCACGCGCGGCTCGGGCACGAAGCGATCGATGTCCACCGAGACGATGCTCTTGATGGTGTTGATCAGCGAGACGCCGTGAGCGCCGCCGCGACGCGCAGCCAGGCCGTGCGGGACGATGTCTGCCACGTTGGGCGTGAGCTTGACCAACACGGGAATGGTGGAGAACTCCACCGCCCACGACGTGATCTCCTGGTTCACGCGCGGCTCCTGCCCCACGGCAGAGCCCATGCCGCGCTCACACATGCCGTGAGGGCAGCCGAAGTTCAGCTCGAGCCCGTCCGCGCCGGTGTCGATCGAGCGCTTGATGATGTCCTTCCACTCCTCGCGCGTCTCCACCATGAGCGAGACGATCACTGCGTGGTTGGGGTACTTCTTCTTGGTCTCGTAGATCTCGCGGAAGTTCGTCTCGAGCGGTCGGTCGGTGATGAGCTCGATGTTGTTGAAACCAGCGCCCTGCACGCCGCGCACGTTGATGGCGCCGAAGCGGCTCGACACGTTCTGGATGGGGACGCCGAGCGTCTTCCACACCGCGCCTCCCCAGCCTGCGTCGAACGCGCGCTGCACCTGACCGCCAGAGTTGGCCGGCGGCGCAGAGGCGAGCCAGAACGGGTTCGGCGACTTGATGCCGGCGCAGTTCGTCGAAAGGTCAACCACCTTGGCCTCCTCGCAGGAACGAATCGATGGCGATGGCGGCCGCTTTGCCCTCGGCCGCGCCGTTGACCACCTCTTTGCCGCCGTTGCGGCAGTCGCCGCCGGCGTACCAGCCCTTCTTGCCGGTGAAGCCGTGCTCGTCGGTGACCACGCGGCCAGCGTCGATGCGGACGCCGCCGAGCTTCTCCAGCATCTTGCCGAGCTTGGACTGGCCGATGGCGAGCAGCACCAGGTCCGCCGCGAGGGTGCCCTCCTCGCCTGCGATCGGCTTCTTGTGCTGATCGAGGCGCTGGAACTTGACGCGCTCCACCTTGCCTTGGCCCTCGAACGCGAGCGGCAGCGCACGCCACAGCGCGACCACGCCCTCCTCTTTGGCGGCGGCCCACTCGTGCTGGTAGCCGCTCATCTTGTCCTCGACGCCGCGGTACAGCATCGTCACCGACTCGATGCCCAGGCCCTTGGCCTCGCGCACGGCGTCGATCGCGGTGTTGCCGCCGCCGACCACCACGCAGCTCTTGACCTTCGAGAGGTCGAGCTTCTCGAGCTTCATGCGCTCGATCCAGTCGACGGCGCCGATCACGCCGGGGAGGTCTTCGCCCGGGACGCCGAGCGTGGAGTCTGGGCCGAGGCCGGCACCGAAGAACACCGCGTCGTGCGCCTTTTCGATCTGCTCGAGCGAGAGGTCCGAGCCCACATCGACGCCGAGCTTGACGTCGATGCCGCCGATGGCGAGCACCCAGTCCACCTCTTCGAGGCTCTTGTCTGCGCGCATCTTGTAGGGCGCGACGCCCGTCGTGTTGAGCCCGCCGAGCGACTTGCGCTTCTCGTAGATGGTGGCTTTGTGGCCACGGCGCCGGAGCTCGTGGGCGCACGCCAAGCTGGCCGGGCCGCCGCCGATCAGGCCCACCGACTTGCCGCTGTCCGGCCCCGCCTCGAAGAAGCGCCAGCCCTTCTCGAAGGCCACGTCGGTCGCGTAGCGCTGGAGCTTGCCAATCTGGATCGGCGGGACACCCATCTCGTTGTAGACGCAATCGCCCACACACAAGACCTCGACCGGGCACACGCGTGCGCAGCTCATCCCCAGGATGTTCGAGTCGAAGATCGTCTTGGCCGAGCCCTTGACGTTGTCCGTCGCGATCTTGCGGATGAACTGTGGGATGTCGATGTGCGTGGGGCAGACCTTGACGCACGGCGCGTCGGTGCAGAACAGGCAGCGGTTGGCCTCGACCACCGCTTGGTCTCGCGTGAGCGCTTGCTTGAAATCACCGAACGCCGCTTCTGCACGGTCGTCGGGTAGCCGATCCGTCATCGATCCTCCGTCTCCACGGCTCTCAGCCGCTGACCTTGCCCCAGGGGAGCCCCTTGCTCGCCGGCGCGCCCGCCTCTTCGGCCTCACGAAGCACGTAGCTCGCGATCGTCATCGCCTCGAGCCGGCCTCGCAGACAGACCTTGCATGCGAAGGGACCGCTGGTCGAGGTGGACGCCACGGCGTCGACGTCTTGACCGCACAGGTCGCAGTGAGCGACCTGGGCTCCGTCGCGTGTCGCCACGCCGCCTTGGACGCTGCCACGGTTCTGGATTCGCACGTCGATCGTCGCCCCCATGGTCGCCTCTCCTTCAGCCCCATCGATCCCGCGAAAGGGCTGGCGAAGATAGACCAAGCCAGCCGCTTCGTCACGCCCGCGCTGGGCAGACGCGGCCCAGAAAGCTACGCTGGCGAGCGTGTCGATGTCGCGCGTCACCCGGGGCTCGGTGTTCCACCCAGCGCTCGACATCGCGTTGATCCTGACTCCGTGGGCCATCGCCGGCGCGTTCGCGTTTGGGAGCTTCCCTGGGGCGGGCGCGCCCATGGCGGTGTGGATCGCGCAGTTCGTGGCGGGCAACACCAGCCACGTGATTCTCACGTTTTTGATGCTCGCGCTGCGGACCGACGTGCTCCGGGCCACCGCCGGCCAAGCGCGCACGGTGGTGGTGGGGTCGCTGGTGACGTTCGCACTGACCGTGGGGATCTTGGGCTCGGTGGGCGAGCTGGCCCCCAACTGGAGCTCCTTCCCCCTGGCGGTCTTCGCCATCTTTGGCATCCACCACCGGCTGTCGCAGGCCAAGGGCGTGTGGTCGCTGTACAACCTGCGCGCCGGCAAGCTGGGGCTCGCGCCTCCGACCCCCGCCGAGCGCTCGTTGCAGAAGCACTGGGTCTCGGTGGGCCTCTTGGCGGTGTGCATCTCCTGGCTGTTCGTGCCCACCGCGCCCGGCCGCATGTTCTCGCAGCTCACGCCGATCCCGCTCGATCCGGCCATCTTGCCGTACGAGGTGGCCTACGGGCTCGCGGGTGGGTGGGTGCTGTTCGTGCTCGCGCTCTTGGTCACGGTGGTGCGCGCGGGCGCCACCGTCCCCAAGCTGCTCCACCTGTTGTCCCACGGCGCAGCGGTGACGCTCGCGATCCTCTCCCCCACCTGGGGCGCGATCGTGTGGGGCTGCATCCACGGCCTGGAGTACTACTTCCTGTGCGGGAAGATGATTCAGCGCCGCGAGGGCGAAGGGGGTCCGTCGCGGCTGATGGGCATCGCGTGGATGGCGCTGGCGATGGCGCCGATCTGGGTGGTGGGCTTGGCGATGTTGCCCATCGGCCAGAAGCTCTTCGCAGGGAGCTGGCTGTCGTACGCGGTGCCGATCGTGAACGGCGTGGTCGCCGCGCACTATTTCGCGGATGCCTTCATCTACCGCTTCCGCATCCCCGAGGTTCGGCAGGTCGCGCTCCGTCGCCTCGGCTTCGCCTAGGGAACCGAACCCGTCATCTAGATGAGGGGCCCGACCTGAACGGAGGGCCGCTCCGCGCCACCCATGCGGGCTTCAAGGTTCTTTGCTCGGGTCGGTGCCGAAAAAAAAAAGAAAAGAGTGCGACGGTCTCCTACCCCGCGCGTCTTTAGGTCGGCTTCCCCAAACGTGAGAAGCGGATGAAGCGCGATCGAGTCCGAAGAGCGCCCCCTGACGATCTGGCGGGAGCTTCCCCAATGACTGCCTCCGAACGGGAGAGATTGTATGAGCCTGCAAAGAGTCGCTGCTGTGAGCGCAGTGCTGTCGTTCGTCGCGGGTTGCGGTGTGTGGCGGGCTTCGCCGAAGCCGACCAGCTCCGACGGGGCGCTCAGCAGCAACGCGGCGGCCGAAGCGTCGCCCGCCAAGAGCGCAGAGCCGAAAGAGGAGCCATCGCCGGTGAGTCTGAGCGATGCCATGGCGCCCCCGTCCGGCGTGTTCGACGTGCGGCCGATCTTCGGCACTGACGCGTCGACCGAGAAGCCGGCCTTGGTCGCCGCTGTGAACGCCGGCATGAAAGCGAAGGAGCTCGAAGGTATCTTCCCGGGCGTTTCCAAGTTCCCCAATGAGAGCTCCGGCCCCTTGGAGCTCGCGAAGCAGGGGACCAAGTGGATCAGGGACAGCGACGCAAAGACGCCGCTGAAGGAACAGCTCATGATCAGCAGGCTCGAGGGCGGCGGGTTGTGGCGTCTCGACTACACGTTCGACAGCGCCGTCGTTTCCGACGAATTCTGGATGTACGCGCAGAGAGCTGCCGTTGCTCGCTGGGGCAAGCCACGCGGTGAGATCGGGCCGAACGAGACCCTGGTGTCCTTCAGGCCGAAGACGCTCAATGGCCTGGTCCTCCACCGCAAAGACGCCCAGGTCAGGCTCGAAGTGGATCTGCGCCCGCCGCAGTAGGCTGCGCTCCATCGTGGCCGCCAAAGCGCGCTTCGCGCGCACCGGACAGAAAGATGTGACCATGAACAAGTCGATCGGTTGGTTCGCTTTGACCCTCGTTGTCGGAGGCTGCAAAGAGCCGTCGGAGGCGACGCCCGCGGCGACCGGGAGCTCGACGGCTCGCGCGAGCTCTGCACCGCAGACGAGCAGCCCGTCGCCTGCGGCAAGTTCTGCTGCGATGGCCTCTGCTCCCTCGGCAAGCGTCGCTGCGCCCCCCGCGGCGCCGAGCTTCTCGTACTTCTCCGGAGCGGTGGGCTCCACGGTGAAGCTGAAGCCCATCCGGGGCTCCGCCATCAAGAGCCTGTTCGGCTCGGGC
Source organism: uncultured Polyangiaceae bacterium (assembly GCA_964641275.1). GTDB lineage: Bacteria > Myxococcota_A > Polyangia > Polyangiales > Polyangiaceae > Xiheicaenibacterium. Next base: position 42,209 of record CAZXMG010000044.1, read on the forward strand.
GAACGGGTGTTCTTCAGCCCGGTGGAAGGCTGGCCCGGCGGCAGCCTGCCGGGGAACGAGTACATGGCCAGCAAAGACGGCCTCACGTTCCGCGTCACGGCCACCCGCGCCGGCCAGCCCGTCAACTGCGCGGAGCTCCGCCCCGTCGCGGCGATGGCGCCAGAGAAGATCAAGAAGCTCGAGCCGGTAAGCGAGCCGCAGGTTCAGACCATCGGCAAGGGCTATCCAGCGCTGGTGGGCGTGTGCGAAGGGCAGGGCCCGAAGGGGCGCGCCGAGCTTCATTTTGCCGGGATCGAGATGAAGGAGACCGACGGCACGCTCTGGAACGCGGTGCTCACCGTCGCGGTCCCCGACGGCGTGAGCCCCGAGCGGAAGGAAGAAGCGGCCGCGTGGGGTCGCACTTCGGAGTTCAAGGGGCCCAACAATCGGAAGTGAGCGGCGCCTGGGGAATTTGAACCGCACTCTCCGGCGAGACCCAGGGGCGCGATCGTGTGCGGCTGTATCCTCGGCCTGGATTAGGCCTTCCGCACGAGAGTCTTCCTCGACCCTTCTTCAGCCGAGTGGTCTCATGCGGCGATGCTTGGCGCGTTCGATCAGGAGGCGCGCGTGTTGATTTGAGCGCGACAGCTTGGTCCCCGACTCACCAGCTCGGGTCGGTGTCGTCCGGGCGCTCGATGCCGACCAGCTTGAAGCCGCGGTCCGGCCCGAGATCATAGAGGTGAGCGCGCAGCGGCCCCTCGGCGATGCCGTTCAGGAGGTCCACCACGGCGTAGCGCTCGGGGCTGTCGTCGGCCACGTTGCCTGACGGCGCGACCGGCGGGAGATCGACGCACACCTTGCCGTCTGGCCCGAGCTTGGTCTTGAGCGAGGTGGCCTTGTCCAACATGCGGCCGGTGTGGAGCGTGCTGCTGTAAGCGAACTGCCCTGGCTGCCAGGTGCGCGACGAGCGCGCCAAGTCGCGGCCGCACAGCCTGTTCTTGCCATCCACGTGCACGTCTGCGATGGGCGACAGGTTGCGGAAGTAGCGCTCGCGGATCGCGTCGCGCCGCTTGATCAGCGTCTTGGTCAAGATCTCGTTGTGGAACGGCTCGGTGTAGTCGCCCACCTTCACCGCGGCAGCGATCAGGTCGTCATCGAAGCGCGTGATGATGCGCGCGGCCCATGCGCCGTCGAGCTCGGTCATGCGGCTGAACGCAGGGTTGGGGTAGCCGCCCTTCCAGTCCTCGCCGTTGAACGGATCGTTGGGGAAGTAGGCGAACATCTCGGCGCCCTTGGTGATCGTGGTTTTGTCCCAGCTGCGCTCGTACATGCCGAGCGTCACCAGGTCGATGAACACGTCCCCCGGGTCGAAGTAGTAGCTCTTGTTGATGCGGCGGTTCAGTGACTCCCACTCCCAGTGCGAGCCGAAGCAGTCCCCGAGATCGATGTACCAGTGCAGGGCGTAGCCGGGCGACGAGTCCTTGTTCTTCTTGTCCACGCTCATCCACGTGGTCATCGAGTTCTGCTCGCGTGAGTCGAAGTGGCCGAGCCACGCAGCCATGAGCCGAGCGCCGCGCAGATCGCGCCGGTCTTCGTGGGGGATGACGTCGTTCGGATCGTCCGGCCGCGTCTCCTCGTACTTGAACGGCCCGATCGTGCGCCCCTCGAGCCAGCGCGAGGCCAACATGCGGTAGAGGTCGCCACGCTTCTGCGCGCCGTTCAGCACTTTGTCGAGCGCCTCCTGATCGAACTGGCGCTCGACGCCGCTGTTGTCTGCGAACTTCAGGCCGGGCGTGAGCTTGAGCAAGCGCTTGGGCACATACACGACCGTGTCGCACACGCTCCACCAACCGGCCGCGTGGTACAGGCGCGAGGCGATGGCCGTGGCTCCGGTCGCCTTCTCTCCTTCGCGCGCCTGGTCGGCCTTGAGCATGAACTTGCCGACGCCCTTGATGTTGATGCGGAAGCCCGGGTTGGCACCGTTGGGCTTGCCTTGATCGACGACCCAGCTGCCGTCCGCGTCCTTGATCGGATCGAGCTGCGTCTTGGGGCAGCTGCCCTGCTTCAGCTCGTCGGCGCTGAACGGTCGCACGCCGATGCGGTTGGTGAACCACGACGAGTCCGGCACCTCGTCCATCGAGTTCACGTTCTTGGCCTCGAAGCCCTTGTCTGCCGCGAAGAAGCGCCCCACCGGCCGGAAGATGGTCTTGTCCGCCGTGTCCCACGCGAACGGCGACACGTACTCCTTGGGCCGGCACAGCTTCTCGATCTTGCCGTCCTCGTCCTTCTGCTCGAAGCACGGCACGCTCACCGGACGGAGGTCTTCGTCGACCCACACCGGGTCGCGCAGCGGGAAGCGGCGCGGCTCGCTCGAGCCGCAGCCGAAGGCGACCGCGAGCAAGGTGATCGGAAGCAACGAGCGCATCAGGAGTGCGAATGTAGCGCCAACCCGAGCCCGACGGTGTGCTGAAAAGTGTGGCTCACCCATGAGCAACAGGAGGAGGCTCGAGCCCCATCGCGCGTGCTCAACCAAGCTTCGCGAGCCAGCGGATCTCTGCTTCACACGCGTCGCGCACCGGGCCCGGAACCTCGGTCGCTGCCAAGCGCTCCGCCAAGGTCGCCACCGAGACCAGACCATGACGCACGGCTGCTTCGGAGCTGACCCGCGCTTGGGGAGCCGCGCGGCGGAATGAGAGTCCGTCACGCTCAAGATGTCGACAGCACCCTCACCGCGGGGAACACCGCCTGCAACCGGGTGAGGTCATCGAAGTCACTCGTGTACACGACGCCGTCCGTCCGCGCGGCCGCGGCCATCACCACCGCATCGATGAGCGTCGCTCCTTTGACCTTGGCCGTGGCCTCGCCCGCCATCTTCGCGAGGGGCGCATCGAGCGGCCCGATGGGCGTGCACAGGTCACACCACCGCGAGCAGCTCCGCGAGCGCCACCGCGCGAACATTCGGGCAGAGCGCCTGGATCCCGCCGCTCGCGCGCGGTGCACCACGTAGCCGCTCGTGGAAATGATGAGCTGCTAGTTGTGATTTTGCACACGGTGCCAGTCGACTTACGGGAACTCTGGCCAGAGGTCGCCCGAGGCCCAGCGGTAGCGCAGACCGATCTGGCCGAGGTCTGCCCCGGCCAGACCGATCTCGTCGGGGTTGAAAACGCTGATGGCGGCGACCCCCACCGCTTCGAGGTGGTGCGTGAGCGACACCGCGACGGCTGGGCCCAAGCGGATGTTCACCATCTCACGGTTGGGGTTGTAGATCGCCTCGACCACCCCACCGACGCGCAAGGTTTGTGGGTCGCCGATGCCAGCCAAGTAGGACAAACGAGCGCGCCCCACGAAGGGCGGATCCATCACCACGCGCAAGGCGTCCTCGAGCACGAAGTAGCCTTCTGGGACGCCAAAGATGCCGTAGGCGTTGACCAACACGCCGATCGATCCGAGCGGCAGCGGGATCGAGAACGACACCTCCGCGTCCAGCGCGGCGTACTTGGACCTGAGGCCCTCGTTCAAGTCGAGCAGCGGTCGGGTGATGACGTCGGTCTCGGGCAAGAGCTTCTGGTTCAACGCGGTGAAGAAGCGGGGCCCGAACTTCACCACGCCCCACGGGGCCTGCGCGCGTGCGTACGCCGCCATGCTGAGTCCGCGCAGCGAGAGCCCCGTGCTCACGTCCAGACCCGCCCAGAGATAGTGGGGGCGGCCGTAGCCGAGATCCAGCTCCGTCCTGCCACCGACGCCGGCGGTCTCGAACACGCCCGCCGCGAAGCCGCGCACAGGACCGGCACCCCAATAGGGTCGCACCGCGCCGATGTCCGAGCGGCCGCCTGAAGGTGGCGACGTGGCGCCGCTGGAGTTGCTGAAGGTCTGGCCGAGAGCGGTGCTCGGGAGCGCGAGCAACGCAGCGGTGAGCACGCACGCGCGCCTCAAAACAGGCCTCCGATGCTGAGGCCGCCCGGCGTCGGCAAGATCGACACGTTGCTGAAGCCGGCCTTCTCGAGCGGCTTGCTCTTCACCGCGCCGAGATCGTGCGCGTAGTGGAACAGGTAGGGCACCAAGAAACCCGAGAGGGTGCCGAGCCCCGCGCCGGTGAGCACGTCGCTCAGGTAGTGCTGGTCCGAGGCGATGCGCAACGTGGACACGCCACCCGCCACCAGCATCGCACCGATACACGGGATCGCCTCCCCCGGGCCGCCACCGTACAGCGGCAGCTGGATGTGATGCATGCAGGTCAGCGACGCGAAGGTGAACGCGAGCGTGGCGTGACCGCTGAAGTAGCTGCGATAGCGGTTACTGCCCTGACAGTCGGTGCTCTCGCGCTCCGGAGACTGGTCGCAGAGCTCGCCCACGTACGGTCGCTCACGGCCGACGATGCCCGCCACGAACCCTTGGATGCCCAAGGCGAAGGTGGCGGTCTGCACGTCGATCAGGCCCATCTGCAGGGCGGTCGATCCTTTGTCGTGGTACCACCAGGTCACGAACAGCGTGTCGACCAGGCGCTGATTCAGGAGCAGCACCAACCCCACGTCACTGGCGTCTCGCGCGTAGAGGGACGCCTCCGGGTCGCTCAAGCGAAGTGCGTCACGCACCGGCCGGTCGAAGCCATTGGACTCCTTCCAGTCGCTCTGCCCGGGGATCGCCAGCGACGCGACGGCCAGCGCTCCTTGCCCGACCGAGAGCCCGAACTGGTACGCCGTGAACTTGGGCCAGCGCCAATCGAGGCGCGTGGCCATGGAAGAATTCGTGTCGCGACGGGGCCCCTTGGGCGCCTCGATCGGCTTCTCGACTGGGGCCGCTTTCGAGGGCTCGGCCGGGCTGCGCGGAGGCTCCGCCTCGTCGGCGTGCGCCGGCGACGCCCAGAGGCTCAAAGCCAAGAAGAACGTGAGGAACCGAATCACGAACGCGGGAGCTCGGCGAGAGACAGGAGACGAGCGTACGCAAGGTAAACGGCTTCCATCACGCCGGCGATAGAAACAGCGCGGTCGATGAGATCTTCGTGGTCGCCCACCGGCGAGAGCGCGGCCGGCGAGGCGTCGCGACGATGTGCTTGGCCGAGGAGGGCCCCCACCACCCGCGCGACGCCCGCGAGCTTGGGCCCCACGCTGAGCCGCGCCAAGTCGAGCTTGTCCTCCTCCGGGCAGAGCTTGCGGCCGATCAAAGAGCCGAGTGGTGTCGCCCCCAAGGCGGCCAGCTGCCTCGGTGGGCTCGCGACCAGCGCCCGCGCAGCGCTCACTACGCGCAGCGAGGGCTCCACGCCCGAGGGGCCGACCAGTCGTTCACACGACGAGGGCGCGGCCTCCTTGAGCTCGAAGATGCGCTCGGTGCCGTCCGCGTCGGCCACCAACAGCGCGATCCGGCGCCGACCCAAGCTGCCCGTGCCCGCGACCCGGTAGGCCGCATCCACCAGGCGCCAGCGCGCTGCATGCTGAGGTGCGCGATCCCCCAGCGCGCGGCGATACTGCTCCACCAGCGCAGACACGGCGGCGAGCTCCTCTTGCCGCAGATCCGAGTACCGATCGCCGCGCGTGAACCGGCGCTGTCCGCCGGACGGTGGTGCGCGCATGTCGAGCAGCTGCTTCCTCGTCCGCCGGCCCGCCGCGTCGATCAACGCGACGACGGGCTTGGGCAGCTCGGGCAGGACCGCGCCGGTGAGAGCGTCGTCGTACGCCGTCAAGAGGTCCGAGACCAGCGTGAGGCACTCAGGCGCCGTGGCGTCGAACGAGCGACCCGCGAGCAGCACGCTGACCGCGAGCCGCAAACGATCGACCCACAGCGGCGCACGCGCGGCGTCGTCGAAGTCGTTCAAATCGAACGTGACGCTGTCGCTGTCGGTGCGGTAAGCGCCGACGTTCTCGATGTGCATGTCCCCCACCACGTAGCCGACATCGCCGTCGGGCAACGCGAGCGCGGGCTCTCGCGAGAGCAGCTCGTAGAAGAGGGGAGCGCTCCCGCGGAAGAAGCCGAGCGGGCTCTGGGTCAGGCGCTTCTGCTTGCGCAGAGCGAGCAGCGAGCGATCAGCGAGGATCTCTCGATCGATCTCCAACTGGCGCTGGGCCAGCTCGTACGCGGCACGGGCGAACACCCCGCCACGCTACCATCACGGGGCCTTCCCGAGCGCTCGCTCGGTCATCAGGCCCACGCGCGTGAGCTCGACGCGGAGGCGCGCGGCCAGCTCGGGGTGGACCTCGATCACGGCCAGCTGCGTGGCCGTCGACAGCTCGAACAAGATCGCCTGCGTCTCGGCCACGGCCCGATAGGAGCGTGGCTGCGCCGCGATGCCGTCGAGCGATCCGATCAAGAAGCCGGCCCCGACCCGGACCGACTCCCCCGACTCGTTCTCACAGCGGACGATGCCGTACTCGAGCCGAAAGCTGTGGTGAGCAGCGTCGCCGATCTCGAACAGGACCGTGCCCGCCTCGACGTGCCGCTCGACGATGTGCTTGGAGAGCTCGGCGACTGCGTCCAGATTGGCGTGCTGCCACAGCGGCGAGCGGCGCAGCGCGATGATCCGCTCGACCAACGTGAGCTCACGCACCCGCCGCACCCCCATCTCCGGTGGCGTAGCTTCGTCTGGGCGGAGAGGCAGATTGCCCCGCAGCCGCAAGAGCGCCCGCGCGGACAGCCGCACCATGCTGCGCGCCAGCGAGGGCAGCTCGTACAGCATGGTCAGGAGCGTCTCCGCGGGCAGCTCGATCACCAGGCTGTCTTCGAGCAGCTCCACGCGCGGCGCCTCGGAGAGCCCCGCCGACAGCTCTCGGAAACCCACCGTGCGGGGCGCGGCGGCCACGTAGCTGTGATCCCCCTGCGTCACCCGCGCGCTCCCCTCGATCACGCAGAACACGCGGTCGAGCGGCTTGCCCTCCTCGAGCAGGACCGCGCCACGTCGCGGGTGGATCAGGTGGGCCTGCTCTGCGAGCTGCACCAGCACCTCGTGCTCGAGCTCGGCCAGCTGCGGGAGGCGGCGCAGCACCAGCACCCGGTCGCGCAGCACGTCGGCGGCGACCTCACCCAACATTGTCCACCTTTTGGCGAGGGCTGGTGAGCGACACGTCGCGGATGGACACCGCGCCTTGCAACATCCCCAGCGCTCGCGCGACGTCCGCGCTGCCGGTCGCAACCAATTCGTTCAGCATCGGCAGGAAGCTCGGGTCACCCAGCTCTCCCACGTGGAACGCCGCGACGTCGCGCACGATCGCGCTCTTGCTTCGCAAGAGCGACCTCAGCAGCTGGTCGTAGTCGCGCGTGATGCGCTCGTGGAACGCGTCCGAGAACTGAAAGCGCGCGTCGTCGTCCATGTCCTCGACCAGCCCGACCACCGCCTCGCGCAGCGGCGATCGCAACAGGTTGGAGGTGAGCTCGACGGCGCTGGCGCGGTGCAGACGCTCGCCGCTCTCGATCGCGCGGTAGATCGCTCCGAATTGGTGCTGCGGGAACAGCACTGCCAGCAGGCGGAAGATGCGCCCTACGGTGGACTGCTCCTTGTGCGTGAGCAGCTCGACCAACAGGTCGTGGCCGACCGTCTTCCTGGACGGGTCGGACTGGGCCCCCAACGTCAGCACCACACGGCGATCCATATAGCGATACGCACGTGACACGTTGACTCTGAGCTCGCGCTCGAGCTTCTCGCGCGAGAAGCGCACGCGCGGATCGCGCTCGATCAGAGCGCCCAGCGCGACGATGCTGCGGTAGCGCACCATGCCGTCGGGCTCGGCGCCCAGGTTGTCGACCAGCGCGTCGCCGCCGGCCTGTGGATCGACCGCGCCGAGCGCCCGCGGGATCGCCCAGCGCAGCGGCGCTGGTCGGCTGCGGTCACGCAGTGCGGCGACCAAACATGGCAGCGCGTGTGGCTGCATGCGCACCAAGGCGCGGCGCGCGCTGGACTCCAGCGCTTCCTGGCGCAGCAGATCGACCACCGCAGCGGCGGCCTCGCGAGTTCCCATCACCGAAAGCGCCTCGATGGCCGCGCTCTTGACCGAAACGTCGCTGTCCGTGGAAAGCTCGACCACCACCTGGTCGAGCTCGGGGATGCGCCGCGCGGCGAGCATCTCCAGCACCACCAGCTTCCCGGTGGCGCTGGAGGCCGCCAGGTGAAGTGCGAGCTCCGCCCGGCCCTCCTCGGCAGGCAACGAGCCGTTGGCGACCAACGCACACACGATCGCAGCGCGCACTTCCGGCGCCGTCTCGCGCTCGACGGCTCGTACCAACACGTCGGGGTCGTCGAACAAGACGGCGCGCACCGAGTACGCCTCGGCGCGAACTTTGGGGGAACGATGCTCGAGCAGATGATCGAGCGCATGGCGCGACAGCTTTCGGCGACCGCGCAAGAACACGCGCAGCGCGGCTACGACCACCTCCTCGCTTGGGTGGAACAGGATCAGCCCCGGCACGAGGTGGAGCTTGCGTTCGCGCTCCAGGATCGAGAGCGCGGCGATCACCTCTGCGTCCGAGTCGCTGTCCAGGGTCGCGATCAGCGTCTCGAGCGACGCGGCGTCGAGCGCGGTGAGCTTGCTTGGCTCTCCGTCGCTCTCCCGCAGCACGCCGCTGCGGAACTGCTCGATGTAGTAGCGGTGCATACGCAACGCGAGCACGAGCCAGACCAGTGCGGAGAACGACATCACCGCCGCGATGATGGTGGCAGCGACGTCGACCGCGGCGAGCGACAGAAGCAACAGCGACGCCACGACCTGGCCGCCGCGTTGACCCACCACCTCGATCGTTGCCTTGGCTTTGCGTCGCCCCTCGGCGCTGAGCGGGATGCACAAGAGCTCCACCCCCGTCCGGTACAGCCCGTGCCGGAACGCGCCGTCGGCGCCCTTGGCCAGCACCGCGGCCAACAGGCCGCCCGTCAGCGCCAAGAATCCGCCACCCAAGGCGAGCGCCACGGGCAAAACGGCGATCAGTGTGGAAGGCGTGAGCCGCCGCAAGAGGACTCCGGCGGCCACGAGCTGGACCGCCAAGGAGAGGATGTTGAGCACTGCGTACGTGCGCGCGAACGCCTGCGTCAGGTGCTCGGGCGCCACCCAGCGCACCATCGTCGACTTGAACGCGAAATCCGTGAGCGTCACCGTGATGCTTGCGAACAGCACGATGCCGACCAGGCGCCACACGTAGGGACCGCGTGTGGAGAACGCCATGTTGGCACGCGCGCGCAGCAGGATGGGCGCAACCGGCGGCTCGGCCGGGGCTGCGCGGCCCGGCAGACCTCGCGGCAACAGCGCGGAGAGCAGGAAGCCGCAGCCTGCGACCAGCACGATCACCCGCGGTCCGAGCAGCTCCGCCACGAGCGACGCCCCGCCGCTGCCGAGCACGGCGCCCACCATGCTGCCGATGCCGATCACGCCGTACACGCGTTTGGCCTGCGTGGCGGAGAACACGGTTCCAAGCAGGCTCCAGAACGACAGCAACGAGAGCGCGGTGACCACGCCCGACCAGACGTACAGCGCGTACAGTGAGAGCCGCTCGCCCTCGGCAATCCAGGCACCGAACGCGAGCGTGCCCACACCAGCGAAGGCCGTGGTGAGGGAGAGCTCCCGGCGGCGCGAGGCGATGCGCAGCGACGCCTGCGCGCGCTGGGCCAGGAACGAGACCAGCGCGATCGCGATGTACACGATGGGCAGATGGGCGCCGGGGATGTTGGCCAGGAACAGGCCATCTCGCGCGCTCTCCAGCGCAGTGTGGCTCCCCACGAGCCCTACCAGGAACAAGAACGAGAGGACGACGGAGCGCCGCTCGTCCCGCCGGATCAGGTACCCGAGGCGTCGGAGCATGTTCCTCGAGCGGGCTCCGACAGTCGCAACAAGGCGCGCTCCACGCGAACGCGCGCCTCTCCAGCGCTGCCTCCTCGACTGCGTGCCAGCAGGTACTCGACCAGATCATGCTCGAGCGGCGACAAGCTCGCCTTGCGCCGAAAGCCGAGCGACGGGAACTCGACCAGCAAGTCGACGGCCGCGTCACCTCGAGCGACCTCGATCGTCTTCTCTTCGGGCCGGAGCAGCTCGCGCACCAACCCGCGAATGATGCGTGACCGGCGCTGCACCGCCCGCGCACGAGGGTCTTGGTACAGGCGGAAGTGGCGATTGCGCGAGAGGGTGCTGGGCGCGATCACGAGCGCGCAGAGCAGACCGTCGAGGTCTACGGCCGCGTCCGGAACCCCCTCCGCGCTCACGTCACCCCTGCTCGCTTCCTTTGAGCAGCTCGGCCTGGCGATGCGCGCGCAAGGCCGAGACGAGGTCGTCGAGATCACCCGAGATCACGGCATCGAGCTTGTGCAACGTGAGGCCGATGCGATGGTCGGTCACGCGGTTCTGAGGGAAGTTGTAGGTGCGGACCTTCTGCGATCGCTCGGCGCTGCCGACCATGCCGCGCCGTTCGGCGCTCTCTGCCTCGTCCGCCTTGCGTTGCTCGATCTCGAGCAGGCGAGAGCGCAACACCTTCATGGCCCGTGCCTTGTTCTTGAGCTGCGAGCGCTCGTCTTGGCACTTCACGATCATGCCTGTGGGGATGTGGCGGATCTGCACGGCGCTGTTGGTCGTGTTGACCCCCTGGCCGCCAGGCCCCCCCGACGCGGCGATCGAGATCTCGAGGTCCTTGTCGTCGATCGAGATCTCCACGTCCTCTGCCTCGGGCAACACGGCGACGGTCGCGGTGCTGGTGTGAATGCGCCCCTGCGCCTCGGTCGCCGGCACGCGCTGCACGCGGTGCACTCCTCCCTCGAAGCGCAGGCTCGCGTACACCTCCGGGCCGCTGACGAGGAAGATCACCTCCTTGTACCCGCCGGCACCGGACTCGCTCACGCTGAGCACCTCCACCGTCCAGCGCTTGCGCTCGGCGTAGCGCGCGATCATTCGGAACAGATCAGCGGCGAACAGCGCGGCCTCTTCGCCGCCTTCGCCCTGCCGGATCTCGACGATCGTGTTCTTGGAGTCGTTCGGATCGCGAGGGAGCAACAGGATCTGGACCTCTTGTTCGACGCGGTCGCGCTCGCCTTCGAGCGCTGGCAGCTCGTCTCGCACCAGCTCGGCCAGCTCGGGATCCGAGAGCGCAGCGCGGTCTTCGTCGATGCGGCGCTCGAGATCGAGCAGCTTGACGAAGCCAGCCACCACCGGCTCGAGCTCGCTACGCTCGCGGTTCAGCTTGGACATGCGGTCGATGTTGGACAGCACCTCTTGGCTGCAAAGCAGGTGCTCCAGCTCTTGAAAACGTCGCTGCACCGCCTCGAGCTTGGCGCGCGGCAGCATGTCAGGCTGCCCGATACGCGGGGTCGGAGATCAGGCTGTCGTAGCTCTCGAACGCCCGGTCTTCGTGATCTTTGGGCAGCTCGACCGAGGCGTTGGCCAGGGCGCTCCTGAGCGACGCGAGCGCCACCTCGAGCTGGTCGTCGTCGGGCTCTGCGGTGGTGATCTTCTGCACGAGGAAGCCTGGCCAGAGCAAGAACTGAAGCGGCCCGGTGGAGCAGTAGCGCGCGAAGAAGCGCTGCAGCTCGAAGGTGATGCCAGCGATCACGGGCAGCAGCGGCAGCTTCATGAAGAAGAACCCGACCGACTGCAAGAGCCGCCCGCCCGGCAACGGCGGCAAGAACGCTCCCACCGCCGAGAACACGAACACGCTCACGAAGGCGACCATGATGATGAACGTGGTGCCACAGCGCGCGTGGAGCGCGCTGGTGGGCCGCGCTTCGGCCACGATCAAGTCACGCTTCGCCTCGTAGGTGGAAATCGATTTGTGCTCTGCACCGTGGTACTGAAACACGCGGCGCACCTCCGGGATCATGCGAATCCCGGCCAGGTAGGAGATCACGATGATGAGCTTGGAGCCGCCGGTGATGGCCTGAAAGCCCGGCGAGGTCACCTCGAGGCCGAGCTTCAGCCAAGCGTTGATCCCCTCTGCGGCGAGCTGCGGCAGCGCGATGAAGAGCCCGATCGCGAACAACATCGGCAACGCCATCAGCAGCCCGGAGCCACTCTTGGGCTCCTCCGCGGGGACGGCTTGCGGCTTGGATGACGCCTTCTTGGGCTCGCTCTCGGGCTCTTGCTCTGGGCTCGACAGCAGGAAGCTCGTCAGCGCGAGCAGCGCGACCGAGGCCGCCCCGGGGGGGACACGTTTGGCCGCGCCCGCCTTCTCTGCGGCCTCTTGCTTGGCCAGGTCTTCCTCCAGGATCTCTGCGCTCCAGCGCAACGCCTGGTGCCCGATTCGCAAGGACGACACCAGCGTGTGCACGCCGCGGAAGAACGGAAGGCGGAACAGCCCCGGCGGAGCGGCCGGCACGGTGCGCTCGCGCAGCACCAAGCTCCCATCTTGGCGGCGGCAGACGATCGACAAGGCGCCTGGCGCGCGCATCATCACGCCTTCGATCACGGCCTGGCCGCCGACGTTGGTGGGGTTGGGCTTCTCTCCGGGATCAGCGGTCCCGGAGCTCTGGAGGAGGGGCTGCTTCATACGACTTGGGGGGCGGCGCGAGAGCGGCGACGCAGTTCCAAGGTAGCACGCCGGGCACACCAGCCCGGAGCGGATCGCGGCCCTCTCGCGTCCAGCGAGCGCGAGGCAACGGACGCCGAGGCGCGGCTACTTGGCCTGCGCGGCGTACTTCTTGCGGAACTTGTCGACGCGGCCGGCCGTGTCCATCAGCTTCTGCTTGCCGGTGTAGAACGGGTGGCAGGTCGAGCAGACGTCGGTGGAGAAGCTCCCGCGAGTCGAGTGAGTCTCCACCACGGAACCGCAAGCGCAGGTGACGGTGGCTTTGGGGTAATCGGGGTGGATGCCGGCTTTCATGACGAACTCCTGAAGGGGTGGTGTCTATAGTCGCAGCCGGCCGCACGTGCAAGCCTTAGGCTCGCCATGAGCAAACGTAGACTGGTCGCACTGTTCAGCTTGTCGTTGTCGGGTCTGTCCGCGTGGGCCTGTGGGGGCTACCTGGTCGACGAGGCGCCACCGCAAGGGGGCGCCGGGGGCGGCGGCGGCACAGGCGGCGCAGGCGGCGGCACGGGCGGCGCGAGCGACCTCTACCCCAACCTGGCGTGCGACCCGCTGGTCCCCAGCTATTGCGGGTTTCCCTTCCCCTCGAACGTCTACACCATTCCCGACGAAACGACGGTCACTGGCAGGCGCGTCTCCTTCCTGCCGGAAGGCATGCCGAAGCCTGGCACCGACCACGAGAACAGCCCCGAGCCGTGGTCGAGCGCGGACGGCTTCAGTCCGGGTGGCACCATCCTGGCTCATTTCCCCGACGCTGTGGCGACCGGTCTGCCGATGGTCGACGATCTCGCGGCCTCGCTCACGGACGACTCGCCCACTCTGTTGATCGAGGCCGAGACCGGTGAGCGCGTGCTGCACTGGAGCGAGCTCGACAACACCAGGACGGTGGATGGCCAGCCCATCGACGACGGTCAACGATCGCTGATGATTCACCCGGCTGTCCCGCTCAAGGATGGTGTCCGGTACTTGGTCGCGATCCGCGGTCTGGTGGATGCGGCGGGCGATCCGCTCGCGCCCGTCGAGGCGTTCAAGGCGCTGCGCGACGGTGACACCTCGGAGGAGCCCTCCGTCGAGGCCCGCCGCGCGCTGTACGAAGACATCTTCGCGTTGCTGGACCAAGCCGACGTGCCCAAGGCCGACCTGCAGCTGGCCTGGGATTTCACCACCGCGAGCCGCGAGAGCAACACCGGCTGGCTGCTCCACATGCGCGACGAGGCCTTCGAGCTCGTGGGCGAAGACGGCCCCGCGTACACGATCACCGACGTGGACACGACGATCGACCCCGTGAACATCGCCTTCAAGTTGACCGGCACGATGGAGGTGCCGCTCTACTTGGACACCCCGGAGCCCGGCGGGCGCCTGCTGTTCGGCACCGACGGCAACCCCGAGCCCAACCCGACCACGCCCACCTACCAGGTGGAGTGGGAGCTGCTCATCCCCCAGAGCGCGCTGCTCGCGCCCGCCAAGCTCGTCCAGTACGGCCACGGTCTGTTGGGCTCGCACACGCAGGTCGAGAGCGAGCACTTCCGCACCTTCTGCAACACGTACAACTACGCCATTTTCTCCACCAAGCTGGTGGGCATGGCAGAGGAAGACGAAGCCTGGATCACGGCCCGCATCGTGACGGGCCAGCTCGACGGACTGACGGCCATGTTCGATCGGTTGCACCAAGGCATGATCAACAACCTCTTGGTCATGCGCATGGTGAGCGCCGGCTTGACCACCGACCCGATCTACGGACCGATGCTCGACGGCGACTCCAGGTACTACTGGGGCATCAGCCAGGGCGGAATCATGGGCGGCGTGCTCATGAGCCTCTCCCCCGACGTCGCGCGCTCCACGCTCGAGGTGATGGGCCAGTCTTACAGCGTGCTCCTGAACCGCAGCGTCGACTTCGTTCCCTTCTTCGGCGTGCTGGCCTTGAGCCACGCGGACGCACGCCAGCGCGCGCATTTCCTCGGCTTGGTGCAGATGGGCTGGGACCGCGTCGAGCCCAACGGCTACACCAAGTACGCCGTCGCGGACACGTTCCCGGGCTTGCCTGCGAATCGTCGCATCTTGATGCGCGTGGCCCTTGGCGACCACCAGGTGACGACGTACGGCGCGCACATCATGGCCCGCGCCATGAACGCAACACACTTGGACACCGGCATCCGCGATGTCTACGGCCTGACCAAGGCGACGGGACCGATCGACCAAGACGGCGCGGTGTACGCGGAGTGGGACTTCGGCTTGCCGCCAGAGCCGCTGTGCAACCAGCCGCTGAGCGTGTGCGAAGACCCGCACGGCAAGCTGCGCAAGCTCGACAGCGCTCGGGCCCAGATCGACGAGTTCTTCCGCACGGGCGTGGTGGCGAACACCTGCCTGGCCGGCGTGTGCGACGAGTCGGCCCTGAGCGGCTGCGTGGGCGGCGAAGACCCCAACCCCTGCGACGACTGAGCTGCCTTAGTCCGCCCGAAGGGCGGCCAGAAGACATCGAGGGGGGCAGGACCAGACTGGCCCCCCTAGCCCACCACCTTCGCGCGGTCGAGCATCGCGTGCAGCAGCACGTTGCAACCCGCTTCGAGGTGCTCGGGCTTGGCGTCCTCGATCTCGTTGTGGCTGATGCCGTCTTTGCACGGGACGAAGATCATGCCGGCGGGCGCGAGCCGCGCCATGTACACGGCGTCGTGGCCGGCGCCACTCACCGCCTCCATGGCGGAGTAGCCCAAGGTCTCGGCCCCGGCCCGAACCGCGTCCACGCACCCCTTCTCGAACGGACAGGGTGGGAAGTACGAGACCTGCTCGATGCTGATGGAAAGACCGCTGCTCTTGGCGGTGTCGGCGATGAAGGCACGGATCTCGCCATCCATCGCGTCCAGGCGCTCGCTGTCCACATTGCGGAGATCGATCGAGAACTTCACCTGCCCGGGGATGACGTTGCGGCTGTTGGGGTGGACTTGCACGAAGCCGACGGTGCCCCGACCGTAGGGCGGGTAGCGGTTCGCGATCGCCACCGTTTCTTGCATGATGCGCGTCGCGATCTGCAGCGCGTCCTTGCGAAGCGCCATGGGCGTGGGACCGGCGTGTGCCTCCATGCCGTTGACCACGCAGTCGTACCAGCGCAGGCCGAGCACTCCCGTCACGATGCCGATGGTCTTGTCGGCGTCCTCCAACACTGGACCTTGCTCGATGTGAGCCTCGAAGTAGGCGCCGATCGGGTGATCGCCGGGCTGCTGGTCGCCCACGTACCCGATCCGCGACAGCTCCTCGCCCACCGTCTTGCCGGCAGTGTCTTTGGCTGCGTAGGCGTGGTCGAGCGTAAAGGCTCCCGCGAACACGCCCGAGCCCATCATCACCGGCACGAAGCGAGAGCCCTCTTCGTTGGTCCAGAACGCGACCTCGATCGGCGCCTCGGTCTGGATCTTGCGGTCGTTGAGCGTGCGCACCACCTCGAGACCTGCCAGCACGCCGTAGTTGCCGTCGAACTTGCCGCCGGTGGGCTGGGTGTCGATGTGACTGCCGCACATGATGGGGGGCAACGCGTCGTTTCTGCCCGGCCGGCGCATGAACACGTTGCCGATCTTGTCGGTCGTGATGCTGAGCCCCGCTGCTTGGGCCCAGCCCACCACCAGGTCTCGCCCCTGCTTGTCGAGGTCGGTCAACGCCAAGCGGCAGACGCCACCCTTCTGCGTGGCGCCGATACGCGCGAGCTCCATCAGCGAGTCCCAAAGCCGCTTGCCGTCGATGCGCACGGACGCCACGTCGTTCATGATCGATCCCTCCTCCGAGCCTCGCCCGGGCGGGGCAGGTTATCAGCTAGCATCGGGCCCGCCCATGGCTCCCGACCTCGAGCTCCCGCTCCGCTTCGCGACGCGCCTCGCGCTCGCTGCCCTGCCCTGGTTCGAAGAGGACCACGGCGAGGTGGTGCTGGCCGACAAGAGCGTGGGGCCGGTGATCGACACCCACACGCACTATGCCCTGCCCACGCTCTCGATCCACGCGATCGACATGGGCCGCGAGACGCCCGACTCGAACCTGCTGCTCGGCCGCTGCTGCGCGCACCACCTGGACGTGCGCGCGAACCAGTGTTTCAGCCCCGCCGAGCTCACGGCGCTCAAGCGCGACCTGCTCTTGGGTGGGCTCACCGGGCGCGGCAAGCGCCGAGATCACACCGCGCCCAACTTGGCGCGCGACATGCGCCAAGTGAACGTGGTGCAGTCGGTCGTGCTCGCGCTCGATCTGGCGATCCCCAGCCACCATCCGCGCGACACCCTGCGCACCGCGCGGACGCGCAGCGAGGTGGTGGGGTATGGCAGCGTCCACCCGCGTTCACGTCGCGCCAAGGAGATGCTGGAGGATCAGCTAGAGCTCGGCGCGCGAGGCCTCAAGCTGCACCCGCCGAACCAACACTTCCGACCCGACGCGCCCTATGCCATGAAGCTCTACGAGCTGTGCGGGAAGGAGAACTTGCCCGTGTTCTGGCACGCGGGTCCGGCCGGCATCGAGCCCAAGTTCGCGCAGGAGTTTGCGCAGATGCGCTTTTACGAGCGACCCATTCGGGAGCTCCCCGGCACCGACTTCGTGCTGGGCCACGCGGGCTCGCTGCAGCACCGCGAGGCGATCGCCATCCAGCGGCGGTACAAGAACTCGTGGCTGGAGATCTCTGGCCTGTCGTTGGACCAGCTGCGTGAGGTCCTCACCGAGGCGGATCCAGACCGAATCCTGTTCGGCTCCGACTGGCCGTTCTACCACCCCGTATTGCCGCTCGCGAAGCTGCTGGTCGCCACGCAAGGCCAGCCCGATCTGCGCCGCAAGGTCCTGCACGACAACGCGGCGCGACTGCTCGAGCGCACCGCAGACAGCCGCCGCGCCAGCTGAGCCCACGCGCTGCGTTACTCGGGGACGGCGCACGGAATGCCGCGCACCGTGACGCCGAAGTGGTGCCCCGCGCCCCACAGGTGGAGCTCGTCCGACACCGCCAGCACCGCCTCCTCCACGTGCGCCCAATCCGCAACGCTGACGCTCATGTGCCAGTCGTCGAACCCGCCTGTGATGCGGCCGCATGCGCCCAAGCCCAGGCCGGTGGTCTGGATGCCCTTCAACGAAAGTCGTTGGATCACCGCTCGGCCAAAGGCGTCGGAGAAGATCTCTGGGCACACGTCGCTGGGCGCGTCGGGGCCGGGAGCTACGCTGCAAGCGCGTTTGCTGGCCTCGTGGCCCATCGCGAAGCGGCGCGAGCCCTGCCCGTAGACGCGAATGTAGCTCCCCCGGCCGCACTGCTTGGGCGGGTCGATCTTCACGTTGCGGGAGTTGGTGAACAGCGCGGCGTCGCCTCGGGGACCGTCTTGGCCACAGCCAGCGGGGGGAACCGTATCGACCACGGGCACCGGCGGCGGTGAGGCACAAGCCCAGGAGACCGACACGCTCGCAGCGAGCGCCAGGGCGCCGTGGCGGCGGCTCACTCAGGACTTCCGACTCGCTTCGTTGAGCAGCATGCCGCGGGCGCGCAGGTCGGAATCGAGCCTGCCAAACGCGGCGCTGCGCAGCGCCATCCCGAACGCCGATGCATCGTGAAAGCGATGGGCCGGCTCTTTGGCCAACGCGATCGCGAACACCAAGTCCATGTCCGGGTGCAGGTTCTTCGCGAACTGCGAGACCGGCGGCGGCGGCTCGGACATGACCGACATCAAGACGGCGGTCATCTCGCCCATGAACGGCGGCCGCCCTGCCAGCGCTCGGTAGGCGATGGTGCCGAGAGAGTAGATGTCGGCGCGGTGGTCGACGCTCTGGCCGCCGACCTGCTCTGGCGCCATGTACTGCGGCGTGCCCGCGAGCTCGTCGTTGTCACCTCCCCCGGGAGCCCCGCTGGGCTCGGCGACGCCGAAGTCGACCAGCTTCCACGCGCGAGGCAGAGCATCGACCAGGAACAAATTCCCGGGCTTGAGATCGCGGTGCACGATCCCCGCTCGGTGCACCGCTCCGAGCGCACGCGCAGCGTGCTCCACCAGCTCCAGCACCTGATCGAGCGGCAGCTCTGGCGCTCGCCGCAAGTGCCAGGAGAGGTCGTGCCCCTCGAGCAGCTCCATCGCGATGAAAGGGCTGCCTTCATCGAAGGTGCCGTGCTCGAGCACGCGCGCGACGTGCTCACTCGGCACCGCTTGCATGAGCTGCGCTTCGCGGAAGAAGCGCTTGGTGTCGGCAGGGTTGCCGACCCGCGATTGACGCAACACCTTCACCGCGAGCGAAGCGCCGCTGTCGGCGCGCACGGCCTTGTACACCTCGCCCATGCCGCCGCGACCCAGCACCTGTCCCATGCGGTAGCCGCCGAGCTGACGACCGGTGAGCCTGCCATCGTCTGGGCGCATGGCTCGCTCGATCACGGCGTTGGCCTCTGCCAACATCTGCTCGCGTTGGCGGATGGAGCGCGCGGCCTCGTCGCGATGCCGCGACGACAGCGCGACCGAGAACAGCTGACCGACGGACATGGCGAACTGCTGCTCGTCCATCGTCCACCCGCGCGGAGGCCCCACGTGCTCGTGGCACACGATGCCGACCAGGTCGCCGCGCAAGAACACCGGAATGTCCAGCATCGCCCCGATGCCCAGGGGGCGCAGGTAGCCGTCCGCGAACTCGCTGGTTCGAAGATCCACGCAGGCGTCGTGCGCGGCGATGAGCGCGCCCGTCTCGAGCGAGTCGAAGTACTTGGGGTAGCTCGCAGCGGTGAGCTCCAGACCAGACTCGAAGCCCCCCTTGTTGCGGTCGTACAGACACTGGCAAACGATCGCGCGGCCGCTCTTGTTCAGCGTCCAGTAGCTGACACGCATCACCCCCAAGGTCTCCGCGTCCGCGCGCAGGATCTTCCGCGTGTACTCGCCGAAGTCTCGATCCTCGATCGAGGCCAGCCGGAGCAGCGCCTCTTGCTGGCGCGCGCAGCGCTCCATGCGGTCGCGCATCGCCGCTTTGAGGTGCGAAGGTACGCCGGTCTGACTGATGACCTCCTCTTCGATCGCGGTCAGGTCGGCCCTCCGCGTCGACACCGCCACAGACGGCGGCGGCTCGACCAGCATCGCCACCACCGTACGCCCGTCGAAGATGTGGGCCGTGAGCGTGAAGTCCGCAGAGAACTCCGCGCCGTTGGCCTTGCGAAACAGGCCGCGCGCCCGGTAGTGCAGCTCGTGCGCCGCTCCTGCGGCGATCCGCTGCCGAAACTCAGGAGGAGACGCCGCCAGCGCCGCCACCTCGAGGCGCGCCGCGTCCGCGGGGGAGTAGCCGAACAGCTGCGACCAGCTGGCGTTCACCGTGGCGATACGCAGCGAACGCTCATCGAACAGGCACAGCGCGTCCACGGCGGAGAGAATACGTGAGCAGAGGCCGTGTGTCGGCCTGCTCGTGCTGCTCTTGGTGGGTCATGAAGGACTTGAACCTTCAGCCAATGGATTAAGAGTCCACTGCTCTACCAATTGAGCTAATGACCCGAAACGACGCGCGCGCCCGGAAGGATTCGAACCTACGACCCTCGGATTCGAAGTCCGATGCTCTATCCAGCTGAGCTACGGGCGCTTTGCTCGAGCCCGAAGGAACGAGCGGCCGGGTTACTATCGCTCGGGACTTGGGCTGTCAAGCGGCTATCATGGACGCGCCATGACGAGCACGACTGACGCCTTCCCGGCGACACAGAGTCTTCGCGATCTGCTGCGCCAAAATGCCTCGCGCGACGCCATCGCGCGCTTCCTCGACGCGCTGCCTGCGCAGCGGCGCTTGGAGCAGGTCACCGCGGTGGGCGGCTCGCTCGTGGGCAAGCTGTACGACGCGGTGGGCGGCGGCGAGCCGCTGACGCTGAACGACTTCGTGCCCGAGGGCGACACGGGCACCGTGATCCTCGAAGGCAAGAACTCGCTGCCCGCGTTCACGCGCTTCCAGAAGCGCTTCGCGCGCGTGGGCAACACCGTGGTGGGCTACAACCACCAGCTGATGGCGTTCGCCACCGGACCGGGCTTCTTCGTGGTGCAACCCCCGACGCCTGGCGAGTCGCACCCCGACGAGCTGTTCTTCGACTACACGGTGGACCCGCCCGGCATCCCGCCCGGCTGGCCAGCCTTCTCCCCCAACGACGTGGGCTTGTCGCGTGCCGTGTACATGAACATGAAGGACTTCTGCCGCCGCGTGGCCAAGGGCGTGCTGGTGGGCAAGGCCTACAAGCTCGGCGTCTCTCAGAACGCCTTCTTCACGCTGACACGCCCCTACGACTGACGCCTCGCATCAGGGCGAGTTGCTGCTGAGCTCGCTGCACCCCTGCGCGTCGCCGCGATCGCAGCCCTCTTGGAACAGCGCGCGCGCTGTCTCGCGATCGCTTGCGTTTTGGGCGATCGACCGCAACAGCAAGCCGCCGTGCGTGCACGCAGCCGCGATCGCGCTCCGGCACGAGTGATCGTAGAGCGTGACGGCACGCCGCGCGTCCGGAGCCACGTTCACACCGCGAGCGAGCTCCGAAGCCAGGTACATGCAGCCGTAAGGGTCGGCCAGGTTGCAGGCCTTCTCGAACAGCTCCACGGCGCGCTTGGCGTCCGTCTGCCCGGCCGCGCCCGAGAGCAGCAGCGTCCCGAGCCCCACGCAGCCCTCGGCGTTGCCCGCCTCGTCCAAACAGCTCTTCTCGTAGTAGAGCTTGGCGCGAGCTGCATCCAAGGGGACGACCGCCCCCTGCTCGAGCAGCTGCCCGGCGCTGGCGCAGCCGCGCGCGTTGTCAGCGTCGCACGCCAGATCGAAGTGTTTGAGCCCCGTGGGCCCGTCGAGCTTCGCGCCGCGGCCGTACGCGAACGCGATGCCGAGGCCCACGTGCCCCCAGCTCTCACCGGCGTCTGCCGCGCGCTTGTACAGCTCGGCGGCGCGCTTCTCGTCCTTGGGCACACCCAACCCATCCAGGTAGATCGTCGCTTGGTAGGTGCACCCGATCCAATCGCCACCCTTGCAGCCGCGGACGTAGAGCTCGAGCGCGCGCGCGTAATCCACGGGGCCGAGCTGCCCGCCCTGCGCCATCGCGCCCAGACCCGTGCAGCCCTCGGGCTCGCCTTGGTTGCACATCTGCTCGAGCAGCGAGCTCGCGCGCGGCCGATCCATGGGAATGCCCCAGCCTTCACGCAGCGCCACACCCAGGAATACGCAGCCCCTGCGTGCGCCCTGATCACAAGCCTGCTTGGCCAACGTCGCCGCGAGCGGACGATCGAATTTCCCGCCGCGACCCTCGAGCAGCAGCCCCGCGAGCCCAGCACACGCCTTGGCGACGCCCTTGCGACAGCTGGGCTCGTACAGCTCGCGCACGCGACGATCGTCACGCTTGTGCCCCTTGCCCCGCTCGATCTCGAACGCCAGGTCTGCGCACGCGCTCTGGTCTCCACTGGTGCACGACTCCTCCAACGACAACGCGAGCGGTGCGCTGCCAGAGGCGACCGCGAGCACCTCGACCTCGGCAGGGAGCGTGGTCTGAGGCGCGCTGGTGCACGACGCGCAGAGCGCGACCGACCAGGCGAGGCTCGCCAGCGTGGCCGTCACTGACTCGTGAGCTTGACCCACCGGAACACCGCGAAGCCGATCGCGCCGAGCATCAGGGGAAGCGAGATCCAGCTGACTTTGAAGTTGGAGGCCGTGGCCTTGTTGACGATCACGGCGATGATGGTGATTCCTACCGCGGCGCACAGCGCGATGATCGGTCCGCGCATCGGCCGCAGCCAGGTGGCAGGCTGATCGATCTGGATCTTCGGCAGCGTGTTGACCTCGAACGCCCTGACCGCCATGTTCTTTGCGGCGCTGGCTGCGCTCGAGGCGGCGACCACCGCCACCTGCCCGGCCTTGTTCGCCGCCGCCGAGAGCTTCTCCTTGGCGATGCTGCCCGCCGTGGGGCCCACCACCACGCCCTCGTCCGGGTGCGGGCCCATCTGGAATCCTTGGAAGCTCGAAGGGGCCGCGGGTACGCCGGCCTGGGGCGTGCCGATCGGTGCCGGCGGTGGCCGTTCATCCGCGAGATCGATCGCCCCCCCGAGGCCCAGCGACTGCTGAGCCAGAGACTCCGGCACGTAGGTGGAGGGCGTCATGGGCGCCGGCTGGGACGCAGCCACCGGGGGGGCTCCTGCAGGCCCCGCCAGCTCCATCGAGAGACCGAGGTTGGGCGCCGCCATCGCGATGGGTGCCGGCGCGGCCATCGCCGCTGGCGCGGGCGCGGCCAGCGGGGCCGGTGGCGGCGCGGCCAACCCAAAGTCGAGCTCCCCTCCAAACGCTGGCGTCGGGCCGGCGCTGGCCGCGACCGCGGGCGGCTGTGAGCCGGGCCGCGCTTGGAACTGACTCGGCGCCGCCTCTTCGTCCCAGCTCGACGGCAGCTGCATGGCCACCCCCGCGAGCGACTGCCTACCTCCGCCGCCGAAGCTGTGCGGGAGCTCCAGCGCGTCTTCGAGCTCGCTCCAGAACCGCTCCACGCTTTGATGGCGGTTTTTGGGATCCACCGCGAGCGCTTTCACGAACACGCCCTCGACACGATCGCTGACCGCGAGCCCGAGCCGCCGCGGCGTCGGGCGCTTCTTCTCGTCCACACATTGGCTCAGCATGGCGGTCGGCGCGCCGTCGATCGCGGGCTTCTGCGTGACGAGCTCGGTCAGCGTCAGCGCCAGCGCGAACACGTCCGTCCACGGACCCGTCTGCCCGTACCGATCCGGCGTCCACTGCTCAGGCGCGGCGTAAGCTGGCGTGAACATGTTGGCCGAGGTCTCGGCGGTGAAGCCGCCGACCTGTCGCGTGGCGGCGCTTCGCACCTTGGCGATGCCGAAGTCGAACACTTTGAGGATCTGCCCGGAGTCGACGTTGGTGACGAAGATGTTGTCCGGCTTCAGGTCGCAATGAAGGATGCACAGGGGACCGGCCTGGCTGGGAAAGTGGTGCGCGCGACTGAGCGCGCGCGCGACCGGAGACAAGAGCGCGACCGCGTTGAGCAGCGTGAGCGGTCGCTTGCCCTCCGACAGGCGGCGCACGATCACGTCCTTGAGGGTCTCGCCCTCGAGCCACTCCATGGCGATGTAAGGCACCAGGCGGCCGTCTTGGAGCTTCATGCCGTCGAGGTGGATCGGGCGCACCACCTCCGGAATGGTGCCCGACAACCGAAACATGACCTCGCCCTCCTTCTTGAAGCGCGCGAGGAACTGCTCCCGCTCCTCGTGGCTGAGGTTGTTCGGGATCTTGAGGCACTTGATCGCCACCGGCGCCGAGAAGCGCAGATGTTTGGCGCGATAGATCACGCCGAACCCGCCGTGGGCGACCACGTTCTCGATCTCGAACACGTCCCCGATCGTGGTGCCCACCACACCGAACGGGTCGCCCGTCTGCGAGATCGGCAGCTCCTCGCCCGTCATGCCAGCCGAGCTGGGTGGCGGCGGCGGCAAATCGAGCGAGAGACCGAGCGACAGCTCCTTCATCAGCTCGCTCGGAGAACCGGGGACTCGGCTCGCCGCATGAGCAGCCGCCGGCGCTGGCGCGCGAACGGGCGGCGACAGCAGCGGCGAGCCGCCCGGACGCGGCGGCTCGGTCTCGTCGGCGCGAGGGTCGCGCCAGCCGGCCCTCGATTCCTTGATGTCCAGCTTGCCCATGCTTGCCCGGTCAGCACCAAGCTACCGAACGGGCTGCCAACCCTCAACCGCTACCGCGACCCGCAGCCACGATCGTGGAGCGAACGGCGGCGAGCACCGCGGGCGGATCGTCCACGTGCACCCAATGCCCGGCCTGGGGCAGGGTGAACACTTGCAGGTTGGGGTTGCTCACAGCTGCGCGTTCGGCGCGCCGACGAGCCTCGTCGTCGAAGCTGTCCGACTGCCCACCGATGACCAACGCCGAAGCCTTCGCCCAGCGCCCATCCTCGACGACGGCCCAGAGATCGCGCGCGAAGTAGTCGGCGAGCATCGCCTCGATCGCGTCGAGATCGAGCCGCAACGAGAGCTCGCCCCGCTCGAGCCGCACGTTCATGCCGAGCCAGTCGACCAACGCGGACGCGTAGCCATGCGCCGCGAGCTCCGCGCGAAACCACTCGCGTGACACGATTGGCTGCGGCATGGAGCGCAGCAGCGCGAGGATCCGGCCCGGACTCTCGGGACCGGTGAGTGGGGCACGGGCGCTGGGCACGGAGTCCAGCACGACGGCGATCTCCGCCGGCGCGGACCGCTCCGTGAGATAGGTGAGCGCAACCTTGCCTCCGAACGAGTGCCCCATGACGCCCACGACGGGGGCCGCGAGCGTTCGCTCGAGCGCGAGCAAGTCGGCGGCCGCCGTGACCAGTGTGTGAGGAGCTGGAAAGCCCTGCGAGCCGCCGTGTCCGCGCAGATCGACCAGCACGAACCCCCAGCCAGGGAGCGCGGCCGAGAGAGCCTTGGCCAGCGTTCGGAAGTTCTGCCCCATGCCGAACACGCCGTGCAACACGAGCAGCAAGCGCTCGGGCGGTACGCCCGGGTCATGGACCACGGAGTGGGTCAGAATCGGCTGGGCCACGCTCCTCCTTACCACGCGCCAAACCGAGGAGTGCGGTACGGTTTCGCCATGAAGAAGCTGCGATTCTCGGACCAGGTCTTGGATGGCGCACACTTCGAGGACGTGTCGCTCAAGCGCGCAGTGCTGATCGACGCAGACCTCTCCGCGGCGCGCTTCTCGGACGTGAATGCCTCGCAGGCGGTGCTCGAGAACGCCAAGCTCGACGGCGCGCGCATCGATGACGCCTCGTTCAAACGCGCCCGCCTGCGCAACGTGAGCTTCGAGGGCGCGAGCTTCGACGACGTGGACCTACGGCGAGCACGCTTCCACAACGCCACGTTCCAGCGAGCCAAACTGTCGGACGTGGACCTCTCGCACGTCACCATCGAGGACGCCGACATCACGGGTTTGACGATCGACGGCGTGCGAATCGACGAGCTTCTGCGCGCGGCGAAGAAGCCGGCACCGCCCAAGAAACCGCGCAAACCCCGTGACAGCTGACGCCCTTTCGCGGGCCCGCGGTTGGGCGTAGCGTGGGCATCGATGCCAGCACGCAAGCTGTCTGCAGAACAGTGTCGAACCCTCACCGATCCCACGACGTTGCCGTTTTCGACCACCGCCGAGGTCGAGCCGGCCATGGGGGTCATCTCTCAGGAGCGCGCGCTGCAAGCTCTGGAGCTGGGCCTGGAGATCCGGCAGCCGCGGTTCCACATCGTGGTGGTGGGTAGCTCGGGCTCCGGCCGCACCTTCAGCGTGCGTTCCACCGCAGAGCGTGTAGCCAAGCAACGCTCCACCCCGGACGATCTGCTGCTGCTACCCAACCCGGAGCGCTTCAGTGAGCCCACTGCGCTGTTTCTGGCCGCGGGCGAAGGGCGCCCGTTCCTGGATCAGATGAGCGCGCTCTACGGCAAGATCATCGAGTCGATCCACGCCGCCACCGAGGGCGAGCGCTTCAAACAAGCGGAGACGCGCGCGCGCCGGAAGTCTCGCCGCGAGGAGTCGCAGCTCGAGGACCAGCTGCGCGAGTCGGCGGCCGCGCACGGCTTCACGGTGGAGCGCACCGGCGAGGAGATCGAGCTCCGCCGAACGACGGAGGAAGGCGAAGAGGAGACGCCGCCGAGCGAAGAGGTGCTGGAGGCGGTCAAAAACGCCGTCGACGAGTTCGAGTCCAAGCTGGGCGACGTGCACGAAGAAGCCGAAGCGGAGCTGCGCGCGAACATCAAGCAGTTCCTCGCCGACGCGATCAAGGGCCACTTCGCCGCGCTGATCACGAACTTCGAGCAAAACGCCGATCTGAAGGGCTTCTTGGGTCGGCTGGAGACGGCTGTGACCACGCGCGTGCTGCAGATGATCGACGAGCCCCATGGCGAGGATCAGCCGGCGCTGCCGCGCGGGTTCGTGGTCCCCACGCTGCTCACGGAGCACAAGCCCGGTAGCGGCGCCCCCGTGGTCGAGGTGGCGCACCCCACCCTGGCCGCGCTGTTCGGGCGCAGCCACTCCCCGCCCGATGCGTCGTTCCCCCCCGAGCCGGGGTTCGCCGTGGCGGGAGCGCTGCATCAAGCCAACGGAGGTTTCCTGATCCTGCCGGCCGCGGCGTTGCTCAAGAACGAGCAGCTCTACGAGCACCTCAAGGCGTGCCTTTTGTCTGGGCGCTTCATCGTTCCGGACCAGAACCCGTCGTACTACCGCGGTGCGGCAGAGGAGCTTCTGTTCCCGGACATCCCGATCGACGTGAAGGTGATGTTGGTCGCGGGCCCGGCGCTGTTCCAGGACCTGCACGCGGCCGACCCCGAGTTCTCCCAGCTGTTCAAGGTGCAGGCGCGCTTCGAGCCCACACTGCCACTCGAGGAGGCCTCTCGCACCTACCCCGCGTTCCTGGCCGGGCTCTCTCGCGCGCGCAAGCTGTTGCCGATGACGCGCGAGGCAGTGGCGGAGCTGATCTTCCACGGTGGGCGCCTCGCAGAGAGTCAGACCAAGGTGACGAGCTGCTTGGGCCTGATCGCAGAGGTGGCCACGGAAGCGTCGTACCTGTCACAGCGCGAGGGCAAAGCCACCATCGACAGCCCGGCCATCGCCGCCGCGCTCGATGGCGCGCAACGGCGCGGCAGCCACTTTCGCGACGCGCTGCACGAGCTGCTCAAGAACGGCACCATTCGAATCGAGACGAGCGGCGCGATCATCGGCCAGGTGAACGCCATCAGCGTCTTGTCGGACGGACCGATCGCGTTCGGGCGTCCGTGCCGCGTGACGGCGGTGGTGTACCCCGGCCACGAGGGTCCCATGAACATCGCCCGCGAAGTGGAGATGAGCGGGCCCATCCACTCCAAGGGCGTGCTGGTGCTGAACGGCTTCTTGGCCTCGCGCTTCGCGCAGCGGCGGCCGCTGAGCTTCAGCGCCTCCTTGGTGTTCGAACAGACCTACGAGGCCATCGATGGCGACAGCGCCTCGTCGAGCGAGCTGTACGCGCTGCTCTCGGCGCTGAGCGGGGTGCCCCTGCGCCAAGATCTGGCCGTCACCGGCAGCGTGGATCAGAGCGGCAGCGTTCAGCCCGTGGGCGGTCTGAACGAGAAGATCGAGGCGTTCTTCGACGTCTGCCAAGCCAAGGGCGGTTTGACGGGGACCCAGGGAGTCATCATCCCCGCCACGAACGTGGATGCGCTCATGCTGCGCCAGGACGTGGCGGTAGCCATCGCGGAGGAGCGGTTCCACATCTACGCCATCAACACTGTCGAGCAAGGCGTGGAGCTGCTCACCGGCGTCACCGCTGGCGCCGCGTTGGCAGGCGAGCCGTACCCCGATGGCTCGGTGTTCGCGCGCGTCGATGCCAAGCTGGATCGCTTCTACGAGGCGCTGCTGCCGCGGCGCGGCGCGCCCACGTGACTCAAGGCAGATCGGAGCTGTCGCGCGGCAGCAGCTGAAACCCGGCGGGGGAACCGGCCTCGTCCAGGACGCCCTGGATGAACGCAAAGGACTGACCGGCTACGGCCGGCAGGTTGGCCGTGAACAGGTAGTTGTCGATCAACAAGCGGCTCGAACCGGACAGCTCCGAAACGCTGAAGTCGCCCGCCGCATCGG
Organism: uncultured Polyangiaceae bacterium; assembly: GCA_964641275.1. GTDB lineage: Bacteria > Myxococcota_A > Polyangia > Polyangiales > Polyangiaceae > Xiheicaenibacterium. Next base: position 70,214 of record CAZXMG010000044.1, read on the forward strand.
TGGCGGAAAGAGCGGTGACGCCCTCCACGCGGAGCAGCACGCCCTCGAACACCTCGGCGAGCGAGCCCGGCTGGTTGCCCGCAGTGACGAGATCGAGGTCGGTCGCGATCTGATCGAAGGCGGGTGCCACTCCGACCACCAACGGCGCAGGGGGAGCGCCACAGTCGCTCTCGAGCGTGAAGCTGGTGAGCATGGTGAGGTGGGTGCGGCCGTTGTATTCCTCGACGGTGCCAGCCACGCGCGCGCAATCCCCCACTCCTGCGGCGGCCAGGTCCGGATGGGCAGCGATGGCGGCCGCGCTCGCGAACAAGCCGAGCCCTGCACGCTCGGGATAGGTCACTCCGCTCGGAGCCACTCCCTGGGGCGCTTGCAGCCACAGGCGCGCGTTGCCGCCCGCGCCGGTCCGCTTGCCGGTGACGAACGCTGGCAGCAGCCTGACCGCGCTCCCGGTAGCGACGGTCCCGTCCTGCACCCACTGCGGGAACGTGCAGTCCGGGCTGAGCGGGCCCGCGCTGGGGTCGAGGCAGCTCGCGTCGTCGCAGTCGATCGCGCGGTCACCGTCGTCGTCGACGCCGTTGCCGCAGATCTCGAGCGGGGCCGCGCTGCCCCCCTCGCCGCCTCCGCCACTCGCCGCCCCGCCGCCGCCAGCACCGCCAGCGCCCGCCGCGCCGGCTCCGCTCCCTCCACCCGCCGCCCCGCCACCTCCCACGGCCGGCGCACCCGCGGAGCCTCCCGCGGGCTCTCCGCCTCCAGCGCCGCTGCCGGCGGTCGACACATCGTCACCGCAAGCCAGCAAGCACAACACGAGGACGGCGACCGAACGCATGTCTCGCATCACGAATTCTCCCGTGCCAGTCGGCACGTCGCGGGGCCTTCGGCGCTCATTCTTGGAG
>CAZXMG010000045.1:0-70270 GCA_964641275.1 uncultured Polyangiaceae bacterium
GCTCCTCCCGCAGAAATTCCCGCCGCCCCAGCGTCAGCATCAGATCTGCACCCTACCGCGAGGTGGCGGCACGCTGCGACCAGCTGACGCCCATGCTGTACGACACGGCACTGCGCTTCCCGATGCTGTATCGAGGGCTGCTCAGTCGCTGGGTGACCGAGGTGCTGAGCTTCGCTCAGGGCACGCCCACCCTGCTCGGGCTGCCAGCCTACGAGGACGCCGGGGTGGGCTACCACGACCCGACGGTCGAGAACCTGGAGCACTCCCTCGCGGGGATCCACGCCGGCCTCAGCGACCATGCGCAGCTGCCAGAGGCGTATCGAGGCGTAGCGGTGTACTGCGACTGGGAGATGAACGCTGCCAAGTGGCAGACATGGGAGGAGCGCTTCTCGGCCCCAGCTGGCACGCGCTGACACACCCACACCGGCGATCGCGCGCTTTTCCCCTGAGATGCTGGTGGCACCGAGCTTGCGAAGGCGTGGCGCATGACCTCGCCTGTGTCTTCGTTGTTCCTGACTTTGGTGGTGTGCGGCAGCGTCGTCGGCTGCGGCTCGGTGGTGACGTACTCCGACGGCCCCGAGGGTGGTGGTGGCGAAGGTGGTGGACCGGTGGTGCCGCCGCCGCCCCCACCCAACCCCGCCGAGTGTCCGAGCAGCGCGCCGACCGCGTACGAAGAGTGCAGCTTCCAGGGCGGCAACTGCCACTACCAAGAGGGTGCTGGTTGCCTCGTCACGTACACGTGCGAGGGCGAGACCGCCTGCTACGACGATGGGCCGTGCGAGGAGTACTGGTACTGGGTGCCGACGGACGCCGTGTGCACCGGCGAGGTGGTGGCGTGCGAGGTCGCGCAATCGGGCGATCCGTGCGCGCTGCCTGGCGAGTACTGCGGCGAGGGCTTCGAGTGCAGCTACACCGACAAGTGGTGCGGCGAAGATCACGTCTGGGTCGTCTCCTACTGGGAGGACGAGTGCTGCTACGACGAGTGCTGCTACGACGAGTGCTGGTGCGAGGGCGGCGAGTGCCCCGCCGCACTGCCCGAGCACGGCGCGTACTGCGACCCTTGCTACGAAGGCCCGGGCTGCAGCTACTTCCTCCAGACCGAGTGCGGCGAGGTCGAGGTCGGCGCCTATTGCGACGAGTTCTCATACCAGTGGGTGCTGACCGACATCCCCGTGTGCACGGAGCCAGACCCGGGCAACTGACGCCACGCCTGCGACAGAGCTAGGATGACGGTGTCCGATCCGTCATGACCTCGCGTTGGCTCCCGCTCTTTCTGCTCCTGTTGCCGGGGTGCGCGGCGGCCGCTCCGATCGTGGGCAAGATCGCGGCCCATGCCGCGAGCGCGGTCGGGAGCGGACTCGGCCGCGGTGGCGGGGCAGAGTCCGCCTGCGTGCGGCCGTGTGACAGCGGCACGTCGTGCAACGAGAAGTCGGGCATGTGTGAGCCCAACTTTCCGACCTCGCCCTCCACACGAGAGCTCGCCCCGCCCGCCCCGGCCAACGACGACGACTCCTGCGCGGGCCTGTGTCTGGAGGGCGAGCGCTGCCGGATCGTCGCCAACGCCGACGTGGAGTGCATCCCCGCGCCGAAGTGACTCAACCTGTGTGGCGTCGTCGGAGTGCGAGGCCCAGCAACGCGAGCAGCGCGTAGCCGGGCGCAGCGGCGCGCTGGTGCACCACGCGACAGCCACAGCCGTCGTCGGCGCTTCCATCGCCGTCGGTCGCACCGTCGCCGCCCGCACCACCGCTTTGGCCTGCGCCGCCGCTCGCTTGACCGCCGCCCCCACCACCGGCTCCCGAGCCGCCCCCGCCGCTGCCCGGGGGCGTCATGCCACCACCTTCCTTGAAGCCATCCGCCAACTGCCAGCCGGGGTTGTCGCCCTCGCCGGCATACGCGCCGCGGTACGTGAAGGTGCCCTTATTGGTGCCATTGAAGTCGAGAGCGTAGTCAGCATCCGCCGCCACGCTGCCCAGGTCGAGCGCGGGCCCGGTGGCTTGGCCGGGCAGCGGGTAGAAGTCCATTTCGCCGAGCATCAGGCTCGGGGCCGCCACTACGTTGCCCGCCTCTGCGACCGAGAAGAGCAGGTTCTCGCTGGCGTTGGACACTGCGCCGGTCACGCCTTGGCCCGCGAAGAACAGGTTGCCCACCACCAGATCGCCCTCGGGCGCGGCGCTGCCGAAGCTCACCCCACGCGCCGCCGCATAGACGGTGTTGTTGTAGATGTGCGCACGGCGCAGCGGCAGGTCGTGGTCCGTCACCGCAATGGCGGCATCCACCGCGTCCACGAAGACGTTGTCGTGGATGGACACACGCCCCGAGCCTTGCAGGTGCACCTCGCGCGGGTTGTGAAAGAAGAAGTTACCGTAGATCTCGTACTGGTTCTGCGAGCCCGGGCCGCTCTCGGGGAAGCCGCCGACCAGCACATTGGGGCGATCGCCATCCGGGCTCGGCGCGTCATTCTTGATGAACACGTTGTTGCGGATCAGCGTGCTCGTGGTCTCGTCCGGCACGCTCGCCGGCCACGCCTGTTGGAACTTGATCTGCATGTTGTAGCCGAGCGTGTTCTTGACCAGGTTGCCCTCGATCACCCCGTCCACGAACGGGCTCGTGCCATCCGAGTTGCCCAGGTAGAGGCCGGTGCCGGCGCCGTCGATCAGGTTGCCGCGAATGACCCAACCCCACGTGGGCGCCTTGGTGGAGATCGCGACCGTCTGCTGCGACGCGCCGTGCCCGACGAACACGCAGTCGGCGATGGTGATGTGGTGCACCGTGTTCGCGTCGCCGCCCTTGGCGCTCACGCCGAACACGCCATCGAGCCCGCCGCCGTCCACCGTGAGGTGCTGGATCACCAAGTGGCTCGAGCCCTCGATCTCGATCGTGTTGCAGCACGAGTTGCCCGTGAACACGGCGCTCTTGTCGCTCGGCCCCACGATCGTGATCGGCTGCGACTCGCTGCCGTTCAGGCCGATCAGATCGAGGTTGCCGGTGTACGTCCCGCTCGCGAGGTTGAGCGTGTCGCCCGGCACGAGCGTGCCCACGACGGCTTCGTAGTTGGTCGGGTCAGCGTCCACGGCGAGCGCCCGGGCGGGCCACCACGCCACCATCACGACCCCCGAGACGAGCAAGCCAAGCGAGCGCATGTCGTGATGATACGCTCGCTTCATGAGGCGTGCGCTCACCATGCTCTGGCTGCTCACCGCGTGTGGCGACTCGTCCACCTCTGGCGGCGGCGGCGCGGCCGGCGGCGGAACGTCGATCGACGGCTCCTCGAGCGCGTCCGGGGGCGGCGGTGGCCAAGGCCAAGGCGCAGGCCCCGAAGGTGGCGCCAACCAGGGCGGGAGCGGAGGCGCGCCCCCCGCGGTCAACGGCCTCCCGACGGCCTGGCCCGACGGCACCGACTGCGCGAGCGAGGCCCCCATCTTCGTGTGGGAATACGCCGAGGACACGTACATCCTGCGGCAGTCTTTGTGCACCAGCTTCGAGGGCCCCTTCCTCTACCTCTTGTTTGGAGAAGACAAGGTCCTGCTCGAGGACACGGGCGACGGCGGCATCCCGCTCGCGACCACGGTGCAGGCGGTGATCGACGAGGTGCTCGCCGCGCGCGGGCAAGCCTCGATCGAGCTGGTGGTCACGCACTCCCACGCGCACGGCGATCACGTCGCTGGCGACGCGCAGATGCAAGGCCTGCCCAACACCACCGTCGTCGGCACGAGCACCGCGCAGGTGCAGAGCTTCTTCGGCTTCAGCAACTGGCCCGACGAGACCGTGAGCTACGATCTCGGCGGCCGCGTGGTGGATGTGATCCCCATCCCCGGGCACCAGCAGGCGCACATCGCGCTCTACGATCGCCGACACCAGCTGCTGCTCACGGGTGACACGCTGTACCCAGGCCGCCTCTACGTGCAGGACTTCGCCGAGTACGTCGACAGCGTCGAGCGGCTCACCACCTTCGTCGGGACCAGCAACCCCGTCACGTGGGTGCTCGGCACGCACATCGAGATGACGACCGCGCCAGGGCAAGACTTCGCCTTCGGCGCCGAGGAGCACCCGGGCGAGCACGCGCTGGAGCTCGAGCTCACGCACCTGCTCGAGCTCGAGGCGGCGGTGCAAGCCATGGGCAACTCTCCCCAATACGAAGCCCACGACGACTTCATCATCTATCCGCTCTGAGCGGCGCGCGCCGCGCTAGGCTGTTGCCCATGGTGCTGCGCTCTCTGGTCGGGCCGCTCGCGGCCTCGGTGGATCGTGTGGTCAGCCGCGCCATCACCGGTCGCAGCGAGCGCTCGCGCCGCCGCGCGCGCGCCGAGTCGCTCGGGCACGAAGAGCGCCTGGTCGCGCTCGATCAGATCGCGCGCGTGTACCAGGCGGCCGAGCCGCTCGACCAGGTGGACCACTTCTTTGGTCCAGCGGCCGCCGCCACGCCCGACGAGGCACCTGCCGGCTCACGCGACTACCGCGGCATTCGCGCGCGCGCGGTCGATCTCAGCTGGCCCTCCCGTGTGCAGACCTTCGTCGACGAGCACCGCCTCGCGCAGAGCTTCCGCGAGGTGACCCAGAACAGCCGCGCCGCCGCGCGGTTGATCACAGGGCCAGGCACAGGGCGCCCCGTGGTGATCTTGGTGCATGGCTACCGCGCCGGCAGCTACCCGATCGAGGAGCGCGTGTGGCCCGTGGGTTGGTTGCTCTCGCGCGGGGTGGATGTCGCGCTGTTCGTGCTGCCGTTCCACGCGGTGCGCGCCGACGGTGCGCGCGTGCCACGCTTCCCCGGCTCCGACCCGCGCTTCACCAACGAGGGCTTTCGTCAGGCGATCGACGATCTGCGCGCGCTCCGCTTGCACCTCGCCGCGCGCGGCGCGCCGTGGGTCGGCGCGATGGGCATGAGCTTGGGCGGCTACACCGTGAGCCTGCTCGCCACCGTCGACGACGGCCTCGCCTTCGTCGCGCCCATCATCCCGCTCGCGTCCTTCGCCGACGTGGCGCTCGCGGGCGGCCGCCTCGTCGGAAGCGCGGAGCAACAAGCGCTGCAGCACGCCGGTCTCGAGCGCGCCCACCGCGTGGTGAGCCCGTTCTCGCGCAGCGCGAAGGTGCCGGGCGAGAACGTGGTGGTGGTCGGCGGCGAAGGGGACCGCATCACGCCGCTGTCGCACGCGGAGCGGCTGGCCGCCCATTTCTCCGGCGAGCTGGTGACCTTCCCCGGCGGGCATCTGCTGCAGGTGGGCCGCTCGGAGGGGTTTCGCGCGGTGGGCCGCATGCTGGAGCGGCGCGGGCTGATCGGGCGCGCCTGACGGTCGTCACACTCGGGCGAGCCCCGGCGACGTCTGCTCGTGCGCTGGCTTGGTCTTCTGGCTTTGTGGTCGTGCGCTTCACCAGTGGCAGAGCCACAGGACGAGCCCGCTCAGCACGAAACCTCCGCTCACCCCGTCGCCTCTGTGACGGTCGCTCGAGCTGCGGTCAGCGCGCCTGCGCCCCCGCGAGCCACCCCGATCGGCTCTGACTCACCTTGCCCGGGCGACATGGTGGCGGTGGCGTCGTTCTGCGTGGACCGGTTCGAAGCGCATCTGTTCGAGCTTCTGCCCTCAGGCGAGGCGCGGCTCCATCCGCACCACGCGCGCCCCGCGAGCGGGCGCAGCTACCGCGCGGCCAACGCGGCGGGCGTCTTCCCGCAGGCGTACCTCAGCCGGCCCGAGGCGGCGGCAGCGTGCGAGGCGGCGGGCAAGCGCCTGTGCTCGCGCGTCGAGTGGCTGCGCGCCTGCCGAGGTGGCGGGACGCTGAGCTTCCCGTACGGGCCACGCGCCGAGCCTGGCCGCTGCAACACAGGCAAGACCCACCTGCTCGCGCAGATGTTCCCCGAGTATCAGTACCGCTTCCGCTACGCGGAGCACTTCAACAGTCCCGAGCTCAACCTGGAGCCGGGCTTCCTCGCTCGCTCGGGCGACCACACTGGCTGCCAGTCGGAGCAAGGCGCCTACGACATGGTCGGCAACCTGCACGAGTGGGTGTCCGACACGGCCAGCGCCGCGCTGCTTCACCACCTCGCGAACGAAGGCATCCCCCGCCAGTATCAACCTGCGTCACCGGGCAACGGCGTGTTCATGGGCGGCTTCTACAGCACGAAGAGTGAGCACGGCCCGGGCTGCACCTTCACCACGGTGGCGCACGACGCCGGCTACCACGACTACTCGACGGGCTTCCGCTGCTGCCGCGACGCCGCGCGCTGACGCACAAAAGAACGAAGCGGCCCGACCGAAAGCCGAGCCGCCCGCTCATCCGTGTGCTGTCAGCAGCAGATCACCAGCGATCGCGGCGATCGCCACGACGGCTGCCGCCGCTCTTGCCGGGACGGCCACCGCCGCCACCGCCACCACCGCCGCCGCCGCCGCCGAAGCCGCCGCCGCCGCCGCCACCACCGAAGCCGCCGCCGCCACCGCCGCCACCGCCGCGGGGACGCTCCTCGGCCTCGTTGACACGAAGCGCGCGGCCGTCGAGCGAAGCGCCGTTCATGCCACGGATGGCGTTCTGCGCCTCTGTCTCTGAGCCCATGGTGACGAAGGCGAAGCCGCGCGAGCGACCCGACTCACGATCCGTGACGACGTGTACGTCTTGCACCGAGCCAAAGGCGGTGAACGCCTCGCGCACGGTGTCTGAAGTTGCGCTGAATGCGAGATTACCTACGTAGAGTCGAGTTCCCATGTTGCCTGTCACCGAAATCGGGCCTTCATCAGTCTCCCGCAAGCGGCCTCGAACCCTGGGGGAGAGCCACCCTTTGCGAACCGGGTGGCATCCGCGTTGTCGCGTTGCGGAGAGTGGCTCGATCCCAAAACAGAGACGGCGACTTCAGCGACCGGACTAGCGTGAACGAGATGGACTATGTCCGTATCCGCGCGGAAAAGCAATCACCTCGCCTGCGCGGGAGAAGAGAGCGTCTGTGCAGTGGGGCTACTTCTTCTCGACCGTCTGAGACGGAGGCAGACGATCCCAGCGCAAGGAATCCCCCGTCAGCGTAGAGATCCGCTTGGGGCGGCCGCCGTCCAGTCGCATCACGTACAGGCCCGGCCCTGAGCCTGTGGTCCGGGTGGAGAAGAACGCCACCAGGCGACCATCCGGGCTGCACGCGGGGTAGCTGTTGGAGCCCGCGCCTTGGGTGAGCCGCGCGAGCTGGCCGCCCGTCTCGCCGGTGACCACCAGGTCGAGCGCCTTGCCGACGCCGACGGAGAACACGGTGCGGATGCCGTCCGGGTGGCGACAGAAGGTGGGCGCAGAGGCCATCAGCCCGTCGGGTGAGATCGGCTTGCCGTCCACGTACACGCGCTGGCCGAACTTGCCCTCGCCGGCGAACGCGAGCTTGCCCGTGGGCGTGAAGCCTGGGCGCATCGCCAGGCCGATCGAGGAGGCCTCCTTCAGCTCGCCGAAGCTCGGGCCGGTGAACACCTTGATTGTGTCGCCGACGCCGATGGAGGCCGCCACCTGCGTGTAGTCCTTGTTGAACGCGATGCCGTAGACGCTGCCCTTGACGTTGGTCTTGATCGCCTTGTCGGGCTCGCTCTTCTTGAAGATCTTGTACTCGTCCTGGTTGACGCTGGCCGACCAGTAGAGCTCGCCGCCCTGGCCGTAGGCCGGCGCGATCGCCACGTGATCTTGGGGCGAGATCGGCTTCGCGTCGAAGCCGTCGGAGTCGATGCGGTACACGCGGCGCAGCGTGCCGCTGCCCGACACGAACGTGAGGTGACTGAAGAAGCCACCCTGCGTGCCGGTGAGCGCGCCGATCAGCTGATCGGCCACGTAGTGCGACTCGGCGCGCACCCGATCTTGCGGCACCTCGAACTTCTTCTCGTAGACGGGCGTGGCGCCGGACGCGATCAGGAAGGCCTGCGCGCGCAGCATGGCCTTGCCGTCGGCGCCCTTCTGACCCGTCACGCGCACCAGCGCCTCTGCGCCCTTGGCCTGCCAGGCCTTGATGTCGACCGGAGAGTCCGCTTGGTACACGCCCTCGGGCGCGGCGCTGTCCGGCAGGATCTCGAACTCGCCCGACAGCTCGAGATCGCGCTGCACCACGCTGCGCAGCGTGACGTCCTCGAAGTCTGGCGCGAGCGACGGCAGGATCGCGATCTTGGGCAGCGGACGCGTGGACGCCTCGGGCGTGACCACGATGTTCGCCAGCGGATCGTCGGCGGGAGCGGGCTGCTGCGCGACCGAAGCGCTCGGGGGACCGAGCAGTGCGGCGGCGAGCAGCGCGCACAGCCCAAAAGGTTTCGAGAGCAGGCTCCAGGTTCGCATGTTGGTCTCCGACATCAGTTGCAGCCCGAAGCGCAAGAGAGCGTCACCGGCAAAGAGCTACGCTTCAGATCCGGGCGGTCTTCCGGCGGCGGCGGGATCTGCTGCCCCACCTTGCTCTGCATGTGGGCCTTCGCCGCGGCGTCGAACACGCCGTTGCCCGTGCTGCCGCAGGTCGCGGCGGTGACGGAGCCGTCGCCGCTCAGGCTCACCGAGCAGCTCACCATCAGCTTCTTGATCTCGTCCTCTGGCAAGCCGATGCCGCTGACCGAGAAGCCGCGGCGAAAGAACGACACCAAGCGGCCGTTGTACTGGGCGCCGATGAAGTCATCGAGCCCGCCGTCCTTGTCACACCCGGGGCCGGTGCAGCCCGGACCCCCGGGCCCCGAGGTGCCGCCGTCCGGATCCAGCGTGGGCGAGCCAGCGTCCTCGTTCGACGCGGTCTGGCCCGCGTCGGCGCCCTCTTCCACGTCGGCGTCGGGCGGCGGCGGGCCCGCGTCCTCCTGCGTTTCGGCCGAGCTCTTGGGCTTCACCTCGAACGCGTTCTCGCCCGGATCCGGCGTGGGCTCCGCGGGGATGGGCGGCGGCGGCGGCGTGTCCTGGATCTTCTTTTTGATCGAGGCCGGCGCGCGGTTCCACATGTCTGGCAGGACGGCCTTCTTGCCGCCGAGCCGCGCGGTCTTGAACGCCTCCTCGTCGATCACGGGGATCACACGCACGGCTTGCTCCCCGCCGCGATCGACCTCGTTCATGGGGGCCTCGGCCATGCTGGTCAGCACGATCAACACGCCGACGCCAAACTGGATGGCGGTCGCCACGATCACCGCGGAGCCTATCTCCCACGCCTCATAGTCGCTGGTGAGCGTCGAGCTCATGCGGCTACTTCTTCTTCCCGCTGGGAGGCGCAACAGGCACGGCCGTAGCCGGCGGCGCCGCGCCGTCTTCCTCGACCTCGGGCTGCACGAGCAGGTTCAAGCCCTCCACCCCCGCGCGCCGCGCGGCCGCCACCACCCGCGCCACGACGCCGTACTTCACGTTCTTGTCGGCGCGGATGTAGAGCTCCTTCTCCGTCTGCACCTTCGGGTTGCGGATCAGCACCTCTTCCACGTTCTCGGTGACGTTCTCCCCCAAGAACTCGATGGTGCCGTCGGCCTTCACGTTCACGATCAGCTGCGTGTCCTTCAGCGGCGACTCGGTCGCCTTCACCTCGGGCAGCTCGACGCGCAGGCCGGTCGCGAGCAGCGGCGCCGTGATCATGAAGATCACCAGCAGCACCAGCATGACGTCGACCAGCGGCGTCACGTTGATGTCGGCGAAGCCGCTGCCCCTCCGTTTGCCGACGCTCGCCCCCATACCTCAGCCCCCGTACGCGGCCGGCGGACGGCTCTGCGGGATCGTCCGGTCCGCGGCGATCGCCAGCTTCTGGTCGCTCTCGGCGACGAGGGTCACCCACGCTTCGGTCGCTGCCTCCAACTCGGAGACGAGGTCCTCGAGCCGGCGATTCAACATGTTGTACAGAATCAGGGCCGGGATGGCCGCGATCAGCCCCACGAGCGTGGCCACCAGCGCCTCGCCGATGGCAGGGGCTACGACGGGCAAGCTGGCGCTCTTCTTCACGCCGATGCGCAAGAAGGCCACCAAGATGCCGTACACCGTGCCGAGCAGGCCGATGAACGGCGCCGAGGACGCGATCGAGGCGAGCAGCGTCATCATCGAGCCGGCCCGCTGCTGCTCGTCCACGATCGCGCGTTTGGCGATCGACTCGAGCACCTTCAGGCTGCCGCCGCGACGCGAGAGCGCGAGCACCACGCGGCCCCCGGGGGAGCCCACGTGGCGCTGCGCGGACGCGAACAGGTCCTTGGCGTCGACCAGGTTGAACACCTCTTTCTCGAAGGCGTGCAGCGCGCCGCGCATGCGACCGATCTGCAACGCCTTCAAGATGCCGATCACCCACACCACGCCGGCCATGACCACGAGCAGCCAGAAGATGGCCGAGGTCAGCCCGATCTCGGTGGGGATCAGACGAATGGGTGTTTCCTCGCCCCCCGAGGGTTGGGCGAGCGCGAAGAGCGTGTGTGCGTTCATCGACCTGGAAGGGCTCAGTCGGCGAGCAGAATCTCGACCTTGCGGTCCTTGGCCCAGGTGTCTTCGTCGGTGCCGGCCGCCTCGAACTCACCCTTGGAGCTCACGTTCATGCGCGCGGTCTCGACGCCCTTCTTGGCCAAGAAGCCCGAAATCGAACCGGCGCGGCGCTGGCCGAGAGCCAGGTTGTACTCGGTCTCGCCGCGCGGGTCGGCGTGGCCGATGAGCTTCATGCTCTTGCCCTTGGCCGGGCCGCTGATGAAGCAGCGCGCGAGCGCGTCGAGCACGTTGGTCGCCTCGGGCGACACATCGGCCGAGTCGAAGGCGAAGCGCGCCGTGGGCAAGTCGCCGCACAGCTTGATGATCTTGTCATCGATTTGGACCGCCGACTTGCCGTCGTCGAGCGACTTGTTGTCGCCCGCCGCCTTGGGCTTGGTCGATGTGCTGGAGGTGTCGACGTCGTCAGCAGTCGCGGGTTTGGGATCTTCGCAGCCCATCAACGCGCCGCACGCGGCCGCCGCGCTGAAGATCTGGAAAAGCTTGCTGGTCATGTGTCCTCCTTGTGGCCGTTTTTTGCGGCCTCTTGGCGCCCCTCGACCCTCGCTCTGCGGCGGTCCGACACGCCCTTGTGTTGTTTCGTGCCTTGGGCCTACCACGGACGGGCGCGCACGCAAAACCCGCGCGACACCGCGGTGCGATCGGACCGGAAAGGGGTGTCCTGGCGGGATCCGCCGTGCTAGCGAGCGGGCATGGGTCTGCGAGACGCGCTGAACGACGAGAACAAGAAGGGCGCCATCATCCAGGACGCCATCAAGGTGGTCGACGCCGAGGTGGCAGACAAAAGCGGCCTCTCGGGCTTCGCGGTGAAGAAGGGCTACGACGCGGTGAAGAGCATCAAGCCCGGCTTCATCCAAGAGGCCGTGGAGCGCCTCCTGCCAGACATGGCCGACAAGCTCGAGCCCCTTTGGGAAGAGGGGAAGAAGAGCGGCGCTCCGCGCGCGCACCTCGAGAAGAACCGCAGCCAGGTCGCGGACGCGCTGCTCTCCGTCACCGACGGCAAGGTCGAGCGCGCCAAGAGCGCGATGGTCAAGAGCACCTACAAGATGCTGCGTGGCTCCGCGAAGAAGAACGTGGAAGAGGCCGTGCCGCGCCTGTGCGGGCTGCTCGAGAAGCACGCGGGGTAGTTGACGGCTAGTGCTGCGTTCGCGTGCGTCCGCATGGGGTTGGAATCCGGCCCCTCGCTGACGCTCGCAAGTGAAGGGCCGGATTCCAAACCAATGCTCGGGCTACTTCTGCTCACTTGTACCTCCGTCTTCGGTACATCGTCTTACGCGAAGAAACTTCGCGGACGATGTACTAGGGCAGCTTGCTGACGCGATCGACCAGCTCCTCGTCGCTGTGCTCGGACGCGGGCTCGGGCCTGTGGTGGCTCGCGCTCCTCGGCGTCGCCGCGCGCTCGCGGCGGCGAGGGCGACGGTGACCCGCCCTCGCCTGGATCGCAGAGAGCTGCCCGCATCGGTGCGAGAGCGCTTGCGGTTGGAGCTGCGCGCCGCGCTCGTGGCGCACGGCGCGAGCGCCGCCAGCGGTGAGATCCTCGCCAGCGTGATCTCCGAAGTGGGCAAGCAGACCCGCACGAAGGAGCTGTCTGCGCTCGTCAGCTCCAGGGTCGGGGGGAGGGCGTTCGCCTTGGCGCTCGGGCAGTGGGTCGCCGAGCTCTCGCCCACGGGCAAATCCGAGGCCCTCGTTTCGCGCCTCTCGCGCGAGGCGGGGCTTCGCTGGGCGGCGGAGCCGAAGCTCGAAGCCGGGCCGCTCGGCGTTCCGGCCGCCGAGCGGCAGCGCATCGAGCGGATCTGGACCCGCAGCATCGACCGCCACGACGACGAAGGCGAGCTCGCCGAATACGCCGACGCGCTCGAGGACGAGCTCGGCCGGATCGGACACAAGCACGAGCAGCTCGCGCTCCGCGTGCTCCACGCGCGCTTCCTTGACGCCTCAGGAGAGCGGCGGCTCCGCCTTCGCGAGCTCGTCGACCAGGAGAATCCTGCATCGCACGCGGAGCTGTTGCGTCTCGTCGAGCGCGCGCTCGAGATCGAGTGGATCGACGACGCGGGCGCAACGAGCGCGGAGACGCCGCGCGGCGCCGCACCGGCCGTGGCCGCCGACGTGGCCGCCCAAGAGCGGCCCTACGACCCGACGCAGCGCTACACCGTCGGCGAGCGCGTCGTTCACGCCCGCTTCGGTGCGGGCCTCGTCGTCGGCAGCGAGCCCGGGCGAGTCGTCGTTCGGTTCGAAGGCGGCGAGCGGAAGCTGGGGCAGGGCCTCGCGTAGCGCGCTGGCACAGCGTGCTGAACAAGTCTCCGACTTCCCTCAGACGAGTCGTCACTGTCGCGAGGTGTTCCCCTCCGGCGTTCGGAGCTCCGGCGGGGGGCAAGGGGGTGAAAGAGTGGTCCCGACCTCATCGAGCACAACGACAGCGCCAAAGTGATCCACCCTTTTACGGCAGCTTGCTGACGCGATCGACCAGCTCCTCGTCGCTCAGGTTGCCGTTCTTCACTTCTTGCGACAGGCGCTCGACCTCGGCCTTGGTGTCGCGCTGCTTGGCCTCGATCTCGGCCTTGCTGGCGGCGTACTCCTGCTTGCCCTCGGCCTGGCCGGCCTTGAAGGCGGCGCGCAGGTTCTTGGTGTCTTCGCTCAGCGTGGCGCCGCCGCCGGCTGCGAAGTGGGCGGCGAACACGCGACCCACGGCGTAGCTCGCGGCGAACGAGCTGGTGGCGCCGATGACCGAGCCCCACCCAGGCAGGAACTTCACCAGGTTCGAGACGGCGAGCCGTGCGCCGGTGACGCCCACGCCCGCGAGCAGCGAGCGAGCGGCCCTCTTGCCCAGCTCCTGCCCGTGCAGCGCTGCCAAGTCGCGCACCAGGTTGACTTGCAGCGCGATCACCGCGAGGTCGGTCACGATCGCCAGGCCGGGCACCGGGAACGCGCCCAGCAGCGCGCTCAGCATGGCGCACTTGCGGGTCTCGCGGATCACCGCAGCCGTACGTTCGGCAGGGTCGGCCACGTAGCCGAGCGGGCTCTTGGCCTCGACCGGCTTGTCGACCAGCGTCGCGAACACGCGCGCGAGCTCGTCGCGGCGCTCCGCGGGGATGTCGAGCTTCTCGCGCAGGGCGTCGAGCAGGGCGCGCTCGGCCTCCGAGCAGTCGCCGTCGGCAAAGGCCAGCGAGTACGCCGAGCGGAAGGCCTCGTCTCGCGCCTCCTTCGTCGAGAGTAGCGGCAGCTGCTCGGCCAGGTCGAAGTCATCGTCGAACAGCTGCTTGGCGTTGACGATGTCTCCGAGCTCGGCCTCGTCGATCGCCGCCTCGATGGCGCGACGCTCCTCGGGGTGAAGCGCGCCGTCGGCGCGAGCGACTGCCACGACAACGTGAAGTGAGGCCACGGCTTGGGCGTGCGTGATGCTCATGACGGCGCGATACGAGCGCTGCGCTCGGGTGCCGTCAACGAGAGAGAGAGGGTCCTCCGCGCGGAGTCGATCACCGCCGCCGCGGCGCGCGCAACCTCGACCAGGTCGCGAGCGACGACGCGGCCGTGGGCCGCGAGCGCCGGGCTGGCGGCGGGGGGGTGTGCGGTCGCGAGCAAGACCTTGTCTCGACCACGGAGCAAGCCGGCGATCACCGCCTGACGCACGGCCTCTCCGCCCTGGACGATCGCCCAAGCGATGAAGCGGAAGCCGAGCTCGGCGTGGCGCGCCTCGTCCGCCGCGATGCGCGCGAGCGCCTCGGCGGGCCCCGGGTGGGTGCAGCTCGCGAGGGCGCGAGAGGCGAGCAACGCGGCGAACGTCTCACCGGCGCACGACTCTTCCGCAGCAGCTCCTGCTGCCTCTGCCAGTGACGCGCGCGGCGCAATGCCGGCCAGAGACAGCGGGGCCGGCCCTAGCGCTGGCCCCGCGCGGTACCCGTGCGCGAGCGCGAAGCACAGCTCGGCGTGGACCACCTCGTCGCGCGCCGCTTGGTGCGCGCCCGCCACCAGCTCCGCGGGCGCCCCGAACGAGAGGAGCTCCAGCGCGAAGCGCGCGAACGACGCCACCGAGGCGTGCTCCATCACCGCGTCGCGCAGCCACGCGGCGGCCAACTCTGCCGAGAGCGTGCGAGAGAGCGGCGGCGGGTCGCTCCCATCGATCGACGCGAGCCAGTCGTTGCGTGGCACCAAGCCCGCGACCCGCTCCTCGCGCCCGCCGTCGCTGGTGGTGAGCGCACGGCCGCACGGCGCGACCGTGCCCGTGCAGACCTCGAAACAACACTTCCCGCCGGACAAGCGTGGTCCGCTCAGCACGTCGTGCACACCGTTGCAGATGTCGCGCACCTCGTTCACATCGACACAGCCGTTCGCGTCGAAGCTGAGCTTGGGGTTGGGGACCTGCTTGGGCGGCCCCGTGAACGTGGTGAAGCAACGTGTCTCGCGCTTGTTGTGTGGCTCACAGCGGGTCTTCGGCGGAGCCGGCGCGTTCGTCGCCAGCGAGGGGGGCGGTTCGGGCAGCGGTCTCGGCGGAGGGCTGTCCACTGCAGAGGTGGAGCCCGAGTCCGCGGTCGAGACGCTGCTCACTGGATCGAGCAGCTGTGGACCCGGCCCAGAGCGCTGGGTCTCGGGCGCTCGACAGCCGGCGCTCAACGCGAACCCAGCCGCGAGAGCAGCCAGCACCCGATGCTCGAGATCGAAAGCGTCGGCCATGGCGACATGGTAGCGGACGGCGGCCGCTCACATCCTCGAAGTAGCGGGCACGCCAGAAGGGCTCAGTCGGATCGGCCTTCGCAGTGCAGCGTCTGGGAACCGGTGCAGTTGTACGTGGCGGGATTCTCGCACGAGGCTTCCACCGGGCAGCACATGAGCGGCAGTACGCAAGGGGAGTAGCCAGGGAGGTTCGGGCAGAGGCACTGAGGCACGGCGACAGCACCGCCACCGCCGCCGCGGCTGTCACCGCCACCCTCGCTTGCGCCTCCCCCGACCACGGAGGGCGCCCCGCCGCTCAGGTCACCGCCGAACCCGTGCGTGCCGGCGCCCGCGCCGCCCGACTCGTTGTCGGGCTCGAGCGGACTGCGCGCGCCACACGCAACGAGGACAGCGAGCCAAAGGTGGGCAGCGGGTGGAAAGCGAGACATGGCCGCACCGTGCCAGCGCGCCTCCCGACGGGCGGCTTATTCGATCTTATTTGGCTCACGCCAGACCCACAGCTCAGCGGGCACGCGCACCAGCTCACCCGCCGAGCGGCGCAAGAGCAACGAGAGCGAACCATCGCGCTGCCGCTCCGTGAGCGAGGGGTACGAGAAGCTGCGGCTGGTGGACTGGCCTGGCCGGCGAAAGAACGGCACGAGCCACGGGATCTCGGATGTCCCACAAGAACCAATCGAGCAGCGTGGTGGCGTCTTGTGTGGCTCCGGGCTCGGTGACGTGGACGAGCCGGTGCCCCCGCGTACACATTGAATGCCAGCCGCGAGGGCTTGGCGCTCCGCCCGCGCCGACGCCGCTGCCACCCGCCCGGTCGCGGAGGAGGGCGTGTCCAAGGCTCCACCGCTCCGTCGTCGCCGCAGGCGACGAGCTCCTACGCCACGCAGAGCCGGAACGCGCGCGCCACGGCGTGGGCCGTCACGGTGCTCCTCTCAGCGTCAGGTACAGCCACGCGGTCGAGTCGGGCGCCGAGACCGGCGAGGGCAATGGCCCCGTCAGCGTGCCGCGAAACCAGCCGAGCAGCG
The DNA here is from genome assembly GCA_964641275.1 of uncultured Polyangiaceae bacterium. GTDB lineage: Bacteria > Myxococcota_A > Polyangia > Polyangiales > Polyangiaceae > Xiheicaenibacterium. The sequence continues at coordinate 16,098 of CAZXMG010000045.1, forward strand.
CGATTTCGTCGGGGCGATGGGCGATCGTGAAGCTGCCCATCTCGTCCGACGCCGTCCAGGCCTGGAGCCAAAGGTCCACGAAAGCGGAGTCGAGCGCGCGCAACTCCAGCGTGTTGCCCTCGCGCGTGGCGAGCAGCAAGTTCGCCGTCGCCCCACCCTCTACCAGGCTGCCGTCCGAGCCCGAGACGAGGCGCGACGCGATCAGCCCTTGATTGGGATCGATCTCGAGCAAGTGCAGGCCGGAGCCCGGAGACACCTCCGCATCGACCGCGAGGTCGTCTCCCTTGGCCAGCACCACGCTGCGAGAACCGCTCTGAACCAATGCTTGCGGCACTCCAGGCACAGCGCTGGGAAGCACGTACGAGCCGACCTCGGCGCCCTCGATCAGGACGACGTCGTCAGCGTCGGCGGCGAGCGTGTTCGCATCCAGCGTCACCAAGAAGGCCGCCGCCGGGTTGGGCGCGAGCGAGGTCGTGGGGCCCGCGGGGACCACCAAATCAAGGGCGATGCCGCCCGCCGAGAAGGACCCGTACACGACGGGGGCGCCGAGCGCCCCGAGCCCGAGCCCTCCGAGCTCTACCCGACCGTTCGGTACGGTCGGAGACTGGAGCACCGCCACTGCCGTCGCATCGAAGCCCGCGTCCAAGTCGACTTTGGCGACGGCGATCGCGCCTTGGGTGCCGGGGACCGTGATGTCGACACCTTCGATCGTGATGACGTTGCCAGCGAACTCGACCGCCACATACGCGCCCCCGCCTGGCGCCGGCACCGCCGCGATCCGCCGCGCGTTCGACGTGTTCCAGTCGGTGAAGCTCGGCCCCACGACCCCCTGGTTGTCGCGCACGACGAAGACCGCGTCGTCGCTTGCATACGCGTCCAAGGTGCGTCCCGCGGTGGAGAGCGAAAACAGCCCTTCTGGATCGTCGAAGAAGCCATGATCGAACAGGCCAGCGGACTCGCATGTCGCCCCCGTGAAGCTCGCGATCAGGCCGTTGGTCTCGCCCCTGGGGACGGTGAGCGATCCGCACGCCCCGTCGAGCACCACCGTGCCCAGGGCGCCGCCAGCCAGCACGAACCGCGGCCCGTCGCGCACGATTCCGTGTCCGCGCTGATCCAATGCGTCGTCGGCGCCGACCGTCACCACGGTGAGCACGTCCCCGAGACAGCCCAGCACACCGCAGCCTCCGCCAGCCCCGCCCGTGGGTGCGCCTCCGTTCGAGCCGCCGCCCTGGGAGCTCTCTGCTCCGGACCCTCCGACACCGCCGCCGCCCGCACTGGCAACGGTGTAGTCGCACGCGCCCGACACGGCCTGGCACGCGCTCAGGCCGAGCAGCAACGGGAACCAGCGGGAGGACGCTGTGCTCAAAACCGCCCCCCGATCGTGACGGCCGTGGGGCCCACCTGCACCTCGGCCGGCGAGTCGTCGACCAGGACGATCACCAAGAGCCCCGCGATAGCGCTCGCCGCACCAAGCGCCAACGTGGTGTTGGACACGTTCGCGAGGAGGTTCACCTGGTCGAGGTCGTCTTGCAGCGACGGCGCACACACCGCACCTGGGCAAGCCGACTCGAGCTCCCCCTCTTTGGCCAAGGACAGCGCGCCGCTCACCGTTCCCGCAACGAGTGACGCGCCCCCGAGCCCGAGGAGCAGCCCTCCCGCGATCCAACGGGGTGGCATGGCAGACTGCGGTGGAGGTGTGGCGGAGACCAGTTCGGGGAACGTCAGGCGAAGCGAGTGCGTCTTGCCCTCGGCCGCCTCCACTCGCCCGCGGGCGGTCCGGTCGTCGTCCGCCGTCGCCTCGACGGTGTGCGGTCCCGGATCGACCAGCACCGTGCGCCCTGGTCGCATCTTCGCGCGCTTGCCGTCGACCGAGACGCGAATGACCGACACGCCGCCTGCGTCGATGCGCACTGCTGGGATCCGTGGCTCGAGGGTGGCGAGCTCCTCGCGTGCGAGCGCGATGGCCTCGGCCGCACCCGGCGCTTCGGTCGGCCCCGACGTGGCGCGCTCGTAGGCCGCCTTGGCCTCCACGAGCCGCCCCAACTTGGCGAGGGCGCGGGCGACGTAGACGTCGTGCTGCGGAGCTCTGAAGAGCTCATCCGCGGCGCGGAGCTCCACGATGGCGTCTGCGTACTTGCCTGCTTCGTACAGCGCGATGCCCTGTGTCGCTCGCACCCGAGCCTGATCTCGTGGGCTTTGCCCATGCACCGCTGCTGCAAACGTCAGCACCAGGCCGAGCGCGGCGACCGCCGGCAAGCGAAGCATCGCCTCGGATGGTAGCGCCGACTCTGTGCGTCAATACAGTGGGATGCGCTTCTCGGCTGGCTTCTTACCGGACCGCACCGCAGGGGACGCGGTCGAAGAGCTCGCGCGGGCGCTCGAGAACGAGGACGAGGACGGCGACGCGTGCGAAGAGGAGGAGGCTGGCACGACGTTCGCGACGGCGGTCACCAGGGGAGCCGTCACAGACTCGGTGGCGACTGCAGTCACGACGGCTGTTCCAGCCGGCGCGCGCGCCTCCTCGGGCGCCGACGAGGCGTCGCTGCTCAGCACCCGCAAGATCGCCACGATCGAGACGACCGCGGTCGCACCCAGCAGGGCGACGGTGAGAACGACCAGGCGCCGCGTGCGGAGGGAAGCGCTGCCGGGCGGCGTGACCAATCCGCTGATGCTCGACCCACCATCCTGGCCGAGCTTGGGTTGGGAGAGGCGCGGGATGCTCGGAGGTGTGAGGCCCGGACCAGAGGCCGGCGGCGGCGGAATGACGCGCGGCACACTCACGCTGGGGCCGGAGGCGCTCCCCAACGAGGCGTCGTGCGTTGCGCCGTGTCCAGCGAGGTCGCGCAGCGCTCTGGCGAAGGCATCGGCATCGGCGAAGCGGTCCCGCGGCTCCTTGGCCAAGGCCTTTCGGAGAAAGGCGTCGAACGGCTCGAGCGCGCGGTCGATGGTCGACGGGGGCGCGAACGGATCAGCGCTGATGCGCACGATCAGATCCCCGACGTTGGGGCTCTGAAACGGCAGACGGCTGGTCAGGAGCCGGTACAGGATGACGCCCAAGGACCACAGGTCCGAGCGCTGATCGAGGCCGCTCCTGCCTCGCGACTGCTCGGGGCTCATGTAGTGCGGCGAGCCCATCAACAGACCGTTCGTGGTCGACTCGCTCGGCGCTACTGCCGGCGCCTTGGCGACGCCGAAGTCGATGATCTTGACCACCTCGTCGTCGTCCTCCCGCGACAGAAACAGGTTCTGAGGCTTGAGATCGCGGTGGATCAACCCTGCGGCGTGCGCATGCTTCAGGCCGCGGCACACCTGCAGGATGATCGGCACCGCCTGATGTGGCGCGAGCCGCCCCTCGCGACGCAGCCGGGCGCCAAGATCCTCTCCTTCGAGCAGCTCCATGACGATGAACGGGAGCTCGCCATCGACGCCGTGATCGAAGATCTGCACGACGTGTTTGGTTCGCAGCGCGGCGGCCGTGGTCGCCTCGCGCAAAAAGCGGGCGCGGAGATCTGCTGCGCCGATCAGCTCTTGGGCCATGAACTTCACGGCCACGCGCCGGCCGAGGTGGTTGTCGCGGGCGATCCACACGCTCCCCATCCCGCCCTGCGCGAGCTTGCGCTCGAGCAAGTAGCGCCCTGCGAAGAGTTGCCCAACCTCGATCATGCCTGCGCGCGCCCGCGTTGGGGCGACGGCCCCGAGAGCTCGGCAGCGTAGCAGAGGGTCTACAACGAGAGAAAAACCGAGGAGCTGACTGTTGGGTCAGGTCTTGGCGCTCGCCAAAGCACCGGTTCGCCGAGCCACCGACCAGCGGCGCCACACGAGCTGCACGGGGCGAACCAGCTGTCGATCACCGCCGGACGTCCCGCGAACCCCGACGTCGTGGAGAGGGCGGCACCGTCGACGTCCTCTACTCGGCGGACAACAACGGCTACGGCTCTGCTCACGTTCTCACGTGCAGACGCCTCGCGGGCACCTTCTACGTCGCCGGGTCTCTCTCCAACGCGGAGCAGACGCCGGCGATCCTCCCTGCTCCGATGAACGGACCCAGCATCGATCATGACCTCCTTGCAGCAGCACGGCTCCGGTGGAGACGCCGTTGATACCTACATCGGCGCTGTGGGGGCGGGGGGGGCGAGCACCAGGTGACGACCCGATGGGTGGCGTGCGATCCAGTCCGCGAGTCTCCCGCGAGAATCGCGAAAGGTAGCCCGGGATCGAGCTGGCGCGCTCCCTGCTAGCGGCCACGGCATGCGGTGTGCGAGCTTCTCGAACGTGGTGGTCGCGGCGCTGGCGTTCGCCATCGGCGGGTGCGCCCCAGGGATGGAAGCACCCCCCGACGACGAGGACGCCGACGATGCTGCGACGGCGTTGGCAAACGACGATCCGTCGAAGATCCTCGTCTACACGAGCAACCTCGAGAACCTCGCAAAGGCCGAGGTCGCGGCAGGCGACCCAGCGAGCTGTCGTGGCGACTGGCAGGACCTCTTGTTCTTCATGGCCGCGTCGCAGCACGCGCCCGACGTCATCCTGCTGCAGCAGATCACCGACAAGGCAGAGCTCGAGGACAAGGTCATCGCGAAGCTCCACGCCCTCCTCGGCGAGGAGTACGGCGCCATCATCGCCGAGGCAGCGCCGGCGTACTGGGGCGCGGCCGACTGCAGCGCCAAGCACTACCAGACGAACGCGATCCTCTACCGCAAGTCGCGCTTTGGCTACGTGGACGGGACGAAGAAGACGTGGCGCTCGCGCGCCGCAGACGCCGGGGGTAGTTGCGCCGTCACAAGCGCGTCGCGCTACGTCAACGTCGCGGCCAAGCTGGCCGATCGCTTGCGCCCGTTCAAGGGTGGATTCGCCGAGCTCGCTGTCGGCTCGGTGCATTGGCCGGTGGTCGACGGTTGCGGCGTCACCAACGCAAACGAGGCGGACGCCGTGATGGCGAGCTACTCGGGCGCGCAGCTGCGCGTGTTCGGCGGCGACATGAACCTGCCCGAGCTGGTCGAGCCGAAGGTGGCCGGCTCGGGGTACCGGCCTTGGTACCGCCACACCAACGGAGCGCTCGGTGAGCCCGGCAACCTCGGCTGGGTCGACCCGGTGTACGCGGGCTGCGTGGGCAGTGGCGACGTCGATGGCTGCCTGATCGGCAACGCGACGATGCGCTTCGGCAGCAGGTACGACTTCCTGTTCGCCAAGTACAAGCCAGCCTATGCCGACAAGCTGGTCGTCAGCTCGGAGCCTCACACCGTCTCGTTCGCCGAGGCCGGCGACGCCGATCGTGCGCTCACGGGCTCCGACAACGGTGAGCTGAGCTACTCGATGCACAGGGCGGTTCGCGCGTTCATCCACTGGTGACGTACACGCGGCACGCTACGACGCAGTGGGTGCTGTTCGCGCGGTGCGGCGGTGGGGCCCCAGCAGGCCGAGCTCGAGCTCGGCGAGGAAGGAGAGGTTCGCCGAGCCGCGGCGACCGACTACGATGACCCACCCCGCCGATGCCGCTGCTCGAAGCCAAGAACCTCACCAAACGTTTCGGTGACAAGACCGTGATCGACTCGCTGTCGCTCACGATCGAGCGCGGCGAGACGGTGGTGGTCATCGGTGGCTCCGGCTCGGGCAAGACCACGCTCGCGCGCATGTTGATCTGCCTCGACCCGCCGACGTCGGGCCAGATCCTGCTGGATGGGCTGGACTTGGTCGGCCTGTCGGATCGCGAGATCACGCGCGTCCGCGCGCGCTTCGCCATGGTGTTCCAGAGGCATGCCTTGCTCGACTCGATGTCGGTGTTCGACAACGTCGCCTTCCCCCTGCGCGAAGAGACACACCTGTCGGAGCCCGAAATCGAGCGGCGCGTGATGTTCGCGCTGAGCGAGCTGGGGGTCGAGGCGGCGCGGCACAAGCTGCCGGGCCAGCTCTCCGGCGGCATGGCCAAGCGCGTGGGCATCGCGCGCGCGATCGTGATGGAGCCCGAGATCTTGGTGTACGACGAGCCCACCTCCGGTCTCGACCCGATCACGTCGCGCCAAGTGGACCGCCTGATCGAGCACATGCGCGAGCGCTTCTACGTGACCTCACTGGTGATCACGCACGACATGGTGACCGCGTACGAGGTGGCTGATCGCATCGTGCTGCTGTCTCGAGGACGGATCGTGGCCGACGGCAGCCCCGAGGAGGTGTTCAGGTCTCACAACGAGGAGCTGCTCCCGTTCGCGGTGTCGAGCGGCGTCGACCTGAGCAAGCTGGTGCAGCGCTCGTCGCGCAAGTCGCCGGCCGAAATCCGCGCGCTCTGGAGCGCCGCCCACCCGCACGCAGACACTCCACGAGAGAGCTGGCTCGACCGCATGTTTGGCGATCCCGATCGCGGAACGTGAGCGGCTCGTGTAGCACCAGCGCACGAGGTCGTTCAGACGTCGAAGCGGTACGGTGTCTCGCGCACAGATGCGCGCTCACCGAACCGTGCGGAGAACGCCCGCAGCGCAGGGTACGGAGCCGTGTCGGCCACCTCGCGAAACCCGAGGTGCTCCACCAAACAGCACAGTGACACCTCGAGAAAGCTGAGGTCGCGCGGCGGCAGGTCGGCGATCACGGTGGGAGCGTGGGCCTCGAGCCAGGCCAGCGTGTGCTCGAGGCTGGCGCGCAGCTTGGCTTGTGCGGGCGTGCCCGGTGCGCCTTCGTCCTGGCCGACCTTGCCGAGGATGAGGCCGACGCCGGTGGCCATGGCGTGGAGCACCAGCTCTTGGGTGTTCGAGGCGAGCGGTGTCGTCAAGTCTTCGGGCCAGAGGATGTGCGCGCGCGCGGGCGAGAGGCGCGCGAGCTCGCGACACGACGCGAGGGCGCCGAACCAAGTGCCGCTGGCGGTGCGGAGCGAAGGGATCTTGAGCGCGGGGTTGTCGCCGTAGTCGCTCGCGTCGACCGAGAGCAGATCGCGCACGACCCTCAGCTCGTAGAGCACCCCGAGCTCCCGCGCGAACACCTGGGCGACACGCGTGAAGTGGGAGCTGGATCGGCCAACGATCACGACCGGCTCGCCGGAGGGCGCGCGCGGCCGAGGTCCCAGAAGATCCCAGCGATTGCCCGCGAGATCCTCGAACACGACCACCTTCCCATACGGCTCCTCGCGAGGTGCGGTCGCGAACACCACGCCCGCGGCCCGCATGCGCTCGTACGCCAAGTCGAAATCATCCACGCGCAGAAGGAACCCCACGCGGCCCGCGACCTGCGCGCCGACGACACGGGCCTGTGCGTCTCCGTCTGCACGCGCGAGGAGCAGCCCGGTGTGGCCACCGCGAGGCTTGACCACGACCCAACGCTTCTCTCGACCGTCGTTGGTGAGCGACGGCGTGTCCTCGACCAGCTCGAAGTCGAGCACGTCGACGAAGAACCGGATCGCGCGGTCGTAGTCGCCCACCACGAGCGTGACCAGGTCGAGCGCGTTCGGCATCGCGGTCAGCATAACCCGAACGAGCAGTGCCGCTCGGCGCGGGCTTGACCTCTGCGCGAGAGACGTCGACAAGGGACCGGATGGCACCGGATCCTGGGGACGAGCGGTGAGCACCTTCGCGTGCAGCGTGGAGGTGGACCGTCCGCGCGCCGAGCTGTTCGCGCTGATGCAGGACTACGACCGGCGGCTCGAGTGGGACGTGTTCCTGCGCGAGGCCCGGCTGGTCGGCGCCGAACGCGCAGGCAAGGGGGTGCGCGCGTACTGCGTGGATCACGCCGGGCGCGGCATGGAGACGGAGTACGTCTCGTTCCAGCCGCCCGAGCGCGCGGCGGTGAAGATGACGAAGGGCCCGTGGATCTTCAAGAGCTTCGCCGCGAGCTGGGCCTACGAGGAGCTGGCCGAGCGCCGCACGCGCGTGACCTTCCGCTACCACATGGTCGCGCGCATCCCGCTCACCACGCCGATCCTGGCGCGCGTGTTCGAGGCGCGCATGCGCGCGCGCCTCGCGGGCATGAAGGCCGCGCTCGAAGGCGCGCTCAGCTCGGCCTGAGCGCCGCGACCATGGCCGGGTGCTTGCCGAGCGCATCGAGCGCCGCGCCGAGCAGCGTCTTGCCCGGCTCCACACGGTGCCAGGTGGAGGCACCGCTCGGGTGGGGCAGCGCGATCACGTCGCACGCCACACCGTGGTAGGTCGCGCGCCGAGCGGAGCCGATCACGTCTTTCAGCGGCGCCTTCTCGCCGAACACCTCCGAGATCGCGAGCGCTCCCACGGGGACGACCAGCTCCGGCCCGAGGATGCGCGTCTCCTCGGACAAGAAGCGCTTGCAGCGCTCGATCTCCGGAGGGGCGGGGGGACGATCGCCGCCGCCCCCCTTGGCCTTGCCCGGGAAGCAGCGCGCGACCGCGGCGAAGTAGATGCGCTCGCGCACCCTCGCCTCGTCCGCGCCGGTGGCCAACTCCAGCCACTTGAACAGCGTCTTGCCCGCGGTCCACGCGAACGGACGGCCGTGTTTGCCCTCGTGCACGCCTGGAGCTTGCCCGATCAGGAGCACACGGCTCACCACCGGCGGCCCGTGCACCACCGGACCGATCATGTCCGGGCACGCCTTGCAGGCCGCAAGCTCCCGCTGGAGCACGATCAGGCGCCGCTCGGGGGTGGTCTTCGAGGTCGACATCTTGGAGCCGCGAGATCGCGCACAAAAGCAAGATGGCCGCGCGCCCCGAACAGGACGGCGGCCACCTGCCAGCGCCGAGACCTACTTCTTCTTCTTCTCTTCTTCGGCCTTGTACTTCTTGATCAGCTCTTCGCCGATCGCGTTGGGTACGGGGGCGTACTTGGAGAACTCCATGGTGAACTCGCCCTTGCCCTGGGTCGACGAGCGGAGCGCGGTCGAGAAGCCGAACATCTCGGCCAGCGGCACCTCGGCGTCGACCTGGCTGAAGCCCGAGTCGTCCTCGGCGGTGTTGAGGATCATGCCGCGGCGCTGCAAGAGCAGGCCGGTCATGCCACCCTGGAACTCGGCCGGCCCCTCGACGGCGACCTTCATGATCGGCTCGAGGATCTGCGGGCCTGCCTTGGAGTAGAACTCACGCCAAGCGCCGCGGGCGGCCTCTTGGAAGGCTGCGTCGCTGGAGTCGACCGCGTGGAAGCCGCCGTCGTCCAGGGTGATGGAGACGTTCACCACCGGCGCGCCGATCAGCTGGCCCTTGGCGAGCATGGACTTGAAGCCCTTCTCGACGGACGAGATGTACTCCTTCGGCACGACGCCGCCGGTGATCTCGTCGTTGAACTGGAACTGCCCGTCCGGGTAGGGCTCCATGAAGCCGGCGATCTTGCCGAACTGGCCGGAGCCACCGGTCTGCTTCTTGTGGGTGTAGGCGTACTCCGTCTTGCGCGTGATCGTCTCGCGGTAGGCGACGCGCGGCGGGCTGGTGACCACCTCGGCCGAGTACTCGCGCTTCATGCGCTCGACGTAGACCTCGAGGTGGAGCTCACCCATGCCGGCGATGATGGTCTCGCCCGTCTCCGGGTCGGCGCTCACGCGGAAGGTGGGATCTTCCTTGGTGAAGCGGCGCAGCGCCTTGCTCATGTTGGTCTGGCCCTTGCTGTCCTTGGGCGTGACCGTGAGCGAGATCACGGCGTCGGGCACGAACATCGAGCTGCAAGCGACGTTGAGCCTGCCGTCGGTGAACGTGTCGCCAGAGTTACACTCGATGCCGAACATGGCGACGATGTCACCGGGGTCGGAGACCTCGATGTCTTCCATCTCGTCGGAGTGCATGCGCACCAAGCGGCCCACCTTGTGGCGCTTGCCAGTGCGAGTGTTCGTGATCTCCATGCCCTTCGACAGCTGGCCTTGGTACACGCGCACGTAGGAGAGCTGACCGAAGCGGCCGTCCTCGAGCTTGAACGCCAGCGCCACGAGCGGCAGCGTCGCGTCGCTGATGAACTTCACCACCTCCTCGTTCTTGTCCAGATCGACGCCGGTGTTCTCGACCTCGTCCGGGGCGGGCAGGTAGGCGTTCACGCCGTCGAGCAGGATCTGCACGCCTTTGTTCTTGTAGGCGGAGCCCATCATCACGGGGGCGATCTTGAGCGCGATGGTGGAGCTGCGGATGGCGGCGACGATCAGCTCGGGGGTGACCTTCTCCTCCAGGATCGCTTCGGCCAGCGCGTCGTCGAACAGCGAGAGCTGATCCAGCATCTCCGCGCGATACTTGTCTGCGTCGGCCTTCAGGTCGGCCGGGATCTCCTCGTTGGAGATATCGTCGCCGTTGGGGCCCGAGAAGCGGTGCGCGCGCATGTGGATCAGATCGACCACACCCTCGTGTTTGTCCTCCAGCCCGATCGGGATCTGGAGCATGACCGGGTTGAGCTTGAGCTTCTCGCGCAGCTGATCCTTGACGCGGAACGGGTTCGCGCCGGCGCGGTCGAGCTTGTTCACGAAGGCGATGCGCGGCACGTTGTAGCGGCGCATCTGGCGATCGACCGTGAGCGACTGCGACTGCACACCGGCCACTCCGCACAGCACCAGGATGGCGCCGTCGAGCACGCGCAGCGCGCGCTCCACCTCGATGGTGAAGTCCACGTGGCCGGGCGTGTCGATGATGTTGATGTGGTTGCCCTTCCAGAAGCAGTGCGTGGCCGCCGACTGGATGGTGATGCCGCGCTCGCGCTCGAGATCCATCGAGTCCATCTTGGCGCCGACACCGTCTTTGCCCTTCACGTCGTGGATGGCGTGAATGCGCTTGGTGTAGAACAAGATGCGCTCGGTGAGCGTCGTCTTGCCTGAGTCGATGTGGGCAGAGATCCCGATGTTACGGATCTTGGCGAGGTCCATGGCGAAGCCTTCTCCTGAAAGGTGCGCGCTACTTAGTGTTGCCCGGGGCGCCGCGCTAGGAAAAAAGGCGGACGCAGCGCGGTAGCATCGGCCCGATGCCCACGAAGAAGCCCAGCAAGACGACGACCGACTTGGTGATGCGCGTGCGGCGTGGTGAAGCGGCGCGCGACTTCAACTACGAGGAGTGGGTCTGCGTGCGGAATATGTGGCTGCGCGCCGGCCAGCCCATGGGCGAGGTCAGTCTGCTGTTTGGCACGAACGAGGGCGTGCTCGGGTCGGAGGGGCTCGCGCAGCTGATCAAGATCGCGGAGGAAACCGAGCCCGGCAGGATGCGACAACTGGTCGGGACCACCGGCTCGAGCTGGGACGAGCTGCTCGAGCTGATCAAGTCCACGTGGAAGCTGCCCTATCGCAAGACCACCGACTCGACCGACAGGATCTATGTCGGCACCAAGATCGTCGCGGACTTCGGCGCGGTGGGCGCGCCCGCGCTCGTCGCCGTCGGCGATCTCCCCGCCTACCGCAACGCGCACGAGAAGCTGCGCGCCGTCCTCGCCGGCGCGGGGGATGAGGTCGCGTTCCTCGTGCTCGGGCCGCGCTTCTTGGCCGAGCGCAGGCGCGCCGGTTTGCTCTGAGCTCCTGCTCCGCAACGAGTTGCGAGACCCCGCAAAGTGTTTCGACCTCGCCACGCGAACGCGCCCGAAACTGCATACTTTCGTCGGGCTGGGTCCAGGCACGATGCTTGAACGTGGGCCAGCTTGGCTTACCCGCGCTCACCTCGGCTCCCCAGCACCATGGCGGTCGCGCTGGCGTCGAGCGCGCTCTTGGCGTGTGAGACGCCCGTCCACGTCGACGCCGAGCCACGGGTCGCTCCGGGTGGCGGCAACTTCGCCCCGCTGGCCAGCGCCGCAGCAATGCCGTCGCTGGACGCGCTGACAGGACAGGTCCTCTCGCTCTCGGGCAGCGGCAGCGTCGATCCAGACCAAGGTCCGCAGAGCTTGAGCTTCAGCTGGGACTTCGGCGACGGGGTGACCGCCTCCGGCGCCGACGTGCAGCACGCGTTCACCGCCCCGGGGGTGTACGACGTCGTGCTCACGGTGTCCGACGGCCTCGCCGTGGGCATCGACGCGGTCACCGTGCACGTGGTCGACCCACCGGACGGCGGCCTGGCCCGATCCACCAGCCCGCTCGCGCTCAGCGCGGATGGCGAGCGACTGTTCGTGGTCAACGCGGACTCTGGCAGCGTGTCGTTGCTGGAGACCGCCACGCTCGCGACCCTCGACGAGCGCGAGGTCTGTGCGCGTCCACGCAGCGCCGCCCTGGACGCGACCGAGACCCGCTTGTGGGTGACCTGCCAGGGCGACCATCGCGTGCTCGCCCTGGATCCGGCCTCGCTCGATCCGCTGCTCGAGATCCCCGTCGGGCACGAGCCCTTCGGCGTCTTGGTCGACCCGGTGAGCGGTCGCGTGCTGGTGACGAGCCAAGGCAGCGACGAGCTCTCGGTGGTCGACGTAACGGGCACGACCACGCGGGTGTCCGCGGTCGCGCTGCCGGATGGTCCGCGCGCGATGTGTCTGGACGAGGCCTCCCGCAAGCTCTGGGTGACGCACTTCCTCACCCGGGGAACGGCCGCCGAGGTGTCGGTGGTGGACCTCGACACGCTGGTCGTCACGCCTGCGCAGCTCGCCGTGGACCTCTCGAGCGACAGCGGCACCTCCGGCGGGGGCTACCCGAACCTGCTCTCCACCATCGCGCGGGAGCCGAGCGGTCAGCGCATGTGGATCGGCGGCCTGAAATCCAACACGGATCGCGGCGCGTTTTTGTCTGGCCAGCCGCTCGTGCCGCAGAACCGCGTGCGCGGGCTCTTGGCGCCGATCGACGCGAGCACCTTCGTGGACCAGCCTGGCCGGCGGATCGACACGAACGACGCCGACAGCGTGTCCGCGGTCGCGTTCACGCCGCTCGGTCACTATGGCTTCTTGGCACACGCAGGCGCCGGCTTCGTGTCGGTGTACAGCCTGCCGAAGGCAGCGCTCCACGACCCCGCAGACGAGGCGCCGATCGCGTTCGAGACGCGGCTCGACGTGGGTCACCTGCCCTCCGGCTTGGCGGTTTCTCAGGATGGAAGTCGCCTGTACGTGTTGGCCGAGCTGTCACGAGAGGTGCGCGCCTTCGACCTCGCGAGCCCGCGCCTGCCATTGCCTCTGGGTGTTGTCAGCGTGACCGAGGAGCCGCTCACGAGCGAGCTGGCGCTGGGCAAGCGCATGTTTCATCGCAGCCGCGCCCCCCAACACTCCAAAGAGAACTACATCGCCTGCGCGTCGTGCCACCCCGAAGGCGGATCGGATGGGCGAACGTGGGACTTCACGCACGCGGGGGAAGGACTGCGCAACACGATCGATCTGCGCGGCCGCGGCGGCATGGCGCACGGCCCCGTCCACTGGAGCGCGAACTTCGACGAGATCCAAGACTTCGAGAACGACATCGTGGCCGGCTTTGGCGGCACCGGGCTCGCTCTGGATGGGGAGCCGCCCAACCCGCCGCTGGGCGCACCCAACGCGGGGCGCAGCAAGGAGCTGGACGCTCTGGCCGCGTATGTGGCGAGCCTGGGCGCAGCGCCGAGCAGCCCTCACCAGGGTGACGCCGCGGCGATCGCGCGCGGAGCGGCGCTGTTCGAAAGCGACGCCACGGGGTGCGCGAGCTGCCACACATTGCCCCGCTACACCGACAGCGCGCTCGACGAGGACGGCTTCCTACTCCACGACGTGGGCACGCTCAAGGCGAGCAGCGGCCAACGCTTGGGAGAGCCGCTCACCGGGCTCGACACTCCCACGCTGGTGGGTTTGTGGGACGGCGCGCCCTACCTGCACGACGGCAGCGCCGCGACCTTGCGCGACGTGCTCACGGTGCACAACGCGGGCGACCTCCACGGCGTCACTTCGCCTTTGGCGCCGGGCGACGTGGACGATCTCGAGGCGTTCCTGCTCTCGCTGGGCGAAGAGGGGGCACCGGTCGGCGAGGGGGGCGCGGGCGGAGCCGGGGGCGCAAACGCAGGAGGAAGTGGTGGCAGCGAGGGCTCCCCCGAGGCCGACTCGGACGCTGGCTGCACGTGCCGCCAGGGCGGCGGAGAGGCGCCGGGCAGGGCTCGGTCGATCGAACCATTCGGATGGCTGTTGGGGTTGATAGGGTTGATGAGACGGTCGGGTTGCCGCTCGGCGGCGCGGAGGGTTCCATGAAACGGTCTTGTGCTTTGTTGGTCGGACTGGTGTCGCTGGTCGCGCTCGCGCCCTCCGCTCGAGCTTGGGACGGCTTCGTCGATCAGAGCCAGGTGTTGAACACAGCGTCGTTCAGCTTCACCGGCTCGAACCCCAACGCGGGCACCTCGAACGAGAACTACTACGACGCGGACATGGCGGACTTCGACGGCGACGGCTTGGCCGACCGCATCGCCGGTTCGCGCTACGGGTTCTTGTTCAACACCGGCGGCGGGCTGATGGTGCCCGCGCGCCAATACACCGGCTACCTGCTGCGGGGGGATCCTGGCGCCTCGGGCTGGGGCGAGGACGCCATGCAGTCTGCAGACATGGACGGCGACGGCGACCTGGACGCCCTCGCCGGTGGCAACGGCGAGCCGCTGACCCTGCAATGGAATCGGGCGGGCCGCTTCAGCACCGGGTTCGTCATCACCAGCGGCAATCACTCCGCGCTGAACATCGTCAACACGGACCTCGAGCGCGACGGCGACGTCGACCTGGTGGTCGCGCATGCCTTCTGCAGCGACTCGCCCTGCGGCGGCCCGGTGGACTTCGCGCTGTTCCAGAACGACGGTGCGGGCAACGTGACCGAGGTGTCGGTCGCGCGCGGCTTGGACTTTGGAGGGACGGCGTACATCACCGGCGTGGTCTCGGGCGACGTCGACGGCGACGGCGATTTCGATCTGGTGATCGCGCACGGCGGCGGTAGCGACACCATCGTCGCGCGCAACAACGGCGCCGGCTCGTTCACCCAGGATCCGCAGCCGATCCAGCCCCCCGGCTCGGGCTTCGGCCAAGGCATGAACCTGGGAGACGTGGATGGAGACGGCGATTTGGATCTGGTCGTGGGGCGCGGCGGCATGCCGTACGCCGGCGGCCACCCGACGGTGGCCAACGTGATCGCGATCAACGACGGCGCTGGCAACTTCACCGACGAGTCCAGCGCTCGCTGGGATGACGGCGGTACCATGGCTGACTTCGGCGCCGAGAACGGCAAGCTGGCCGACATCGACTACGACGGGGATCTCGACTTCATCGGCTTCTCCAAAGACAACCAGGCAGCCACGACCCACTTGATGGTCTTCCTCAACGACGGCACGGGGCTGTTCGAGTACGACGCCCCCCACTCGAGCGCCGGCCCAGGTCCGAACAGCGGCCTGGGCAGCGACGTCGACCTCGCCGACCTCGACGGCGACGGCGTGCTCGACGTCTGGGTGGGCATGTCGGGCGGAGACGTGCGCATCCTGCACAACAGCTACGTCGATCCCGCCGGCGAGCGCGCGGACGCTCCGCGCAACCTAAGCGTGATCTCTGCCAACAGCGGCGGCGTGACCTTGGAGTGGGACCCCCCACCTTTCGCCGCCAACGCTCGCAGCTATCGCGTGTTGCGCTCCACCGCGGCAGGCATGGACGATCGCGACAAACGCGTGATCAAGACGGTGGGCTTCTCTCGCTTCCAAGACGAGGGTTTCGCCGCGCCGATCCTGCCGCAGACCACCACGCAAGACTTGAACGACCCCTCGGTCACGCTCACCAATGGCACCGTGCGCTTCACCGACACCAGCGCGCTCCCCGGCATCACCTACCATTACGCCATCGCCCACGTCGGGACCGAGAACTCCGTCGGCCGCGCGACGGACGATGTGACCGCCACCATCCCCGCCGCGGGTGGCAGCGACGTGCTCGCGCCTTCGCTCGACATCATCGGTCCGACCTCGGAGGAGTGGTCGCGGTTGCCGCGCATCGTGGCCACCTTCGGCGACGGCGGCAGCGGCGTCGACGCGAGCAGCTTGCACGTGTCGTTCGACCAGCCGCTCGGCGGCGGCGCGATCGCCGCCGGCACCAACCTGGTCGATCAGGCCTACCGCGCCGACAGCGGCGCGCTGGTGCTGCCGCTGCTCCCGCCCAATACGCTGCCGCTGGGCGCGCTGGCCACGCTCACCGTGCGCGTGAGCGACCTGGACGGCAACGAGGCGACCGCGACGCGGCAGATCTTTCCCTCGCTCGACTCGCCCATCGCCCCCACCGCGTCCATGGCCGCGATCACCCCGCCGATGAACCCGCTGAGCTTCTCGGCCGACGGCAGCACCGACGCGGATGGCCGCGTCATGCGCTGGGAGTGGTACTTCGGCGACGGCACCACCGGCATCGGTCGCAACGTCAGCAAACGTTTCGCGACCGCGGGCAGCTACGACGTGATGGTGCTGGTGCGCGACGATCAGGGCGGCATTGGTACTGCCACGCAATCGATCACCGTGGACGGCCCGCCGCCCGAGGAGGGTGGTGGCGGCGCGGGCGGCGGTGGCCCGGGAGGTGCTGGCCCTGGAGGCGCTGGCGGCGCGAGCGACGGCGGCGCCAACGGCTCCGGCGCGGCGGGCGTGGGGGGTGAGCAGCCATTCGACGAGGACAGCGATAGCGGCGGCTGCGATTGCACCACGGGGTCGACCTCACGCGGCGCGGGGTCGTGGGCCGTGCTCGGCCTGGGCCTGGCGCTCATGCTGCGGCGACGCCGCCAGGCGTAGCACCGTGAAGGCATGAGGCGCGTCAGTCGGCGCAGCAGACGGTCACGGGGCTCACCGCCGTCACTGCGCCGGTCGGGAGCCCGAGTCCGCTCGCCGAGCAGGACACGCTCGCCGAGCTCGCTGTGATGAGCACGGTGTGAGGCCCGCTCAGGTCGAAGCCGAACGCTTCGCACATGTCCAGCGAGGAGCTCGCCACCTGGGTGCCGGCGCCACAGTTGCTCGACTCGAAGATCTGCGCGGTGGCGGTGCAGGTGCCCGCGGGCGAACCGCAGAAGCAGCCGTTGCTGCAGGCGCGCGTGTCGTTCAACGACTGGTGCGCCACGAGCGCCTGGGTGAAGCCGCTCGGGCAGGTGGCCGACCCTTCTTGGAAGATGCAAAAGCCGGTGCTCGGCCCACAGGTGCCCTGCTGACAGCCCCCGGGGGCGGCGCTGGCGCCACACACGCGTTGCGTGGTCGAGGCGACCATCGGCAACGTCGTCTCCACGCTGGCCTGACAGGAGCCGCCGATTTCGTTGTTGTCGAGCGTGATCTGGAAGCTGTCTTTGCCGTCGATCGCGTTGCTGACGTTGGCACACGCCCCAGCGGACACGGTCAGGTTGTTCTGACCGTTGCTGCAGGTCTGGTTGGTGTAGCCGCGCACGCGGAAGGTCTCGCACGCGTTCTGCGGCGCGCCGCACTCGCAGGTGCACTCGGCCGGGGCGGCCGTGAAGCTGGTGATGAGGTCGTAGATCTCGGCGCCGAGGTCTCCGCCACAAGGCCCAGTCGACAGCGCCACCGGGCCCTGCCACCCCGCGGGAATGGCCACGCACTCGAACGCGCCGCACTCCGGATCGGCGCAATCGACGAGCTGGTCGCCGTCATCGTCGACGCCGTTCAGGCACAGCTCACCCGAGGGCGCCGCGCCGCCCCCTCCGTCGCCGCCGCCCCCGCCCACCGACGCGCCTCCGATCGGGCCGTCGCCACCTTGGGGGTCCTGACCGCCTTGTGGGTTGTCGCCCCCAGCGGCTTGGCCACCAGACCCGCCGTATTGAATCTCGGCGCAGCCCGACTTGAACAGCAGCAAGGTCGCGAGGAGGACGCACCAGCGAGCCATCGTCGCAGGGTATCGTGTTTGGGGGCGCGAAGGACGGCTGCAGATCGTCAGCGGGCCATTCCCGGGACGCTGCCGATCTGCAGCGCCAGGCTGACTCGACGCCGTCTGCGAGTCACTCGCTGCAGCACACGGTGACGGGGCTCGAGAGCGTGACCATCCCGGTGGGGAAGCCGCTGCCTACGGGGTTACAGCCCACCGCGGTCACGTCGGCCGTCACCAGCGCCGTGTAGGTGGCGAGGTTGGAGAACGTGTACGCAGTGCAGGCTTGATCCGGCGCGCTCGTCAGGACCGCGCCGCTGCAGTTGTTGGTGCCGAAGATCTCCACCAGCGCTTGGCATTCCCCGCTCGGCGCTGCGCAGCCGCAGCCGCTGGTGCAGCTCCGCGTGTCGGTGAGGGTCTCGAAACCCGTCAGCACCTTGGTGAACCCCGTGGGGCAAGTGCTATCCGCGGCTTGGTAGATGCAGAGCGGCTCCGGCGCGCACACTCCGGCCGAGCAGCCGCCAGCCATCGCCTGGGCGCCGCAGACCCGCTGGGTGATCGGATCCGCGGGGGGCACGCTGGCGCTCACACTCGCTGGGCAACTGCCTCCCGGAGCGTTGTTGTCCGACTCCAAGCGGTAGGCGTCCTCACTCGCGACGATCGCGTTGATGCCGTCGCAAACGCCCACAGCCATCTGTTCGGCGTCCGACGGCCCCCCGCAGCTCGGCGTCGCGTAGGCGCGCAGGACCCAGTCCTCGCAGGCTCCTGAAGGGGCACCGCAAGCGCACGTGCAGCTCGCGGGGTCCGCGTTGACGCTCTCGATCAGCTCGAGCAGCTCGTTCGCGAAGTCGCCGGCGCAGTCCCCGTCGCCCGACAACACCACCGGCCCGAGCCATCCTGCTGGAAGGTCGGCGCAGCCGACCGCGTCACACTCCGGGTCGGCGCAGTCGATCAAGCCGTCATCGTCATCGTCGGTCCCGTTGAGGCACAGCTCTCCTCCGGGCGCTGCGCCGCCGCCGCCGGTCGCGCCGCCGCCCGTGCCGCCGTTCGCGCCGCTCCCACCCGTGCCGCCGATCGCTTCGCCGCCCGCGCCGCCCGCGCCGCCCGCGCCCCCGGAGCTGCCTCCACTGCCGCCGTATTGGATCTCGGCGCAACCAGCGGCCAAGAGCAACGTCCACGCGCAGCATGAGCGAAGCAGCTCCATGCGCTCATGGTAAGCGGGTGCTGCCGGCACCGATAGCCAGTTGGTGCGTGCCAGGAGGCTCTTTCGCGGTGTCGGCGGGCGACTCGCGGAGGTGAGCACTGGCCGCTCGCCCAAGGTCAAGGCATCCTGCGGCCCATGTCGACCACGCGCGCGGTGCGGTTCCACGAGACGGGTGGCCCCGAAGTGCTCCGGCTCGAGACGATCGAGGTGCTGGAGCCGGGCCCAGGGGAGGTGCGCCTGCGCCACGACGCCATCGGCGTGAACTTCATCGACACCTACCACCGGACGGGTCTGTACCCGTTGCCGCTGCCCTCGGGCGTCGGCCTCGAGGCGGTCGGGGTGATCGAGGCGATCGGCCCGCAGGTCGACGGCCTGAGCGTGGGCGATCGCGTCGCCTACGCCGGCGGCTCGCCCGGCGCCTACGCCGAGGCGCGCGTGGTGCCCGCCCGCTTGCTCGTTCCCGTCCCCGCCTCGCTCTCGTCGGAGACGGTCGCCGCCACCTTGCTCAAGGGAATGACCGCGGAGTACCTGGTGAGGCGCACGTTCCCGGTGCAGCCTGGGCAGCGCGTGCTGTTCCACGCGGCGGCCGGAGGCGTGGGCCTGCTCGCCTGCCAATGGCTGCGCGCGATCGGCGCCGAGGTGATCGGCACGGTGGGCAGCGAGGCCAAGGTCGAGGTCGCGCGCGAGGCGGGCTGCAAACACGTGATCGTGTACACGAAGGAGGACTTTGCGGCGAAGACCCGCGAGCTCACCGAAGGTCGTGGCGTGCACGTGGTCTACGACTCGGTCGGCAAGGACACCTTCGACGGCTCGCTCGCGTGCCTCGCGCCGCGCGGCATGCTGGTCGGCTTCGGCAACGCGTCGGGCAAGCCGCCGATGTTCGATCCCATGCGGTTGGCTGCGGGCAGCTTCTTCTTCACGCGCGCCGTGCTCGGCCACTACACCGCCACGCGCGAGGACTTGCTCGCCTGCGCGGGAGCGTTCCTGGAGCGCGTCGTCGACGGCACCATCGCGGTGCGGCCGCCAGCGCGCTTCGCGCTGGCCGAGGCCGCGGCCGCGCATCAGTCGCTCGCGTCCCGCGCGACGATCGGCTCGACGATCTTGGTGTGAACAGAGCTCGGCTCACCTGGCAGCGCGACACCACGCCAGCAGACCAAGGCTGCCCCTCTGGCCGAGCTCTGCTCGGCGGAGGCGCGCTCTCGCACGGTGGGACTCAACGCGCCGTGCCCGGCAGACATTCCCGCCCGTGCGTTTCTGCGTCCCTCACCGCGCCTGGCTCGCAAGCCACGCGCTGCAGTGCTTCGAGAACTCGTCCTGGTGTTCGTGCTCGTTCGCCTCGGAGGCGCAGCGCTCGAAGCGGGTGCGCGCGAGCGCGTGGATGGGCGCGCTGACTTTGTCGAGCGCGCTGTGGTAGCTGGCGCGGACCTCTTGCCAGGTCACGCCTTGGACGCCAGGGACCGGTCCGGTCTGCTGCCACTCTCGAGGAATGGGGGCGGCGCGGAACTCCGCGGCGAAGCGCCCCCACATCATGCCGGACCGAGCGGCAGAGCGGACGACCCATCGAGGCGGCGCGGCAGGCTCGAGCCCATCGATCGCCGCGAAGGACGCCTCTGCCGTCTCGATCGCGGCGCGGCGCTGCTTGGTCCAAGCCGCAACCTTGGTCTCCAGGTGGACGCGGATGCTCTTGGTGTCGCCCTTGCCTGCGTAGGCGGGTAGCGCGATCGCTTCGGCCACCCCGCGGTCTCGCTCACCCCTTTGAAACAGGGCCTCGGCGACGGCAGACAGCGCGCGACGGAGGCGCGCGTCGCGCTCATCGGCGGTGGCCGGCAGCGCGCGCAGCGCAGCCACGCTCTGCGCGCCCTTCCACTCGGAGAGCACCTGCTCGAACGCCTGGCTCGCCGTGGCCACGTCGCCGTTCTCGCGCGCGGCGCGGCCGTGGAGCGCCCATCCCGCGAGACGCTCGTCCAAGCGAGCGCCCTCGAGCGCCACGATCGCTGCGCCGAGCTCGGTCTGTGCTCGTCTCCACTCCCTCGCGCGAACCGCCTCGGCGCCGCGCTCGAGCGCGGGTGCTCCTGGGGACGACTCGAGCTCGACCCATGGGCCCGTGAGCGGCACGTCCACTGCCACCGGCGCGGTCGCGCTCGGCACCGACTCGGGGGCACGCGCCAACGGAAGGGGCGCTGGGGGCACGCCGGGTGCGGCGCTGCAGCCAGCAAGTCCACCGTTCAGCGCCAGCCACACCGCCAGGTCTGCTCGTCGCATCGATCCTCCGGAGCGGTTCGACACCGCTAGCTGCCCGGGCTTGGGCGGCGCTCCACCAGCTCGGCGGGCTTCGGCTCACGACGGATGGGCCCTACCTGCTGCCGCCAGTCAGCGAAGTTCTCGTGAGCCACGCGTGGTAGCGCCTCGGCGACATATTCGTGTTATGATTGTAATATCAATATGGCCATGAAACGCGAACGCGCGCGCCGCAGCTACCACAGCCCGCTGCGCCAAGAGCAGGCGCTGGCCACGCGCGAGCGCATCCTGGACGCCGCGGAGAAGCACCTGGCGTCGGATCCGGACGAGGTGTCCTTCCCGCGCATCGCTCGCATCGCCGGTGTCTCGGTGCCCACGGTGCACCGCCAGTTCCCCGATCGGCGCGCGCTGTACGAGGGGCTGGTCGAACGTACCGACCAAAAGTTTCGCGGCATCCCCGAGCCCACCACCGTGGAGGAGCTGATCGCGGCCGGCCCCGGCTACGTCGCGCGTTGGGCGGCGATCTCGCCGCTAGAGGCGGCGCTGAACCGCTCGCGTGCGGCGCAGAAGGCCCGCCAAGAGTTCGGACACCCCGAGAAGCGAGCCTGGTTGGCCAGGCTGTTCGAGCGCGAGCTAGCAGGGCTCGACCGCGCGGAGGCGCAGCGGTTCCAGGACGCGCTCATGTTCCTGACGGCCGCGGGCAGCGTGCAGGTGCTAGCGCAGTCGATCGGTTTGTCGGTGTCGCGTTCCAGCGCGGTGCTGACGCTGTTGATGGAGCTCTTGAGCGCGCACGCGAGAGAGAGACCGAAGGGGCGCAAGCCTGGCCAGCGACGCGCATCGAAGCGCACCACCCAAGGAAACGCGAAATGATGAGCACCGAAGCGCACAGACCGATCTCGCACGGTTGGACCCAGCCGCTGCTCGCTGCAGACGGCAACAGCGTGGGCAGCAAGGCCCACCATTTGGCGGCGCTCTGCAGGGCTGGTTTTCAAGTCCCGGATGGCTTCGTGATCGGTTGCCCAGCGTTCGACCTCTTCGTCGAGCAGGGCGGTCTCGATGCGGACGCGAGCCAGGCCAGCGCGCTCGAGCGCGAGGTGCCGCGTGTGGTCGCGCAGGAGATCGTGGCAGCGTATCGAGCGCTCGGCGCCGGCCGCGTGGCGGTGCGCTCCTCGGGCCTGGCCGAAGATCTGGCCGACGCTGCGTTCGCTGGCCAATACGAGACGGTGCTGGGCGTCGAGGGCGAACCCGAGCTGCTCGCGGCCGTACGGAGCTGCTGGGCCTCGGTGTTCTCGGACCGCGTGCGCGCCTATCGCCGCTCACGCCACGCGGCAGGCGGATCGATGGCGGTGTTGGTGCAACGCATGGTCGAGCCGATCGCGGCGGGGGTCGCCTTCAGCGCGGACCCAGTGACGGGTGCGCGCGACGTGGTGACGGTGAGCGCGGTCGCTGGCTTGGGTGAGGGGTTGGTCTCGGGCGAGAGCGAGGCAGACGAGTGGCTGGTGCGCGGCGCCGACGCGGAGCCGCGGCGAGTGCACCGAGGCGTGCTCGATCGCGAGCAGGCGCTGGCGATCGCCGCCTTGGCGCGAGAGGTCGAGGGTCACTTTGGTGCCCCCCAAGATCTCGAGTGGGCGCTGGATCCGTCAGGCAAGCTTCAGCTCCTCCAAGCCCGCCCGATGACGGCGCTGCCGGAAGAGGTGGTGTGGCACGCCCCACTTCCGGGCGCGTGGATCCGCAACTTCCGCCTGGGTGAGTGGCTGGGCGATCCCATGTCGCCGCTGTTCGAGAGCTGGCTGCTCGAGCGGATGGAGGCCGGGATCATGGCGCGTATCACCGCGCTGTTCCCGATGACGAACCTGCCGCCCACCCACGTGACCGTGCACGGCTGGTACTTCTACGGCCTCTACTTTCCCGAGGCGCTGGGCGACAAGCTCAAGATGATGTGGGGCACGCTGAGGCACATGTGGCGTGACTTCCGGTACGTCGCAGGCTTCTTTCCGCCGGTTGCGCACCTGGGTTTCGACCGGCACCTGGTCGAGTGGCGCGAACGGATCTTGCCGGCCTATCGAGACGCCGTGGCGCGCGCAGAGTCAGAGCTGGAGCGCGCAGAGGTGAGCGCGCTCGGGTCGATGATCGACCAGCTCGCCGATCACGCCGCGGCCACGATGTTCTCCGTGATCGCGTTGGGCGGCACCTCTGCCAAGCTGGAGGCCAAGCTGATCCAGCTCTGGCGAAAGCACGTCGACGCGGACGACGCGGCCCTGGTGATCGCGCTCGTCCGCAACGGCGCCCCGCACGAGACGCCCGATCACGCGGTCAGCAGCGTCGACTGGCAGTTCCCCACCGCGGGTGAGCGAGCACGGCGGGGAGAGGTCGTACACGCCCCCGTGCCGGAGGCTGCGCGCGCCCGCATCGACGCGCAGCGCGCGGAGGTGCGCGCCAAGGTCGACGCTGCCCTCGCCCACAAGCCCAAGATCGCCCGTCGCTTCGCCGAGCTGCTCGCCTTTGCCCAGCGCGCGCACGAGGCGCGCGAAGAGCAGGCCTCGGCGCTGACGCTGGCGTGGCCCGTGTTGCGGCGCGCGGTCGAGCGGATGGCCGGCGAGCTGGTCCGACGGCACGTGATCACCGCTGGCGACAACCCCTACTTCCTCACGCGCCAGGAGATCGAGGCGGCGTTGGCGGGCGACGACAGGCCCCTCGGCCGAGAGCTGGAGCGCCGGCAGGCGCTGTGGCAGCGCCAGCGCCGGTTGTCCCCGCCGCTGCTGCTGGGCGAGCTCACCGGCATCTGGAAGTCGACGTTCGCGATGATCGACGACATCATCGGCGCCAAGCCGCCCGAGGGTGCGCTCAAGGGCCTGCCCGGCAGCCCCGGCAAGGTCACCGCCCGCGCGCGTGTGATCATGTGCTTGGAGGAGCTGCCTCGCCTGCGCGACGGCGAGGTGTTGGTCACCCGCGTCACCACCCCGGCCTGGACGACCGCCTTTGCGCGCGCGGCGGCCGTGATCACCGAGAGCGGCAGCGTCGCCAGCCATGCCTCGGTCGTGGCGCGCGAGTACGGCATCCCCTCCGTGGTCGCGGTCGAGGGTGCGTGCGCCAAGCTCGTCGACGGTCAGACCGTCACCGTCGATGGCGCTGGCGGCTTCGTCGTCCCCTGAGCAGCGTTACGCCGGCGCCCAGGCGCCGTGCAGCGGGAACGGCAAGTGGTGGTCGAAGCGCGCGCGCGCCAGCACCTTTCGCGGATCCTTTGCGTCGAGCACGATCAAGTGGCTGGTCTCACGCTCGGCGTCGTAGCCCAGCGTGAGCAGCCAGCCGTCGTCTTCGTCGCTTGCGCCCGGCCGGGGCACGAACGTGGGCTCGCCCGGGTACTCGAACGGATCGAGCTCACTGCGGGTCGACTCCTTGGTCTCGAGGTCGAGCTTCTCGATCTCGTCGCGGTGGTCGCGATTCACGAGCGACCAGGTGTAGCGATAGCTCTTGCCCTGACGCGCTGGGTGCGTCTGCATGAAGTCCAAGTTCAGGTCGACCAAGGGCTCCCACTCGGCGCGCTGCTTGCCAAGGTCGAGCCACAGCCGCTCGAAGCGAGCGATGGGCACGTCGGCCCAGGCCTGACCGCTGCGGAGCTTGTCGAGCATGAAGTGAGCGCCCAGATCGAAGCCGGGGTAGCGCGCCAGATCGACGGCGATACGGCCTTTGCCCTGCTCGAACGCGTTCGCGTAGTGGAAGTGGAAGAACGCCGGAACGCGGAAGCGCACGGTGTTCTCCGGCGCGTCGAACGGAATCACGATGATCTCGCTGCCGTCCCCCTCGTGGAACGAGATGGCGTCCATCGGAGAGCCCATCCCCATCACGATGGGCGCCATGCGCACGCGCACCGGCGGCAACACCAGCACGGCGTGGCGCTCGGTGATGACCAGATCATGGGCCAACAAGGGCGGCCTGTCGCAAGGCAGCGCCGCCAGCACCCGCGGAGGCCCTTTCGCCGGGAGCACGTACACATCGAGCGTGTTGCGCACGCCGATGGTCGTGCCGCTGGCGATCACGTCGCCGTTCTCGGGGCGGATGCGCACGTGCGCGTTGAGGCCTTGCCGCGCGACCCCCTGCACGTCCCAAGAGGCCTTGGTCTCGAGCGTGGCCGGATCGAGCTCATAGGGCAGGCCCGCCTCGGTCATGGCGAACAGGCGGCCGCGCCAGACCAGCACGTGGATGCTGCAGGTGTTCTTCGCCCTGCCGAACAGTCGGCGGTGCCAATCGGGGCCAACGCTGAAGCCACTCGAGTAGAGCATGCGTCCGCTTGCGCGCTCCTCGACCAGCTCCTGCGTGGCGGTGACGCGGCAAGCGCCGTGCGCCTCGCCGCCGCGCAAAAGCACGGCGGAAATGCCGCCATCACCGTCGAGCCAATGGCGATACGGCGTGCCCTGCGCCTCGAACATGGCCGGGCCGTTCTTGTACAGCGTGCCCTCGAGCTCGGCCGGCAGCTCGCCCTCGATTTCGAGCCGCTCGAAGCCGTGCTCGCGCGGCAAGCTGCGAAACGCGCCGCCCATCCTGCGCCGGTACTCCAGTTGCTCTCCCTCGAGCGGCATGGCCCCCACCCTCCGCTGGGCAGCCTATCTCTTCGCCACGGTGCACACGAGTCGGACGTGCACGTTCGCCGAGCTGGTCGCACCGCCTCCTTCCTCTATTCTCCCGACATGCCCTCGCCCTCCGAGCACGACCGCGCGCTCCACGAGATCGCTGGCCTCTTGCGCTCGGCCTCCAGCGTGTTGTTCGTGACGGGCGCGGGCGTCTCGGCGGACTCGGGGCTGCCCACCTACCGCGGCATCGGCGGCCTGTACGAGGGCAAGTCGACCGAAGAGGGGGTCCCGATCGAGGTGGCGCTGAGCGGGTCGATGTTCCGCAAGCGTCCCGAGGTGTCGTGGCGCCACATCGCCGCGATCGAGCGTGCGTGTCGGGGCGCGGAGCCCAGCGCCGGGCACCGGGCCATGGCGTTGGTGGAGCGGCACATCCCTCGCACCTGGGTGCTGACGCAGAACGTGGACGGGCTGCACGCTGCAGCGGGGACGCGGAACCTGATCGAGATCCACGGCACCGTGCGACGGCTGATTTGTTCCGTCTGCCCCGCCGAGCGCAACGTGCGCGACTACGAGGGGCTGCCCATCCCGCCTTCGTGCGCGCACTGCGCCGGCGTCGAGCGGCCAGACGTGGTGCTGTTCGGCGAGGCGCTGCCGCCCAAGGCGGTGTTGATCTACGAGCGCGAGCTTCGGCTCGGCTTCGATCTGGTCTTCAGCGTGGGCACCACCAGCGTGTTCCCGTACATCGCCGAGCCGGTGCGGCTCGCCCGGAAGGAGGGCGTGCCCACGATCGAGATCAACCCCGGCGAGTCGGAGGTGAGCGATCTGGTCTCGCATCGCATGCGCGCGCGGGCGAGCGAGGTGTTGCCCAGGATCGTGGCGTTGGCTTTTGGGCGCTGATCGCAGGCCGGTCCTTGACGTACGTACGTACGTACGTACCCTGTTCCTGTGAAGCGGACTGCGACCAATCTGCGGGCGCACCTGTATGAAGTGCTCGACCACGTGGCCAAGACGGGACAGCCCGTCGAGATCGCACGAAATGGAGTCGACCTCGCGATCGTGCGTCGCGAGAAGGTCGTTCGGCCGAGGAAGGCGCCTCGCACGCTCCCCAACCTCGTCGTCGGCGACCCCAACGAGCTCGTCCACCTGCAGTGGCCGTGGACGGCGGGGCGAGATCTGTGAGGGCCCACCTCGACACCCACGTCGCCATCTGGCTGGTCATGGGTGAGAAGAAGCGGCTGCGCGGCGTGCAGCGGAGCCTCCAGCGCGCCGCGCTGTTCGTGTCGCCGGTGGTCGTCGTCGAGATGGAATTCCTGCGCGAAATTGGTCGCATCAACGAGCCCGTCGAGAAGGTGCTCGAGATCCTGATGGAGGATCACGGTGTCCAGCAGGCGGACGGAGACCTCGCGGAAGTAGGCCGCGAGGCGAGGCTGCTCGGCTGGACGCGCGACCCGTTCGATCGGTTCATCGTCGCGCACTCCATCGCCGACGGAGCCACCCTCTTCACCGCCGACTCGACCATCCGCGAGCACTGCCCCCTGGCGCGGTGGGATTGAATCGATCAACGGCTCGGCGGCAGGCTCTCGGGGCCGTCGAGGCCGAACAGCGCGCGGATCTTGTCGAGCATGTCGGTCTTCTCGCGCACCACGCGCGTGGCCTTGACCGCGTCGGTCAGGTCCTCCTTGATGCTCTCGAGCGCGACGCGGCGCTGCGCCAGGATCTCGGCGCAGTCCTCCGCCACGTCCGGCCGGCGCTGGAGCAGCGATTGGAAGGCCGAGCGATCCAGGCGCCAACACTCCACCTCGCTGTCGGCGACGACGGTGGCGGCGCGCTCTGCGCCAGTGAGCAGCGACATCTCGCCGAAGATCTCACCGTCCGCGATCTTCGACACCTCACGCTCGGCCCCGTCCACCTCGACCCGCACCGAGCAGGTGCCCCTCTGCACCACGTACAGCCAGTGCGCCTTGGCGCCCTGACGCGTGAGCACCTCGCCCTTGGCGAACGGCACGTAGTGGAGCGCGCTGGCCAGCTCGCGCAGGTCCTCCTCCGGCAGACGACGGAACAGCTCGACCGAGGAGATGGCGGCGACCCTGCGCTCGATCTCGGTGCGCGCCAGATCCGCGTGCCTGCGCTCCCCCTCCTTGGTCATGAACACGGCGTGAGCGGGCAGCGCCAGGGACACGTTGGCGCGCTTGAGCGCGGTGTAGATGCGCTGGCGCACAAGACTGTCAGTCGGGTCGTCCACGGCCAGATCCGTGAGCCAATAGCGCAGGGCGTAGCGCGCGTAGCTGTCGGCGAACTCCATCACGACGCAGCTCGGGCCAGGCTCGCTGGCCACGTTGGGGATCGGCGCTCCGCGCACCGCCGCTTCGACCGCGGCGATCACCTCGGCGGGCGGCGTGCGGTGGTCGATGTTGAACCAGACCCAGCGCCGCCACTTCACCGGTTGGCCCGTGCGGCGCCCCAGGACCACCACCTGGTTCTTGAGCAGCTGCGCGTTGGGCACCACCACCGTCTCCCAGTTGCGCGTCTCCACTGCGGTGTAGCGCCAGCGCATCTGCACGACGCGCCCGCTAAGGTCGCCGATCTTGATCCAGTCGCCCACGTGGATCGAGTCATCGGTCTGCAGCGCGAGTCCGCCGAAGATGTTGCCGATGGTGTCTTGCAACGCCAACCCGATCACCGCCGTCGCTACGGCCGAGGTCGCGACCAAGCCCGAGATCTCGAGCCCGCTGCGCGAAGCCATGAAGTAGAACGACATCAGCGCGAACGTGCCGACCGTCACGTCCTCGACGATCTGCGGCGAGCGGATGCCGACCCTGGGCAAGCCCACGCGAAACACCACCGCGCCCGCGGCGGTGAGCCCCGCCAGCATTCCCGCGGTGGCGGACACGAGGCGCACGTCGCTCACCGAGGCGACGCCCAGCCAGTGGACGATGGCGGTCGCCAGCAGGAGCAGCAGGTGGATCGCGAGCAGCGCCAGCGAGAACCTGCCGCGCCGCTGGGGGCTCTGCCTCACCGCGACGAGCCCGACCAGCACCGCGAGCACCACCCAGGGCGTCCACTGCGTCCACAGCTCGTCGATCAGCGCTTCGGGCAACGACACGATCTGCGGATGCTAACCCTCTCCCCCGCCGCGGGGGAGTGCGCTACTGCTGGCGCTCGCCATGCCCTTCGCCCAAGCTCCCGACGGCCACCGCATCCACTATCGCCAAGCGGGCGAGGCAGGGCCGTGGGTCGTGCTGATTCAAGGGCTCACGTTGTCCGGTCGCTTCTGGTTCGAGATCCCCGAACGACTCGCCGAACGAGGGCACCGCGTGCTCTGGCTCGACAACCGCGGCACGGGGAAGAGCGACCCCATCGGCTCCGAGCTCTCGATGCGCACCATGGCCAGCGACGTGGTCACGGTGCTCGATCAGGCAGGCGCTGAGCGCGCCACCGTGGTCGGGCTCTCGATGGGTGGCATGATCGCCCAGCACGTCGCGCTCGACCATGGCGCCCGCGTCGAGGGCCTGGTGTTGATGGCGACCACCTGCGGGCTACCGCATGGGCGCCTGCCGCCGCCGAGCACTTTGTGGATGCTGGCGCAGCTGCCATTCACGCGAGGCAGCGAGCGCGGCATGTCGCACATGGCCAAGCTGTTGTTGCCGCCCAAAGAGCAGCCTCGGGTGGCGGAGCTGTTCAGCCATTGGCCGGCGGCGTTCTTGGCCGACCCGCAGCGCAAGGCGACCTTCTTCCACCAGATTGGCTCGGTCCTGCGTCACTCCACGGGCAGTCGGCTGCGTCAGCTGACCGTGCCCACGGAGGTGATCACCGGCGCGGAGGATCGACTCGTCCTCCCCGCGAACTCGCGCGTGCTGGCGCAGCTGATCCCCAGCGCCAAGCTCGAGGTGTTGCCCGACGTCGCGCACAGCATCCCCACGCTCGACCGCGACGTGGTGCTGCGAGCGCTCGATCGGCTGCGCGCGCGCGCCTGAGGCTACTTGGCAGAGAGGTAGGCGACGGCGCCATCGATCGTCCAGAGCGCGGGGTAGTCGCGCTCCGGGATCTCGAGCGCGAGCGCCCGACTCAGCTCGGTCACCAAGCGCAAGAAGTCCATCGAGTCGATGTCCAGCTCCTCGCGCAGGTCGGCGTCTCTCGGCACGGAGCCCGGCTCGACCTCGGGCGCGACGGATCGGATGGCTTCGAACAGGGCCTTTTCTGCTTGGTCTCTGGTCATGAGTCACTCGGTGTTTGCAGGTGAGCCGCCACGGCAGCCAGGAACAGTCCGCCTCGATGCCCGTCCGAGACGCGATGATCGGCGGCGAGTGAGGCGCGCACGACGGAGCGCGCCTCGACGCGACCATCGATCACCCACGGCCGCACGGCGATCGTGCCGAAGCCGACCATCGCCACCTGAGGCGGCACGATCACCGGCAGCACCTCGTCGACGCCTCGCTCACCCAAGCTGGTCACCGTGATCGTCGGAGAGGACATCTCGGAGGCCTTGAGCTTGCCGCTGCGCGCGCGCAAAACCAGGTCCTTGAACGCCGACATCAGCTCGTCGAGCGACATGCGATGCGCGTCCAGGATCGCCGGCGCGACCAACCCACCACCGCGCAGCGACACGGCCACCCCCAGGTGGACCTGTGCTGACGGCTGCGCCTCCTGCCCGTCGAAATGTGCGTTGAGCTCGGGAAACTTGCGCAGCGCCAGCAGCACGGCGCGCAAGAGCAAGACGCCGGGGACGAGGCGCGCATCGACGGACCGGCGCTCGTTCTGGACCTGAAGCCACGCGAGCACCGGCTCCAGGTCGATGGTGTGGCTCACGTAGTAGTGAGGGATCTCGCGCTTCGAGCGCGCCATCGCCGCGGCGATGGCCTTGCGCATGTTGCGCTGCGCATCGCTGGGCGCTGGCGCGCGAGGCCGCTCGGCGTGCGCCCGTTCCACATCGGCGGCCACGATCGAGCCCTGAGGGCCGCTGGCGGCGACCTGGTCGAGCGCAACGCCGAGCTCGAGCGCACGTCGGCGCGCAAGCGGCGAGATCCGCGCTCGCTCATCGGGCGCTCGGGCGGCCACGACGTCGCCACGCGTGACGACGCCATGCCGGCCGCTGCCCACTACCCGGGCGAGGTCCAGCCCGTGCTCGAGCGCCAGCTGCCGCGCAGAGGGCGTGGCGACGACCGGCGCACGAGGAGCTGGCTCGGGGACCGCGGCAGGTGCAGGGACCGCGCTCGCGACGGGGTGGCTCTCGCTCGCGGGAGCCGGTGGAGCAGATCTCTCCCCAGCCGACGCGATGAAGGCGAGCGGCGTCCCGACCGGCACCTTGAGCCCCGGTTCCACCAACCAGCGCTCGAGCACCCCAGGCTCGAAGGCCTCCACGGCGATGAGACCCTTGTCGGTCTCGACCTCGGCGATGATCTCGCCGCGCGCGACCGAATCGCCGGGCGATTTCAGCCGTCGCACCAGCACGCCCGCCTCCATGTCGGCGCCGAGCGAGGGCATGCGGAACTCAGCCACGACGCCCCGCTGGTAGCGTGCTCAGCGCCGCCGCCACGATGCCGTCGACGCTGGGGAGCGCGGCGTCTTCCAAGTGTTTGGCGTAGGGGATGGGCACCTCCTGGCTGCACACCCTCACCGGCGGGGCGTCGAGCTCGAAGAACGCGCCCTCCACCACCAGGCTCACGATCTCACCCGCCAGGCTGCCGGTCTTCCAGCCTTCGTCCACCACCACGACGCGGTGGACGCGCCCGACGGCCGCGAGGATGGCCTCCGTGTCGAGCGGACGCAGACAGCGAAGATCGAGCACCTCGGCGTCGACGCCTCGTGCTGCGAGCTTCTCGGCGGCAACCAAGGCCTTGGGTAGCGATCCCCCCCACACGATCAGCACGAGGTCTCGGCCGGGCCTGCGTGTGATCGCGCGCCACGCGCTCCCGGGTGTGGCCTCCAGATCCAGCTCACCCTCCAGGTTGTAGAGCACCTGGTGCTCGAACAGGAGGGTCGGGTCGGGATCCTCGAGCGCGGCGAGGAGCATGTCTCTCGCGTCTTGCACCGTCCCTGGGGCGAGCACCTTGAGCCCGGGCACGTGCGCGTACCAGTTCTCCAGACTGTGGGAGTGTTGCGCCGCCAGCTGACGACCGGCGCCGGTAGCCATGCGGATCACCAGCGGCACCTCGAACTGCCCACCGGACATGTGCCGCAACGTGGCCGCGTTGTTCACGATCTGGTCGAGCGCGAGCAAGCTGAAGTTCACCGTCATGATCTCGACGATCGGCCGCATGCCGGCCAGCGCTGCGCCGATGCCAGCGCCGACGAACACAGACTCCGCGAGCGGCGTGTCGCGCACGCGCTCAGGGCCGAACTCCTCGAGCAGGCCGGCGCTCACCGCGTAGGCCCCGCCATAGCGGCCCACGTCTTCGCCCATCAGGAACACGCGCGGGTCGTTGCGGAGTGCGGTCGACAGCGCCGAGCGCACGGCCTCGCGGAAGGTGGCTCGCTTCGCGCTCATGGCTGCGGCCTCGCATACACGTCGCGTGTGAGCTCCGCGACCGGCTCGAGCGGCCCCTGCTCTGCCTCGAGCACCGCGCGGTCGACCGCCGCTTGGACCTTGGCCTCGATCGCCCGCATGCCCTCGTCGTCGAGGTGGCCCGCCTCGCGCATGCGGCGCTCGAAGCCCACGATCGGGTCGCGCGCGCGCCACCGCTCGACCTCTTCCTTGCTGCGGTACTTCTCTGCGTCGTACATCGAGTGCGCCCGGAACCGATAGGTCGACAGCTCGAGGAAGCGCGGCTTGCCCTCCTCGCGGATGCGCTCGCGCGCATAGCGAACGGCGCGCTCCACCGCCACCACGTCCATGCCGTCGATGCGCTCACTGCTGATGCCGTACGCCGCAGGTTTGTGGGTCAGCTCCGCGTCCGCCTCGTGGCGCTCGATCGCCGTGCCCATCGCGTATTGGTTGTTCTCGCACAGGAACAACAGCGGCAGCCGCCACAGCGCTGCCAGATTGAGCGTCTCGTGGAACTCTCCTTCGTCCGTCGCCCCGTCTCCGAAGAAGCAGGCGGTGACTCCGTCTCGCTTCTGCATCGCGTCGGCGAGCGCCAAACCCGCTGCGACGGGCAAGCCACCTCCGACGATCGCGTGGCCGCCGTAGAAGCGCTGGCCCACCGCGAACAGGTGCATGGATCCACCCCTGCCGCGCGAGCAGCCGTTGGCCTTGCCGAACATCTCGGCCATCACCGCGCCAGGAGACACGCCGCGCAAGAGCGCGTGGCCATGCTCTCGATAGGTCGCCACGACATTGTCCGCGGCAGAGAGGGCCGCGAGCGCACCCACGGCCACGGCCTCTTCTCCGATGTAGAGGTGCAAGAAGCCGCGGATCTTGCCGGCACCATACAGCTCTGCAGACTTCTCCTCGAAGCGGCGGATCAGAACCATGCGCTCGAGCTGGGCGAGCGCATGCTCTCGGGTCACGTCGAGCGCGGTCACGAGCTCGACTCCAACGTGGAGAGGTCTCCCTCTGGTAGGCCGAGCTCGCGCGCCTTGAGCAGACGCCGCATGATCTTGCCGCTCTTGGTGCGCGGCAGCGCCTCGACGATCGCGATCTCCTTCGGTGCCACCGCGGGCCCGAGACGGCTGCGCGCGAAGCCGTACAGCTCGCGCTCGAGCTCGGGGCTCTTCACGAAGCCGTTCTTGAGCGAGACGAACGCCTTCACCACCTCGCCGGCCATCGGGTCGGGCTTGCCAATCACGCCGGCCTCGGCCACCGCCGGGTGCTCGATCAGCGCGCTTTCGACCTCGAAAGGCCCAATCAGGTGACCCGCGCTCTTGATCACGTCGTCGCTGCGGCCGACGAACCAGTAGTAGCCGTCACGGTCGCGCCTCGCGAGGTCGCCCGAGAGGTAGAAGCCGCTCGAGAAGCACTTCTCGTAGCGCTCGGGGGCGTTGAGGTACGCGCGGAACATCGAGGGCCAGCCGGGCTTGAACGCGAGCTCGCCTTCCACGTCGGGCTCCTCGATCAGCTCGATGTTGCCCGCGCTGTTGCGCCGCACCAGTGCGGCTTCCACGCCGGGCAGTGGCTTGCCCATGCTCCCCGGACGGATGTCCATCGAGGCGTAGTTGGCGACCATGATCCCGCCAGTCTCCGTCTGCCACCAGTTGTCGTGAAATGGCTGGCCGAGCACGTCGCGGCCCCACACCACCCCCTCGGGATTCAATGGCTCGCCCACGCTTGCAGCGAAGCGCAGGGCGCTGAGATCGCGTCGCTTGGCCGGCTCCGGACCGATCTTCATCAGCATGCGGATCGCCGTCGGCGCGGTGTACCAGACGGTCACGCGCTCTCGCTCCAAGAGGTCGTACCAACGCTCGGCGTCGAACTCGGCCTCATCCACCAGCATGGTCACGCCGCAGGTGAGCGGCGCGATGATGCCGTACGAGGTTCCTGTGACCCACCCAGGGTCTGCGGTGCACCAAAACACATCGTCGTCGTGCAGGTCGAGCGCGAGTCGACCGGTGAGATGATGCATGATCACCGCCCCGTGCACGTGCAGCGCCCCTTTGGGTGTGCCGGTCGTGCCGCTGGTGAAGTGGAGCAGCGCAGGGCTCTCCTCGTAGGTGAGCGCGTAGGTCTCGAGCGGCTCCGCCCTGTCCACGAGCTCGCTCCAAGACAGCGTGCCCGCAACTCGCTGCTGGCCTTGGTCGGGCAACAGGATCACGTGCTCCAACGACGGCAACCGAGCGCGCAGGGGGGCGACCTTCTTTTCGTACAGCCGCGCGGTGGTCACAAGCACCTTGGCCCCGCCGAGGCGGAGTCGCGACTCGATCGGCTCCGGGCCGAACGCCGAGAACAACGGGCAGAACACCGCGCCGTGCCGCAGAGCACCGAGCGCGGTCACATACAGCTCGGGCACCCGGCCGGCCAATGCGAACACCCGGTCACCTGGCTCCACACCGAGCTCGCTGAGCGCGCGGTGGAAGCGAGCGGTCTCGCGATCCAGATCGCGGTACGTGAGCTCGCGCCGAGCCGCCTGCTTGGACAACCAGCGCAGCGCCACGTGATCGCCGCGTGGCCCCTGGGCGTGCCGAGTGACCGCTTCGAAGCAGATGTTCAGCCCGCCCCCGGGCAGACCCGCTAGTCGCGCCCGCGCCGCGTCCCAGCCCTGCTCGCTGCGCGCTCGATCCCAGTCCGGCATGTTGGCGTCGGGCGTCGACTGCTTGCGAATGAAGTCCACCGCCATGCGCGAGCGTTAGCAGCGGCCGTGCCAGCGACGGGTCTTCCGAGACCGCTCGACCGCAAACGGTGCAGAGCGCGCCCGAGAGGCGCATAGTGGTCGCGCTGGCGCAGACTCTGCAGCGCATCGGAGTGAGATGAGCGCTGTGGGCGGCGCGAGAGGTGCGGTGGCATGACTGCTGCTCTGAGCGCCGCATGGATCAAGGAACGCCGAAGAATGTCGTGGTGGTGGGAACCGGCTTCGCGGGGTTGGAGGCCGCGTTCTACCTGCGCAAGCGCTTGGGCAAACGCGTCAAGCTCACGATCGTCGGCGAGAGCGACAACTTCTATTTCAAGCCGAACACGATCTACATCCCGTTCGGCAAACCCCCTGAGGCGTTCGTCTTCTCGCTGCGCGAGGCGTTCGAGCGCCGCCACATCCCGTTCGTGCGCGCGCGCGCCGAGCGAGTCGATCCGCTCCGCAAGGTGGTGTTCGCGGGAGAGCAGCAGATCCCCTACGACTACCTGTTCCTAGCCACGGGCGCCGCCATGCGACCCGACGAGGTCCCCGGCCTGTCGGCCCACGCCAACACGATCTGGTCCCCAGAGGAGATGTCGAAGCTCAAGAGCTCTCTGGACCTGGTGGTGGAGAAGGCCCGTGCAGGCACACCTTCGCGCGTGCGCTTCTTGGTGCCTCCCAAGAACAAGTGCTCCGGACCGCTGTACGAGATGGTCATGATGTTGCAGCTGGCTGCGCAAACAAGGCGTGCGAGAGCTGGTGGACATCGCCTACTTCACCTACGAGAAGGGCTACATCCAGGCGTTCGGCCCGCGGCTCGACGAGTTGGTCAGCTCGGAGTTCGAGCGGCGCGGCATCACAGGCCACAAGCAGGCGATCGTGGAGCGCGTGGATCCTTTCGCCGTACGCTTCCAGGACGGGCGCAGCGAGGCGTTCGATCTGCTCGTGGCGTTTCCTCCCTACGTCGCCTCCACACGCTTCGAGGGTTTGGACGCGGACGAGCGCGGCTTCTTGATCACGGACCCGAGGACGCGGCAGCTGCCCGCCGAGCCTGACGTCTACGCCGTCGGCGACGGCGCCGACTTCCCCGTGAAGCAGGCCTTCCTGGCGCTGCTCCAAGCGGACGCCGCGGCCGAGCACCTGTGCGAGCGAATCCTGGGCGAGGACACGTCCGCCGCGTTCGACCCGGTCAGCATGTGCATCATGGAGCAGTTCGACAAAGCGACGTTCGCCCAAGTGCCGCTGCGCTTGACCGGTGACCCGGAGGCGCCCGTCTCGGTGCGCGAGGACGCCGCCAACCTCTATCGCGTGGGGTCCGGCGTGATCTGGCGAGCAGCCAAGAAGATGCTCGGGACGGCCATCCCCATGCGCTTTACCGCTGGCCAGCCGTTCCACGCCGGCGCCTCGTGGGCGGTGATGGACGCCGGCGTGAGCGTGATGGCGTCCGTGCTCAGCAGCTGAAAATCCCGCCGCCTTGTGTCGCCCCCCCTGCGATCCGCTCTCCGCTGTGGAGCGCTTCGATGAACAGGCAGGTCACACATCAACACGTCGGACGTCTGAGCGGTCCCGCGCGTGTGGTGGTGGTGGCCGGGCTGCAGGCCGGCGTTTGTCGCGACGTGATCAGCCAGCTGGTGATCGGCCGCGCGGAGGGCTGCGGACTGATGCTGGAGGACGCCGGCGTCTCGCGCAGACACGCCGAGATCAAACGCGAGGCTGGCAGCTGGGCGATCGAAGACCTGGACAGCCGCAACGGAACACGCGTCAACGGGGTCCCCATCCGACATCACCAGCTCCAGGTCGGAGACACGTTGCAGCTGGGGCCCGACGTGTCGCTGTTGTTCACCGATCGCAGCCCGGTCGAGGGCGCGCTGATCGAGCGACAACGCTTCGAGCTGCTCGGGCGCATGGCCGCCGGCGTGGCGCACGACTTCAACAACGTCCTGGGCGTCGTGGCGGCGGCCGCTGGGTTCCTGCGCGACCAAGGCGGCGCGCACGAGGAGAGCCTCAGCTGCGTGGAGGATCTGGAAGCCGCCGTCAGCAATGGCACCTTGCTGGCCAACCGCTTGATGCGCTTCGCGCGTGGGTCACAGGGGCGATCGCAGGTCGATTTGGCGGACGTGTGCCGCGAGGTCGCGCAACTGTGCCGGCGATCCTTCGGCGCCTCCATACGCGTCGAGGTGGACTGCGCTCTCGGCCTGCTGGTCCAAGCCGACGAGGGTGAGCTGCATCAGGTCGTGCTGAATCTGTGCGTGAACGCTCGAGACGCCATGAAGGAAGGTGGCGCCATCAGGCTCTCGGCCAGACGAGACGACGACGCGGCCGGGCCACGCGTGTGCTTGGTGGTCGAAGACTGCGGCGCCGGCATCGCTCCCTCCGAGATTCATCGCATCTTCGAGCCATTCTTCAGCACCAAGGGCGAGGCGGGCTTCGGGCTGGGCTTGGCCACGGTCAAGGAGCTCGTCACCTTGCACGGCGGCACGGTCGAGGTGCGCTCCGAGCTCGGGAAGGGCACTGCCTTCACCATCAGGCTCCCCGCGCACAGCGAGTCCCACGGGCGGCCACGCCTCGCCACGCGCTGGCCTGCGAGCGCCCACATCGGCGCCGGAAAGCAGGTCCTCCTGGTCGACGACGAGCCGCTCGTTCGGCGCAGCACGGCCCGCTTGCTCGCGCGCTCCGGCTTCAGCGTGACCGAGGCAGAGGATGGCCTTCAGGCTTGCGCGCTCGTCCGGAAAGGCCAGCGGATCGATGTGCTGCTGGTGGACCTCGACATGCCAGGCATGAATGGCCTCGCGACGATCCGCGAGCTTCGGCGTGAGCTACCTCGGCTGCCCGCGCTCATGGTGTCTGGCCACAACACGCCGGCCGCGCAGCAGCAAGCGCGTGCTGAGGGCGCCGACTTTCTCGCGAAGCCATTCTCGCCGCGGGGGCTGCTCGAGGCCGTCACTGCGGTGCTGGCGGCGCAGCCGAGCGCCTGCCGCCCCACCGAAGATTCCACCGTCTGGCAGACCATCCCGGACACGGGCAGCTACCATTGGCGGGGCAAGCCCGAGGGGTAGCCAGTCACTTCGGCTTCTTGTACAGCAGCGCGAAGCGATCACTCGTTCCGCGCTTGTCGCCCGCGTTGCGCGGAGAGGTGCTCCAATCGAGCGGGTCGTCCGGGTGCCGCAGGAAGTGGCTCTCGCGCTCCAGCACGAAGCCCGCGCTCTCGACCTCCTTCCGAAGCACGCTCTCCTCGATGCGGTGCAGCGTCTCTGCCTCGCTCACGCCGCTGCCAGCGCGTCCGGTGTGATCGATGATGCCGTACACCCCGCCCGGACGCAGCGCGGCGAAGATCGACGCGTTCATCTTCGCGCGGTCGGTCTTCAGCCACACGGTGTCGTGGTAGAACATGATCAGAAAAACGCCGTCCAAACCGGTCGCGTCCGGCGGCAACGGATCGTCGAACTCGCGGTCCACCCGCACGACGTTCTTCATCACGGGCTTCTTCAGCCGCTCGGACCATGGCTTCTCGGCGAAGCGCTCGAGCATGAGTTTGTTGTTCTGACCGAACACCTTGCCGGTCGGCCCCACCGCGCGCGCGAACAGCTCGGCGCTGTAGCCACCGCCCGCGCCCAGCTCCGCGACGCGCATCCCCTTGCCCACCCCGAAGAACGACAAAAGCTCCGCCGGCTTGCGGCCGGCGTCGAGCAGCTTGTCGTCTTCGCTGCGGTCTTTGGCCGAGGCCACTGCGCTCGCCTCCGCGCTCGCGGGGAACGCCGTGACGCTGGGGCGCGCCAGCACGGCGGGTGGCGCCGGCGGCGTCACCAGTGGTGCTCCGCTCGCGACGGCCGAAGCCGTGGTCGAGGGATCGGAGGCGTCGACGCGCTCCGACGTGGGTTCGGCGGCCGGCTCCTCGGTCGGCCCCGAAGCACAGCCGACCGCGAGCAGCAGCCACCCCAGCGCGAGGAACGAGGCTCTCCACATCGCGCTCATGACCCGTACTTCACGCTGCAACCATAGGCCTTGGTGCTGGGGACGCTCACCGGCTTGTTGGCCTGCACCTCCGCCAACGCTTGTTCGACATAGTTGACGAGCTTGCCCCCCTCGGGGCTCTCGCCTTCGGCGTCTGGCGAGTTGTCGATGGCGCCGGCATAGACGAGTAGGCCGTTGGGGTCGACCACGTACATGTGCGGAGTGTTGGTGGCGCCATAGGCCTTGCCGACCTTGCCGTCCTCGTCCAGGTAGATCGAGTTGGTGACACCGAGCGCGGACGCGCCGCTGCGATTCGTCGCTTCGCCGTGCCCCTGCTTGCCAGGCGCGCCCGAGTTGATCGCCAGCCACACCACGCCGCTCTCTTTGACCTTCGCGGCCAATCCCTTGAGCGAGCCCTTCTGGTGGCTCTTCTTCACGAAGGGGCAGTCGGGGTTGAACCACTCGAGCACGACGGTCTTGCCCTTGAACGACGAGAGCGAGACCTCTTTGCCATCGAGATCCTTGAGCGTGAAGTCCGGGGCGGGTTGCCCGACCTGTGCCTTCCCGCTCACGGGCTGGCCGGCGGTCTCACCCGCTCTGTCGCGCATCGCGCTCGGGCTCGCCGAGCCACCCTGCGGCGTCGCTTCGGTGCACCCGACGAGCAGCCCCACGACGCCGCCGAGCACCAGTCTCTGAGCTTGGATCATGGCCCCTTCGTGACATCGCGAGCGGCCCTGCGCAAACGCAAAGTCAGCTCGCACCTGCTCCCGAACCCGCCCAAAAGCGATTACCCTGACGCGCCATGGGGCCCGATCGGATCCGCGCGCTGCGGGGAGCAAGGACCCGCGCCGAGCTGGCGCGTCAGCTCGGCGTCACGCCGCTCACGGTGCTGCGCTGGGAGCTCCCCGAGGACAACAAGGAAGCTCGCCGACCGAGACGCGCCATGGTCGAGGCGCTCGAGCGCTTGTCGCACACCGCCCCAGCCGTCGCGAGCGTGCGCCGAGACAGCCCCTCGACCGTCGACGAGATCGATCCCGAAGACCGTGCGCTGCTGTCGCCGTTGTTGGCGACGTTGGAGTCTGCGGCGTGGCAGCGTGGCGAAGACGAGCTCTTGACGCTGCTCGCAGCGAACGGGCTGAGGAGCGCCGCCGGGCGCGCGCTCGCGACCGTGGAGCTTTGCTTGCGCCAGATCTTGGCTCGCTTGGACGTGCGCGGAGCCCTCACCACGCTGCTGCCGCTCTTGGCCGAGGTGGAAGCGGGAACGTTGCCGCGAGGCGTCGCGCTGCGCGTGCACACCACGGCGGCGGTGCTGTTCGGCGCGCCCGACCCTCGCCTGTACGACCCCGGCCGGGTTCACGCACATCAGGAAGCCGCCCTCGCCTTGCTCGAGGCGGAAGACGACGACCAGCGCGTATTTCTCGCGCTGGCTGGGCTCTCTGCCAAGAAGCTCCTGGGCATGGAGGTGCTTCAGCGTGCCTTCGCCGACGTCCTCGAGCTCGAGGCCAAGTCGCCGTTCGCTCGCTGTTTGCTCGATCTGATGAAATCACTCGGCGCGTTGATCCTGGGCGACCGGCGAGCCAGCAGCCAACACGGAGAGGCCGCCATGAGCCGGGCCGAGGAGCTCGGTCTGGCCGCGGTGGTGGTCGGAGCGCTCGCGGACCGCGCCGAGTTCGCGCTCCAGACCGGCCTCCCCAACGACGACATCCTGGTGATCACGCAGCGCGCTCGCAAGTCCTTGGAGCGCGCACGCCTCGGCCCCATCGATCCGGTGATGCGCGTGGTGGCCGCTGAGTGCAGCGCGCTCACCAGGCTGGCGCGCTTCTCGGACGCGCTGGCCACGTGCGAGGAGGCACACGCCCTGGCTGCTCGCGCAGGCGTCCCGCCATTCGCGATCGTGGCCGCGGAGGCGCGCCTGCGCGGACTCACCAACGACCAGGCGGGCTTGCAGAAGCTCCTGTCTGCGCTCACCCCCGAGGTGGTGCCGTCACTGCGCCCGCTCGCGCGCGGCCACCAGCGCTTCGTGGAGGCCGTGCTGGCGTCGATGCGAGGGGACTACAGCGGCGCCGCTTCGCTCGCCGACCAAGCGGTGCTCGAGATCGACGGGTTCGGAGGCATGGACTTCACCGCGCACGACTTCGTGTTCGAGGGGCTCCTGGCGCGCACCATGGCCGGCGACGTGGCAGGAGGGTTTTCGCAGATCGAGCGCGCCCGCAGGCTCGACGCCACCATGCCGTCGCCGTTCTACCGGACCATGACCGCGCGCTTCGAGGGGCTGCTCCTGCTGGCGAGCGGCCGGGCACGGGAAGCGTTGGCGCAGATCGAGGGCACGATGGGCTATTTCGAGCAGTGCCACGATGTGGTTCAGCTCGTGCTGGGCAAAAACGCGATCGCATTGACCAGGCAGGCCCTGGGCGAGCCCGACGCAGCGAAGCAGATCGAGGAAGCGGTGAGCGAGGCGGCCAAGCTCGGCATCGTGCCGAGGCCCCTCACCCGAGCTGCAGGTGGCGACGGCGGTGCAGCCGCGTTCGCCGAGCGGTTGATGCCGCTGGCGAGCGTTCACCAGCGCGCGCAGAGCGCGCGCAACGGCGCAGCGCTGCGCCCGATCACGCTCGAGGCCACCGTCACGCCCGAGCTACCCGACCTGGTGGCCGCCTCACCCGCCATGCAGGCGCTCCGGCGCTCCGTGATGCAGCTCGCCGGCTCCCGAGCGACGGTGTTGATTCAGGGCGAGTCGGGCAGCGGCAAGGAGGTCGTCGCGCGGGCCATCCACGACGTCTCGGCGCGCGCCAAGCGCGCGTACGTGCCGTTCAACTGTGCGAGCGTGCCGCGCGACCTGTTCGAGGGCCTGTTGTTCGGCCACAAGCGCGGCGCCTTCACGGGCGCCGACCAGGACCAGCTGGGCGTGCTCCGCGCCGCGGACAAGGGCAGCGTGTTCCTGGACGAGATCGGTGAGCTCCCGCTCGACGCGCAGCCGAAGCTCCTACGCTTTCTCGAGAACGGGGAGGTGTTTCCGCTGGGGGAGCGGCAAGCGATTCGAGTGGACGTGCGGGTCATCGCCGCCACTCACCGCGATCTCGCCCAGCTCGTGCGCGAGGGTCGCTTTCGCGAGGACCTGTTCTATCGCTTGAACGTGGTGCCCCTGCGCGTGCCGCCGCTGCGCGACCGCCCCGAGGACGTGGTCGCGCTCGCCGAGCGCTTCCTGGCTCGCTTCAGCGCCGACGGCGACCGCGCTGCGCGTCTCTCGGACGACGCGATCGACGCGCTGATCGGCCATGGGTGGCCAGGCAACGTGCGTGAGCTGCGCAACTTGATCGAGCGCACGTTGGCGTTCGGTGCACCCGCCGGGGAGATCGCCAGAGAGCAGCTGCGCTTCGACTGAGCCCTCGGGCGCTCAGCGGGTGGCGTCCCTCCCGAGCGCGTACTCGAGCGAGGCGCGCGCGATGCGCAACCCCACCCAGGAGGAGACCGCGTCCATCCGAGCCTTGAGCAGATCGGCGTGAGCCTGCGTCAGCTCCACGCTGGTGGCGCGGTCGTTCACGAACAGCGCGCGGCGCGCGCGGTAGGCCTCTTCGGCTGCAGCCAACGCCACGGCGCTGGAATCGACGGCCGCCTCTGCGTCCAGGTAGCCCAAGCGCGCCTCATGGACCTCGTTTTCGATGGCGTCCTCGAGCGAGGCCAGTTGCGCTTGCGCGCCCTCGACCTGGTGCGAGACACCTTGCGCTCCCAGCACGCCCAGCGCCGTGTCATTGGGCGAATAGCTGAGCTGTAGACCCAGCTGCCACGAGGTGCGAAAGGTGTCGGTGGCGGGAAACGCGCGCTGGTCCGGATTCAGGGCGGCCACGCTGGCGAACGCGTCCAGCCGTGGGAACGCCTGTGCGCGCGCGACGTCCGCTTGCGCCTCCAGGCCCTTCAGCTTCTGATCTTGGGCAGCGAGCTCGGGTCGCGCCGACAGCGCTTCGCGCACGAGCGCACGCGGCGCGTCGATCGACTTGGGCCGCGACGACGGGCCACCGAAGCTCTCCCCGATTCGAAAGCCCGCACCGGCGTTCGGCTCGAGCTGCATGGCTACCTCGAGCTGTGTGCGCTGGAGCGAGGCCAGGTTGTTGGCCCGCACCGATAGGAGCTTCGAGCTGGCCACCAACGCGACGGCGCTGGACTCGTCCGCGAAGGTGGCCATGTCCGCCTCCGCGAACACCTTCACGCGCTCGAGCTGCTCCTGTGCCAAGCCAAGACTCTGCTCCGCGACCACGCGCGACAGCTCGGCGCGCACCCAGTTGTAGTAGGCGACACGTCCTTCGAGCGCCTTGCGCCGCACCGAGGCATCGAGCGAGAGCTGACTGGCTCTGTGCGAATGGTCCGCGGTGGCCTTTCGCTGCACGAACCGGAGCGCGTAGTCCGACACCGGCACGTTGAGCGCCGCTTGGAACGTGAACTGGTTGTCGATGCTCTCCATGCTCAGCGATTGCGCCACCAACGTGGAGCCCGCGGGGACCGGCCCGTCGCTGGCGCCCGGCGCGACCACGAACGGGCCCATCGGCTCGCCCTCGATCGGGTTCAGGCGCGCGTACTTGGCGGTGAGACTGAGCTTCGGAAGGAAGTCGGCGATGCTCTGGTCGACCTGCCGCGCCGCCTGCGCCACCTCCGCGCGTTTGGCCGCCAAGTCAGGGTTCTTCTCCAGCACACGCGCCGCGACCTGCTGGGAGGTGAGCCCGCCGGATTTGCCTGTGAGCGCGGCGACCTGCTCCTCGAACGCAGGCACGATGGTGCCCTTGTTCTGAGCCGTGGCGGTCGTGACCTCTTGCTGCGCGAGCGCTCGGCTCGGGAGCCCGAACAGCGCCGCGCACAGCGCCACCGACAGCGGAGAGACGAGACCGAAGGGACGTTGGGACTTGTACATGACGGGCTCCTTCACACGAGCGTGGACGACGACGGGGCAGACGCGAGGGGTGCGCGCGGCGAGGGCTGCGTGGGCGGCGCAGCGACGCTCGCGCCCCACGCCACCAGGCCGAGGTCGAGGACGAACACCGCGTACAGCACGGGCACGAGCACCAGCGTGACGATGGTGGCGAACGTGAGCCCGGCGATCTGCACGTAGCAGAGCGGCTCCCACAGCGCGCCGCCGTGCATGGCCAGCGGCACCAGTCCCAGCACGGTGGCGCCCACCGTGACGAGCACCGGGCGCAGCCGCATGATGCCTGCGTCGAGCAGCGCGTCGAGTAGCTCTGCACCGTGCTCGCGCTGCTCTTCGATGAAGTCGAACAACACGATCACGTGGCTCACGATCACCCCGATCAGGCTGATCACGCCCAAAAAGGCCATGAAACCGAACGGCGCGCCCATGATCGACAGGCCGAGCAGCGAGGCCACCACGCCGAACGGAATGGCCGCGAA
Organism: uncultured Polyangiaceae bacterium; assembly: GCA_964641275.1. Taxonomy (GTDB): domain Bacteria; phylum Myxococcota_A; class Polyangia; order Polyangiales; family Polyangiaceae; genus Xiheicaenibacterium. Next base: position 60,274 of record CAZXMG010000045.1, read on the forward strand.
CACGATCAGCGGCTTGACGGCATTCTTGAACTGAATGACCAGCGCCACGAAGATCGCCGCGACGGAGATGAGCAGCACGACGACGAGGTCGGCGAACGACTTCTTCTGCTCCTCGTGCTCACCGCCGATGGTGAGCGTGTAGCCTGGGGGCAACGCCGCCTCGACCGCCGCGAGATCATCGACGATGCCGCTGATCACCTCGCTGGGTAGCACTCCCTCGCTGGGGAACGCGCCAACGGTGATGGTCCGGACGTGGTTCCGTCGCACGATCTTGGCGGTGGCTCGCTCGAGCTCCACGTGCGCAACGTGGCGCAGCGGGACCCCCTGCTTGGCGCCACTGCCGTACACGTACAGGTTCTCCACGTCGTCGAGGCGCTCGCGCTCCGACGCGCGCAGCCGGGTCACGATCGGCAAGGCGTGATCACCCTCGTAGATGGCCCCGATGCGTTTTCCGTTCAGGGCCGTAGCCGAGGCGCTGAGCACGTCTGCGTTGGTGATGCCTGCGCTGTTCGCCCGGTCGGCGTCCACCGCGAGCTTGACCCCGACGTTGTCCGAGCCCCAGTTGTCGCGGACGCGCTCGGCGTTGGGCGCCCGAGACAAGATGCCCTCCACCTGCGATGCGATCGATCGCAGCACGCGCGGGTCCTCACCGCCAACGCGGATGGAGACCGGCACCCCCACGGCGGGCCCGCTCTCCAGCTCACGCACGTCGATGCGCGCCCCAGGGATGACGCCGCTGAGCTCTCGCGACAGCTCGCGCACGATGCTCTCCGTGTGGTGCTTGTCGGTGAGTCGCAGCACCAGCTGCGCGTAGTTGGACTGGCGCTGCTCCGGCGCGATCGAGAACCAGAAGCGCGGGCCGCCGCCGCCCACGAAGGTCGTCACCGAGGCGAGCAGGCCGGGGTAGTTCTGCTCGAGCGAAGCACGCACGAGCTGGTCGGTGGTCGCCGCGGCGGCCTCGGTGGCCACCACCGGTGCGTCCTCCGGCAGCCAAACCTCGACGTACGCGAGGTACGAAGTGTCCTTGGGGAAGAACGCCTGCTTGATGCTCGCGAGCTTCGCGGCCGACAGCAGCAAGAGCAGCAGGGAGGCCACCAACGTGACCCAGCGGTGACGCACCGCCCAGCCGACTGCTTGGTAGTAGAAGCGAGCAGCGCCCCGAGTGCGACGCTCCTCCGCGCTGGGCTCGCGCTTCTTGGGCGCGCGCAGCAGGTAGTACCCCAGCAGCGGGATGAACGTCATCGACACGAGCCGCGACGCGACCAACGAGCAGGTCAGCACCACCGGCAGCGAGAAGACGAACTTGCCGGTGTCGCCCGGGAGCGTCAGGAACGGCAGGTAGGCGACGATGTTGGTGATGGTCGCGAACAGAATGGCGTGGGCCAGCTTGGTCGGCCCGATCCACGCGGCCACGGCTCGCGTCACGCCCTGGCTGAGCTCGCGCTTGATGGCGTCGCCCGCCACGACCGGGTCATCGACCAACAGACCGAGCGCGATGATCAAGGAGGCGATCGAGATCTGCTGCACGTCGATGCCGAGCACCCGCATCATGCCGAAGGTCATGGCCAGCGTGATGGGGATGCTGAGCGCCATGAGCAGCGCGCTGCGCCACTCCCAGAAGCCGATCAGCGCGACCAACACCACGAGGACGATCGCCTCGTACAGGCTGGACATGAACAGATCGATGCTCTCCTCGACCTGCTCGGGCTGATCGCTGACGCGCGTGATCACCAGGTCGGCGGGCAGGAGCGCGCGCGCGTCAGCCAGGCGTCGCTCGACGGCCTCCCCGAAGTCGGCGATTTGCAAGCCCGGTCGCATGCTGATCGAGACCGAGATGGCCCGAGTCCGGCGCCACTCGCCTTGCGCGTCGCGAAAGGAAGCGTAGGCCACGTAGCTCGGGCTCTCGTAGCCGCGGCTGATGCTGGCCACGTCGCGCAGGTACACCGGAGCGCCGCTCTCGGACCGCGACACCGCGATGCCGCCGATCTCGTCCTCGGAGGCGATCTCGCCTGCAGGGGCGATCAACACGCTCTTGCCCGAGAGCTCCAGCACGCCTCCGCGAGCCACGACGTTGCGAGCCGCCAGGGTGCTCTCGATTTGGCTCGGCGTCAGGCCGTAGTTGGCGAGCTTCTCTTGCGAGTAGTCGATGTAGATCACGTCGCCGAGCACGCCCGCGCGCGTGACCTTCGACACCTCGGCCACACCTTGCACGGCCTTCACGAGCTGGTCCGAATAGGCGTCGAGCTCGCGGTAGCTGTATCGCTCGCCAGCGACCTCGGCGAGCAGACGCTCGGTGTCGGCGGGGTCGCGCACCACGAAGGGTCTCCACACGTCCGGGTGGACGTCGGAGGCGCGCAGCCGCTCGCCGGCGTAGCTCTGTGCCGTCTCGAGGATCTTGGCGTCGTCCGCCACGGTCAGCGCATCGACTCCGAGGAAGCCCGGGCCCTCGAGCACACGCACGTCGCGAGCGCCGCGCTCCGCTGCACGAGCGGCGAGGTCCGCGCGCACCTCACGCAGCGCGTGCGGCTCGACGCCGAGCGGGAACGGCACCACGAGGCTGGCGCGCACACCGGGCCCCTCGTGGCTCGCACCCTTCCTCGCCTCGGCGATGGCGCGCTGGATCTGTGCGGCCCGCAGCTCGAGCTCGACCGCGTCGGCCAGCGGGCTCGCCACGGTGAACATCAGCGCCGACACGTCGCCGAAGTCCTTCACGAACTGCACGTTCGCGCCCGAGGGGAGGCCCTGGATGTCCGAGAGCTTGAGCCAGATCTCGTCCATCGCCTCGGGGGCGGCCTCGACGTTCTTGTCCAGGGTCAGCGTGACGACGGCCACGCCGGCGCGCGTGGTGGACTCGATCTTCTCGACCTTCGAGACCTCACCGAGCGTCTCTTCGACCACACGCGTGACGCGGTCCTCGACCATCTCGGCCGACGCCCCAGGCCAGCTGATCAGCGCGACCGCCTGACGGATGGGAATGTCCGGGTCTTTGCGCTTGGGCATGGTCGCGTAGCCGAACATGCCCCACAGGATGGTGCCGATCAGCAGCACCCACGAGATGTGGCGGTTCTCCGTGAAGAAGCGCGCCGTGTTGCGCTGTTGCTCGAGCTTGCTGCCCTTGGATTGACTCATGACCCACCTCGACGTTCGAATCAGGGGATGACGACGGCGTCCGCGCCGTCGCTGAGCAAGCTGGCGCCCACCGTCACCACGCGTTCGCCGTGGCGAACTCCGCGCTCGATGCCCACGCCGTTGCCGACCACGTCGCCCACGGCCACCTCGCGCAGCCGCGCTTCTGCGCGCGGCTCGTCCCCCTCGAGCACGAACACCGCGAAGCCACGCTCGCTGTGGGGTGAGCGCACGATCGCGCCGATGGGGAGGACCAGGCCACGATCCTCGATCGACGACGGCAACCGCACGGAGACCACTGTGCCGGACCGCAGCGAGCCGGTTGGGTTCGGCAGGATCGACTCGACCGTGAACAGGCGACCGCTCTTGTCCGCCGCAGGCGCGACGCGAGAGATGGCCGCGGACAGCGCGGTTGCGCCTCGCTCGGCCGCCGCCTCTCCGACCCGGATCGACAGCGGATCGCCCACCTGCAAGCGCCTCACCACCGGCTCGGGCGCCCCGAACACCACCTTGACGCTGCTGACGTCCGCGATCACGAACGCGACCACGCCGGGCGCGACCAGCGTGCCCTCCTCGACATTGCGGGCCAGGATCACGCCGTCCATCGGCGCCCGGAGCACAGTGTCGCCGAGCGCCAGCGAGGCCTCCCCCACCTGCGCGAGCGCGCCCGCGACGCTGGCGATCGCCGCGTCGTGTTGCGCGAGCTTGGCCTCGAGCTCCGCCTTGCTGATCACCTTCGCCTCGAACAGCTTCTTGGCGCGCTCGAGGTCCTGCTCGGCGAGCTTGGCCGATGCCTTGGCCTCTCCCCCGCGCGCCTTGGCGCTGGCCACCCGCTGCGCGTAGTCGGCGCTCCTGATCCTGGCCAGCACCGCGCCCTTCTCGACGCGGTCGCCCACGTCGAGCAGCGGACGCCCACCGTCGCCCGGCTTGCGCGCCAAGCTCTCGACGTAGCCGCCTGCACGAAACGCCACCTCGACCTTGGACATCGGCTCGATCACGCCGGAGTAGCGGGCCTCGCTCGGCCCGCGATCGCTCTCGGCCAGCGTCACCTTCACCGGCGTGGGCTTCTTCTCCACGGATTTGACCGGGTCACCACAAGCGACGACGCCCAGCGCGACCAACAGCCAACCCGTACGCTCGATTCGCATCATCACGACCTCCGCGCCTCGCCTTGGCGAAAGTGATGCCAACCGCGCCCTGGTCTCCGAGCTATCCAAGCCGGTTCGCAGCCGCGGCGAGACCGCTCCAACCCCCTTCGGCTGCCCGAGTTGGATACCCCCGACACGTCATGGGTATCCAACGAGCTATCCAAAGGGGCGCTCGGCGCTCCACCACCTGGGCCCGGAGCATGCAAGCAGCTCGGGGGTGAACACCGAGGAGCTGCTGATGGCGATCGATCGAGCAGAGTGGTCTCGAGCGGATGACGCCGCACTTGCGCTGTTGGGCTCGGGGCGCTTCCGCGATCCGGCGGCCCGCGCGGCGGTGGGCACCTTGGTGGCTCAAGCCCGCGTGCTCGGCCAAGGTGATCCGCGGGCGGCGCTGTCGGTGCTGCTGCCGGTGTTGACCGACCTGGCGGCGGGTCTCGTTCTTCCGCGCTGGGCCGCGCGCGTCCACGTGGTGTCGGCGCTGATCTTCGGCGCCGGCGACTGCGGCTTGGTGGATCTGCGGCGCAGCAGCCGCGCGTTGGTTCTGGCGCGGCCGCTGATCGTCCGCCATGGAGACACCGATCTGTTGGCGCTCTCAGCCGTCGCGGCGCTCGGCGGCGGCGCGGGTCCGGCGGACCCGGACCTCTTGGCGCGACGTTTCACGATGGTCGAGGGGGATCTCGCTCGCGCCAGCGCGCCGGTGACCCGCGCTCTGGTTGCCACGATCGGCGCAGAGCGAGCCGTCTCGATCGGCGCGCGAGCGCGGGCGCTGCATGAGATCGCGGCCGCGCGGGCGCTCGCGCAAGCGCTCGGCTTCGAGCGGTTGTGCTCGCGCCTCGATCAGTTGGCGCTGAGAGCGCCAGCGTCAGCCAGCTCGGGGCAGACCGTGTCGTTCGAGCAGGCGGCTCCCGAATACGGCCCAGGCCAGGTAGTCCGTGAGCCGAGCCAGCGACGTCCAAAGGCGGACGCCCAGGATGCGCAGCTTGGCCAGCGAGAGCACGATCATGGTGACCAACACCCCAACGACCACGAACAGCCGGAACATCCACCATAGCGGCACGCGGGCCAGCTCCGGGAAACGCCGGTGGTTGGCCCACAGCTTGCGGAACGACGGCAGCAGCGTGGAGAAGTCGTACCCCAGCCGATGAGCGAGCGCGTACACGTCGAGCGACATGAACGGGATCGCCAACATCCCCCGCAGGATGGCCGGGTTCAGCAGGTGCCGCAGCCGCGGGCTGTGGCGCGCGAGCCGCCGTGAGAAGAACCAGTTGAGCGCGATGTGCGCAGCCTCGTCCTTGCATATGCGCGCGACCAGCTCGTCGAAGGCGGGCCCTGCGAGCAGAGGGTGGCGCTGCAGGAACGGGATGGTGCCCGCATCGAGGAACGTCTCGAACACGGGGTTCGAGACGGTGACGAGCGCGACGTCGGCGTCGGAGCGCGGGTCGAGCGTGCGCTGCTGAGACAGCACCAGCGCGTTTCCCAACCCGGGGCGCTCGAGCTTGCCACCCCCCGCGAACAACAGCCGTCGCAACGCCTCGGCGTGGCGCACCTCCTCGTCCTCGAACAAGCGGTAGAGCTCGCGCACGTCGGCGTCGCTCGCGGCCTGCCGCAAGAAGCGGAAGTTCCGGGCCGCGATCTCCTCGATGTAGATCACGTGGTTGAGCAGCCGCACCATCGGCTTGGTCAGCGGGCGAGCGTCGCGCGCCAGCGGCAGATCGTCGAGCGACCACTGGTGCGCCTCGACCTTCTTGCGCAGGGCGGAGACGAACGCACGCCCCTCCGCGTCGTCGATCTGCAGCGGCTCGTCCCCGCTGGCCCAGTACGGTCTGCCGCGCGCCGCCCACGCGCACAGCGCGTACGCCGCCAGCCCCACGACCGCGCCGCCGAGCACGTCGACTGCGTAGTGTTGCTTCACCGTCATGGTGGAGAGCGCCACCAACACTGCCCACGCGGGCGCGACCCACCTGAGCCAGCGCGCCCTACCCGGCTCGCCGAGCACCAAGGCGATCATCGTGGCCAGGGCCACGTGCAGCGACGGCAGACAGTTGTCGGGCGCGTCTGCGGCGCGCAGATCAGCGAGCTGCCTGGCGGTGGCAGTCACGAGCGGAGGAGTCGGGAAGTCGTGACGCGGAAACGTCACGGGGAACAGCGCGAAGCCGAGCCAACACAGCGCGGCACCGGTCACCAGCGTGAGCATGAAGCGGCGCAGCTCGCTCCGCTCCCGCAACCAGAAGAACGCGAACAGCGTGGCGTACAGCACCGTGCCGTACACCCACACCGTCCAAGGCCAGAACGGGATCCACCGATCGACGGCGCTGAGCGCCAGCAGCCGCGGCTCGAAGAAGGGCTGCTCGCGGCACGCCAGGTAGCCGCTGAGGATCACCGCGTACGCGAACGTGCACAGCACCAACGCGCGCACACCCCGCAGAGCCACTCGCAACGCCTCTTCGGCGAGCGCGCGCATGGTCACGAGCGGCGCTCCACCAGTCGGTTCGCGAAGCTCAAGAGCGCGCCGGAATCCGGCAGGTGAAGCAATTTGGCCCGGGCCAGATCCAGGTGGCGACGCGCCACGTCGAGGCAAGCTTGGGCGGTGCCGCTGTGCGCGAGCCGATCGCGCAGCCAAGGAAGCGGTCGATCCAACAGCGCGCGCGGGTCGCCTCCCGCGTGCTCGGAGAGCAGCAACAGCGGCAACGTGACCTTGCGGGCAGCGTGGTCGGTGCCGGGTCGCTTGCCCAAGTCGCGCTCGTCACCCACGTAGTCGAGCGTGTCGTCCACGATCTGGAACGCGATGCCCGCCTCACGACCGAACGCGCCGAGCGCCTTCACCGTCGGCGGCGAGGCCCCCGCCGAGAGCGCCCCCAGCGCGGCGGAGCACGAGAACAAGCGTGCGGTCTTGGCTTCGATGATGTGCATGTACTCGGTGCGCGTGATCGCGCGCCCGCCTTTGGCGAGCTCCAACCGCTCGCCGTCGGCCAACGTGGCCGCGGCGTCGACGATGGCTCGCTGCACCGCGTCGGGCTCTGCCTCTGCCGCGCGCGCGACGGCGCGCAAGATGAAGCCCACCACCAAGGTGGAGAAGGGCGCCGTGGTGGCGACGTGCAAGGTGGAGAGCCCGCGGCGCAGCGGCGCCTCGTCCAGCATGTCGTCCAGCACCAGCGACGCCTGGTGGAGCCACTCCACCAAACACGCCAGCCGAATCGCGCGCCGAGCGTCGCCCCCGGAGGCCTGCGCCCCGAGCAAGACCAGCGTGGGGCGAACGCGCTTGCCGCCTTGCCGCTGCAAGAAATCGAGCGCCGAGCGGATCGAGGGCGACTGCGCCGACACGAGCTCGCCGAGCTCGCGATCGAACGCGTCTCCCAGCGCCGGGGCGAGGCCCGGGAGCGCCAGCTCCGACAACACCTGAGCGTACGAGCGGCCCAGCGGAGCGCGCTTGGGCGCGCCCATGGTCGGCGCGCACACGGCGTAGCGGCGCGCCCGCCGCGCCGATCCATGGCGGCGGCGCGCCTCGTCTGCAACCACCAAGAGCTCGCCGGCCGCGCGTGGATCCTTGGCGGCCTCGATGGCAGGGGTCACCAGCGACCACGCGAGCAGCGGCAGGTCGGCGTGCTCGGCGCCGTGGATGCCAACGTCTGCCAACGCCTGGGAGATGGCGCCGCGATCGACCGGGCCGTGCCCCAGCTCCCACAAGATTCCCAGGCCCAACGCGTAGCGGTCGAGCAGCGCGTGAGCCGCGTCGTCGGCCGCACCGAGCACCACCCCGAGCGCAACCAACACTCGCGCGAAGGCCACGCTCTCGACGATGGGCGCGTCGGCGCGGGCGTCTGGGGCTTCGCCCAGCCGGTCGAACACCCGACGCAGGAGCGGCTCCTCCTCTCGAGCGCGCTCGCGCGACGCGCGCAAGAGCCGGCGCAAGTCGCGCTCGAGCCAAGCCTGACGACGTGGCTCATCCAGCTCGAAGTGAATCCAATCGTTGTAGGCCTCTGCGGCGTCGGAGACGACCTTGAGCGCGCGGCCACCTCGGCGATGGCCGAAGGCTCCCACGCAGCCTCGAAGCAAGCGAATCGCGGATCCGCGCCGAGGAGGGGGCAGCGTCTCGCGCTCACAGAGCGGCAGCGCCACCTGCTCGCGCACAGCCGCGGGCCCGATCAGATCGACCTCCATCACCCGGGCCCTTGATACACCAAGTCCGCGGTGGGCGAATCGCTCAGCCGCATCCGTGGCGACGCGGCGTTTCGATCCGACCACCCTACTCAGGCTCGCGCAAGTGCGCATAAGCTGCCGCCATGCAAGGCAACTGGCAGAACCCCAACCAACCGCAGCAAGGCTACCCGCAGCAGCAGCAACAGGCTCCGCAGCCGATGCCGTATCAGGCGCCTGCGGCTCCTCCGGCAGGGGGCGGCGGCCAGGAGGCTGGCTTCTTCGGCGCGCTGTTCGACTTCTCGTTCCAGAGCTTCGTCACGCTCAAGTTCTTGAAGGCGGTGTACGGCCTGTTCGTCGTGCTCATCATCCTCGCCGGCCTGGCGGGCTTGTACGGCGCGGTGATGAGCGAACAATACGTGATGGTGCTGATCGTGCCGATCGCGGTCGTGCTGGAGATCCTGTTCGTGCGCATGGGCCTCGAGACGTTCGTGCTCTTGTTCAAGTTCCTGCAGCGCAAGGCCAGCGGGAGCTGACAGGCGACCTCAGCGCGCGTCGCGCAGGGCCTGCTCGAGCGGGGCGATATCGACCAGGCCCACGAACTTCTTCCGTTGGATGAACACCAGCGGCAGGCCGTCTGCGCCGACGGCCTCCCACGCCTCGGTGTCGTCTGCGATGCGCGCCGCCGGGCGGTCGCTGCGCAAGCACTCCTTGAACTTCTCCACGTCGAGTCCGGAGTGCTGAGCCAAGTCCAGCGTGTCTTCGTCGGTTCGCGCGGCGCCGTGCATCAGCGCGTCGTGTACCGCGGGCAGCTTGCCCTGCTCCTCTGCGCACACGGCCACCTCGGCCGCACGGCGCGCACCGGGGTGTTTGTCGAGGGGCACGTGCTTGATCACCACGCGAACGCTGCCTTGCTGCTGCTCGAGCAGAGGCCACAGCACGTCGTGCAGCTGCTGGCAGAACGTGCACCGGTAGTCGACGAACTCGACCACGGTGAGCATGCCCGGCGGACTCTGTGCGATCGCCTCCTCGATCGGCCGCGGGGAGCTCGCGCAAGACAGCGCGGCCAGCGAGAGGAGCGCGCCGAGCGTGGGGCGGCGCCGCGGGAGATTCTCTGTCGGTGACACGCCACGTAGACTACATTCCCCAACCCTCGTGGATCGACCCTTCAAGCTGGTCAGCGATTTCGAGCCGCGTGGTGATCAGCCTCGCGCCATCGCCTCCCTTTGTGAGGGCCTGGACAAGAACCTGCCGTTCCAGACGCTGCTCGGCGTGACCGGCAGCGGCAAGACCTTCACCGCAGCCAAGGTGATCGAGCACTACCAGAAGCCCACGCTGGTGCTCGCCCCGAACAAGACGCTCGCGGCGCAGCTGTACGGCGAGCTCAGGGAGCTGTTCCCGCACAACGCCGTGCAGTACTTCGTCAGCTACTACGACTACTACCAGCCCGAGGCGTACGTCCCGTCGTCGGACACGTACATCGAGAAGGACGCGATCATCAACGATGCGATCGATCGCATGCGCCACGCCGCCACCCACGCGCTGCTCTCGCGCCCGGACGTGATCATCGTCGCCAGCGTCAGCTGCAT
>CAZXMG010000046.1:0-70123 GCA_964641275.1 uncultured Polyangiaceae bacterium
GGACCATGCTCCCGTCGGCGGGACCATGCTCCGAACCAGGGAACCATGGCGCATGGTGCGTGCGCTCCGCGCATGGGTCCCACGATCGCGATGTTGCGTCGCGACCACGGCGACGCCTCCGACGGGAAATGCCGTGGATCCGAGCGGCGCTTCTTGCTGGGGCTCGCCAAGCCGGGGGACCATGCTCCAGCTTGAGGAGCCATGCGCCATGGTCCACGGCCTCAGGGCATGGTCCACCGCCCCCGAGCATGGTCCACCGCCCCCGAGCATGGTGCCCCGCCCCCGAGCATGGTCCCCCGCCCCCGCGCCAGGTCCACCGCCCCCGAGCATGGTCCCCCGCCCCCGAGCATGGTCCACCCCTCACCGAGGGTGTCACCCCTGCAAGCGAGGCGAGCCTCTCGCCTGGCCAGCGCCTCGGCGCATGAACAAGCCGTGCAACGCGCCGAGCGGCGCCGCGTCGGGGTGGAGCATCGGGGAGTGGGCGCAGACCTGATCGAGCGCGGGGCTTCGCGGCAGCCAGCGTGGCCCTCGCTCGGGCTCGGGCCCTGGCCCGCGAGGCGCGTCGAGCCAGAGGTCGATGCGGCCGAGCACGAGGTACGCGCTCAGCGCAAGCACCTCGCGTGTGGCGCCGCGCCGTCGTTCGTCGAGCAGGCGTGAGCGCGTGCCGGCCACTTCGACGTGGTCGTACCTTCGCGCGAACACGCGACGAGCGCGCAGCGTGTGGAACGAGTCGCTGACCACGAGCACGCTGCGGCCGCCGAAGCGATCACGGGCGAAGGCAGCGTTCTCGTCGGTGCTGGTGGACGCGTCCTCGCGCAAGATCGCTCGCTCGGGCACGCCCTCCTCGAGCAACACGGCGGCCGCGACGTCTGCTTCCGCCGGGCCGAAGTCTCCGACGCCTCCGGTGGTGATCACGAAGGGAGCGTGGCCGGCGTGGTACAGGCGCGCGGCGTGACGCGCGCGGCGCGCGAGAGCGTAGCTCGGGCGACCGCTGGGCAGGACGCGGCAGCCCAGCACCACGATCGCGTCGAAGCGCTCCCCGGGCGCCGGACCAGGCTCGGCGCGCAGATCGAGCCACAGCGCGCCGGCAAACACTGCAATCAGCAGCGCGAGCGCAGCCCACGGCCAGCGCGAGCAGCCCGGACGGGACCAGATCATCACCACGACGACCGTACGCCCCGGCTGTTGCGCGCCCGGGGAGCGCGCCAGGAGCTTTGATGGGCGGAAGATGGAGAAATTGTGGCAGGCCGCGTGACCGACCGGCGCGCCGCGCCGACTGGTCTCGGGCAACCAGGGAGAGCGGCGATGAAATCAGCGCGGAATCAGGTCGGGGTGGTGGGGTTGGGGGTGGCGATGGTGCTCGCCGGGTCGGGTTGCACGTACCGCGCGTGGGGTCACGTCAGCACGACGGTCGATCGCTTCGAGGCGTCGACCTCGAGCGAGGGTGCGGACGAGAGCCAGAGCGACGCCGCAGACCCCTACGAGCCGGCTGGCGTCCGCATCGACGCGGCGCTGCCGTTCACGCCGGCGGTCGTGTTCGCCCCCGGTCAGACGCCAGTGCTGGCGGGCCCCAGCGGCAGCTGGTCGATCGTCACGGGTCACAGCGGACTGTGCGTGGAGGCCGAGGCCGACGGCGAGCTCCGCCAGCGGCCCTGCTTGTCCCGCTTCGATCGCGCGTCCGCCCAGCAACAGTTCCAGCTCATTGCGGCGAGCCCAGGGATCGTTCAGCTGCGGGTCGCGAGCAGCAACCAGTGCGTGCAGGTCGCCGCGGGCTCGAGCGGGGCGCGACTGACGCTCGCGCGCTGCAAGGACGCTCCGGACGCTTGGCAAGGGCAAGCCTTCTCGCTCGAGCGCGGCCACGGCGGCACGACGCGCTTGGTGGCGCAGAGCAGCGGCCAATGCGTGGAGGTGCCGGGCGGGTCGATCGCGAGCGGAGCCGCGCTCGCGCTGTCGACGTGCAGCGCGGAGAAGCGCGAGCAAGAGCTCTTGTTGGCGCGCTGACCGGCAGGATCAGAAGGCGAACCCGAGCCCGAGCGACGCGATCAGCTGGATGGCACCCTCTTTGTCGTAGAAGGTGGCGACCCAGCGGCCGGCCCGCAGCTCGACCATCTCTGCTGTGGCGAACCCGATGCCCACGCCACCCGCCAAGTTGAAGCCGTACTCGTCGCCGAACACGGTGGAGCTGCCGATCGACAAACCCAAGATCGGGGAGGCGACGTCCTTCTCCGTGGTGATGGCGAGCTCCTCATCGGTGAGCGTGGCGGTGAACTTCTCGAAGCCGACGGTGGCCTTGGCGTAGAAGCCTTCGAGCGCGCGCCCGGTGAAGTACACCAAGAAATTGCCTGCGAGCGCGCCGCCCTGCGTGTCGAGGTGATCGGTGGACGAGCCGAAGATCCACTGCGGCTCGGCTTCGATCGAGAGCGGCCCCCACAACGCGAGCTCGGCCTGGAACGAGAGCCGGCGGAAGAGCAGGTCGAACGGATCGAACCGCACGCCGAAGCGACAGCAGGCGGGCTCCTTGGGCGGCAGCGGCGGCGGCGGTGGCCCGGGCGGCGGGTAACCGTACGCGTAGGGCTGCGGCGGCGGGTACCCCGGCGGCGGCCCGTACACCGGCGGCGCTTGCGGCGGCGGAGGCGGCGGAGCGGTGGCGACCGGGGGCGGTGGCTGCGGCTGTGGCGGCGGGTTGGGATCCACCCAAGCCCCGGGCGGCGCGGATCCGAGCGGCGCGGCGCTGGAGGTGGCGGGCGGCGGCGCAGGTGGCGCCGCGGCGCTGCCGGGCGGCGGCGGCGCCGGTTGTGCAACGGCGACCGCGGCCACCGAGAGCACGATCAAGGACCCGCACGACGCGGAGAGGCGCATGGCGGGGACACGATAGCCGAAAGCAGGCCCGCTGGCCGCTGCAACGTTGGTGCGCGTTGTGCTAACGGGTGGCGGCGTGAGGCGCACCTCCGCCAACGTGGAATGTCTCGGCCGCGTGCACAACCGGCTCGCCGCGGCCGTCGCCCAGCTCGACGACGCGAACGTCGACGCGCGCGTGACCGCGCTCAGTCCGTTCGTGACCGACGCCCGGCTGGCACGCCTGACCTCGGTGATCGAGCGGCGGGTGGCGTCAGTCACGCTGCTGCTCGACTCGCTGCACGATCCCTACAACGGCGCCGCCGTGGTGCGCTCGAGCGATGCGTTCGGGCTGAGCCGCATCCACGTGATCGAGCGCTATGAGTCGTTCCTGGCTGCGCGCACGGTCGCGCGCGGATCCGAGCAGTGGGTCGACGTGATCACTCACCGCACGGCGTCCGGCGCCGCTGAGCACTTGGTGCAAGCAGGCTTCGAGCTGATCACCACTCACCCAGAAGGGGAGCTCCTGCCGGAGGACCTTTCGAAGATCGAGCGCCCGTTTGCGCTGGTCATGGGCAACGAGCGCGACGGCATCGATCCTTGTTTGCGGGCAGCCTCGAAGCGCGCCGTGCGCGTGCCCATGCGCGGCTACGCAGAGAGCCTAAACGTGAGCGTCACCGCGGCGATCCTGCTCTCGACGCTGATGCGTGACCGCCCAGGCGACCTGACTCGGTCCGAGCGCGCCAGGTTGATGCTGCGAGGCCTGCTCCAGACCATCCCCCGCGGCAAGGAAGTGCTCGAGGCGCAGGGCCTGGCCCTGCAAGCGGCCGTCTGATGACGCCGACGATGGGCTGTGCGCGCGCAGCCTTCGCGGTACCCGGTCGGGCGCGTTTGTACTAACCTTCGCCTTCGTGTCGGTCGAGCCCAGGAAGACGCGCCCCGGTTTCGCGATCCTGGATTGCGCCAGCAAGGACGAGCCGCCAGCGAAGCCTGCGGAGGCCGCGGTGGGCGTCGAGAGCTCGGCGGAAGAGGCCCAGCTGCGGCCGCGCCCTCGGCGCAACAGCCCGTCCTCGGGCATCCCCAAGACCCGCAGGCTCTCGCCGCCGATCCCGCCGCCCACGGGCGCACCTTCGCCACCCGTCACGCGGCGCGCGCACGAGCTGACGCCGGGCAAGCGCACGCAGCCAGCGCTCCCCCGGGTGAGGCCCGCGGTGCTCTCCTTCAAATCGGCGCCGCCGTTGGTCCTGCCCGTGAGCGCGCAGATCGCGTCGCGCAGACCCCCGGTGAGCAAGGGCGTCGAGCTCAACCGCATGGCGGAGATGTTGGCCGGCGAGACGCTGATGGGGCGCTACCGCATCGAGCAGCCGCTCGGTCGCGGATCGACTGGCATCGTCTTCCGCGCGCACGACCTGCCCAACAACTGCGCCGTCGCCATCAAGTTCCTGGACCCAGAGCTCTCACGCGACGCCGCGGTCGTCGCCCGCTTCCGGACCGAAGCGCTGACCCCCACTCGCATCGCGTCGGAGCACGTGGTGCGGGTGCTCGAGGCAGATGTCTGCCCCGAGCTCGTCCCGCTGATTCGCCCCGACGACCCGCTCGCCCCGGCGGTGCCATTTCTGACGATGGAGCTGCTCGAGGGCAAGGACCTGCGCCAGTACCTGCAGGAACGTGGCCCGCTGTCCGGCCCGGAGGCCAGCGAGTACCTGTCGCAAATCGCGCCCACGCTGGACCAAGCGCACGAGGTCGGCATCGTGCACCGCGACCTCAAGCCCGCGAACCTGTTCCTGTCGCGCCGCGCGGACGGCTCGCCCTTGGTGAAGGTGTTGGACTTCGGCATCGCGCAGCTCGCGGACGCCAGCGCCGCGCGCGGCCTCGGTGGCGGCTTGTTCGGCACCCCTTGGTACATGGCCCCCGAGCAGGCCGGAGGCGAGATCGCCACCGCGGCGAGTGATCGCTGGGCGCTCGGCATGGTGGCGTTCCGCTTGCTCACCGGCGAAGGGTACTGGGCGCCGAGCCCGATCCCGGAGCTGCTCTCACAGATCCTGCGCGGGCCCACCAAGCTGCCGTCGGAGGTCGTTCGAGATCGAGGGCTGCTGCCGATGCAGCGCATCGGCTCGGCGTTCGACGCTTGGTTCACCCACGCCTGCCAGGTGGACCCGTCGCGCCGCTTCGCCACCGTGGTGGAGCAGGTCACGCACATGCAGCAAGCGCTCGAGACGGACCGGGCGAGCCGAACGCACCCCCCGCGAGGTGGCGCATGAAGAAGGCGTTGGTCACTGGCGCCTCGAGCGGAATCGGCGCCAAGCTGGCCGAGCGCTTCGCCGCGCGTGGCTACGAGACGTGGCTCGCCGCGCGGAGACTGCCGGCGCTCGAGCAGATCGTCGGCGAGATCCTCGCGCGCGGCGGCAAGGCGCACCCGTTGGTGTTGGACGTCTCCGACGCGGAGCGCACCGAGACCGCGGTCAGGGAGCTCGACGCCCGAGTCGGGGGCTTCGATCTGGTGGTCGCCAACGCCGGCATCGGGGAGGACGCAACCCCGGCCAGTGAGCTCACGCTCGCCGGCGCGCGCCGGCTGATCGAGACCAACCTGATGGGCGCGCTGGCCACGTTGCTCCCGCCCATGCGCTCCATGGTGGCGCGCGGCGAAGGGCACCTGGTCGGCATCTCCAGCTTGGCGGCCGAGATCCCCATGCCGGTCGCGGCGGCTTACGGCACGAGCAAGGCGGCGCTCAGCTTCTTCCTGGCCTCCGCGGCGCTCGACCTCGTGCCGCGCGGCGTGAGCGTGACGGACGTGCACCCGGGCTTCGTGCGCACGCCGTTGACCGACAAGAACAAGTTCAAGATGCCGTTCATGCTCGAGCTCGACGACGCGATCGATCGCATCGACCGTGGCATTCAGCGGCGCCAGCGCGTGGTGCGCTTCCCGATCGCGCTCACGAGCGCGATCACCGGGGGCAAGCTGTTGCCGCACGCGCTCCGCTCGCGCGTGATGAACGCAGGGCGCCCCCGCTAGCCTGCCCCGCTCACTCGGCGGGCTGCTCGTTGATCGGATACCGAAAGAAACGCGTGCCGCCCGACTTCTCCTCCGGGAAGTGGATGGCCTTGATGCGGCTCTCGACGCACGGCCGAGCGGACGCGGGGTAACCAGGCCCCATCACCACCTTGGTCACGGCCCCGTCAGGATCGACGGTGACGTCCAGGGCCAGCGAGCCACCCGGACCAGGGCCGTGCCGCAGCGCGCGCTCCAAACACAACCCGGCGGCCTTCATCACCAGGCGCTGTGGCTCACTGAAGCTGCCGCTCAAAGCCACCTCGGCGTCCTCCTCGGCGTCCTCGGCCTCGGCGCTGGGCGCGGTGGGAGAGATCGCGGCCGAAGGTGCAGGAACCGCCGGAGGTGCCGCAGCCGCCGACGGCAGCGGTGCGCTGCTGAGGGCCGGAGGAGGCGACGCCGGCCGGGTAGCCACCGTGGACGTGCCCGGCCAAGCGGCTGCGCCTCGTGGTGCTTCGGGCGGAGGCTCCTCGAGCGGAGCACACGCCACGAGCGACAGACTCAGCCAGAGGCAGCGCATCTTCTCGGGGAACATGGTGCGCCCGCCCGGGCGCCCATTCAACCGGCTAATGGGAGAGCAAAATTCTCCCGTGCCCTCTGAAGAGGCAGCGCCGAAGGCCCCGCAACGTGCCCACTGGCACGTGCCCACCGGCACGGGAGAATTCAATCCTCGCCGAGCGGAAACGCGTTCTTGTAGTCGGACATGGCTTGCTCCTCGCCCACCGAGTGCTTGAAGCCGGTGGCGTGCCGGAACGCGCGGTCGTCGACGACCACGGGGTACTTGATGTGGCCCAGCGCCGCGGCGGGCAACCGAGGCAAGCCGAAGCGCCCGAGCAGCAGGCGGAACGCTGCTTCGGGGATGGGCACGGCGCCGCGTCCGGTGCGCCGAATCAGCACCGACAGCGGCACCGGCGGCGGCCCAGCCACGTTGTAGACGCCACGCACGCGCGCGCGCAGCGCCGCCTCGATCGCGAGCGCCACGTCCTTCTCGTGCATGAACTGGAACAGCGGGTCGAAGCCCAAGATCATCGGCACGCGCGGGCCACGCAGGAAGCTCGCCAGGGTGCCGTGCCCCGTGTTGCCCAGGGTGTACACGATGCGCAGCACCGTGGTGGTCATCTCGGGCATGCGCCACAGCGCCGAGCCCCCGTACAGATCTGCGGCCACCAGATCGGCCAGCTCGGGAAACGCCGAGACGGCCATCGGGGGCTCGTCTTCGGTGTGGTAGAGCGGCTGCTCCGGGCCCGCCCCGTAGTAGGTGTGGCGGCCCACGAACACCACGTGTTTCACGCCGTACTGGTGGGAGTGCTCGAACACCGCGCGCGTCCCTCCGAGGTTGATGCGGTAGCGTTCCTCGCTGCGCGCGACCAAGTGGGTGACGGTGGCCATGTGCACCACCGCCTCCGGTTGGGTGGTGCGGAACACATCCTCGGCGGGGCGCGAGCGGATGTCGACGCGGTGCATGTCGACGCCGTCGGGCGCGTCTGGAAAGGAGCGCTTGTCGATGCCGATGATCTCGTGGCCAGCCTCCAGCAGGCGCATGGCCACCACGCGCCCGGTCGCGCCGGCGATGCCGGTGATGAGGACCCTCACGGCACGCCTCCGTCGCGGAACTCTTTCAGCGTCTGCTCGGCGAAGGTGTCGCGGCGATTCCGGCCCTTGGCGATCATGGCCATGATGCTGGTGCGCACCTGCTCGACGTAGCCCTCGATCACCGTGTCTGCCTCGGCGCCGGTGCCATGGAACATGAGCGGCTCGCCGTACTCGACCTCGAGCTTGACCGGCAGCGGGATGGGCAGGCCGTAAGGCGTGATCGGCACGTACGGCGCGCCCACCATGCGACCGAGCGCGACCGCGTTGTAAATCGACGGCACCGCGGCCCCGCCGCCCAGAAACGCGAACGGGATGATCGGCGTCTTGGTGCGCATGGCCAAGCGCACGAAGCCCGTGCCGAAACGCACCAAGTCGTAACGCTCCTTGAAGAGCTTGGCGGTGCCGCGCGCGCCCTCGGGGAAGACCATCAGCAGCCGTTCGTCCTCGAGCAGGCGGATGCAATGCTCGGGCAAGCCGGTGAACTGCCCCATCTTGCCCGTCAGCATGGAGGCAAAGGGGATCTTGTTCATGAACTTCTCCACCATGCCCTGCGCCAAACGCGGAGGGTCCTTGGCGAAGAACATGCTGGCGATCACCATCATCCCGTCGATGGCGATGCCGCCCGAGTGGTTCCCGACCAACATGCCGCGGCCGCGCGCGGGGACGTTGTCTGCCCCCAGCACGCTCACCGAGAAGTAATGGCGGTAGAACGGCTCGGCCACGCTGAACGCCACGGCAAGGTGCTTCTTGGAGATGCCGTACGCATCGACCCCGAACGGCCCCCACGGAATCTCGAGCGCCTCGATGCGGCGCTCCACCTCGCGACTCACCAACGCAGCCAAGCTCGTCCTCCCTCGTTTGGGGGACGGAGGCTACTCTCGAACCTTGCCCCGTGCCAGTCGGCACCGCCGCCGGGCACGAATCGACGCGGCTCAGGCCCCGAGGCGCGCAAGCTCTTCGCTGACGTCGTGCCCGAGCGCCTCGAGCCGCGAAAGGTCTTCGCGCGCGCCAGCCAGGTTGCCCGAGCGCTCGCGAACGATCGCGCGGTTCTTGTACGCCTTGGCGTACGCCGGATCGATCGCCACCGCGCGCGACAGGTCGCCCTCGGCAAGCTGCAAGTTGCCGGCGTTGTGGTGGAGCCAGCCTCGATTGCAGAAGAAGATGGGCTCCTCGGGCCGATGCAGGATGGCCTGGTCCATCTCGCGGATCGCCTCCTCGTTTCTGCCACACTCTCCCAGACACAAGCCCGCGCCCGCGAACCACTCGGCATCCACCGGGTCCCCCGCTGCCTTCGCCAACGCGATGGCCGACTGGAAGTCGGCGGCCGCCTGCTCGTACCGCCCCGCTTGGAACGAGAGCTTGGCGCGCGAGATGCGGATCGACAGCACCTCTGGCAACCCTCGCACGGCGTCGTCGAGATCGGCCAGGGCGCCGACCACGTTGCCCAGCGCCTTGCGCGCCGAGTGACGGTTGAACGACGAAATCGGCGACGGGTTGTCGCCCGCCAGGTCCAGCGTGAAGCTCTGCTCGGCGTCGGCGTGGCGCCCCGCTCGGAGCTCCGCTTTGCCCTTCTCGAAGTGTGCGTCGCGCAGATCCGGATCCAGCGCGATCGCCGAGGCAAAGTCTCGGATCGCCTCCTCGTAGCGCTCGAGCTGGTAGAGCGCCTTGCCGCGCGCCATCAAAATGCCGGGCCGCTCCGAGCTCTTCTGACTGCGCCCGAGCGCGCGGGTCGTGGCGGCGACCGCCTCGCCGAAGTCGCCGCGCTCGAAGGCGGTGCTGGCCTCGAACATGGCAACGTCCGCCGAGGAGACCTCGACCCTGAGCTCCAACGTCTGGCCTTGGAACGAGAACTCGACCGGCGGGTCGCCCACGACTCCGCGCAGCTCTCGGCCTGCGCGCGGCGCAGCCTCACGCCGGGTCTTCTTGGCGGCGCTCGTGGTCGCCGCTCTCTTCGGCGCGGCCGCCTTCTTCGGCACCGCCTTCGCGGCGCGTGCCGCGGGGTTCTTGGCGGAGGGCTTCTTGGCCGCAGGCTTCTTGGCCGCAGGCTTCTCGGCCGCAGGCTTCTTGGCGGAGGGCTTCTTGGCCGCAGGCTTCTTGGCCGCAGGCTTCTTGGCCGCAGGCTTCTTG
Source organism: uncultured Polyangiaceae bacterium (assembly GCA_964641275.1). GTDB lineage: Bacteria > Myxococcota_A > Polyangia > Polyangiales > Polyangiaceae > Xiheicaenibacterium. The sequence goes on from CAZXMG010000046.1 coordinate 9,605, forward strand.
GCGGAGGGCTTCTTGGCGGTGGCGCGGGGCCCGCGCTTCGCGGCCGTCTTCCCGGCGCTCGATCTGCTCGAGGACCCCATGCCCTGCGCCTACCACAGCGAGCGCGAAAACCGAAGTGACTGATCAGCCCTCGCCCTTGAGCCACCGGCCGATCGAGTTTCGGCCCACAGACAAGCGCTTGGCCGCCTCACTCTTGTTGCCTCCGCACGCCTTGAGCGTGGCCTCCACGTACTGCCGCGAGGCCTCGTCGAGCGAGAGGCCGAGCGGGATGGGCACCTCCTTCTCGTCGCGCACGCTTGGGCCTTGCCGGCGCGGCGCCGGGAACAGGTCGGGGCGAATCACACCATCCGGTGCCAGCGCGATGGCGCTCTCGATCCAGTGCTCCAGCTCGCGCACGTTGCCGGGCCATGGGTGCGCCTCGAGCATGGCCAGCGCTTCGGGCAGGAAGGTGGGCTCGGGCCGCTGGTAGCGGGTGGCGTAGCTGTCGGCGAAGTGGCGCGCGAGGTCGAGCACCTCCTCCGGGCCGCGCACGCGCAGCGGGGGGATGTCCACCTCGACCACCCGCACTCGATAGTAGAGATCTTCACGGAAGGTGCCGCGCTCCACTTCACGCTCGAGATCCTTGTTGGTCGCGCACACGATGCGCACGTCCGCGTGGATGGTGCTGCGCCCCCCCACGCGCTCGAACGCGCGATCTTGCAAGAAGCGGAGCAACTTGGCCTGCGCCTCGATGGGTAGCTCTCCTAGCTCGTCCAGGAAGAGAGTGCCGCCGTCCGCCAGCTCGACCTTGCCCGGCACGCGGCGGTCCGCCCCGGTGAAGGCACCACGCTCATGGCCGAACAGCTCGCTCTCCACGAGCTGTGCGGGCAGCGTGGTGCAGTCCACCGTGACGAAAGGCCGACTCTGACGCGCGGAGTTCACGTGGATGGCGCGCGCGAACAGCCCCTTGCCCGTGCCAGTCTCGCCGCGCAGGAGCACTGTCGCGTCGGTCTGGGCCGCGAGCTGCACGCGCTCGTACACCTTGGACAGCGCGCCACTGCGGCCCACGATGCGATTGAATGGGCCGCGCAAGATGACGCCGGGCCCGCCGCCGCCGCGCAGCGTGGTCATGCGCAGCCCGCGCGCGAGCTGCGTGCCGAGCGCCACCAGGTAGCGCTCGTCCTCTTGATCGAAGGCGCCGTCCTCGCGGTTCAGCACCTGCACCACCCCCCGCACCGGGGCGCCCTCCTCCTCTCGGATCGGGGCGACCAGCATCGTCCGCGTGGTGTAGCCGGTGGCTTTGTCCACCGACGCATCGAAGCGATCGTCCGCACGCGCGTCGTCCACGCGCACGACCTCGGCGGTCTGGGCCACGTACCCGACCACGCCACGCCCCGCCGGGATGCGCAGCCCCGGCAGCTCAGGAAGGAGCGCGACCCGTGTGAACAGATCGCCGCGCTCCGCATCCACTAGCCAGATGCTGGCGCGGTCGGCGCGCATGGCGGCGGCCAGGCGCTCGCAAGCCGTGCGCAGCAGCGCATCGAAGTCGACCTCGCGGGCCAGGAGCGAGGCGAGATCGACGAGCAGCGAGAGGCGCGACATGGTGCTGAGCTCATCCGCAGGAGCCGCCCGGGGAGGAGAGCTAGGCAGGATACCCGGACGCCGGTCGACAGGGTTGCCTTCGGAGCTCGACGCATCGACAGCAGCGCAGGGAGCGAAGGGCATGGGGTTGATCGCGCTAGCGAGCGCCGTGCCAGCGCAGAACGGCCTCGCTTCGACGCGTTCCGGTCTGCGCCTGCACCAACTCAGCCCAGTCCTGCCCCAACCTGGAACGGCCCGTCTGCCACAACCAGCAAGCCAGTGAATTCTCCCGTGCCAGTCGGCACCTGGCGGAGCCTGCGGCGCTGTTCTTCCCTAGGGCACGGGAGAATTTTTCTGTCTGATTCAACTGGCAAGCCAGTTGAATTCTCCCGTGCCAGTCGGCACCTGGCGGAGCCTGCGGCGCTGTTCTTCCGGAGGGCACGGGAGAATTTTTCTGTCTGATTCAACTGGCAAGCCAGTTGAATTCCCTGGCCTAGCTGTTCGGGGGGACACTAGCATCTTGCCTTCTTCCGACCCGATGAGCGTCGCCACCTACGCTGCCGCACAGCTGCTCCGCGTGCTTCCGCGGGTCCGAATCACGAGGGCCGTCGGCAGGTTGGCGGATGCCCGGATTCCGGCTCCCCTGTCGAAGGCGGTCGTTGGCCTCTTCGTGCGGGCCTACGACGTCGACCTGGAGGAGAGCATCCGGCCGGCCGGCGCCTACGGGAGCTTCGACGAGTTCTTCACGCGCCGACTGCTGCCAGGCCAACGCCCCTCGCCCGCGCCGGAGTCGGTGGTCGTGAGCCCGGCCGATGGGCGGCTCGAGGCCCTCGGACCGGTCACACGAGATGGGCAGATGTCAGTGAAGGGGCGGCCCTACTCCGCCGCCGAGCTGCTAGGCGATCCTCGCGAGGTGGAGCGGTATCTGGGCGGGCAGTTCTGCGTCGTGTACCTGTCGCCCCGGGACTACCACCGCGTGCACGCGCCCGTGCCGGGAGAGATCCGCATCGTCCGCTCGCTGCCGGGTGACCTCTTCCCGGTGAACGCCATCGGAGAGCGACACGTGCCGTCGCTCTTCTCGATCAACCGGCGCGTGGCGATCCCGATCGACTCGGAGCGCTTCGGCCGGGTCACCGTGGTCATGGTCGGCGCCATGATCGTCGGCCGAATCACCGTCACCGGCATCGATCAGCACGACGTGGAGGTCGGCACTCACACCTTGAGGCCGCCTCGCGTGGTCTCTCGAGGTGACGAAATCGGTGTTTTTCACCTAGGCTCCACCGCGGTCGTGTTCACCCCCCAAGGCGCGCCACCGTTCACCCGGGCGCCTGGCCCCATTCGACTGGGCGAGGCCTTGAGCGAGGCATGAGCGACGAAACTGAGAAGCCGGAGACGAAGAAGCGGGGCTCGATCCCTGCTCCGGTGAGCGTCCCGCGTCCCTCGCGCCCCCCCAACACGCCCAGCGAGCCTGCGCCGGTCTCCAACCGCAAGGGCACCTTGGACGGCATCCAACCGCGAACCGCGGCGGCGTTCAGCTACCACGAGCCCAACGACGAAGAGTTCGACGCCGAAAAGACGATGGTCGTCGACCCGGACGACGACGCCCCCACCGCCGACTACGACCCGCGCACCATGCAACATGCCTACGATCCGCGGGCGCGTGGCGTGTACACGTCGTCGGGCCGCACGTCGGCGACGCCCCCTGTTGCGCTGGAGGCGCCCACCATCCCGGCGGCTCCTCCGACCCCTACGTTCGATGCCGTGCCGGTCCCCCGCGCGAGCGAGATGGGGCGGCGGCGCACGTCGCGCCGGACGGTCAAGATCCCCGAAGACCAGATCAAGCGCATCAAGCCAGCAGAGACCCCGGCGCACCTTCAGAGTCAGGTCTCGGTCGCTGCAGACGAGTTGCCCGCAGACCTGCCGCCGCGCGTCGAGCCGCGCGCCGACGTGCCCGACCTGAGCTTCGCAGCGGACACGCCGAGCGACGGCTCCACCCCGCTCGGTGCGGAGGATCACGACTCCATCTCGGAAGAGATCACGGTGGTCAAGCCGCTGCGCATCATCAGCATCGGCAGCGACCCGCCCCCGCCGATCCGCTCGGCTCTCGCCACGTGGCCTCCGACGGCGCCGTTCCAGGGGCTGGCTCCGGAGGTGGATGCAGGCTGGACCCCGGCCGCGCCCGAGGTCGTGGCCAACGCAGCGAGCCTGCCCGAGCCGGAGCAAGCGGCACCTGCCACGGAGCCGACTCCCGCCCTTGGCGCGCAGCCCGTCGTCGAGGACCCCGCGCGAATCAGCGAGATCCCGCTGTCCGAGCGCGACGAAATCCTCGAGGACATCGAGCCGGACGCCGCGCCCTTCGCCGCACCGGCGGCGCAGGCTCCCGCCGCGGCGCAACAGAAGAAGCCCCCTCCGCCGCCCCCCAAGACGCGTGCGCAAGACACCAAGCCTGGCGACACGCCCAAGAAGGGCAAACCTTGGTGGGAGGATCTGTTCACCGAGGAGTACATCCGCACCCACGATCGTCTCGACGAGAAGGTGGTCAAGCGCGAGGTGGACTTCATCGAAGAGAGCCTGGGCATGGAGAAGCACGCTGTGGTGCTCGACCTGGCCTGCGGCATGGGCGACCACGCGATCGACTTCGCGGCGCGCGGCTACAACGTGGTGGGCCTGGACAACTCCGCGGGCATGCTCGCCATCGCCGACCGGAGCTTGCGCGGGAAACTGCGCAACAACCCGAACCAGCACGCCCCCACCTTCGTCCAGGCAGACATGCGAGACCTCCACTTCGAGGAGTCGTTCGACGGTGTGTACTGCTGGTCCACGAGCTTCGGCTTCTTCGAGGAGGAGAAGAACCTGATGGTGCTGCAGCACGTGCACCGCGCACTTCGGCAGGGAGGCATGTTCCTGCTCGAGGTGATCAACCGTGACTACGTGGCCCCCAGGTCGCCGAGCTTGGTCTGGTTCGAAGGCCAACAGTGCGTGTGCATGGATGACATGTACGTCGACTTCTTCACCAGCCGCCTGCGCGTGAAGCGGACCGCCATGTTCGAGGGTGGGCTCTCACGCGAGCTCGACTACTCGATCCGCCTGTACACGCTGCATGAGCTCGGAAAGCTGCTGCACGAGGTGGGCTTCAAGGTGGTCGAGGTGACGGGCCACCCCGCCCACCCCGGGGTGTTCTTCGGCACCGAGTCGCCACGCCTGATCGTGCTTTCCGAGCGGAGCTGATCCGTGGCATCGATCGCCGACGCGCTGATCGATCGAGTGCCTGGCTTGCGCGCGAGCGACAGCGAGATCGATCGCGTCAGCTACTCGCGTGACCTGTGGCCACGGCATCACCTGGGCGTGCGGCACGGGGTGTTGCCCAGCACTCGCCCGGCGGCGGTCGTGTGGCCGCGCACCGTGGAAGAAGTGGCGCAGGTGGTCGCGCGCTGCGCCGACGAAGGTCTGCCGATCGCGCCGTTCGGCGCTGGCTCCGGCGTGTGCGGAGGGACGTTGCCCGACGCGCGCACGGTGGTGCTGGATCTCAAGCGGCTTTCACGCGTGCGCTCGCTGTCCTCGGAGCCGCGGTGGATCGAGGTGGAGGCCGGCGCGATGGGCATCCGACTCGAGGAAGACCTGGCAGCGCAAGGCCACACGCTGGGCCATTTTCCGTCGAGCATCTTGTGCTCCACCGTGGGTGGCTGGGTCGCCGCGCGCAGCGCCGGCCAGTGCTCGGGCCTGTACGGCAAGATCGAGGACATGGTGGTGGGGCTCGAGTGCGTGGTTGGGCGCGGCGAGATCGTGCGCCTGTCCAGGCGCACGCAGGGCCCCGACGTGACGCCCCTCATGATCGGCAGCGAAGGCATCCTGGGCGTGATCACCGCGGCGTCGCTGCGCCTCCACCCCGCGCCGGCTGAGCGTGTGTGCGCAGCGTACTCGTTCCCGCAGGTCGAGGCGGGCTGGGAGGCCATGCGCGAGCTGTTCCAGGCGGGCCTCCGCCCCGCGGTGGCGCGCTTGTACGACGCGTTCGACTCGTTCATGGCCAAGCGGGGCAGCGTCAAGAAGCCCAAGCGGCCCGACGAGAAACGCGCGACCGGGCCGCGTGACCTGGCGCTGCGCACGCTGCTCGCGTCACCGCAGCTGCTCAACGGCGCCGTCGACGCCATCGGCGACAAGGCCTTCGGCGGCGCGACGTTGATCTTGGTGTTCGAGGGCGAGCGCGAGCACGGCATGGCCGACGCGGCCCGCGCGCGCGCGATCGCGGTGCGGCACCGTGCGACGGACCTGGGAGCGCGGCCCGCGCGCCACTGGCTGGCCCATCGCTACGCGGTGAGCTACCGGCAAGCGCCCGTGTTCATGGCGGGCGCCTTCAGCGACACGATGGAGCTCGCCGCGCCGTGGTCTCGCCTGTTCGACCTCTATCACGGGGTGAAGCGAGCGATGAGTCGCCACGTGTTCGTGATGGCGCACCTGAGCCACGCGTACCCCGACGGCTGCAGCATCTACTTCACGTTCGCGGGCAGTGCGCGCGGCCGCGAGCAGGCCGAGGCCCTGTACGATGCCACCTGGGCCGCGGCGATGAGCGCCGTGCTCGCGAACGGTGGCACGCTGTCGCATCACCACGGAGTCGGACGCAGCAAGGCGCCTCGGCTCGGAGACGAGCTCGGCTTGGGCGTCGAAGTGGTGCGCCAGCTCGCCGGCGAGCTGGATCCGGCGAGCGTGTTCAACCCCGGCAACCTGCTCCCCTCCGCGTCCCCCAAGCGCAGCGCGGCGCCCGTGGTGCCGCTCGACGCACCCATCGTCGACGACGCGTCGCTCCTGATGCACGCGCACGGAGACGCGCTGGTGTCGCGGCTCGAGGGGCTGGCGAGAGAGAGAGGCGCGACCTTGCGCTTCGCGGACGCGGGCCCGCACGAGACGCTGGCGAGCTACCTCGCCCGGGGCGCACCGGGCGCGCCGGATCCCTACCTCGATCCGGTCGATCACCTCGTCGCTGGCTTCAGCGCCAAGCTCACCTCGGGCGACGACCTGGTCGTGTCGCCCGGTCCCCGGCGCGCCGTCGGACCCGATCTGTTCGCGCTGTTCCTCGGCACGGGTGAGCGCGCCGGCCGCATCACCTCCGCACACCTGCGGCTCCACCGCCAAGCCGCTTCCGCGCGCCAGCTCACGACCACGATCGAGCGGAACCCCAGCCTGCCGCAGGCCGAAGCGCAACTGATCGAGCGCATGCTTTCCGCGGCCGGGAGAGCGCGGTTTGCGCTATGACTCGGGCTCGCATGTGGATCGGGAGGTTGGGGCTGCTCGCCGCACTGGTGCTGGGCCTGGGAGCAACGGGGCCTCTGCTCGCGCAGCCGTCCTCGTCCGCACCCGCGGCGTCCGCACCCACCGCGTCCGCGCCAGCAGCCCCGGCGCCCGCCGCCAGCGCGCCAGCCTCGCCGGGTTACGGTGGCCCTCGCCCTCCGCCACGCACGGGTGAGCTCGAGCCCAAGAAGGAGGCGCCCCCCGTCGAGGTCGAGAAGCGCGAGCCCACCGACTACGACGGGCGCCCGGACGTGACGAGCGCCGCAGAGGACGCGCTCTGGATCCCGCGCGTGCTGTTCTTCCCGGTCTACATCGTGACCGAGTACTTCCTGCGCGTCCCCCTCGGCGCGCTCACCGTCGCGGTCGAAGAGAACGACGTCATCGCCACGATCCAAAATTTCTTCTTCTTCGGACCCGACAAGAACATCGCCATCATCCCCACCGGGCTGATCGACTTCGGCTTCCGGCCCAGCGTCGGGCTGTACTTCCTCTGGAACGACTTCCTCACCAAAGGCAACGATCTGCGCGCGACCGCGGCGTTCGGTGGCATCCAGTTCTGGAAGGGAGGCCTCGCGAACCGCATCGGCATCGACACACCCGTCGGCACCGAGCGCTCGAAATCGTACGTGCAGTTCGAGGCGAACTTCCTGACTCGCCACGATCTCTTGTTTTGGGGCGTCGGCTCGACGACCTCGGACGACGACGAGGCCACCTACGGCATCTTCACCTGGGGTGGCGGCGCGCGCATTCACGTCGAGCCGTGGCGCGGCACCTTCTTCGAGGGTTGGGTCACCGGCCGCTTCACGAAAACCGGCGCAGGCGAGTGCGGCGGCCAGGTCAGCGTCGTGACCGAGAGCTACATCGCACGCGTGTGCGAGTCGCCCACGTTGCGTCGCAACGTGCTCGACGGCGCCTACCCGCTGCCTCCGCAGTACGGTCGGCCCTACGCCACGGTGAAGAGCGGTGTGCGTGTGGCGCTCGACTCGCGCGATCCGCGGCCTGCTCCCGGCACGGGCGTCGCGATCGACGTTTCGGCCGAGCACGTGGCCGAGCTCGACCAGCCGGCGCTCGGCGGCTGGCTCAACTGGGGCGGCGTGGTGGGCGCGTTCGTCGATCTGACCGGCAAGCAACGGGTGCTGGGGCTCACGCTGGCCGCGCGCTTCCAAGACAAGCTGCGCGACGAGACCATCATCCCCTTCACCGAGCTGGTGGGCGCGAAACACATCGAAGATGTGCCTGATCTGGATCTGTTGCGCGGCTTCAAGCCCGGTCGCCTGCTGGGCTCGAGCGCGATCGCAGCCACGGTCGACTATCGCTGGCCGATCTGGGCGTTCTTGGATGGCACGCTGCAGGCCGGTGTGGGCAACACGTTCGAGGAGCCCCACCTCGAAGACTTCGATCCGGAGCTGCTCCGCTTCTCGTTCTTGGGTGGCATCCGCACCCCCAATCATCGCGACCACTCGTTCAATTTCTTGCTCGGCTTCGGCACCAAACCGTTCTCGGAGGGAGCGGCGCCGTCGGGCTTGCGCTTCGTGCTCGGCGGCACGACGGGCTTCTGACGTGGTCCGGGGGGAGCGCGAAGACAGGTGCGCCGTCCGCGGCGCAGCGCTCCTGCTCCTCGGCCTCGCGCTGCCACACGCCGCACGCGCGGACACACCCGAGCCGCCAGCGCCCAGCGCGTCAGCCAGCGCGAGCGCGTCAGCCAGCTCGAGCGCGGCGCCGAAGAGCTGGGGCGGACCAGCTCCGCCGCCGCGAGACGGCGAGCTCGATCCGCTCGAAGAGCCGCTCGAGCCTGGCCAGAAGCGCGCGCGACGAGACTACGACGGTCGCGACGACGTCGCGGATGCTGGCGAGGTCGCGCTCTGGATCCCGCGCGTGCTGTTCTTCCCGTTCTACGTGGTGACGGAGTACTTCATCCGCGCTCCGCTGGGCGCCCTCTTGGTCGCGGCCGAGCGCTACGACATCATCGCGGACCTGCTGGCCCCCAGCACCATCGGGGTGATCCCGACGGCGTTCATCGACTTCGGCTTTCGGCCGAGCGCCGGCGCATACTTCTTCTGGAACAACTTCCTGGCCGAGGGCAACGACTTCCGCGCGCACCTGAGCTTCGGCGGCATCCAGTTCTGGAAGGGCGGGCTCGCAGACCGCATCCCCTTCGTCCCTCCCATCGGCATCGAACGATCGAAGTCGTACTTCCAAATGGAGGCGAACTTCCTCACCCGCGGCGATCTGCTGTTCTGGGGCGTAGGCCCCGACACGAAGGACGAGGGCCAGGCGACCTACGGCATCTTCACGGTGGGCGGCGGCGGGCGCTTCCACGTCGAGCCGTGGCGCGGTCGCATCTTCGAGGCCTGGCTGACCGCGCGCTACACCAGCACCGACGAAGGCGCCTGCCGAGGCCAGCAGTCGATCGTGACCGAGGACTACGTGGCGCGGCTGTGCAACCCGCCGACCATCCGACGCCAGATTCTGGATGGCGTGTACCCTTTGCCGCCGCACTACGGCCGCCCCTACGCGACGCTCAAGAACGGCGTGCGCGTCGTGCTCGACTCGCGCGAGCCGCGCCCGGCGCCGGGCACCGGCGCGGCGGTCGACGTCTCGGTCGAGCAGGTCTCCGAGTTCGATCAACCCAAGACCGGTGGCTGGCTGAACTGGGGTGGCGTCGCGGCGGGCTTCGTGGATCTCACCGGCACGCAGCGGGTCCTGTCGCTCACGCTCGGCGCACGCTTCCAGGATCGACTGCGCGAGGAGACGGTGATCCCGTTCACCGAGCTGGTCGGGGCGAAACACATCGAAGACGTGCCGGATCTCGATCTCATGCGCGGCTTCCAGCCTGGGCGCCTCTTGGGGTCGAGCGCCGTCGTCGCCACGCTCGAGTACCGCTGGCCGATCTGGGCCTTCATCGACGGCACGCTGCAGGCCGCCGTGGGCAACGCGTTCTCCCGCCCCCACCTCGAAGACTTCGACCCAGAGCTGCTCCGCTTCTCGTTCGTGGGCGGCGTTCGCTCACCGAACCACCGCGATCACTCCTTCAATTTTTTGGTGGGCTTCGGCACCAACACCTTCCGGGAGGGCTTTCAGGCGTCGGCTTTTCGCCTCGTGATCGGCGGCACCACCGGATTTTGAAGCTCAGGGGAAGTCGACGCTCAGCTCGAAGTTGCCCACTTGGCCGTTGTAGCCGTCGACGATGATGAAGAAGTCGCCCGCAGGCAGGTTCACGAACAGCTCCGACGCGAGCGTGAAGAACCCGTCGTCGTTGCACAGCTCGATCGCGCCCTGCGAGCAGCTGGCCTGGCGGATGTAGAGCACCGAGTCGAAGTTGGTGCCCGGGTTGTCGAGCGAGAAGATGACGCCGTTCTGTGGCGCCGCGTTGCGGTACAACATCACCACCTCGCTGGACGAGAGCGACGAGCAGTCGTCGCTGAAGTCTGTGGGCGAGAGCGCGGCGGGGGAGCCGACCGTGGTGCCGGTGATGACGAAGTCGGAGACCGGCGTCTGGGAGATGTCGTAGATGATGCCGCCGACCCCGTTGCAATTCTGTGCGTAGATGAACTCGTCGTTGTCGCTGGGGCTGGTGCAGCCGGGATCGCCGAGATCGGTGAAGCCGTCGGTGTCGTTGTCGAGCGCGTCCGAGCATGCAGCGCCGGTGCAGCCCGTGGTGACATACCCGGTGCACGAACCGTTGCAGCCCAGGGCGCCGCTGACGAAGCCCTGCGTGACGCAGGTCTGCCCGCCCAAGGCTGCTCCGTCACAGGTCTCGGTGCCCTCGATCACACCGTTGCCGCAGGTCTGCCCGAAGCAGGATGCGAAATTGAAGACGCAAGCGGCCGAGCAAGACAACGAGCCCCCCGCGAAGCCTTGCGACACGCAGGTTTGGCCGCCCAGGTTGGCGCCGTCGCACTGCTCGCCGGTCTCGATCGCGCCGTCGCCACAGTCGGTGCAGGCATTCTCGTTGAGCGCCAAGCAGGTGGTGAGGCACGACAGAGTGCCGCCATCGTGCCCGAGCGAGGAGCAGGTCTGGCCCATCAGCGCGCTGCCGTCACACGCTTCGGGCCCCTCGATCGTGCCGTTGCCGCAGCTGTAGCAGGCGCTGGTGTCGAGCACGCAGCCGCCGGTGCAGCTGACCAGCCCGCTCGCGAAGCCGTTGCTCAGGCAGGTGTTGCCGCCGAGGTTCGTGCCATCGCAGTCCTCGCCCGCGTCGATCGTGCCGTTGCCGCAGTCGAGCGGGGCATTGCAGCCGCCGGTGTCGAACGCGCAGTCGACGTCACACGAAAGCGTGCCGTCGACGAAGCCCTGCCCGATCGAGGCGCAGTCGGCGCCGCCGAGGTCGGCGCCGTCGCAGTCTTCGCCCGCGTCGATCAGCCCGTTGCCGCACTTGTCCACACCGCCGCCCGAGCCGCCTCCTCCGGTGAAGGTGGACGCGCCTTCGCCGCCGCTGCCTCCAGGGCCTGCGTTGCCTTCGCCGCCGCTGCCTCCGCTGCTCGGGCCCGCGCCCGCGGCCTCACCTCCGCCGCCGCCGGTGAGCGCGGTGCCTTCCGCGCAACCCATCACCACCACCAGGACCCACGAGATCGAACGGCTCATCGAGAGACCTCATCGAAAGGAAGTGCTCTCAGCTTACCCGAGCCAACCCGCCCCGGCACCGATCCGCGTGGGTCTCGGTAAACGTTTGAGCAGGGGGCCCCCGAAGGGACCGCTTGCCAGTGCGGTGGGCGGTTTGTTATGGCTCGGCTCCCGTTTCTTACGGGTTTCTGGAGCCTTTGCTCGGCACCCCCGCCGAGCGTGCTTCTTCAAGGAGGATTCCGATGGCCGGTGCGAACAAGATGACCAAGCCTCAATTCGTCGCGGCGATGGCCGAAAAGGCGGGCCTCGACAAGCGGCAGGTCACCGCCGTGTTCGATGCGTTGTCGTCCTTGATCAAGGAGCAGCTCGGCCCGAACGGCCCGGGGGAGCTGACCGTGCTGAACCTGCTGAAGCTGAAGGTGAAGGTCACCCCCGCGACCGAGGACCGGCAGGGCGTGGACCCGTTCACCAAGCAGCCCAAGCTGCTCAAGGGCAAGGCTGCGTCCCGCAAGGTGAAGGCGACCGCGATGAAGGGCCTGAAGGACCTGCTCTCCTGACGGTGATGCGGGGGGCAGGGGCGTCGCGAGCGCTGCTGTTGTGCGCGCTCGCGGCGTGCAGCGGCAAGAGCGACCCTGGCGCGCGCTCGGCGGAGCCGACCGAGAGCGCGACGCCCTCGGCCGAGGTCTCGGCGCGTGCGGAGGCACCTGCGCTGCCCGACAGCTTCGCCGATCTCACAGCGCTCGTGCCAGCCGATGCCAGCGTGGTGGTGGGGGTCCCCGCGCTCGACGGCCTGCGTGCCAACATGGACCCAGCCATGGCCAAGCTGCTGATCGACGGCGCGGCAGAGGCGCTCGCGGGCAAGCTGGGCGTCCCCAAGGCCTTGGTCGACGAAACCGTCGCCGCGTACGGCGGGGCAGTCGTGTTCATGGTGGGCGCCCCCACCGACAAGGTCAGCGGGGCGGTGATCGTGCGCCTGAAGGATGCGAGCTTGCTGCCTCGTCTGGCAGAGGCAGCCAAGCTGAAGGAGATCGACAAGGATCACTTCAGCGACGGCGCGATGGAGGCGCAATGGCTCGGCAAGCAGAGCCTGCTGCTGATCGCCAGCGACAAGGCAGCGCTTGGTCGCGCGCTCGCCGCGGCGGGAGGGACGGTCGAGAGCTTCCAGAAGTCCAAGCTGCACCGCCCGCGCAAGCCCGGCGACCTGTGGGTCGCAGCCGACCTCGCCACGGCCACCGGCGGCAAGTTGGCCAAGAACATGGCGCCTGGCTCCAACGTGGTGGCGAGCATCGACTTCACGAGCGGGCTGGAGGTGGAGTACACGCAGCTCGGCGAGCAGGTGCCCCGCGTCGGCGACGTGCTCGCGCCGTCCGCGCAGCGAGCCGTCGCCGAGCTTCCCAGCGGCGCCGTGGTGGCCTGGGGCATGTCGCTCAAGCGCAAGCCCCAAAGGACGCTCGCGGACGTGTTGAACGAGCTGGGCCGCGTGGACGGCAAGCTCTCGACCGCCAGCGAAGTGAACGAGGCGTTGACGCAGGCGACGAAGGTGACCCTCAGCGAGCTCGACGCGGCGCTGGGCGACGAGGCCGCCATGGGCGCGTACCACACGTCCGGCGCGAGTCTGACACCCGGAGATTTCACCAAGTCCGGCGCGCTGCTCGTGACGGTCGCCACCAAGAACGACGCTGTCGCCGCCAAGCTGATCGACGCGATCGCGAAGAACGCGCCGTCGAGCGCCAAGGTCAGCGCGAAGCCCGGCGCGTTCAGCTTCAGCGACGGCCCGACCGCGGTCTCGGTGCAGTCGTTCCCAGGCAAGGTTGCGATCGCCGTCGGCGAGAGCTCGCTCAGCAAGAAGCTGATGCAGAGCTCCAACCAGACCTCGGACCGCTTGGGCGCGCAGCCCATGTTCGCGGGGCGCAACACTGCGCCCCCTGAAGCCCATTCGCTGTTGGTGGCCGACTTCGGCTCGCTCCAGAAGTTGCTTCCGCAAGAGGCTGGTCCCGCGCCTTCCCTCGGCACCGCCGTGGGCTTCTTCGCGCTCAGCTTCGACCCCAACGACAAGGGCGTCGCGCTGAAGTTCAAAGGCACCGGCGGCGCAGGCGCCGTCGCGGGGATGGGCTCGCTCGCTGCGGTCGGCATCTACGGCGTGCGCCGCTACTTGGCTGCGGCCAAGACGGCGGAGGCCAAGAACGCCATCGGCGCGATCAGCCGCGGCGCGATCGCAGCGTACGAGCGGGAATCGTCGAGCACGCCAGCACACGCGTTGTGCAAGTCCGCCCGGCCCGTGCCAGCGACCGTACCCGCGGGCAGCAAGTACCAACCGTCGACGCAGCAGGGGCAAGACTTCGACACCGGCAGCCCGACCGTGGGCTGGAAGTGCCTCAAGTTCACCATCACCAACCCTCACTACTTCCAATACGACTACCGCGCGGGCGGCAACTACAAGGGCCCCAAGCGCGGCGGCCCAGATCCGGGACCTGACGGGTTCGAGGCCTCGGCAGAGGGCGATCTCGACGGGGACGGCAAGACCAGCCTGTTCACGCTGACAGGCAAAGTGACGCCACAAGGCACCGTGCGGTTGTCGACCGAGATCTTCATCGTCGACGAGCACGAGTAGCGCGCGTCGCGCGCGCTTGCCCTCTCGCACTCTCGGCTCTACACCCGCGTTCGCGATGGCCGCCGACCGCCCTCCCCGCGCCGCCGTGCTCGAAGCTCGCGGTCTGCGCAAGGTCTACCGCATGGGGGAGATCGACGTGGTCGCGCTCGACGGCGTGGATCTGACGCTCGAGGAGGGAGAGCTGTGCGTGCTGCTCGGCGCCTCCGGCAGCGGCAAGTCCACGCTGCTCAACATCCTGGGCGGGCTCGACTTCCCCACCGAGGGAGAGCTTCGCTACCGGGGCGACGCCATCGGCGGAGACGACGAGACCGCCCTCACCATGTTCCGCCGCCGACACGTGGGCTTCGTGTTCCAGTTCTACAACTTGATCCCGAGCCTGACCGCGCTGGAGAACGTGGCGCTCGTCACCGAGATCTCGGACGATCCGATGCATCCCGAGGACGCGCTCGACCTGGTTGGGCTCGGCGAACGCATCGATCACTTCCCGGCGCAGCTCTCGGGCGGTGAGCAGCAGCGCGTCGCCATCGCGCGGGCGGTCGCCAAGCGCCCGGACGTGCTCCTGTGCGACGAGCCGACGGGCGCGCTCGACGCCGCGACCGGCCGCCTGGTGCTGAGCGTGCTCGAGCGCGTGAACCGCGAAGTGGGCACCACGACCGCGATCATCACGCACAACGCGGTGATCTCCACCATGGCCGATCGCACCATCACCATGGCGGGTGGCAGGCTCCACCAAGAGACTCGCCAACAAGTGCGCGCGCGCCCGGAGGACCTGTCCTGGTGACGCCGCTCACCATGAAGCTGGTGCGCGATCTGTTGCGCCTGAAGGGGCAGGCGCTGACGATCGCGTTGGTGGTCATGGCCGGCGTGGCCAGCTGGGTCAGCCTGCGCGCCACGTTCGAGTCGCTGGCGAGCGCGCGCGAGTCCTACTACGAGCGGCAGTCCTTCGCGGATGTGTTCGCAGACTGCTCGCGTGCGCCCGCGTCGCTCTTGCCGCGCCTGCAAGCCATCGACGGCGTGACTCGTGTGTCGGAGACGGCGGTGGCGCCGATCCGCATGCGCATGCCAGCGCTGGCGACTCCTCCCACCGGTGTGCTGATCGGCCTCCGCCCCGGGGGCCCTACGGTCGACATTCCGCGCGTCATGTCGGGCCGTTTGCCACAACCCGGCAACACCGAGGAAGGCGCCGTGCTGGACGCCTTCGCCAAGGCCCACTCGCTGAAGCATGGTGACTACATCCACGCCATCGTGGCCGGCTCCGAACGCCGCATCCGCGTGGTCGGAACCGCAGCCTCCCCCGAGTACCTGTTCGCGATCGCCCCGGGCGACATGACCGGCGACGAGAAGCGCTTCGGCGTGATCTGGATGGATCTCGACGCGGTACGCAAGCTGGAGAATCTGCCGGCTGCCTTCAACCACGTGTCGCTCTCGCTCAGCCCGAGCGCCAACGAGACGCAGGTGATTGCCGAGGTCGACGCCCTGCTCGCGCCCTACGGTGGCGCGGGCGCGTACGCTCGAAGTGAGCAGCCCTCGAATCGAGCGCTCTCCCAAGAGCTCACGCAGCTGCGCGGCATGGCGCTGATCACCCCCACGATCTTCTTGGGCGTGGCGGCGTTCCTGCTGAACGCCGTGTTGGCGCGCTTGATCACCCTGGAGCGCCCAGAGATCGCCGCGTTGCGCGCGCTCGGTTACACCGGCCGGGAGGTGGCCCTGCACTATCTGAAGCTGGTGCTCGCCATCGCCAGCATCGGAGCGGCCGGCGGCATCGTGTTGGGCGCGTGGCTGGGCCGCGCGCTGGTCGGCATCTACGCGCAGTACTTCCACTTCCCCGATCCTCCCTTCGAGGTCGACCCGAGCGTCGTCACCGCAGCCGTCCTGGTGAGCGCAGGCTCGGCGGTGGTGGGCGCGATCGCGGCGGCCGTTCGCATCATCCGCATGCCCCCCGCGGAGGCCATGCGGCCGCCCGCTCCCCCGTCGTTCCAACAGGGCTGGCTGGAGCGGGCCGGATTGTTCGCGTGGCTCTCGCCCGCCAGCCGCATGATCGTGCGCGAGGTCACACGCAAACCGCTGCGCATGACCATGAGCGTGATCGCGCTCTCGTTCGCGGTGGCGATCAACGTCGTGGGCCGCTTCCAGGGAGACATCCTCGACGAGTTCATGACGCTCTTGTTCAGCACCTCCATGCGCGAGGACATGGCCATCTCGTTCCGGAAATCGGTGGACGAGAGCGTGGTCAGATCGGTCGCGGCGATTCCAGGCGTGACGCGCGCCGAAGCGCTGCGCAGCACGCCGATCGAGGTGAGCCACGGTCACGTCAAGAAGCGCCGGGCGCTGTTGGGTCACCCGGAGGGCGCGTCGCTCCGCCGCTTCGTCGACCAGCGTGGAGAGGTGCTGCCGCTGCCGCGCCACGGCGTGGCGCTCGACGACTACACCGCCGCCGTGCTCGGCGTGCGCGCGGGAGACCAGGTGCGGATCAAGGTGCTCGAGGGTCAACGCCGGGTCGTCGACGTGACCGTGGAGCAGATCTTCGTGGGCATGACCTCGCTCGAGGTGCACACCTCGCTCGACGCGCTCGCGGAGATCACCAAGGAGCGAGGCCTGACCACGGTGGTGGTGTCCACGGACCCCGCGCTCGAGACGGCCGTGGCACGGCGGCTCAACGACGCGCCCCAGGTCTTCGGGGTCACGCGTCGCTCCGAAGCGTTGGCGCGCTTCGAGGCGCTGACCGGGGAGACCATGACCACCATGACCGTTCTGCTGACCGTGTTCGCGAGCATCATCGCCGTGGGCGTGGTCTACAATGACGCGCGCATCTTGCTCTCCTCACAGGCACGTGAGCTGGCGAGCCTGCGCGTGTTGGGCTTTACGCGCAGCGAAGTGAGCCACATCCTGCTCGGTCAGATCGGGCTCGAGGTGGTGCTGGCGATCGTGCCCGGTCTGTTCATCGGGCAGTACTTGTGCGACCTGATCATGAGCACCACGGACCCGGAGCTGTACCGCTTTCCGAGCGTGGTCTCGCCGATGACCTATTTGTCGTCCGCGCTGGTGGTGATCGGCGCAGCGGCCGTGTCCGCGCTGCTGGTACGACGGCGCGTCGACCACCTCGACCTCGTGCAAGTGTTGAAGACGCGAGACTGATGCCATGGCCGAACAAGCACAGAAGAGGAAGAAGAACCGCACGCTCCGGCGCTGGCTGGGGCGCGCCGTGGCCCTGATCGTGGCGGCTGTGGTGGTGGCCGCCATTGCCTACTCCGTCCGCCCCAAGCCGCAGCGCGTGGACGTGGCGGAGGTGACGAAGGGCTCGCTCGGTATCACGCTCGACGACGACGGGCGCACGCGCGTGCGCAACCGCTACGTGGTCTCTGCGCCGATCTCGGGTCGCGTCCTTCGCACCAGTCTGACGCCCGGCGACGAGATCAAGGAGGGCCAGGTGCTGGCGACCTTCGTGCCGATCCAGACGCCCCTCTTGGACGGACGCACGATGGCGGAAGCCGAGGCGCGCGCTCACGGCGCGAGCGCAGCCGTCAAGCGCGCCATCGCCAGCGTCGAGGGCGCCCGCACGGCGCTCGACTTGGCCAAGACCGACGCAGCGCGCGCCAGCTCGCTGTCGGGCGAGGGAGCGATCCCCAAGGCGGAGCTCGACCGCGCCACTGGCGCCGTTCGGCTGCGCACGGCGGATCTGGCGACCGCGGAGTTCACGCTCCAGGTCGCGCGTCACGACGAGGCGTTGGCCAACGTGGTGCTCGGCCGTAGCAAGCCGGGCGACAAGACCAAGGCCGAGTCGATCACGGTCACGGCGCCCGCCAAAGGTCGCGTGCTGCGAGTCTTTCAGGAGAGCGAAGGCGTGGTCGCGCCCGGCACGCCGCTGCTCGAGATCGGTGACCCGGCGAACCTGGAGATCGTCGTGGACGTGCTCACCAGCGACGCGATCCGTGTGCGCGAACGGCAGGAGGCGACGATCCACCGCTGGGGTGGCGACAAGCTCAGCGCCCACGTGCGTCGCGTCGAGCCCTCGGCCGTGACGAAGGTGAGCGCGCTCGGAGTCGAGGAGCAGCGCGTGAACGTGCTGCTGGATCTCGACGATCCGCCGGCGCAGTGGTCCGCGCTGGGCGATGGGTACCGGGTCGAAGTGGCGATCACGATCGAGACCTTCGCCGACACCACGTTGGTGCCGATTGGCGCGCTCTTCCGCAAGGGGCCGGCGACCGCGGCCTTCGTGATCGACGCGCAAGGGTTCGCCCGTGAGCGCACGGTCGAGCTCCTGGGCCAGGGCGAGCGAGAGGCTGCGGTCGCCTCCGGCCTCGAGCCGGGCGACCGCGTGGTGCTTCACCCGAGCGACCGCATCAAGGACGGCACGCGAGTGGAGGCCAGGCAGTAGCTGCTACAGGTGATAGAACCAGCGGAACCACGCCGCCAACTGGTACACGTTCTCGTCCGAGAGGTCGCCGTCCCGTCCCGGGAGCAGAAGTCTCGGCAGGTCGGCCCTGACCGAGAAATCCGCGATCGGGTTGAAGTCGTCGGACGCGGTGATGCCTAGCTCGACGCCGAGCGGCAACGCGAACGTCTCGCCAGCCTCGTTGAAGTCGTAGACGCTGAAGCCGTGGTGGATGCCGAACCAGAATGCAGGGTCCGGTTGGAACAGAAAGTTCAAGGGCACGCCCGCGTCCGTGTAGAAGGGACTCGCCTGCTGCTGGATCAAGCCGGCGACGACGTCGCCCCCGCTCTTGGGCAGGTACAGCGTCACGAAGCCACCCGTGTCGATGCGACCCCAACGATCCAGGTGGATCGCCATGGGCGCGCCGAGCATGAGCGCGCCGTTGTTGCCGGCGTCGCCACCGGGAAGCGCGCTGTCGACCGGGATGAAGAAGCGCGCCCTTCCCGCGATCTCGAACACGTGACCGGTGTAACCAGCCGTGAAGCCGAGGCTCGGGTACGCGAACGCCGGGTTGGGCGTCAGGCGAAAGGCGTGTGGCGTGGCCTCGATCTCGAACTCGTCGATGATGCCGTAGCGCACGCCGGAGCTGAGGTAGGAGACGGGATCGTTGTCATCGACCCCGGCGAGCGACACCGCAACGTCGGGCGCCAGCGTGCGGTACGGCAGGGTCAGCGGCCGCTCCACGTACGGCTTGGGTTGCCGCTTGGACTTGCGACGACGACGCTCGGTCTCCTTCGAGTACCCCTCCGCGGCCTGGTCTTCGTTCTCCGCGCCGACCACGTCGTCGCCGGGCGCATCGCTGGGCCGCTCGAAGCTGGTCGGATCGTCGGTCTTGTCGCTCTGGCTGTACTTCGCGGAGCGCGGCAGCGCGATGGTGAGCATCGTGCCGGCCTCGTTCTTGGTCAGCTTGAAGGTCGAGGTGGAAGGCTCGCGCAGGTCGATGATCAGGTTGGCGCCCGTGCCGGTGCCCTGCTCCAGGGTGATCGAGGTGACCTGGGTGGGGAAGTGCTGCGTCAACATGGGCAACCGGTTCACCTTCTCGGGCACCGCCACGCCGTTCAGCGAATAGATGATGCGGCCTTGGGCCTTTTGCTCGCTGACCTGCACCGGCCCTCGAACCTGGATCGAGATCACCGAGCTGCCGTCCCGCAACACCTCGAACGCTGGGTAGTTGACCACCGACGGCCCGGAGGGGTTGCCGGTCGTCTGGGGCGCGGTGCCACCTCCCGAGGCTTGGTTCGAGCCGGAGTCCCAGCCCGGCTCGTCCTTGACGTCGGCGTCCGCGGCTGTTTTGGCTTTGCTCGAGGAGCTGCAGCCGCCCAGAAGCAGGCCAAGTCCCAGAAAGGCGAGGGTCGTAAGGAGGCGCACGCGCGGATTACAACACGCGACCCGAAAGCGATCCAAAGATCCGCCGACTCGGTGTAGGTTCCGGCCATGCAGAGGCTGGCCCGCTTCGTCCCTGGCGTCCTGGTTTTCGTCGCGTTCTGCCTGGGAGGCTGCGGCAGCTCCGAGGCACCGCCCGCCCCTCCAGGGCAGCCCATCGGGCCCAGCAGGCAGGACGACGCCCTGCTCGCCATGATGGCAGACGGGCCCAGCTCCACCCCCTCGGCAGCCGCCACCGCCACCGCAGAGCCGGGGCCCACCGCCGCCGCCTCCGCCAGCGCGGCCCCGGCCACGAGTGGCAGCGCCAAGACCACGGCTGCGCCCAAGACCACGGCTGCACCCAAGTCCACCGCCGCACCCAAGTCCACTGCCGCACCCAAGTCCACCGCCGCCCCGAAGAAGTGACGCTCTTGGGAAGGGCTCTTGGTGCCCTCACGATCCTGACGCTGACGGCGTGCGACCCGCCCTGCCCAGCCTATTGGGAGCTCGCCTGCCAGCAGTGCCCGCAGGTGAACGGGGGCTGCGACGCGGCCAAGAAGCGGGCCGCAGGCGAGCTCAAAGAGGCCGGCATGTGCCAGGAAGCCACCGGGCTGTTGAAGGAGACGCTGGCCGAGCCGGGTGGCAAGAACGTGGTGTGCTCGCTGCCGCGCAAAGGCGGCCCGCCGCCCAAGAACCTGCGGGGCGCGTGGTCCTGCGGCAAAGCCGCGGTCGACTTGGGCCTCGAGACCATGAGGGTGAACGACGAGTCCTTCAAGGTGACGCAGTTCTCGACCAGGATCCTCAACCTCGAGATGTCGCCGAGCAACGGCATGTTGTGCAACCTGCACCCTGACGGCGACACGCTGCGCATCCACTGTCCGGCCAACGTGGGCGCGCTGCCCGGCGGCGACGTGTGGTGCACCCGCTGACGTGTCAATAGTTCCGAAACGAGAACGACAACGCGTGCCCGCCGATGTCGAACTTGTCGCCCTCGACGATCTGCTTCTTGTGAATGCGCAGGCCGTTGGAGCCGATCCCGTTGCGCGATCCCAGGTCGACGATGAAGTATTGCCCTTGTTGCAGCTCGATCGCGGCGTGCTGGCGCGACACGTTGCCACCGCTGAGCACGAGGTGGCACTGGCCCTTTTCCCGCCCGATGATGAAGCGCGCCACGTTCACGGCGTACCTTCGCCCCGCGTAGTCCATGAAGAGCGGGGGGGGAGCAGGAACGAAGTTGTTGGGCGGGCCTTGCAAGCGTCCTCCAGGGTGTACGTCTAGCAAAGAAGCAGAAGCGAGGCTGCGTTTCAACCGCGCGTCGGCCGGGTGGGCTCGTCGCTGGGCTCCGGGGCGCGAGGCGTCGTCACCTCGTCCTCGTCCGCCTCGGGGTGCGACGGCTCTCGCGCCAGTGGCGGGGAGCTGGTGCCCCCCAGGCGCAAACCCGCCTTCTGTGACGGGGGGATGCTGGAGCGACGAGTGGCTGCCGGCTCGGGGATGGTCTGGCTCGAGACCGGCCCGGCGACGTGGCTGCGCAGCGCGCGGTAGCGGTCCATCGCTTCGTCTACCAGCTCGTCCACCTGACGGCCCTCGGCGCTGGCCATCGCGGTGAACGTCTCCCAGAGGACGTCTCGACAGCGGATCATGTGGGGCGTCGTGGCGTTGACCGGCTGGTTCTGGTGCGACGGCGCGGGCGGCGGAGCGTCGCTCATGGGCCCGACCAAAGCGCGCTTCACGGCGTGTCGCCCGCAGATCTCCGCGCGCACGAGCCCACAACAAGCACCGTGCGAGCAAGCGGCGAGGTGCTCGACCAACGCGCGGCGGCGCGACGTCGTGAGCTCGTAGGCCGCAAAGCGCGAGAGCTCGGCGCCTCGCGGGTGCGCCTCTTCGCCTCGCGGCGCGGCCGCCTCCAGGTCGCGTGCGACCAACGCGAACAGCCCCTGCTCGTACGCGGTCTCGATTTCCGTCTCGGGATCGATGCGGAGCGCACGCCGGAACGCCGAGCACTGGCCCAGCAGCACACCGGTCTCGGGGTCGGCTTGCAGCAGCGACACGGCGCGCGCCGCCCCCCGCCGCTCCAGCTCGCGCAGCGCGAGCACGCTCAGCGTGGGCTCGGCCAGCTCCTCGCGAGCCGCCCGCAGCGCAGCGAACTCGGAGCCGTCGCCGTGGCGAAAGCGCTTGGCGGACAGCGCTGCGCGTTCGCGCGGATCGTCCAGCCGAGCGAGCACGCCCGCGCGCAACACCAAGTAGCGAAACAACGCGAGCGCGATCCGCTCCGAGATGGTCGCGTCGGTGTCCCCCAGACCGTGCCGCCACGCCACCAGATCGAGCACGCCGCGCGCGCCGTCGAGCACCAGACCAAAGCCCACAGGATCGACACGAAACAGCTCGTCGAGCGCCAGCAAGGCGGCCGCATCACTGATCGGCAGCGGTTCGCCGGGCAGCTGTTCGTCCTGCGAGTCTGCGCTGCGTTCGCCAGCGAGCAGCGCCTCGAACGGCCAAGCCGTCAGCCACAGGCGGGCGTCGAGCGGGAAGGAATCGCGAAAGTGGGCGAAGCGAGCCCCGCCCTCTTCTCCGGACTCCCACAACGACAGCGCTTGCGTGACCGCCGCGTCACCGTGAGCACGAAGGCGATAGCGGAGCAGGCGTCGCGCGTCGCAGGGCATGGAGAACAGGCGCGCTCGGTGTGGCGCGGTCGGCTCCGCGAGCAAGCGACACGAGCGCGACGAGGCGAGCTCTGGACAAGAGGCGCAGCACGGGGGCGGGTGTTCCAACGCGGCGCAGGATAACAACGACCTGGTCGGGTTGAAACGAGGGACACGCTCAAGCCAGCAGACGGACGACGCTCACGTGCAGCTGGCTCTCGATCAGGCGCATGATGCTCTCGAGCTCGCCACGCGAGAGCCCGAGCGACCCCATCAGCGCGCGACGCGTGGAGGAGAGCAGCACTTCGCGGGCTCTCTGCACCCTGCGCGCCGCCGTGGCGCGGTGAAGACCCAGCACCACAGCCAGCTGGTCGACGCTCAAGCGATCACCATAGTGCTGCCGCAGGATCAGGCGATCCTCGGCGTCGAGCCCGCGCACCGCTTGCTCGAAGGCGGCCGCGAACGCCCCGCGGTAGTGTCGCTTCAAATACTCGATCTCCGGGTCGCCGCTCGCGCCGAGCAGCTCCTCCGTGGCGCGCTCACTGTCGACCACTCGCTCTCCGCCAGACTTCTTGCGGGAGTGGTCCACCTGCGCCCGCACGATGACCACGCGAAGCCAGCTCTTCACCTCGGCCTGCCCGGCGTACTCGCGTGCTCTGGGCGCGCTGCCGGCCTCCGCGACGAACAGCTTCTGCCACACGAGCTGTCGAAGGTCTTCGGGGGCGAGCGTGGCCGAGGTCCGGGTCTGGACCTTGGCGATCTCTGCATCGAGCTGGCGCGCGAGCTCGCGCTCGGCCACCGCCGAGCCCGCGAGACAGGCCGAGACCAGCCACAGGTCTGCAGCGCGCACGGCCTCGAGCTGCGCCGCGGCCTCCTTTGCACGGTCGAAGCCACGTGCCAGGGCGCGCACGAACTCGTCGGCGGGCGCGTCGGCGCCCGGGTAGCGCTGCTTGGCGAGCGAGATCATGCGGCCGAGCGTCTGCTCGAGCCAGGCCTGGTCGAGCGGCGGCCCCGGCGGGAGCGACGCGCAGAAGGTCTCGGCCAAGCTCGTCATGGTGGCGGTCATCTTAGCAAAGCGCGGTTCTGGCTTGCTGCCCGGGTTGGCCTTGAGCACCGTACCCGCATCGTGGCCTGCCCCGACGAGAGCACCGCGCTGCGCTACGTACAGGGAGAGCTCGCGGAGGCCGAGCGTCGCGGCGTCGCGGCGCACGTCGACGGTTGCCCGCGCTGCTACGCCACGATGACCGAGCTCTGCCGCGCGCTCTCGCTCGCGCCCTTCGCGCCGACGCTCGCGGATCCCCACTCGAACAGCGGAGTGCGCCATCGCACCGAGGAGCACGAGAGCGAGCCTACCCAGGGGGTGGTCTTGCCGCCCGGCGCACGCTTCGGTCGCTACGAGATCCTGGCCAAGCTGGGCGCCGGCGGGATGGGCTCGGTGTTCGCGGCGATGGACACGGTGCTGGAGCGGCGGGTGGCGCTGAAGGTGCTGCATCGCGGTCTGGTCTCGAGCTCCGAAGCCGAGGCGTTCGCGTTGGCCGAGGCCCGCGCGATCGCTGCCCTGGCCCACCCCAAGGTCGTCGCCATCTACGACGCCGGGGTGACGGACGGCTGCCTGTTCCTGTCGATGGAGCTGGTCGACGGCGTCCCGCTGTCGCGTTGGCTGCTGCACCCGCGCAGCAAGGACGAGATCTTGCGCGTGATGCTCGACGTCGCCGACGGCCTCTCGGCCATGCACGCGCGCGGGCTGATCCACCGCGACATCAAGCCAGACAACGTGCTGGTCACGGCGGACGGCGGAGCCAAGATCACCGACTTCGGCCTGGTGCGCGCGCCGCAGGTGCACGCCGGCGCCATGGTGGGGACGCCCGCGTACATGAGCCCGGAGCAGCTCTTCGCGCGCCCGGCCGACGCGCGCTCGGATCAGTTCTCGTTCATGGTCACGCTGTTCGAGGCGCTCAGCGGCGCGCGGCCCTATCGCGGTCGCAGCATCGACGAGCTGCGCTGGGCGGTCACGAGCGGCGCCGTCACCCCCATGCCCGCCGTGTCAGGGGCGCTCCGCCGCGTGCTCACGCGCGGGCTGGCGACCGACCCGAGCCTTCGCTTTCGGGACATGCACGATCTCGCGGCCCAGCTCCGTGCAGCCGCCACGCCGCGGGAGCCGATCCACCTCACCTTCAACAAGTTCTTCATGGTGTTGATGGCGCTGATGCACGTTGCCACGGTCGGTGGCTTCTTTCTGCGCGAAGACTCGCCCGAGCAGGCAGCGAGCACCGTGTCGAGCAGCGGAGATGCGAGTCGAATCGACGGTGCGCTCGAGCTGTTCTTGTACGGCTTGCTGATCATGGGCTTCGTCACCATCGTGTGGCTCCCGGCCGGCGTGGTGTGGGCGCCGTTGAACGCGTATGGGCTGTTTCGACGGCGCCCCTGGGCGCGCGTCTCGAGCATCGTCTACGCGGCGATCGGCCTGTTCTCTTGCTTTGGCACGATGTACTCGGTCTACGCCCTGTACAGCCTGACGAGGCCGTCGGTGAAAAAGGCGTTCGAGCAGGAGTAGTCCGACCGATGGGCGGCCGACATTGTCCGGGGGCGAGACCACCCGACGCCCGTCGTCGCGGTGTCTCGTCACGGCCTCCACTTGCGCGCGTCAGCGAGGGCCGCGACGAGACACCGCGACAAGAAACTGCGGACGCTCCCTAGCGCGCGCCCTACTATCCCGCGCATGGGCAAGGTCATTCCCGCGGCGTGGACGGAGGTCCCCGACGCCATCGCCTCGCGCTTCGGCAAAGAGGCTGGTCGGCAGCGCGCGATGGTGCACTCGGGGCACCTGTTGTTGGTCACGCACCTGGTGCCGGGCGCCGACGACATCGAGCGCAAGGCCGCGTTGTTCTGGCGCAAACCAGATGGCACCTGGAAGGCCGGCGGGGAGGCCAAAGGCGGCCTCTCGGGGCTGGTCGGCGTGGTCGACGCCTACAAGCAGCGCGTCACGCAGCTGGAGGCCGCGCTCGAGTCCGCGAAGCGCGCGACCGACTTCTACCAGGTGCTGCAGGAGGTGGCGCCCATCCTGCGCTCCGCCCGCCACCTGCACAGCACGCTGCAAGAGGCGCGCGAGGCGGTGCCCAATGACCACGACATCATCGCGCTGCGCGACGCTGCGGGCGGCGTGGAGCGAACGGCCGAGCTGATCCAGACGGATGCCAAGGCCGGTCTCGACTACACCACTGCCAAGCGCGCCGAGGAGCAGGCAGAGAGCGCCGAGCACATCGCGCTGTCGAGCCATCGGCTCAACCTGCTGGTGGCGCTGTTCCTACCCATGAGCGCGCTGGGCAGCATCTTCGGCGTCAACCTGGCGCACGGGCTCGAGAACACAGGCAAGCCGTTCTTGTTCTGGGGCTTCATCGCGGCCTCGTTCGTGTTCGGCTACCTGGTGCGCGCCACCGTCGCGAAGAAGGCCTGAGCGCCTCGTACATCGTCCGCGAGGTTTCTTCGCGGACGACGATGTACCCGAGGACGACGTGCAAGTGAGCAGAAGTGGGCTGAGCGCTGGTGTGGAAGCACGCGAACGCAGCACGAGGGCTTCCCATTTGCCCCGAGGTCGAGCAGATTGCGCGCCTCGAAGGAGGAGGAACATGTCCATGCGCATTCTCGCAGGCTCGGTCGTGACGTTGCTGTTGGCAGGCTGTGGTGGTGAAGGCGGTGGCGCCGGCTCGTCGAGCGCACCGGCATCCGCCAAGTCGAGCGGCAGCGCCGCTGCGCCCGCCAAATCTTCGGCCGCGCCTGCGGCGTCAGCAGCGCCGAGCGGCGAGCCGACTGCCGCGGCCAGCGCGTCCGCGGACGCGGGCCCGAAGAAGACGTTCGCCTGCGACGCCGTTGCCAACACCAACGCGTGTGTGGAGTTCAGCGGCACGGCCCACTCCAAAGAAGACGCCATCAAGGCGACCTGCGACGGCGACCCGTGGAAGGGCAAGCTCGGCACCGAAGGTTGTCCGAAGGACGGTCGTCTGGGCATGTGCACGCTCGAGACCGGCACACCGCAAGAGTCGCTCGTCTTCGTCTACGAGAAGGGCAAAAAGACGCTGAACGGCAAGCAAGCCAAGGACGAGCACTGCAAGAAGGGCGACTGGGTCGACCTGAAGTAGCTCACCCCGCGGCGCTTGCGGCTTCCCGCGCGGCGGCCGCGCGTGCGCGACGAACGGGCAGCTGGCGCTCCGACGGGCCCTCGGTCATACGCACGTTTTTGTCCTGCTCCGGTTGGGTGAGCCGGGAGAGGATCGCCAGCAAGAGGTCGCCCGTGATCTTGGTGGTCGGCAGCTTGGGCGCGAAGCTCATCACGCGCTCGTCCGGGCGGCGGCCGCGTTGCGCACGCGAGCCGGGGTCGAACGCCGTGAGCATCCGCTCGCACTCGGAGCCGGCCTCGAACCGTACCAAGATCTCGGGCAGCTCCACATGTCCGAGCGGACCGGGCGCGTAGGCTGCGCCGAGCTCGATCGAGCGCAGGCCCTTCGCTGGACGGGGCGGCAGGAACACCACCCGCAGCTCGTCCGCGTCACGCTGACCCTGCGGGAAGCGGAGTCGGGGCACGACCCGCACCCCCGTGGTGTTGCGTTGCACACGCTCGACCAGCGACCGAAACAAGGGGACCGGGTCGGCGATCGGGTCGGCGCTCTGGGTCCAGGGGGAGGGGTTCAAGAACAGCAGCAGCAACGGCACCGCGTCGAACCCGAGCAGCACGGCGTGGTGCGGAGACCAGCGCGCAGCGAAGTGCACCGCGACGCCCACGCCGACCGCCATCACGAGCGCGAGACAAACGCCGGGCCAGGTGCGCACGTCGAACGGAGAGCGGCGGCGGGGCGGGAGCAGGAAGGCCTCGCTCGGGCGCACGGCGAGCCAAGTCCCGGGGCCCCGCAGCAGGATCTTTGGTTTGGGCAACAGGTGCCAGCTCGTCAACGACGCCGCCGCGACCAACAGCGAGCCGAACAACGTGCTCTCTGAGGTGAGCTGGACGTACACACCACCCACGAGCGAGCCGCCGCCGAGCAGCGCTCGCGCGAACGCCGGCAACGGCAGCAGCGGGCGCACGCTGTCACCGCGGCGATCCGCGCGTTGCCGGGCGTCGATGGCGTGCGCAAACCACAGCGCCGTCGTCAACACCAGCCCGAGCAACCCGACCAGCCACAGCGCGGAGGTGCGCTTGTCTCCGAAGCCGGGCGAGAGCACGGAGCGGGGGCGGGTGGGCTGCGCGCCGTGCCCTCCGTTCGGCTCCACGGCGCGCGCTTGCTCACTCAGGAAGGGGAACGCCTGGCGGTCGAGGCGCAGGCTCCACGCCACACGTTCTCCCCTCGCTGCGTAGGCGCGCATCACCTCGATCGTGTCGGTCGTGTTCTGCTTGGTGACCTTGCTCAGGTAAGTGCCCTGCGCCCCAGCCGAGTCGTCGCTTTCGTCGCGATCGATCGGGGCGGGCTCGCTGCGCCCAGCTGGCACGACGAACACGGCACGCGTGGTCTCGAGCCCGTCGTCCCACTCGGCGCCCACCCAATCGAGCCGCGCGCTCGCGCCGTCGCCGCGCAATGCGCCGCTCTGGGCGAGATTCGTCTGGTAGCGCACGGTGGCTACGAAACGTCCCCGAGAAATCCCGCGGCCGTCGAACTTGGCCTCGATGTCGGTTCGCCCGCCCTCGGCCTTGACCAACGTGAGCGCGATGGGCAGGCCGCCCTCGAGCGAGCCCGACTTCTCCTCTTGCTCGCTCTGCACGAACGCGTCGCGGTCGAGCACCGCGTCCGCGTCCACCCCGCGCACGGTGAAGCCCTTGAGCGGTCCGCCGCTCACCAGCAGCAAGATCTTGTGCTCGACGCGCGCGGTGCCGTCTGCCTGCACCACCAGGCGCACGTCGTCACGCGCGACGTGCGACTCCACCCAGGCCAGCGCGACCTGCGGGCGAAGCAGAGAGAGCAGGAACAGCACGAGCCCGAACCAACGTAGGGGTCGGGCTCGCAATCGGGGCCAGCCTCGGGCCATGAGCTCTCATCTCACAGCCCGCGCGATCAGGCCAAGATCACTTCTTGGCGGGGGGCGCGCCGGCCTTGCCGCCGGCCATCGTGTGACAGGTCATGCAGCCGAGGCCGCTGCCCGTCGCGGGGTCGAACTTGGGGGCGTTCAGCGTCTCCGCCATGGCCGGCGTCATCTTGAACATGAAGTCCAACATGGCCTGCTGCTTCGTGTGCTTCTTGAAGTTGTCGGCCGGGTCGAGCTTCGGCAATTTTGCGTTCGGCATCTTGAAGCCGGTCTTGTCGGCGCCCGCGCCGTGGCAGGTGGCGCAGTCCATCTTCGCGAACTTCTTCGCGTCGACTTCCTGGAACATCTTGGAGAACTTGGGCATGACCTCTGCCTTCATCAGCTCCATCTTCTGATCGTGCGACATGTCCTTCCACGCAGGCTTCGCGGGAGGGGGGGGCGCCGACGCGGTCGCCGTCGCCGTCGCCGTCGCGGTCGGGACCGGATCGCTCGTGGGGACCGCGCTGGGCTCCGAGCCCGTCATGTCCGACGACGCGGTGGCGGTGGCGACCGGCTCTTCGGTGGTGGTGGGAGTGCTGCTGCATGCCGCAGCCGCGGCCACGCTCGCGGCTGCCGCGAGCAAAAGGGACATGTGGAAGCGCATTTCGTCAGCTCCTTGGGGCTCGGGTTCCGAGCGGCGCGCACCCTAGGCGAGCCGCGGCAGAAGTCAACTCCCGGACGCCCGGGACCGGTCGGACGGCTCACCCCGCACCTGTGCGATGATGCGGGGCCATGGCGCGGCCCGCCCCAGCAAGCCCAGAGAGCAACGCCCGGTCTCGTGCGGGCCGCGCAGACCAGCACTGGTTGGCGCTGCCCCCCCCTCCCCGAGACAGTGGCCAGCGTCGCTCGCTCTACTTGACGATGCGTGACGGGGTCAGGCTCGCCCTCGACATCCACCTCCCCAGCGGCCACCGCATCGGGGACAAGCGTCCGACGATCCTGCGGCAGACGCGCTATTTCCGCAGCGTCGAGCTGCCCAAGAGGCTGGACTACCGCTGGTCGCGCGACGCGTTCGACATCGCGGGCCCCACGCGCGAGCGGTTCCTCGGGCGCGGCTACGCTTGGGTGGACGTGGACGTCCGTGGCTCGGGCGTGTCGAGCGGCCGCTGGCCATTGCCTTGGTCACGCGGGGAAGTGCAGGACGGCGCCGAGATCGTCGACTACATCGTGGCGCAGCCCTGGTCCAACGGCCGCGTCGGCGCGACCGGCATCTCGTACGAAGGCACCACCGCGGAGATGTTGCTCGTCAACGAGCACCCGGCCGTGCGCGCGATCGCTCCCCGCTTCTCGTTGTTCTGCGCTTACGAGGACGTGGCCTTCCCGGGTGGCGTGCACCTTTCGTGGTTCACCGAGGGGTGGTCGCGCTTCAACCGCCTGCTCGACGACCATCGCTTCCACGACGCCATGGCCGAGCTGGTCTACGTCATCGCGCGCGGACGCGCGGTCGACCCACGCGCTCCTCGCGCGCTCGAGCGGCTGCTCACACGCCTCGGCCCCGAGCGCACGAAGCGTGCGATCGGCGCGGTGTTCGGCGCGGTGTTTCGCGGCGGTCGCCGGGTGGACGACGACCTCGACGGTCGAGAGCGGGCACGCGCCCTCCTCGACCACGGGGACAACGGGGACGTGCACGCGCTCTGCCTGGAGGTGGCCTGCCGAGACGACTTTCGCGAAGGCGATCCCGACCTCGGCTTCAGCCTGGTCAGCCCCAGCGGCCACATCGATCGCCTCGCGCGCTCGGGCGCCGCCATCTACGGCTACGGGGGCTACTTCGACGGCGCCTACGCGCAGGCCGCCGCGCGACGTCACGCCAGCGTTCCAGGCGGGCGCCTGTTGCTCGGGCCTTGGGGCCACGCGGGCGTGATCGCGCACCAGCCCTTCGCTCCCGCACAGGAGGCGAGCTTCGCGCACGACGCCGAGCTCTTGCGCTTCTTCGATCTGTGGCTGCTCGGACGCGACGACGGGGTCGGCAGCGAGCCGCCCGTGCGCTACTTCACGCTGGGCGAGAATCGCTGGCGCTCCGCGTCGGCCTGGCCGCCACCCGAGGCGATGGAGCAGCGGTGGTTCTTGAGCCCGCAGCGCTCATTGACAGGTGTGGCGCCGACGCAAGCCCGAACGGATCTGCGTTTCGACGCGGCGTTCGGCACCGGCGAGAGGTCGCGCTGGCGAGGCTTGCTGGCCGCGTTCGTGCCGGCAGACTACCCAGACTTTGCCGCGCGTACGCGCGCGCAGCTGAGCTTCGACTCGCCTCCGTTCGATCGCACCCGTGTGCTCGTCGGCCACCCGCGTGTGGACCTGACCGTGCGCGCGCAGCGGGAGGATGCGGCGATCATGGCCTACCTGGCCGACGTCGCCCCCGACGGCCGCGTGGTGTACCTCAGCGAAGGGCAGCTCTCGGCGAGGCACCGGGCTCGGTCACCTCGCAGCGATGGCCTGTGTGGCCCCACCGTGCAGCGCTCGTTCGAGCGCGCGCACGCGCGGCCGCTCGTGCCAGGCGAGCTCGCGGAGCTGTCGTTCTCGCTCTTGCCACTCTGCCACCGGGTGCTGGCCGGACACCGCCTGCGGCTGGTGCTCACGCTAGGAGACGCAGATCACTTCGCGCCGGTGGGTGGCGGCGACGTGGAGCTCTTGCTCGGCGGCGAGCCTGCGGCGGCGCTCACGCTGGCGTTCTTGCCGTAGGGCGGTGGCTCAGCGGCGCCGCCGAGCGTTCTGCAGGCGGTTGCGCAGGGCCACGAGATCGTCAGCCAGCTCTCGGCAGCTTTGGATGCGGCGCGCTGGATCCTTCTCCAACAGCTGCATGATCATGAACTCGAGCTCGTCGGGGATGGACGGATCTACGCTGCTCGGAGGTGCCGGCGGATCGCGCATGTGCTTCATGAGCAGCGCCACGGGGTTGTCGTGCTGGAAGGGCAGCTCGCCGGTGAACATGCGGTAGGCGATCACCCCCACCGAGTAGAGGTCTGCAAGGTGGGTCGCCGAGCGAAAGTCGCTGGCTTGCTCGGGCGCCATGTAGGCCGGCGTCCCCGCGCTGTAGCCTGCCTGCGTCAGGTTGCCGCGTGTCTGCTGCTTGGCGATGCCAAAGTCCATGATCTTCACCACCCCAGCGTTGGTGACGAAGATGTTCTCGGGCTTCAGATCACGGTGCACCACCCCCCGTTCGTGCGCGCACTGCAGCCCCTCGAGCGCTTGGGCCAGGTACCCGAGATCGCGGATCAAGTCCCGCGATTGCTCGAGCAAGTCGGCCAGGTCCATGCCTTCGAGCAGCTCCATCGTGAGAAAGCTCGCGTGACCGTGGGTGCCGATGTCGTACAGCCGAACGATGTTGTTGTGGTTGAGCTTGCGCGCGACCGCTAGCTCCTGCTTGAAGCGACCAAGCTGCGTGTCGTCGTTGCCGGTGGGCGCGAACAGCTTCAGCGCGATGTTCTCTTCGGTCTGATCGTCGAGCACCTCGTACACCGCAGCCATGCCCCCGCGCCCGACGCAGCGGACCACCCTGTAGCGGTCCGCCACCACGAACCCGGCCGGCACGTCGAACACGTTGGGGATCGCGCCGGCGCCCGCGCGCGCCGCAGGCCGAGCGATGGCCGGAGACGGCGGCCGCGCGGCTGGTGGCTTCGCAATGGTCGCTTGCGCCGCCGCCACCGAGCGCGGAGGCGAGATGCGCTGCGGCTCGACCGCGTCGAGCGTGACCGCGCGTTTGTTGCGCGGAGCAATCGGCGGAAGCTCGGGCAGCGACGGGAAGCTCTCCGAGGAGTCAGCGGGAGGCGGAGCCTCGCGGCCGACGCGACGAAAGACCTCGTCTTCACGCACCGCGCGCTCGAACTGCTTGGCGCTGCCGCGCATGGCGTAGTCCAAGCGCTCGAGCTTGCGCTTGACGTTGGCGTCGTTGGGCCACGCGGCGGCGACCCGTGCCAACGCCTCGCGCGCGTTCTCCAGGAACCCGTGACGCTCGTACAGCTCGGACAGGTTCATCAGCGCCTGCCCATCCTCCTTGGAGGTGACCGAGCCGCGCAGGAAGCGCGAAAGAAAGTGATCGAGGTCGAAGTCGACCAGATCGATGGCGGCGGCCAGAGTCACCACCCGTTGACAGACTTGCTTGTATTCGGGGGCCTCCACCGGCACCCTGAGCAACGCGCGGAGGGACTCGTTCGGCGCCTGAAGCCGGTCGAAGCAGCGCGCCGCCGCGATGAACTCTCCCGCAGCGAGGTACTGGCGTGCGGCCTCTTCGAAGCTGCCTTCGCGCTCGAGCTTGGCCGCGCTCGAAGCCGCATCTGGCGGCAGGCTCGCGCGGCCTGGCGTTCCCGTGCCGCGCGTGCCGCCGGGCCGGCCCGGCGGTCGCACCGAGGGCGGCAGGTAGCTGCTGCGCGAAGCACCCACGGAGGGCGGCCCGCTCTGCCGATCTCCAGATGCCTGGCGGCGGAGCTCGTCCGCTTTGGCGTCGTTGCCGAGGCGCTCGTGCACCGCTGCGGCCTCCTCGGCACGATGCAACGTCTCGAGCAGCTTGGCTGCCAGCGTCAGCACGGGAGTGGCAAGTCTCGATGCGTCCACCACGCCCCGCCCGCAAAGCAGCACCACCGCGTCCTCGCCGCGGCCATGGTCCGCCAAGATGGTGGCCGCATCCTCGAGAAGGCCTGCTTCGAAAAGCACGCGCGCTGCCGCGTCGATGCGGCCACTCCGCACCAATGCGTTCGCGCGCTCCCGAAAGCCCTCAACCGACGACACGTCTGATTGTTATCAGGTTTTCGCCCGCGTGTGAGGCGTCCCCCTGGGGCGCGCGTCCGCTGCCGCGCTTTCGCGTGCCCGTTAGGTCACAGCTCGTCCACCGCCTGCGCCGCCCGGCGACACAAGCTCGGATCGGGGGCGTACTTGAGCGCCTCATCCAGGTCGATCAAGCCCTGCTGAATCATGCGGCACAGCACCGTATCGAGAGACTGATTGCCCGATCCGTCGCCCTCGCTCGACTTGATCAGCTGATCGATCAGGTGGGTCTTTCCCTCGCGAATGAGATGGGAGAGCGCGAACGAAGGCAACAAGATCTCCACCGCCGCCACCCGTCCCTCGCCATCGGTGCGGCGCACGAGATGCTGGGCAACGACCCCGCGGAGCAGCAGGGAGAGCGCAGAGCGCACCTGGGCCTGCGCGTCCTCTTCCACCATGTCCACCAGGCGATCGATACACTTGGGCGCCGAGTTGGTGTGCAAGGTGCCGAACACCAGGACGCCCGTCTCGGCTGCTGACAGCGCCAGCATCACCGTTTCGACGTCTCGCAGCTCGCCCACCACGAGCACATCGGGCGACTCGCGCAGCGCGGCGCGAAGCGCGACCGCGAACGACTCGGTGTGGGTGCCGATCTCGCGTTGGGTGATGAGGCTGCTGCGCGCCCGGTGCACATACTCGATCGGGTCCTCGACGGTGATGATGTGGCACGGGCGCGTGCGGTTGATCTCGTCGATCAGCGCAGCCAACGTCGTCGTCTTGCCGCTGCCCGTGGGCCCGCTGATGAGCACCAGACCGTCCTTCAGCTGGGCCAGCCGCTGCACCGCGCGGGGGAGCGCGAGATCCCCGATGCTGGGCACCTGGTTTGGGATGACGCGAAAGACCGCGCCCATGCCGCCCGACTGCACGAACGTGTTCACCCGAAAGCGGCCCACGTTGGTGATCGAATGCGCGAAGTCGAGCTCTTGCTTCGTCTCGAACGCGGAGCGCTGCGCCGGACTCATGATCTCCCACAAGAAGCGCTTGGTCTCCTCCGCGGAGAGGGAGCGAAACGGGAGCGCCAGGAGCTCCCCGTCGAGGCGGATCGTGGGGACGCTCCCGGCGCGAAAGTGCAGGTCGCTCGCCTTTTGGTCCACCACCAAGCGCAGGAACGAATCGATGCGAGGTGCCATCAGCCCTTCTTCGTCTGCAAGTTGTGCTCGCCGCGCATGGGCTGCTCGCGAGACTCCGGGGGGATCGAGTCGCTCACGGCGCTGGGAGGAAGGCCCAGAGCCGACTCGAACGCGCGCTTGTCGATCACGCGCGCATACGCTTCCTCGAGCACCACCGCCTTGTCCTTGGCCAGTCGGGTGAGCTCCGAGTCCATCAGCTGCATGCCCTGATCACGCGAGGTGCCGATGATGGTGGGGATCTGGAAGTTCTTGCCCTTGCGGATCAAGGCTTGGATCGCGTCGTTGCTGATCATCACCTCCACCACCGGCACGCGAGCGCCGTCGGGCGTCGGCAGAAGGTGCTGGCAGGTCACCGCCCGCAGCGACTCCGCGAGCATGCCGCGCACCTGGGCCTGCTGGCGCGGAGGAAAGGCGTGGATCAGCCGGTCCACGGTCGCGTCGGCGGAGGTGGTGTGCACGGTGCCGAACACTAGGTGCCCGGTCTCCGCTGCCGTGACGGCGAACGCGATGGTGTCGAGGTCGCGCAACTCTCCAACCAGAATCACGTCGGGGTCTTGGCGGAGCGCGGACTTGAGCGCCCCGCGGAACGACCTGGTGTGGGCCCCGACTTCACGCTGCGTGAGCAGGCTCTTCAGCTGCTTGTGCACGACCTCGATCGGATCCTCGACCGTGACGATGTGGCGCGCCTGGTGCCGATTGATGTGATCGATCAGGGCGGCGAGCGTGGTGGACTTGCCCGCGCCCGTCGGCCCCCCGACCAGCACGAGGCCATGTGGAAATTCCGCAAAACTGCGCACGACTGCGGGCACCTTCAGCGCGTCGAGCGAGCGCACGTCGTTCTTGACGGTGCGGAACACCGCGCCCACGCCCGACAGCTGGCGGAAGAGGTTGACGCGAAAGCGGACGGCCCTCGAGGCCAGGTCGTAGGACATGTCCACCTCGTCGCCCCGCTCGAAGGCCTCGCGTTGCGACGGCGACAGGTGCGGCGTGATCAGCTCCTTGATCATCTCGTCGCTGAACGTGGTTCCGCCCAGCGGCCCAATGCGGCCCTTGACCTTGATGAACGGCGGCTGACCCGCGAGCAGGAACAAGTCGTCGGAATCCTCACGCACGGCGTGAGACAAGAGACCGTCGAGCGAGCGCAACGGCACTGCTTGGCCGGCAGCCGACGGTCCCTGGATCCGAAGGCGCTTGAGCAGCCGGCCGGCCGCCTCACGCACCGTGGCGGAGGGATCCTCTTCGGCGCCGCGCGCCCACAGCGCGTGGGTGCCATCGTCCAGATCCTCCAGCATGTTGATCGCGGCGGTGCGCACGTCGGGGTCGGGGTCTTGGGCAAGCTCGGCCACATCGGGCAGCGCCTCGACCGCCTTGAGCGAGCGCAGGGCGTCGATGCACGCCACGCGGAGCTCTGGTCGACGCCCCAGGAGGTCGACCAGATAGGCCGTCGCGCGCTCGTCCGAGAGGCGACCGACGGCTTCGACCGCGAGCTCGGCAACGAACCAATCTTCGTCGTTTTGCGCCACCCGCAGCAGCGCTCCGAGCGCGCGCCTGTCTGCGAGCCGCAGCAACGCAGAGACGCCGAAGCGGCGCACCACCCCCGACTCGTCGGAGAGGTAGTCCTTGACGATGTGCTTTGTGATCGAGGGGGTATTCAGCTCGACCAGCGCATCGAGCACGCGTTCGCGCACCCACCAGTCCTCGTCGCGCAGGAACTTGAGCAGCTTCGGCGCCAAGGTCCCTTGGCTGTCGTCGATGCGATTGGCGATCTCCGCCGCCATCCGGCGCACGTTCACCTGGTTCGAGCGCAAGAGCCACACGATCGCGCGCGCGGCATCGACTCGCCCCGTCCTGGAGAGCTCCGCTACGGCGTGCGCGGCGCGCGTCCGAATCGAGACGTCACGGTGCGAAAGCGCCTCGATCAGGGTGGGGAAGAGGGCCTCACCTCCGCTGCCCTCGATCGCTTCGATGATGTACATGCGCACCGCCTTCGGGCCCTGCCGGAAGCGATCGCGAAACAGCGCCGAAGCCACATCGCCTGACTGCTTGGCGCCGAACATCAAGAACGCACGCATGACTTCCAGCCCGCGTCCCTCGAGCGCCGCCTCGCAGTGCAGCCAGAAATCGGGATCGCCCAGGGAGCCCAGTGCGGTGATCGCGGCGGACACGACCAAGTCATCGCGGTCGGTGAGAGCTCCCTGCGCGACTGCGATCGCCCGATCCCGATCGCGCGAGTAGCGGGCCGGATCAGACAAATGGCGCAGGGCGACGATCTTTTCCTGCGGCTTGCCGCCCTTGATCACGGCATCGAGCAGGGGGAGCGCGTGCTGAGCGGCACGCTCCATGAACGCGCTCATCGCCTCCATGCGTCCGGGGAAACCAGGGTCGAGCGCCCGCCGAGCGCACAAGTCGAGCGCCGTGGGGCCGCCAATCTGCTTGAGCAGCTCCGCCCCAGCGGCACGAATGGTCCCCTCTGGCGAGCCGAGCAGCTCGACCAATTCGCCGTGCGCGCCCACATGGTTGACCGTGGGAATCAGGGCCAGCAGCGTCCCGCGCAGCTCGCGGTCGGCGGACTTCAGCGCGCGCACGAAGGGAACGAACAGATCCTGCGACGCAGCCATCTTGGTGGCCACCTTGAGCAGCTCGCAGCGCATCACGTGACCCTCGGGCGAGCGCGTGCCGAGCTCGAGCACCGTGGAGAGGATCTTGGTGACGTGACTCGTGCTCAGCGGGCCGAGCTTGACCAGCAGCGCATCGACGTCCTCGCGCGTGCGCAGCGGTTGGCCGCGCAGCTGACGAGCCAGGTCGTTCCACTGAAACACCGATCATTGATAGCGGATCTGCCACCGCGCGCGCCACCCACGGGTGACCTCGTTCGCACGGGCTGGCTCAGCCGAGCAAGCGCTCGAGATCGGCAGGCAGCGGGCTGATCGCCACGAAGGCTGGCACAGCAGCGTCGCCGCCCCAGGCGATCCTGTGTGCGTGCAGCGCGTGCCGGGCCAAACCCGATGTGGTGTCGCCGCCGTACAGCGCGTCACCGACGAGCGGGTGACCGATCGCGGCCATGTGCGCGCGGATCTGGTGACGCAAAGCGCGCGGCGCGCGCGCCTCCACCAACGCGAAGCGCCCTGCCTCGCGCAGCCGCACCCAGGTCGTCGTGGCGGGGCGGGGCTGGTTTCGGTCGACGTCCCGCGGGTGCACGCACGCGAGCACGCGCCGACGGTCCTTGGGGTGCGGGGCAATCGGGATCTCGATCGTCCCGGACTCGGGCAACCCGTCGGCGAACACCAGCAGCAGATAGCGCTTGTCCAACCTGCCCTCCTTCAACGCCGAGGTCAGCGCGTCGAACGCGGCCTTGGTGCGGGCGGCGAGGATCAAGCCAGAGGTGTCGGTGTCCAGCCGATGACACAGCCCTGGCTCGCGAGAGCTGAAGCCGACGTGTTGCATCTCCGGGTAGCGCGCGAGCAGGGCATTGGCGAGCGCCCCCTTCTCTCCGGGTGCGAGCGGCGCGGTGGGCTGCCCCGCCGGCTTGTCGGCCACCACGAACAGGTCGGTCTCCAGCACCACCGTGAGCGGTGCGTCGGCGTCGGGCACGGCGGCCGTGTCGGTGGCCTCGAGATCGACCTCGACGACCTGACCCGCCGCAGCCAAATCGCCCTTCGCGGCGCGCCGCGGGGCGCCTTCTTCGCGGGCGAGGTGGACGCGCTCCTCGATGAACAAGCGCTTCACCGCGGAGCGGCCCACGCCTGGCAAGCGCGCACACAACAGTTTGTCGAGCCGAACGCCCGCCTCCTCCGGAGCTACCGTGAAGCGCATCGAGCTTGCCACGTTACCACGGCTTTCAGAACGTCACCGAACCACTCGCCGCGATCTCGACCAACAAGCTGCCCGCGACCGCGAACTGGCCCCGCTCATCGTCGAGCGCGGGCCGATACGCCGGGCTCTGGGTCGAGCACGAGCTCGCGCCATCGGCGCAGGCCTCGTCGCTCGTGATGCTGTGGGCGAGCTCGTGCCGAAACGCCGTGGACACCCCCAGCTTGATCAGCTCGCTCGCCCGCCACGCGAAGGCGGTGCTTCCGCCCAGCGTCGCGTGTGCGTCGGCGGTGGTCACGCCATCGAAGTACACGCCCCCACTCTCGCTGCGGAGCGAGGGGGCGGCGCTCGACCCGAGCGCGTCGAACAGCGGGCTGTAGTCCGCGCCGCGCGTCGCGAAGCCGCCGACCAGGCGCGCGTCGATCCACACCCGCGAGAAGCGCTCGCGGTTCTCCCACGGCAAGAAGCCCAGCCCCAGCTCGGCCTCGGCGCGAATTGGCGGCATCGGCCTGGGGCCGGACGCCTGCGAAAGCGGGCTGTCCGCCAGCGGCAGCTCCAGCGCCGCGCGGACCAAGCCGAACGGTTCGACGTAGCGAATACGTCGCGCCACCGACGTGGTCAGCGTGAGCCGGACGGTGCCGCGAGAGCTGCCTGCGGAGGGCTCCGCGTCGCTGTCGACCGTGCCGTCCCGATCCCGGTCGTTCGGCGCGGCGCAGCTCACCTCCCCTTCTGGCGGCCTGTCGTTGCATGCGCCCAGGGCATCGACCACAGAAACGTCGACGTCGAAGGCCAGCGCCCAGGTCGGATGCGCGCGGTCGCGGGCTTGGTTGAATGGGGCCCAAGCGATGCCCGCACCGAAGTAGTCGAGCCCGCTGCGTTCGGGAGAACGAAACGGAAGCGTGAACAGCGTTTCTTCGCCGCTCGAGACCGCACCGCTCGCGCCGTCGGCCTTCTCGAGGGTGCGGATGGACGACAGGATGATGGGCAGGCGAGCCACCGCGGCCAGGTCGCGGAACAGACCGACCCTCACCTCAGGGAGCAAGCGCGAGGTGAGGCTGCCGAACTTGCCCACGGCGCTGGCGACACCGGCGGAAGAGACGCGCTCGATCTGCCGCTGTTCGATCTCGAGCCGATACGTGAGCGCGATCTGGACGTCGATCGGGTCGGCGCCATCGGCGGCGTCGATCACATCCCCCACCTCGCCGGGCTCGCGCATGATTCGCGGCTCGCCGGGGAGCACCGGCTCGGCCGCGAGCACAGACCGTACGCCGAGCAGCATGGTCAACGCGCCACACGCTGCCGACGCCTGGCGGCTTCCAAGGGCGGCGCCGCTCACGGAAGGTTGTGTTCGCCGCCGTCGTCGACCGGCGCGCCGGGGTCGCGCGCGACCGGCGGCGCCGCTTGCGCCGGCCCAGCAGGCGGGCCCGCAGCCAGCGCGGCTCGAACCTCGGCGCGCAGCGCGTGCGAAGCGGAGGGCATGGTCTTGTTCAGCACCGACTCTTTGGCCTCGCCGGCGGGATCGGGGGGCGGCGGAGGGCCCGCCGCGGCGGAAGGCTCGCCTGAGCCGAACAGCGGCGGCACTTGCGCTGGATCCACCGCCGGAAACGCACCGCTCTTCGTGCTCTTGGGGCCGCCGATCAGACCTCCGAAGGGGCGCATGCTGCCCGGCGCGCGCTTGGATGCTGCCGGCTCCTCCGCGGCAGGCGCTGGCGACGGCGAAGGCCCGCGCGGCGCGTCCTGCGCCAGCGCGGCCAAGATCGGGGCTTTGGACGAGACCAGCAGCGACGGGTTGGTTCCGGACTCGGAGAACGGGACCTCGATCGGTGCTCGCTCCGAGGAGACGCTGCGGGGCGCTTCGGTGGACGTGTCCTCCACGTCCTCCGCGATGGCGTCGCTGATGTCCTCCGCCGCGAGCTCTTCTTTGGCGGTCGACAGGTCGCGCGAGGTCTGGTCGAGGCGGTCTGCCAGCACGCCCAGGAACTGCCACAACAGCTTCACCGCCAGCTCGTACTCCTTGCGCAAGATCGCGAAGAAGTCTGCGCGCCGAATGGCGATCAGCTCCGAGCGCTCGAGCGCTCGCACCGTGGCAGACCGAGGAGTGCTGCGGATCAGGGCCATCTCTCCGAAGTGCTCTCCCGGGCCGACCTCGCTCAGCACCTGCTCGCCCCGCAAGATGGCAAGGTTGCCCTCGGTGACGATGAACAGCTCGTCGCCGCGATCACCCTCGCGCACGACGTCCTCGCCTTGCGCGAACTCCAGCACGTCGGCCACCTGCATGATGCGGAGCAGCTCCCGCTCCTGGAGCTTCGAGAACAACGGCATGTTGCGCAGAGCCTCGCGCTTCTGTTCGAGGCGGCGAGCTTGTTCACGGTGGGTGTCGTCGCCTCGCCCGATCCGCACCAGCACGCAGGTGATGTTGTCTTTGCCGCCCTTCTTGTTGGCGAGCTCGATCAGCTCGGTGGCCGCGCGCTCGCCGTCTTCGTCGTCGAAATAGGGCTCCAGCTCCGCGACGTGGTTGATGTAGCCATGCAACCCGTCGCTCGCGAGCAGGAACTGATCGCCGGGCAAGAGGTCCAGCATAAGCGTGTCCACGTCGACCCGCTCGTAGACGCCCACGGCACGGGTGACGGCGTTCTTCTGTGCGACCTTTTCGATTTGCTCGCGCGTCAGCCTGCCGCGCTTGATGAGCTCGTTGTAGACCGTGTGATCCTCGGTCACTTGTTGGATCTTGCCGTCGCGATGCAGGTAGATGCGGCTGTCGCCGACATGCGCCACGAAGCCGTGCGACCCGGTGACCAGCAGCGAGGACAGCGTGGTGCCCATCCCGCGTTTGGAGGAGTCCGCTTTGGCCTCTTCGTGCACACGCGAGCACGCGCGTAGGATCGCCGACTCCATGATGTGCTGGATCTCGCGAGCGCCGTCGCGCGACGCGCGGCCCACGCCGTACGCTTTGATGAAATCCGCGCGCTTGCGCACCTCTTGATGGATCACGCGCACGGCGATCGCGCTCGCCACCTCGCCCGCGGCGTGACCGCCCATGCCGTCGGCGACGATCGAGAGCGCCAACTTCTTGTCGACCAAGTAGTTGTCTTCGTTCAGATCGCGAACGCGCCCCTGATCCGTCTTGGGGAAGAACTGGAGCGCCTCGGTCAGACCCATCGTGCCGAGGAAACGTACCTGACCTGGCCCACCCTGGTCACGAAGGAGTTGTCGCGCTGGCCGGGGCTTGTCCTCCCAGTGCCGCCACCCATTCGGCGCGATACTCGGCGAAATCGAGGTCCGAGCCCGGGAGATCGCCTTCAGGAGGTTCCTCTCGTCCCCCTCGCCCTGCCGTGGAGGGTGGGAGGAACCGATCGAAATCACGGGGCCGAGAGACTAGTCTTTGTGCGGCATGCCGAACCTCACGCTGATCATCATCCTCAGCGCCGTCATCCCCATCGTGCTGGTGGTTGTGATCGTGGGTGGCCTCATGCGCAGCCAGCAGCAGACCGACCAGCTGCTTTCCACTGGAATTCCGGCGCGTGGGCGCATCTTGCAGCTGGGGACCACGGGCGGCTCGGTGGCGGTCATGGGTCACCGTCACCTGAAGCTGATCCTGACCGTCGAGGTGCACCCCGCCATGGGCGCGCCTTACATGGCGAACTTCACGCAGCTCATCTCGGAGCTGCAGCTGCCCAGCGTGCAGCCGGGGGCCTACGTCGAGTTGCGCGTCGACCCCAAGAACCCGGCGCGCGTCGCGTTGGCCTCGGTGGGCGGGCCTCCCCCGGGGATGCCACCCCAGGGGCACGGCCAAGGTTGGGGTGGCGCGCCGCAGCAGCCGATGGGTTTTGCGCCGCAACCCGTGCAGATGGGGGTGGCGCAGCCGAACTACAAGAGCGCGTTGCCCTTCATCGCGTTCATGATGTTCATCACGACCGTGCCCACGGCCGCCATCTTGCTCTACGTGTTCGGAGGATTCGGCAACTGGTTCGGTGCGTCGCAGAGCTCCGACGGAGCGCGAGAAGAAGAAGAGGAAGAGGACGAGCCGGCCGCCGAGAAGAAGTCCAAGAAGAGCGGTGGCACCTGCGCCAAGGCTGCGCAGTGCTGCAAGGTCGTCTCCCAGGGAGCGGCGTCGAGCGCGTGTGAGAACTGGGAGCGCGCAGGCAGCAACGAGGCGGCGTGCACGCAGGCGCTCGACGGCTACAAGCAGGCCGCCAAGTCGCTCAAGAAGTCTTGCGACTGAGGCTCAGTTGCAGCGCTGCGGCCAGCCCTTCTGCGGTGTAGGGCTTGGGCAAGAACGTGGTCGCAGGATCGGACTGCGTGATGGGGGCGCTCTCGTCGCTGTAGCCGCTGGTCAGGATCACCGGCAGTGCCGCGTCTTCCTCACGCAATCGAGACAGGGCTTCGAGGCCCCCGACCACGGGCATGGTCAGGTCGAGCAGCACGAGCCGGATCTGATCGCGGTGCGCGCGGTACACGGCGAGCCCCTCCGCGCCGTCCTTGGCGCTCAGCACCGACAGCCCGAAGGAGCGCAGGATCAGGGAGGTGGCACGGACGATCGGCTCCTCGTCGTCCACCACCAACACCGTGCCCTCTCCGTGCCACGCCGACTCGATCGTTGGTGGGCGCGCCTCGACACGCTCGAACGACGCCGGAAACACCAGCGTGAACGTGCTGCCATGGCCCTTCTTGCTGCGCACCCGAATCGCGCCGCGATGGCCGCGCACGATGCCAAGCACGGCAGACATGCCGAGGCCGCGGCCGGTCAGCTTGGTGGTGAAGAAGGGGTCGAAGAGCCTGGTCTGGGTGACCTCGTCCATGCCCTCGCCGGTGTCGCTCACCTCGAGCTCGACGTAGCTTCCCGAGGGCAGATCCTCGCCGCCGAACTCACTGGCCAACGACGCGCTGTCGAGGCGAACGAAACGAGTGCTCACGCGAATCTTGCCCTGACGCTCACCGAGGGCGTCCGAGGCATTGGTGAGCAGGTTCATGATCACCTGCGAGAGCTGGGTGCGATCCGCGGAGATGCTGGGGAGGTCGGGCGCGAGCTCGAGCGAGAGCTCAGCTTTCTTCGACAGCACGACGCGCAGCACCGCGGCCATGTCGTGTACGGCCGCGCTGACATCGGTGGGCTCGACCAAGAAGTGGCCGCGACCGGAGTAGGCCAACAGCTGTCGAGTGAGCTCCGAGGCGCGCAGCGCCAACACCTCGATCTCGATCACTCGTTCGCGCACGAATGCCAGGGAGTCCATTCGCCTCCGAGCCAGGCTGGCCTGGCCCAGGATGCCAGTGAGCAGGTTGTTGAAGTCGTGCGCGACGCCCCCCGCGAGCACGCCCAGGCTCTCGAGCTTCTGGGCATGAAGCAGCTGACGCTCGAGGGCGCGCTTCTGCTCCTCGGCCAGCACCCGCGCGCTGATGTCGATCACGTACCCCAGGTAGTGCGTGGCGGCGCCCTCGCCATCCCGCAGGATGTTGGTGAAGTCGTACAGCCAGCGGGTGCCGCCGTCGCTGTGGCGCACGCGGTAGGGCTCGTGCACGAACGAGGTCGCCATGCTCTTGCTCGCGTCAGCGACCTCTTGAG
This sequence comes from uncultured Polyangiaceae bacterium, assembly GCA_964641275.1. Lineage (GTDB taxonomy): Bacteria > Myxococcota_A > Polyangia > Polyangiales > Polyangiaceae > Xiheicaenibacterium. The sequence goes on from CAZXMG010000046.1 coordinate 53,358, forward strand.
CCACCCGGGCAGCGTCGGCCGGGTCGATCAGGTCTGCGTAGCCCACCTCGCCAGCCAGGAACGCTTGGGCACTGTGCCCGAACACTTCAGCTGCATTGGGCGACACGTACTCGACGGGCCAGCCGGGTGAGTTCCTCCACTTGAAGATGACGACCGGGCCCTTGACGAAGATCGCGCGCTCTTCGCCGGTCACGGAGGGCTCGCGAGCTTCAGCTTGTTTTTCGCCATCTTGGCGATCTTGGCCCGGCCCCCGCGCTCGGCGACCACCGACAAGAGCTCCCGGCCGAGCGGGCTCCCGAGCTCTGCGAAGTGGAAGCCCACGTAGTACAGGTCCTCGAGCTCGAGCGACTTGTCCTTGGTCAGCCCCGACAGAACGTCGAAGCCCGCGTCCGCCAGCTTGCCCAGACGTGTCAGCGACTCATCGCTTGCGCGGGCGGAGTGCGAGGCGTCTTTGGGGCTCTGCTTGAGCTCCATCACCGCGAGCGCAAAGCGATCGGCGTCGGTGCCTCTGTCGCTGCGGGCGATGAGCCCCAGGACGGCTTGCGCCTTGTCGGCGTTCTTGCTCTTGCGGGCCTTGGCCGCGATGTCGCGCAGCCCCTCGGCCACGGCCTCCGGATCCGCTTCGCGCGCGACGTCGAGATGGCCCTCGAAGCCCCGCTCCTGCGTGCGCACGCGTTCGATGGCGGCCTCCACGAGCTGCTTCTTCAAGCTGCCCGGGAGCTTCTTCACCAGCGGCCGCAAGACGCCGCGGATGGCCCAGGCGCGGTCGGCGCCGTCAGTCTCGAGCAGCGCGCGCGAGAGCGCCTGGCCGGCGTCGTCGCGCTCTCCCAGCGCCTTGGTCGCGACCTCGGCCACGCGTTTGTCTTTGGACGAGAGCGCCTTCGTCAGGAGCGCCGTCACTTCGGGCCCCTTCTGGCGCGAGAGGTGCTCCACGGCGAAGCTCGCGCGCTCCGCATCGTGGGACAGCACGAGTGGAGCCATACGTTTGATCGCCGCCTTGTCGAGGGGCAGGCTCCCCAGCGTGACGAGCGCGGCTTGCGACAGCGTTCGATCCACGGCGTCTGCCGCGAGCACCAGCGCGTCGACCAGATCTGCGCTGGCTTCTTTCACCAGAAAGCGCAACGCGAGCACCGCCTCCATCCGCACCTGCGCCGCAGCCTTTTCGTCGCTGGCGAGCTCGATCAGCACGGGAACGGCTCGTTCGTCCTCCAGGAAGCCGAGGATCTTGATGGTGGCGGCCAGGCTCGCCGCAGACGCGTCCCCCTTCTTGCAAAGCTCGGCGAGCTGCTTGAGCGTGGCCGTGGCGTAGGTCTTCTTCTGTCGCGCGTCGGCGTCCCTGAGCTCACGCCGCACGGCGAGCGCTGCCGCCTTCGCGGACTCCGCGTCGTTCGCGAGCAGCCCCTTGAGCAGCTCGGCGAAAGCATCCTTTCCACCCACCTCTGCCAACACCGCGTCGAGGGCGCGCCGCTCCTCCGGACTGGCGCTCGCGAGCCTCTCCTTGACCAACGGCACGACATCCTCGCCCACGCTGGCGATGGCGCGCCTGGCGGCATCAGCCACTTCGGTGACGGGCGAAGCCACCAGGGGAAAGACGGCCGGCAAGGCCTTCTTGGCGCCGATCTTGGTCAGCGCCTCGAGCGCGTGGCGCTGCAGCACCGCCACGCCCGAGCCGAGCTGACGTGACACGCCAGCGACGACCTCCGGCCCCTTCACGCCGAGCTCACCGAGCACGATGGTGGCGGCGATCTTGCGGTCGAGAGCTGGGCTCTCCAAGAGCGCGATGATCTTGTCGACCTCTTTCACGGCTGTTCCTCGCTCCCCTGCGCTGGACCGCGACCGACCGACCGCGGCGGCTGCATGGTAGGCAGCCGTCGCGCCGATGTTCAACCGGCGCGGGCGTGTTGCCAAGACCGCGGGTCGGCGCCAGGCTCCCTCGCCCGTGCCCGCCGCTGCCCGCCCCTCCCCCGTCGCGACGCGAATCAGCCTCGTCGAAGCCAAGACTTACCTGGTCTCCCACCTGGGCCTCGCCCGCTTCGACCGCTCGAGCCCGGTCCCCGCCATGCGCCGGCTGCTCGAGGCGCTCCGCTGCATCCAGCTCGATCCCCTCGAGCCTCTCGGCAAGAACGCCGAGTTGGTAGCGCTTTCGCGCCTCGCGCGCGCGACCTCGTCGGATCTGATGGCGTCCGTGTACCCAGGGCACGCGTTCGAGCACTTCGCCAAGGAGCGCTGCCTGCTGCCTGCCTCGGCCTTTCCCTACTACCGGGACCAGGCCGTCGAGACGCCTTGGTGGCGCCACTCCGAGCGCATGAAGAAGCTCGGAGCTCGGTTGCTGGAAGAGGTGCTCGACGAGGTCGGCGCGCGCGGACCCATCAGCGCTGGCGAGCTCGAGCAGCGCGGCCGTGTGACGCCGTTGGATTGGAGCGGGTGGAAGGGGACCTCGAGCGCCACCAAGCTCGCGCTCGAGGTGTTGTGGACGCGGTGCCAAGTGGTCGTGGCGGGCCAACGCGGGCGCCACAAACTGTTCGACGTGCCTGCACGCGCGTTGCCTCACGTCGCCGAGCTGGCGCCTGCCGAGCCTTTCGCCACCTGGGCGGTGCGAGAGCGCGCGGCGGCCTGCGGCCTGTTGTCCCGCGCCACCGGGCCTTGGTGGTCGATGTTGTCCGAGGTTCGCACCAGCGCGCTCCCCGACGAGCTGGTGCACAGGGGGGAGCTCGAGGCGGTCACCATCGAGGGCCTGGCGCGACCGTACCTGGCGCCGAACGGATTTCTACGGCAAAGGCGGGCGCGCGTGGACCAGCACATGCGCATCCTGGGCCCGCTCGATCCGCTGCTGTGGGACCGAGGGCTGGTGCGTCACGTCTTCGGCTTCGACTATGTATGGGAGGTCTACAAGCCGGCTCACCAGCGCAAGTTCGGTTGGTACGTTTGCCCGCTGCTGCACCAAGGCGAGCTGGTGGGCAGACTCGAAGGTCGTCGCGAGGGCGGCACCTTGGTGGTTGAGCGGCTGTGGCGAGAGCTCCACCACCATTTCGACGAAGACGCGCTGGACGCCGCGCTCGAGCGCCACGCAGCTGCCATCGGCTGCGACCACGTCAAGCGTGCGCCGGGGGCGCGGAGGCGGGCACGCCGGGCTGGACGCGATTGATGTCGCGGTTCTCCAGCAGCGGCTTCGGGTAGCCGCGCCGCACGACCTCGAGCATGGCTCGCCCCACCTGCTCGGTGGTGGTGACGAGCCCCGGCAGGAGCGCGCGCCAAAGCGGGTAGAACGGCGCCAGCAAGGCATAGAAAACCCGATAACCCAGGGTCCGAGAGCGGATCCCATGAAGCGGCTGAATGAACGCCGGGCGAAACATGAAGGCCTGGCCGAAGGGCAGCGCCAAGAGCTCACTCTCGGTCTCGCCCTTGACCCGCGCCCACATCGCGCGGCCGTCCTTGTTGGTCCCCGCACCCGACACGAACACGAGCTTGAGCCCGGGGCTCTGGGCCAGCAGCACCTCGGCCGCAGCGATCGCGTAGTCGTGCGTGATGACGCGATACTCCGCCTCGGACAGCCCAACCGAGGAGATGCCCAGGCAGTAGAAGCACGCGTCGAAGCCGGCGAGCTCGCCCGCGATCGGGGCGAGATTTGCCAGATCAGGGTGCACGATCTCTCGCAACTTCGGGTGCGTGGTGCCCGCCCTGCGCCGGCCCACCGACAGCACCTCGCTCACTCCGGGGTCCAGCAGGCACTCGCGCAGGACGCCGCCGCCCACCATCCCGCTGGCTCCGAACAGCACGACTCGCATTCGAACACTCTTGACATCTTGTGCTTACCTTGTCAATCTCGACCAGGTGCCCCGAGCCCCGGCCGCCCCTGCTCCCGACCCGCGTCGGACCAAGCTGCTCGAGACGGCGTTCACGGTGTTCACCCGCTATGGCTTCCGCAAGACGACGATGGAAGAGGTCGCGCGCGCAGCCGACCTCTCGCGGCAAGGGCTCTACCTGCACTTCTCCAACAAGGAGGAGCTGTTCCGGGCGACGCTCGAGCACGCGCTCGACAGCGCGATGCGAGCTGCGGAGCTGGCGATCGTTGCGCCCGGCGTGCCGCTCCAGGCGCGCCTTCTGGGGGCGCTCGACGCATGGGTGGGCCGCTACGTGGGGGTGTTCGGTGAGTCGGCCACGGACCTCGGCGAGGTCAGCGGCGCATTGGCCGGTGAGCTGATCGAGAGCTACGAGCGGCGCTTCGTCGCCGCGCTCTCGCACGCGCTCAAGGAAGCCGGAGCGGCGGCCGCGTACAGGCCCGCTGGCGTGAGCGCGCGGCAGCTCGCCGAGACGCTGCACGCTACGGCGCGCGGGCTCAAGCACAGCACCACACGCGAGCAGTTCGTGAAGGGAGTCACCGTGGCGGTCAAGGCCATGTGCCTGCCATTGCGGGGGGCGCCATGAAGAAGCCGCGCTGGAAGCGCTTCCTGGCGCGCGGGGCGCTCGCATCGATGGCGTTCGTGCTGGTGCTGATCTGCGTGGTCACGGTGCAGGGGTGGCGAGCGTTCGGCCGCGCGGCCGGCGGCGAGCTCAAGGCCAGGGTGGACGCTTCTCCTCAGTTTCGCGATGGGCAGTTCCAGAATCCACAGCCGCTCGAGAACGACAATTGGAAGATGCTGAAGGGGCTCTTTGGAGCCAGTCCGCACGGCTCTCCCGAGGTCGCCCCGCCCACCGTGTCGGGCGGTCACGCTCGCCTGCAAGAGCTGCCCGAGTCCGGCCTGCGGGTGACGTGGCTGGGCCATTCGACGTTGCTCATCGAGATCGATGGCGTTCGCGTGCTCACCGACCCGGTCTGGAGCGAGCGCATTTCCCCCGTGCCCTGGGTCGGCCCGCAGCGCTGGTACCCTCCGCCGATCGCGCTCCACGAGCTCCCCCACGTCGACGCCGTCGTCATCTCGCACGACCATTACGATCACCTGGACTACCCCACCATCGTAGCCATGAAGGACTGGGACACGACCTTCGTCGTACCGCTGGGGGTGGGCGCACACTTGACGTATTGGGGCGTGCCCCCGGAGCGCATCCAAGACCTGGATTGGTGGGATCGGACCACGGTGGCCGGCCTCGACATCGTCTGCACGCCGGCGCGCCACGCCTCTGGCCGCACCCCGTTCGACAATCACACCACGCTGTGGGCGAGCTATGCGCTGGTCGGGCCCCGCCACCGCGCCTACTTCTCGGGAGACACCGGCCTCTTCCCTGCGCTCCGCGAGATCGGTGAGAGGCTCGGTCCGTTCGACCTGACCATGATCGAAGCGGGCGCCTACGGCGACGCGTGGCCCGACTGGCACCTGGGACCGGAGCAGGCGGTGAAGGCCCACGAAATGGTGCGCGGCCGCGTGTTGATGCCGGTGCATTGGGGGCTCTTCAACCTCGCCTACCACGGCTGGACGGAGCCGGTAGAGCGCGTCCTCGTCGCGGCCGACCGCGCGGGGGTCAGCGTCGTGATTCCCAAGCCGGGTCAGAGCATCGAGCCGGCGGCGCCGCCCCCGGTCGAGCGTTGGTGGCCCGAGCTGCCCTGGCGCACGGCCGAGCAGAACCCAATCACCTCCACCAAGATGTGAGGGCTTCTCAGTCGAGCAGCGGCTGCTCCGGGTAGCGTTGCTCGAGGTCGACCACGACGGCCGCGCTCTCGTTCACGGTGCGCTGCGCGATCATGACCTCGTCCTCGAAGTAGCCAAAGGCCCGGAGCGAGGACGGCGTGGAGGCCGCGTTGCCGCGCAGCGCCAGATCCAGCTCGGAGACGAACGCGTCCTCGGGGAACATCGCTGGCTCGAGCCCGAAGTTGGCGCTGGCCTGCGCCGTGACGTAGGTGGCCATGTGGCAGCCCGCGCAAGGAAGCTGGTCCGGCACGTACAGCGCAGGGTTCTCGACGCGCAGGTAGGACGCCATCGTCTCGCTGCGCTGCGCCGTCGTGGCCTGCTCTGCGAGCGCGCTGCTGTAGAACGCGCTGCCGTCCTCTGGCACGTCGCCGACGGGCAACAGGTCGTATTGGTAGCCCCCCACGATCTCCGTACGGATGACGCGTTGATTGCCGGCCCCCACGCCCACGATGTTCATCACACTGAGCGTGCCCTCCTCGCGCTCGAAGCCGCCGAAGAACCAGGTCTCCGCCACGGGCGGGGCGCGCAAGAAGAAGGTCATGCGCACCAGGTTGTCGTCCCCCGCGTGACGCAGCACCAGCTCACGCAGGCCGGCGCCGTACGCGCCCGTGACGCCCTGCGCGACCAGCGCGGCGTGCACGTCGAGCGGAGCGTCCGCCACCTCCGGGGCGAGCGCGCGCAGGCGCCGGAGGTCGATCACCGCCTCGGCCATGGCCTCTTCGGTCAAGCGGTAGAACAGGTGCAGCGCGGAGTCGCGCGCTGTGCCGTCGTCGTTGACGGGTTGCAGCACCAGCCGCAGCTCCGGCAGACAGGCGTTCGGGCCGCCGCCGCAGCCGTCGAAGCGAACCCCCACCGCCCGCAGGCGCACGTACACGAGCGAGCTCTCGGTCACGACCGGAAACTCGGGGATCTGATCGTAGATGGATCGGGGGAACAGCTCGCCGTGCGAGCCCACGTCGGTGGGCGAGAGGTACCCTGGCTCGTCGGCGTTCGCGGGGAGCGGGTACAACACCGAGACGTCGTTCAGGCCCAGGCGGATGTTGGCTGGCTGCGGCTCCGGCTCCGGCTCCGGCTCGGTGATCGGCGTGCCGTCCGGATCCGGGCTCTCGGACTCACTGCCACAAGCAAGCACCAAGCTCGCGAATACGAGCCACCACACGCACGACGACCGCATGAGCTGCGGCTTAACCCGCCTGGAGGGCCCCTTCAACCTCAGCCGAAGAGCTCGGCGCGCACGTCTTGCGCAAGCTGCTGCCGGCGGTCCGGCGTGATGCCCAGCGCGTCGGCGAGCACCGCGAGCGCCGTCTCTTCCCCGGTGGATAGCTGGTCGTCCACGAGCGCCACCGAGAGCGCCAGCCGATACGTCGGCTCGGACTGTCCGGCACCCGCGACCAGGCTGGCGGCGCTCCGTGCCCGCGCGTCCCAGCCCTCGTCTCGCAACCTCTCGGCCAGGCGCTCGATCTCGCGCGCGACGTCGTCCGCGGGATCTCCCAGCGCCGCCTCGAGCGCATCGCTCAGCTGGGCCAGCTCGAGCGGGGTCACTTGGCCATCGGAGGCGGCGACCAGGAACGCCACCTCCAGCGTGGCGCGCTTGGCGCCTTCGATCCCCAGGGCCTCGAGCTGATCGAGGAGCTGCGCTGCCGTGTCGGGTGAGAGCTCGAACATGGTCCACGCAGTGTACGGCCTCGGTCGGTGAGGCGTGCTCAGCAACGGACATGGAGTATTCTGCGCGCCGTGGCGAAGGCCCCCGACACACCCTGCCCCCGCTGCGGCGGCGCGCCGGCGCCACCCCGCCGTCCGACCGCCAAGAACCCCTTCTTGCCGAAGGTGAAGCGCCTGTGCTGCAGCTTGTGCGGGCTCGACTACGACAGCGGCGCCACGCCTTGGGTCGATCCACCCCCGCCACGGTCGAAGGACGACAAGTGAAAGCACCGCGGCTCATGGCCGCCCTGCGTTGGCTGGGTCGTTTGTGCCTGCGCGGCGTGCGCTCGCGCTTTCGGCTGCACGTGATCGGCGTGGTGTTGCTCACGCTGCTCGTGCGGCCGGAGTACCTGGTGCGTCGCGCCCGCGACAACGCGCGCGAATGTCTGGCCGAGACCCGCTCGGCGCGCGGCCCCGTGCTCAAGAACTGCGCGCCCATCGTGCGACAGTTCGACATTCCGACCGACTATCGTTACACCAGACACGACGCCACCTACCGAGCCGAGGAGCTGCTCGCGCGGGTGGCCATGGACCGCTACCTCGACGCGGCGGTGGGCGCCCCCGATCCCTCGCGACTGGCCGAGATGGTGCCGGGCATGAAGCGCGCGCAGGAGATGATGGAGAACGGCTCTCGCCGCGCGACGCTCGAGGAGCTCGGTCGGCTCACGCCCTCTCCGCACCTCGGCAAGTTGGCCTCGTCGATCGGGGACAGACAGGCGCTCATCAGGAACTACGACTACTTCGGTCTCTGGTACACGAAACGCGACGTGATCGACGCGGCGATCCTCGAGGCCGACTTCGAGGAAATCGAGCCGATCGCTCGCTACTACGCGGAGTGGGATCCGAAGGAGGCCGACCAGCGGACCCAGCTCGGCGCCCTGCTCTGCATCTTGTCCCCCGAGGATGGCTACCGGCTGCTCAGCGACCTGCCAGACCAACGCGCCGCCAAGCGCTACGCGAACATCCAGCGGGACTACGGCGAGGTGCTGGCAGTGCTCCATGCGTGCGCGTGGAAGGTGGGCGAGGTCGAGCCGCAAGTGCCGAGTGAGACGCACGCAGGCGTGGCAGACCGCGCGGAGGTCCGGCTGCTGACCTCGCTGCGCAAGAGCGCGCCTGGGCCCGAGCGCGCGAGGCGAATCAAGGCCGCGGTGGAGGTGTTGCGCGGTGAAGCCGCGGGCCCGGGCCTCGACAAGGCCTCGCCCAACGCCCGCGCGATGATCCTGGCAGCCGTGCTGGCCGCCAGCGCGGAGCCCTTTACCACTCCTGATCTGCTCAAGATGGCTACGCCCAACACCGACGGGGGCGAGTCGTTGCTCGGGCCGCATGCGCTCACCTTGAGTCGCATCCTGACCGGCCCTCTCGGACTGCACCCGGTGGTGCCGGCGCGAGAGCTGTCGTTGGCCGCGCGAACGGTCGAAGCTCGAGCCGACGACAGCAGCGGCGAGACCAAGTCCGCGCTCGAGAGGGCAGCGGGCGGCTTGCACCACCTGGCGGCGATCGAGCTGGCCAACGCCGGCGATGCCAGCGCCGTGGGCCACGCCGAGCGCGGCGCCAAGTTGCTCTCGCTGCCCGACAGGCAGGCCGCCCTGTCGATCGCGAGCACGGCCTACGTCGCGGGCGATCCGGACCATGCGCTGAAGGTGATCGAGCAGGCCCCGAGCGAAGGCCAGCAAGACCTCCGGGCCGTGACCGTGGGGCTCTCCAGTCTGGAGGCCGTGCTGCGAGCTCGCGTTGGACAGGCCGCCAAGGCCGCCGAAGTGGCGCGGCGGCTGCCGGGCGAGGCACGTGTCGCCGCGCACCCCGAGCTCGCGCTCGAGGCGCGCTGGCTGGGGCTGGCCCTGGCGCGCGAGTTGGGCCAGCGCGATGGGGCGCCCAAGCTGAGCTCCACGGGTCAGGCCGATCGGTTGGCGCGCTACGGAGAGCGCGGAGAGGCGGCGATCGCTGCCAACCTGTCCGCGTGGGCTTCGGCGCTCGAGGCCGACGGCCCGCAGCGACGCGCGTTCCGCTTCGCGCTGCTCGACGCCCGGGGGGACATGCCCCCGGTGGGGCTGGGCTACCTGCTGGCTGCGCAGCAGCTGCTCGACGCGGGCACGGACGGTGCTGCGACCGAGGTGTGGCTCGACGCGGCCACCACGATCGACAGCCGCCGGATGCGGTTCCGCACCTACGCCTGGCTGCGCATGGAGGCGGCGAAAATTCGCGGAGATGCAGAGGCGTCAGGTCTGTGGGCCGAGCGTCTGTCCGTGCTGCGCGCGCTGGCGAACACGGACGTGGACCTCGAAGCGACACGATTCTTGCGCTTCTGAGCTGCGCCTCACACGAACGGCCCCTCGAGCTCGATCCACAAGAGCTCGGAGGGGACGAGCGGGTCATCGCGATCCACGACCGCGAGCAGCGTGCTGGCCTGCTCGGCCGGCCAAGCACAGATTCCCTCCACTTTGTCGCGCGAGAGCTGCCCTCGTTCATCCCGGAGCAGCGCGTAGCGCGCGGAGCCGCAGGAGCTGCCCAGCGTCCCGATCGCCACACCACTCACGGGTCCGTCACGCGTGACGTCGGGCGAGGCCTCGGCGGCCGCCGAGTACAGCAGGGCGCCTTGCACGCTGGCTGCGTCCGTGAAGGTCAGACGCGCCCCCTGGACGTGGCCCAGCTCGACCTGCGCGACCAGGCTCACGGCAGGCGTCGTGTTCTGGCTCGGATCGGCCAGGTACGCCGCGAGCGCGCGCGCTTCCACTCGCGCCAGCGCGTCGATCGGCTGCTTGCCGTGACGTGGTGCGCCGTTGCCGCGTTGCAGGAAGAGCACCTGGTCGCCCTGCTGCACGCAGCCCTCCAGGTTGAGCTCACTGCCCGCGAAGTCGGAGAGCTCCCGGAGCGCGCCGTACAGGTGCGGCAACGCCACGACGCGCACATCGCTCTCGCCATCGAGCACGGCGGCCCGCTCGCGTCGCGAGGTCGAGCCCGAGCCCCACGCGACGAACACGGCTTGCGCCCCCACCTCCAACGAGAGCGCACACTCCAAGTCCAGCTTGAGCTTCTTGTTGCCTCGGCGATCGTCGTGTTGCCGCTGGCCGTCCTCGAGCCGCGCGAGCGCGAGCGCGCGGGCGGGCGCGCCAGGTCCGGGAATGAAAGCCAAGAACGCGGCGTCATCCTGGACGATCACGAGCTCGCCGCGATGGCTCACGATGCTGGACGCGGCGCGCACGAACCCCGGGCGATCCTCGGCGGGATCGGCGCCGTCCGCGTAGAAGAGCGGGGTTCGCGAGCGGATGCGTGCGCAGAGCGAAGGATCGAGCTCGGCCTGAACAAGCATCGGCCCGCATGCTAACCCTCGCGCAGTTCGCGTGTCACACTGTGAGCAGCTCCGTGCATGAGCCAACATGAGCCTCCGGTTCTCGTCCTCCGTGTGCTGGGCCTGCCTGTGCTTGCTGGGTTGCGCATCCCAAGAGGTGGCGCCGCTCGGGAGAGACAGCGGCAGCTCGTTGGCCCTCGGCGCTCCGCCAGAAGATCGCGGCGGACCCCAGCGCCCGGCGCTCGCTCAGGGGCCGACGGCAGGCGCGACCAGCGCGCAGCCGAACGAGGCCGTTCCGACCGGCGGTCTGCGCCCGCCGACGCCGGAGGAGCTGGCCACCTATGGTTGGCTCGAGCCTGGCACGAAGGTGAGGAGCCTCTCGGAGACGATCTCGGCCCCCCAGGGTTTCACCAGGGTCGCGGTGGCAGACAAAAGTTTTGGAGCGTTCCTGCGGGCCCTGCCGCTGCGTGCAGCAGACGCGCCCGTGCGCACCTACGCCGGAGAGATCCTCCACGTTCCCGGTGACCGGCGTGTCTCGGCCGTGGCGGAGCTGGACCTGAGCCCGACAGACATCCAGCAGTGCGCAGACTCGGTCATTCGCATGCACGCAGAATGGAAGTGGTCTCGAGGTCAGCAAGAGACGATCGGCTACCACTTCTTGAGCGGCGACTTCGCCAGCTGGCCCAAGTATGCCTCCGGTGTGCGCGCCCAGGTGGAGGGGAACAAGGTCGCGTGGGTCCAGACCGCCGCCCCCTCGAACAGCCACGCGACGTTCCGCAAATACCTGGACCTCGTGTTCAACTACGCGAGCACGATCTCGCTCGACAAGCGTTCGAGCGACCCGATCGCCAAGGCCGAGCTCGCCCCCGGCGACTTCTTCGTGCTGCCGGGGGGGCCCGGGCACGCGATCCTGATCCTGGACGTGGCCGAGGACGCCTCGGGCAAGCGCGTGGCCTTGTTGGGTCAAGGCTTCATGCCCGCCCAAGACTTCCACGTGCTGCGCGACGCGAGCGGCAGCGCGTGGTTCTCACTCGACGGTGACGCGGTCGACACACCGTTTTGGCCGGCGCCCTTTCCCTGGTCGAGCCTGCGCCGCATGAAGTAGGCTCGCGGCGCCGCATGCGCCTACGAGCCGGAGCTCCCTTCGTCGCCGGGCTCGCGCTCTCCACGCTGGCCAGACCCGCCGCGGCCACCGAGCGGGAGTGGCACGTGGGCGTGTCTGGCGGGTACAGTTCGCTGATCTTCCGCCATGGCCGGGACGAAAACGGCGGTGGCGGCATGCTCCACGCACGCTACGGCATGACCGACGCGTTCGACCTGACCATGAACGCAGGCCTCTTCGCCTACGAGGACGTGCACCAGACGCGGCTCGCGCCGCACACCAACGTGGGGGTGAGCTACGTGATCGACATCTCCACCTGGATCCCGTGGGTGGGATTCACGACTGGTGTCGTCGACATCATCACGCTGAGCTGCACGGACGTGGGGACGGTCTGTGGACACCACCTCCGCCCCGCGCTCGGCCTGGCGGGTGGAATGGAATATCGCGTGCCCGCCAAAGGGCTCGAGCTGCCGCTGGGAATCCGCTTCGAGTACCAGTTCTTGCTGCCCGACGAGCCTTGGAGCGCTCTGTTTTTCACAGCGTACGCGGCCGTGATCCCTTGAGCCGTCACACGTCGCCGTTCTCGACGGCCTTCATGCCGATCATCAACAGCGCAATGAACATCTCGTAGGCCTCTTTGGTGGGCGCGTCGTCGCCCTCGACGTACTCGAACACCCGAAGACCGTGCAGCACCGCGGAGATCAACGCTGACAAGATCTCGATCGGGATGGCCATGGGCTTGTCCTTCAGCACCGTTTGGATGCCCGAGCCGACGACGTCGCGCGACCGCTTCTGCAGCGCCGCCAGGCGCTTCATGACCTCGGGATCACGACCGGCTTCGGAGAGCAGCTCGAGTTGGAGCTTCAGGAAGCTCTTGTCGCGCACGATCTCGAACGCGCCGCGCAACGCTTCGCTCGCGCGCCCCTCGGTGCCCCCTCCGAGCGCAGCCAAACGAGTCTCGACCTTGTGCAGATAGCGCTCGTACACGAACGCTTGCAGCTCGCCGATCAGCGCCTGCTTGTTCTCGAAGTAGTAGTGGATCATCGACTTGGTCAGGCCGGCCTCGTCAGCGATCTCCTGCACGGTGGTGTTCGCGAAGCCGTTCTTCTCGAAGCAGCGCGCAGCTGCGTCGAGGATGGAAACCACGCGAGGGTTGGTCCAATCGGCGGTGCGCGCCGCGCTGGGCAGGGCGGCGCTTTTGGCGGTTCGGGGGCGGGCCATGGAGTCGACCGGCTGGCCGGTTCTTGTCGGATGGTAGCCTCCGCTTGAGCCACATTGGTCGTAATTTTTACTGAGATCGATGTCGGCCGGCCGGCCGGTTTGTAGTCCACCCTGGGCATTGAGTGATCCGGCCTCGAGCCGCGCACTGGCCAGTGACATCGCAGAGTTACGAGCAGACTGGAGCTGGCGCGGTTGTCGCAAGGTCTCCCGCCCATGCGGCGAGCACGCGAGATCGCGTGCGCCCGCGCCAGGCCCACCCCGCGGCTGCGTGCACACGTGTGCGCGCGACCGCTCTCGCTTGTTTCGAAGGAGGTCCCCCATGGCTCGATCACGCCCGACCACACTGCTCGCCGCGCTGCTCTTCACCACACCCTCGAGCTGCGCGCCCACCGACCCGGAGAGCGAGAGCCACGAAGGTCCGGCGCCCAGCGGCCCCGTCGGTCAAGGCGGAGACGATGGCTCATTCGACGGCGGCGCCGCGGAGCCCTGCAACGGGTTCGACGACGACCAGGACGGAGAGGTCGACGAAGGTTGCGCGTGCGAAGCAGGCTCCGTGCAAGCGTGCTTTCTGGCTGCACCCGACCTCGCGGGAGTCGGCATCTGCGTGGCCGGCCAGCAGGTCTGCCTGGGCAACGGCTCGGGCGAGTTCGGCGTGACCGAATGGAGCGATTGCGTCGGAGCGGTGGGCCCCGCCCTGGAGTCGTGCGGGGACGGGGTCGACAGTGACTGCGACGGGGAAGATCCAGCTTGCGACAGCACCGGCTCGGGGGGTGCTGGCGGCGCTGGCTCCGGTGGTGGAGGCAGCGGCGGCGGAAGCGGCTGCACGCCCACGACCGAGGTGTGCGAAAACGGCATCGACGAGGACTGCGACGGCGCCGACGACAGCTGCGACGTGATCGAGGTCGATCTGTTCCTGTTCGGGGACTGCATCACGGCCAGCTGCCCCCCCAGCCACCCGCACCCGGTCGGCTGCAACGTCTTGTTCTCTCCGGGCGACGATCGCGGCTGCGTGGCCCACACCAGCGGCAGCGCGGTGGTGTACTTCCAAGCGGGGGACGAGTGCTCCGCGGGCTTCATCGGCGGCACCATGTCGTGCTCGACCTCGCCGGGCGTCGCCCTCGGCGCGTCCAACTGCCCCATCAACAAGCCGATCCCGATCTACGCGAGCGACCCCAGCGGCTGCCCCGAGATCCAGGACTGAGCTCGGAGAGCGCTTGGCCCTTTGCGTCCGCCTGGCCACGACCTAAAGCAGGCGGGTGGGCGCAGTAGACCGAGACCGCAGCCAGAGCTCGCGTTCGCTCGGTCGCGCATTGCTCGGCGTCGCGCTGGTCATCGCGCTCGCGGCGGTGGGCGTGAGCGTCAGCTCACGCACCTCGGACCCCGGCGCCATCGCGCCCGGGGTAGCCGTGCTCAGTGCGGAGCTCGGTGGCAAGAGCGAAGCCGAAGCGCGGGCGCTGCTCGAGGCGCTCGCGACCGACCTGTCGACACGCGAGGTGTCGCTCGTGCTCGAGGGGCGCGAGGTGCGGGTCACGCCGGGCGAGCTGAGCTTCGCGCTCGACGTCGAGAAGACCTTGGCGTCGGCGCGCGCGGCTGCCAGCCCGAGCGGCCCTTCGAGCTGGTTCTCGGCCTGGAGCCGCGCTCGCACCGACGTGCCGATCTCCTTCACCATCGAGACCGGCGCCTTCGACGAGCTGGTTCCCAGCTGGGAAGAGGCGCTGATCGAGGATCACCCGTTCGATGGCGCGATCACGGTCGAGCACGGCGTGCCCAAGGCGGACCTCCCGCGCGCGGGACGGGTGATCGATCGCGAGCTGCTCTCCGAGCGCCTGATGACCACGATCGCGAGCGGCGCCGGCGGGGCTGTGGCGGTGCCCGTGCGCGCCGTGACGCCGACCATTCACGAGAGCGAAGTGCGGCGCGCGATGCAGCGCGCGGAGGCCATCCTGGCAGGGCCAATCACGCTCACGTACGCGCCGAGCGAGGAAGAGATCGAGGCGGCGCGCTTGGAGAACGAGCAAGCGCTCAAGCAACAGAAGGAGCTCGAGGATCGCAAGAAGGCGGGGCTGCCCAAGAAGAAGAGCCGCATGAAGCGCAAAGGCAAGCGGTTGGTGGAGGAGCGGGGCAGCGGCGAGAAGGCGCCCACCTTCCCCATGCCGCAGCCGGTGGAGGTGGTGTTCAGCAAAGAGGATCTGCTGTCCGCCTTCCGCGCGCGCCGAATCGATGAACCAGCCCCTCCCCGCTTCGAGGTGGAGCTGGCCGAAGCGGACGTGAAGAAGAAGCTCGCGCCGGCCGTGGCCAAGCTGTTCAACGCGGCCCGCGACGCGCGCTTCGAGCTGGGCGACGACGGCCGCGTCAACATCGTACCCAGCCGCCCAGGCACCCGCGTGGACACCAGCAAGCTGGTGGAAGCGCTGTACGACGCGGCGGGCTCACCCAACCGGACGGGCAAGCTCCCGGTGGACAAACACGCCGAGCCCAAGTTCACCACGGAAGCGGCGCAGAAGCTCGGCATCACCAAGCTGGTGTCGGAGTACACCACGCACCACGCCTGCTGCCAGCCACGCGTGAAGAACATCCACCGCATCTGCGACATGCTCGACGGAGCCATCTTGCGCCCCGGAGACACGTTCAGCGTGAACGCGGCGGTGGGCCCGCGCACGGTCGCGCGCGGCTTCGTCGTCGCCCCCAGCATCGGTGACGGCGAGATGACCGAGACGCCTGGCGGCGGCGTCAGCCAGTTTGCCACCACGCTCTACAACGCGCTGTTCGACGGCGGATACGTGATCAAGGAGCGCAAGCCACACAGCTTCTACTTCAACCGTTACCCCATGGGGATCGAGGCCACGCTGTCCTACCCATCGCCGGATCTAGCCTTCATGAACGACACCAAGGCGGCGCTGCTGCTGCGATGCGACTACTCCGACACGTTCATTCGCGTGCGGCTCTTCGGCGACAACGGCGGACGCCGGGTGGAGCGGCAGGTGTCGCAGCCCTTCGACTACACCGACCCCCGCGTCGAGCTGCTCGGCAACCCCAGGCGAGAGCCCGAAGACCCCAAGACCAAGGACCACGGCTCGCACGGCTTCAGCGTGATCACCACGCGGACCATCACCGAGGGCGACGGCCAGAAGCGGGTGGAACGGCGCACCGTGAAGTACACCGGACGACCACGACAAATCGAGGTGCACCCTTGCGAGATCCCCAAGGGCGAGAAGGGCTACACCGGCGAGAAGTGCCCCAAGAAGGAGGAGCCCGAGGGCGAAGGGGGAGGCAGCGGCTAACCTGGCACATTGCCATGGTTCTTTATGTGGAGTGCAGGGGTGTCTGATCCTTTTCAGAGAACAGGATGGTAGCCAGCCCGCTCGAACCCCTTCCGCCTGCCGCTGCAGCACCTGCGCACGTGCTGTTGCTCGACGACGACACTCTGGTGCTGCGCTCGCTGTCTCGAGCGTTGTCGCAAGGCAACACGCGCGTCGTGGCGGTCGACGACCCGTACAAGGCGATGAAGCTGGTGACGAGCGAGGCGTTCGACGCCGTGCTGTGCGACATCCGCATGCCGCAGATGAGCGGGTTGTCGTTCGCGCGCTTCGTGCGTGCCCACCACCCCGACATGCCCATCATGCTCATGACGGGAGACCCTCAGCTCGAGTCGGCGCTCGAAGCGATCGAGGTTGGGATCTTGGAGTACCTGCCCAAGCCGATCGAGCCTCAGAAGCTGCGCGCCTCGGTCAGCCGGGCCGTGAACCTGAGCCGCTTCGCGCGCTTGCGCCGCGAGGCGCAGGACGTGATCGCCTCGGAGCCCCCGCCCTCGCGCGCTGACACCCTAGGCGCG
>CAZXMG010000047.1:0-70023 GCA_964641275.1 uncultured Polyangiaceae bacterium
CCTCGTGATCAACTACTTCGGCCAGGGAGCGATGCTGCTCGCGGACCCTGCCGGCGCCAAGACCATCGCGGAGAATCCGTTCTACGCGCTGGTGCCCGAGGGGCCCGCCATCTATCCGCTGGTGGCGATCGCGACAGCGGCCACCGTCATCGCCTCGCAAGCGCTGATCTCGGGAGCCTACTCGTTGACTCGTCAGGCCGTGCAGCTGGGCTTCCTGCCGCGCGTTCGCATTCAGCACACGTCGCACCACACCGAGGGGCAGATCTACATCCCGGAGGTGAACACGGCGCTCGCCGTGGGCTGCATCGGCCTCGTGCTCACGTTTCAGTCCTCGTCCAGGCTGGCGGCCGCTTATGGCATCTCGGTCATGGGCACCATGGCCATCACCTCCACGGCGTTCTTCTTGGTCTGTCTCAAGGTGTGGAAGTGGCCGCTGGTCAAGGCGTTGCCCTTGTTCTTGCTGTTCATGGTCGTCGACTTGGCGTTCCTGGGCGCGAATTTGATCAAGTTCTTCGACGGCGGCTTCGTACCGCTGGTGATCGCGGTGGGGTTGTTCGCGATGATGCGCGTGTGGAAGCGCGGTCGCGCGCTCTTGGGCGACTACTTCGTGCGCGCGTCCACGCCACTCGACGAGTTCTTGGCGGATCTAGGGCGAGGCATCTACCGCTTCACGCGCAGGGGAATGTCGGGCGAGTGCAAGATCGTGCGGGTCTCGGGCGCGGCTGTGTTTCTGACCGGCAACCCCAAGGGCACGCCGCCCTTGCTGATGCACCACGCCAAGCACAACAAGGCCATCCATGAGACGGTGCTCTTGCTCACGGTGGTGAACGAGCACGTCCCTCGTGTGCTCGACCAGCGCGTCGAGGTGGACCGCCTGGAGCAGGGCTTCTACCGCGTGCGCATCCGCGTGGGCTTCATGGAGTCGCCGGACGTGCCCAAGGCGCTCTCCGAGGCGATCACCAGGTTCGAGCTCCCGTTCAAGCTGGAGGACGTCACCTACTACCTGGGTCGAGAGACGCTCTTGGCCACCGACCGCGGCCACATGGGCAAGCGCGCCGAGCGCATGTTCGCGTTCCTGACCCGCAACTCGCAGCAGGCCACCGCGTTCTTCGGCATCCCGCCCGAGCGCGTCGTCGAGATCGGCATGCAGGTCGACCTGTAGACGAGCGCGTGTGGAGCTCGTCGATCTGGTCGCGGCGGCGCAAGCAGAGTGGGACGAGCCGGTCGTGGAGCGCGCGGTGTTCGGCTTTCACCAGCCGGCCGAGATCGCCGCTAGCCTCGCTCTTTTGTGCCAAAGGGAGCTCGGCTCCACCATCGCGCGCTCGCGCTTCTATGCGGTGAGCGTCGGCGTCACGGCCGGCGTGCTGCTCGAGGACGGGCGCGAGCTCGTGCTCAAGCTGGTTCGTGGCAACAGCAAGCTCACTTTCCTCGAGGCATGTCGAGACGTGCAGTCGGCGCTGGCAGCAGCTGGCTTTCCGTGTCCCACACCGCTGTTCGGTCCGGTCGCGTGGGGGCAGGCGTGGGCGTCGGGTCAGAGCTTCTTGTCCGGAGAACGCGCGGACGGTCACCAGCCAGCGGTGCGCGCGGCGCTCGCGCAGGGACTGGCCCGTTTGGTGTCGCTCGCGCGTCCATTCGTCGACCACCCGGGGCTGTTCGGCGCTTGGTTCACGTCGCTACCGGGCGACCGGATCTACCCCCGACCGCACAGCCCGCTCTTCGATTTCGAGCGCACGCGCGAGGGTGCCGAGTGGATCGACGCGCTCGCGGCCAAGGCGCGGGAGCGTCGCGAGGAGCGAGCGGGAGAGCGGGTGGTCGGCCATTTCGACTGGCGCGCCGAGCATGTGCGCATGCAGGGAAGCGCGCTCGTGGCGACCTACGATTGGGACAGCCTGCACGTCGAGCTCGAGCCGGTGATGGTTGGCGCCAACGCGCACGCGTTCACGGCCGACTGGTCGCGCAGCGATCTGGCGCCGGCGCCGTCGTTCGAGGAGATGTGTGCCTGGGTAGAGAGCTACGAGCACGCGCGCGGTCGCTCCTTCACCCGCGCCGAACGCCACCTGCTCGAAGGGTCGCTCGTGTACTCCTTGGCGTACACCGCCCGCTGCGGCCACGCGCTCTCGCACAGCGAAGAGGGGCAGAACGGCGACTACCGGCGCTGTCTCCGCGCATGTGGCGAGCGCATTCTGGCGCGTGGTCTCGAGTGAGGCCGCAAAGAGCTATCGCTCAGAGAGCGGCGCGGGTATGCCCCCCGGCCATGCTGGCGGCCGAGCGCAGCGAGCGCCCTTCCATCGACCAAGAAGCATTTGCCCGCGAGATCCGGGCGCTCCGCGCACAGGCGCTGGCGGAGTTGGGCGCGGCCGACCTGGAGCACCTCGAGCGCATCGAGCGCTGGGGCAAGTGGGCTCGGCGCGTGGGCGTGTGTACGGCTTGGGCTGGGCCCAACCCAGTCAGCGTCCTCGGTTTGGCGCTGGGGCACAGCACGCGTTGGCTCTTGATGCACCACGTGGGGCACCGCGGCTACGACCGCGTGCCGGGCGTGCCAGCGGAGAAGACGGGTGAGTCCTTCGCCAGGAACGGCCGGCGTTTTGCCGACTTTTTCGATTGGATCGAGCCCGAGGCCTGGATCCACGAGCACAACGTGCTGCACCACGCGTTCACCAGCGAGGACACGGATCCGGATCTGATCGAGCGCAACGTGGCCTGGGTGCACGAGCTGCCGCTGCCCCTGCGCTACGCCATGCTCGGTCTGTTGGCGGTCACCTGGCGGGCCACGTACTACGCCCCCGCCACCACCAAGGCACGGCTCGAGCGCGATGGCTTGCCCGCGCACACCGTCGCCGTCTACCGCGAGGTGCTGCTGCGCTCATGGCTCCCGTACGCCGCGTGGACCTATGGCGTGTTCCCGCTGTGCTTCGCGCCTCTCGGGCCGTTGGCCGTGACGAGCGCGTGGCTCAACTCGGCGCTGGCCGAGGTGGTGTCCAACGTGCACACGTTCCTCGTGGTAGGGCCCAACCACGCGGGAGACGACCTCTACCGTTGGGACCGGCGCCCGGCCTCACCGGCGGAGCACCTGGTGCGTCAGGTGGTGTCTTCGGTCAACTACCACACCGGCGGCGACCTGAACGACTACCTCCACCTCTTCCTCAACTACCAGATCGAGCATCACCTCTTTCCAGACCTGCCCATGAGGCAGTACCAGCGGCTCGCGCCGCGCGTGAAGGCGATCTGCGAGAAGCACGGCGTCCCCTACGTGCAACAGAGCGTCTGGCAACGCTTCCGGAAGATGACGGACATCTTCGTCGGCAAGACCAGGATGCGCAGCGGAGCCAGCGCCGAGAGCGAGGCGAGCGTGGCCTCGCTCTCGGCTCAGCAGCTCACTTCGTCTGTGGCTTGAGCTCGATCTTCTTGGGCTGCATCTCGGGCCTGCGCGGGATCATCACCGTGAGCACTCCATCTTCGAGGTCGCGAGCTCGTCTCGAAGCGAGCGGGGATCGCGACCTCTCCGGCCTATGCGCGAGGTGACGCCCGCAACAGCGTCTGTTACCAGCGCAGCGTGATGGTCGCCGACAAGGTGGGGGCGCTGCTCGTGGCGGTGTTGGCTTCGTGGGGCTGCGCGTCTCGGCCCGAGCCACCCCCCGAGAAGCCGGAGCCGCCTCCGCCGCCGCAGCTCGTCGCGCCGACGGGTGCATTTGCGCTCGAGTTCCCGCAGGCCGACAGGATCAAGCTGCTCACCGAGGCGCTGCCCAAGGTCGAGGCGGTGGTGCGCGAGCACTTCGAGCGTGGGCGCGCGCCTGGGCTGGCCTTTGCGCTCTTGATTGACGGCGCCGTCGCCAAGGAGATCACCCTGGGCGACGCCGACCTCGAGCCCAAGCGCCCGGTCACGAACAAGACGCGCTTTCGCGTTGGCTCGTTGACCAAGACGTTCACGGCCGCCGCGGTGCTTTCGCTGGTGCGGGAGAACGCGCTCTCGCTGGACGAGCCGATCGAGAACCTGCTGCCCGAGGCCGAGCGTGTGCTCTACCCGAGCTCGGACTCGCCCAAGATCACGGTGGCTCATTTGCTCTCGCACCAGGGCGGCTTGCCCATGAACGGCAACTACGACCTCAGCGCCAGTGCCAAAGAGCCGCCCACGCAAGTCGAGGTGCTCGCGTCGCTCGACGCGCTGGTGCTCGAGGCGCCCCCTGGCGCTCGTGTCCGCTACTCGAACCTCGGGTTCTCCCTGCTGGGCGTCTTGATCGAGCGCGCCGCGGGCATGCCTTACCGCGCCTATCTGGACAAGGTGGTGCTTGCGCCTGCAGGCATCCGCTCGGCGAGTTGGGAAGGCGCAGGCGCGGCGGCCGAGCTCGGATCGCGCTCGTTCAAGAAGCGGGGCGCTGACTGGGCGGCGCTGCCGTTCGAGAAGCTGGGCGCATCCGAGGCAGACGGCGGACTGTGGCTCGACCTCCCCGACCTCGCGCGCTGGGCGGCGCTGTTCTCGAACGCGCACCCGGCACGATCCGGGGACGACAAGGGACTGCTGCCCCGCCAGGTCCTGCGCGACATGATGGCGGGCAAGACGGCCAGCAACCTCAGCGAGGTCGCTGGATCGACGCGCGCATTTCAGACTGGCTACGCCTGGCACTCGAACGTGAGCTGCCACGGCGATCGGGTGGTGTCGCACCTGGGCGGCATCGACGGGTACGCGGCGTCGATCGAGATCCTGCCGGAGCACGGCGTCGCGCTGGTGGCGCTGGCCAACGGCGCTGCCGATCTGAGCGCGCTGTCGCGGGACGTGCGGCAGGCGCTGCAGGGCAGCGGCGGGCTCTCGGCCAGGCAGCCGGTGATCACGCCGGTGCTCTCCGCGCAAGCCAAACGCTTCATCGAGCTGCGCAACGAGTTCAGCGATGCCGGTTTCGACGCGCTGTTCACGCCCTACTTCCGCAGCGTCGTCAGCGCCGCCGATCAGAAGAGCTGGGCCCAGGAGAGCGTGGACAAGGTCGGTGTGTGTGACGCGCCGGTGCTCAGGCTCGCGCGCGCGGCGCGCGACGGGAGCTTCGAGGTGAAGTGCGCCAAGGGCTGGGGCAAGGTCGACGTGCGACTGTCTGCCTACGGCGACGAGATCGCGGCCTTGTCGAGCCAGTTTTTCGCGGGCGACAAGCCCGCCGTCAAGCCGAGCGAGTGCCCCTGAGCGGTCGAGGGCGCGCTCGTCCCCCCTGCGCGGTTGCCCGAAGATAATGAAGATGATTTTCATGTACTGTCGACCGGCGCCGCGCTAGATCTGGTCGCGCCTGGCTCGCCCGAGGTTCCTCGTCAGCTCCCCTGGGCGGGCCAGGCTCCTGTTCGCCCCGACCGGCGGCGTGGGCTCCCCGTTCGGCCCCAGGAACGGTGTGGTCCCTGCGGGACTGCTGGCGTTCTCGACGCGCCTCGGGCCACACTCGGCGACCGATGGCCAGCACGCGCACGAACACCGCCAAGGCCAAGCCGTCTGCGGCGCGGCGCGGCGCCGCCGCGTCCGAGACCGAGGCGCGTGCGAGCTACCACCACGGCGACCTGCCACGCGCGCTACGCGCGGCCACGCTCGAGATCCTGATCGAGGTCGGTGTGGAGGCGTTCACGCTACGCGAGGCGGCTCGGCGCGCGGGCGTGAATCACCGCGCGGTGTATCGCCATTTCACCGACAAACGTGCGCTCTTGGCCGACGTCGCCAGCGAGGGCTACCGCCTGCTGGCGGCGCAGATGCGCGCGGCGATCGCGGCGCGAAACGCAGAGCGGGCCGAGGAGCGTTTGGTCGCGTTGTGCGACGGCTATCTGCAGTTCGCGCGCAGAGAGGCCGCACGGTACCAAGTGATGTTCGGGCCGAGGTTGAACGCGGACGGCCGCTTCCCCGAGCTGGAAGAGGCGGTGCAGGAGGCGCTGCTCGTGCTGCGCGAAGAGCTGCGCAACGTGGGTCCAGAGGCCACCTCCATCGAGCGTCGTGATGCGGGCATCTCGCTGTGGGCCGCGGTTCATGGCCTCTCGTCGTTGGTGTTGGCGGGCCGCGTGCCGCTCTCGGAGCGCAAGCAGTCCGACTACGTCGACACGCTGATGCGTCCCCTGGCGATCGGTGTGGTCGCTGCCCTCGCAGCCCGCGCCTGAGCCATCTGGGCCCTTGACGAATCTTCGTTTGGTCCTAGTGTCTCCAGTGGAGACATTGGAGCGAGCAAGGAGGACCCGATGAGCTCGATGACACCGCTGGAGCTGACGACCGAGGATGGGTTCCTGATCCACGCGCGAGAGTGGCAGCCGCAAGGCAGACCCACGAGCGTGGTGGTGATCGCTGGGGCGATGGGAGTGAAGCAGGACTTCTATCGTCCCTTCGCAGACTGGCTCGCGGAGCAGGGGTTCGTGGTGGTGACGTTCGACTACCGCGGCATGGGCAAGTCGCGCCCGCGCGCGCTGCGCGGCTTCTCCGCCAACATCGTCGATTGGGCGACGAAGGACTGTGGCGCCGTGCTGGACGAAATCGCCCGCCGCCACCCTGAGCTCGGCGTGTACTGGGTGGGCCACAGCGTCGGGGCACAACTGCTGGGTTTGGTGCCCAACAGGGAACGGGTACGCGCGATGTTCAGCGTGGCCGCCGGCTCCGGTTATTGGCGCTACAACGCGAAGCCGCTGCGTTATTACGTGCTCGCGTTGTGGTGGCTGATCATGCCGCTCTCGCTCCGCCTCGCCGGCTACTTCCCGGGCAAGAAGCTCGGCATGGTCGGCGACCTGCCGCGAGGTGTGGCGGAGCAATGGCGACGTTGGTGTCTCAGTCGCGACTATCTGGGTGCAGAGGGGGAGCGCACGCGTGAGCAGGTCGCCGACGTGCGCACGCCCATCACCGCGCTCTCGATGCAAGACGACGAGCTCATGACCATGCGCGGGACGAGACAGCTGTTCGCGCTGTACCGCTCCGCACCGCTCGAGATTCGGCGCGTCCGCCCCTGGGAGGTCGGCCTGGAGCGGGTGGGGCATTTCGGCTTCTTCCGCAGCGAGGCGAAGGACGCGCTCTGGCCGATGGTGCCGGCATGGGCGCTCAGGAGCCAATTCTCGGAGTAGCTCGGAGCGTTCCAGCGTAGGGTCGGCGGCTGTGATGGGCGACGTCGGCAGCTGGCTCGACCTCTCGATCGCGGCCCC
This sequence comes from uncultured Polyangiaceae bacterium, assembly GCA_964641275.1. Classification (GTDB taxonomy): domain Bacteria; phylum Myxococcota_A; class Polyangia; order Polyangiales; family Polyangiaceae; genus Xiheicaenibacterium. The sequence goes on from CAZXMG010000047.1 coordinate 7,138, forward strand.
GCCGGGCGCGAGCGTCAACCAGCACCTCTGAGCCCGCTGGCAAGCTCAGCCGCCGCGCGCCCAGCGGCCGATGGCAGCGACGTTGGTCTCGTCCAGAAAGGGCGCTATGTCGGGCAGCTTGGGCACGCGCCACAGCGCCACGTTGAGCCTCACTGCCGCTCCCACCGCCACCGCTGCCACGAACGGATGGGGGCTGCGCGTGAGCTCCGTCACCGCGTCCAGCAGCGACTCGATCCCGAGCTCCGCTGCGACCACCGCCGCGAACGCACCGTGATCCGGACCGTCCGGGGCACCGACCAGGGCGACCTCGAGCTGGGTCAGAAACGCTGGCCTGAGCGTCCGCTCGTGGGAGCGGTACTCGCCGCTCACTTCCCAGATGGCGTCTTGGCCCTCGGCGCTCTCGAGCCACGAGCGCGCGCGGCGGAGCAGATCGTCGCACAACGAGCCGCTGGTCTCTTGTGTGGGGCACGCGCGGTCGAGGCCCAGCGCAATGCTGCGGTGCGCCTCCTTTGCGAACAGCGGATGCAGCAGATCGAGCGAGGCCGCGAAGGTGTCGAACCCGCGTTCCGCGCGGACCACGCGGTCGCTCAGCTCGAGCTCGAGCTGGCTGCGCAGGATGGTGCTGTCTCCGTCGCTGCGCTTCACGTCTTCGTAGCGAATGGCCACCAGGGCCGGCCAAGGGATCGCTTCGCCATCCAGGTTGACGCCGAACTGATGGATCTCGACCGGCGCGCACAGCACGCGCTTCGAGGCCGGCTTCTGCCGGCTTCGGGCGCTTAGCAGCGTGATCGCCAGCGCCGCGGGAACACCCAAGAGAAAGAGCAGCTGGCTGGTGTAGATCGCGGCGCCTGCCGCCATCAGCGGACCCGTGAGGTGAGTCAGTGCACGGCTGAAGAAGTCGTCCTCGTCAGCGGCGCCGCGCTCGAACACCAAGCCGACCAGCTCGGGAGGAACGAGGCGTCTGCGGTCGACCGTGACCACCTCGGAGACGTCCGCGCGCCCGCTCATTTCGCCTTCGCCCCACGCTTCCTGGCACGACGCGCTGCCCTGCGCTCGCGATCCTCGCGGAGCCCGCGCCGCACTTGCGCCACCGCAGCGTAGTGCTCGTGCCCCGCGCGGATCACCCCCGAGAGCGTGCCACGGCAACGCGGACACTTGCTTGCTCCCTTCGCAAGGGGGGCGCGACAGCTCGGCTCCGAGCATTGCTCCCCCGTGATCGCGCGACCACCGAGCCAGCCCAGGAACGAGCTTGCCAGCAGGGGCGCGAGGCCAAGCTCTGGGGCTGCGCTCAGCGACAGCGCACCGAGGGCAGCGCCCAGGAACAGCCCCATCCCAGGGTGGCCTCGGACCAGACGCATCACGGGTCGCGGGTCGTCGGGCGAGAGCGCCGTGATCACGCGCGGCCCCTCAGCCGGATCGTCCCACACGTGATGGCACTTCTGGCAGCGCCAGCGAGGCTCGACGAAGGGCCCGCTCAGCCACGTGAGCACGTCGCCCATGCCGGCCGCGACCTCGGTCAGCCGTGGTCGTCCGAACGTGCAGTACTGCAGCTCGCAGCGGGGGCAGCGCACGACGTCGCTGTCGTCGTCGTCCTCGTCGCGTGCGCGGGTGAGCGCGGCCACGCGCAGCACCTCCTCCGCATTGCGGAGGTCGCGCTCGGCGACGTCCACGCGCACCCCGCCGAGGGCGTCGGTCAGCAGCGGGTTGAAGCTCGCGGAGTCCACCACGAATGCGGCGACCCCGCTCGACGCGAGCGTGGCGCGCGCCAGCTCCGCCTCGACGCTCGTGCTGAAGCGCCGAATCGTCACGCGCTCGTCCGACTCGCGCGGCTCCTCGTGCGGCTCTCGGTAGCCCACCCGCACGAGGTCACACGCTCCTCACGCTACGTCAACCTGGTGTGCAGAACCTGGCTCTGGCTAGGATGCGCGGATGCTCTCAAAGATTGCGACGGCGTTGTTCTCGCTCGCACTGCTCAGCTCGCTCCCGGCGTGTGGCGACAAGTCCTCGGACAAGTCGTCGGATAGCGACAAATCCAAGAAGGACAAGGACGACAAAGACGGCGACGACAAGAAGGCGTCTGGCAAGTCGTCGGCCAAGGCCTCGGCCGACGCCAGCTCGGGTGGTGCGGCGGGGCCGGCGGAGTTCAAGGAGTACAACCTGGGCGCTGACCTCCTGAAGATCCCGAGCAAGGGCGGGGAGATGTGCCCCTCGCCGGGGATGCGGCTCTTGTCGAAGACCAAGATGATTTCCTGCATCGACGGAAAGCCCGCGCAGGAGATGGAGTGCAAGGGGCCCAAGGGCCTCACGCTCGACGGCGGCGTCATGCCTGCCTGCGACATCAGCAAGAACGCTGCGGGTGACCTGTGTCACATCCTGGTCGCAGACTCGGGCTGCGACGGCAAGAAGCGCGTCACGTGCGACCTCGACATCGAGAAGATGGACGCGCCGCCCAAGGTGGTGATCAAGGAGTGCAAGAAGGCCTGCGTGATGAAGAAGGACGGCGAGATCGAGACCGCCGAGTGCGAGGGCGAAGAGGATTGAGCTTGGCTCGTCAGAGAGCGGCCGGCGCAGGCAGGGGGGACGTACTCCTGCAGGCGGGTCCGCCGTAGGATTGCTTGCTCGAGCGAAGGAGCGGCAGGAGCTCCTGCGCGGAACGCTACTGGTGGACCGCCTGGAGGAGCTCGTCCATCGACGTCCACGGCTCAGGGGGGGCTGGGAAGCTCGATCGGGGCAAGAAACGTCGCGCTCGCGGCGCAAGCGACGGGGGATGCGTCCCCGCCGTAGCAGACGTTGCCGCCGGCATCGATCACCTGCACCGAGCTCGCGGCGCACGGGGTCCCGGCGAGCGAGGATCGCGCGACCGCGAGGAAGAACGGCGAGGGCCCGAAGTCGCTCGCCGCGAGCTCGAGGCGGGTCGCGTTGGAGGTGTCGCTGCAACCTTGCGCCAGGATGTCAGTGCGCGCGTTGTTTCGCGCGTCCGAGGCCATGATTTCGGCGTCGGAGGCCCACACCAGAAAGCCGTCGCCGTAGGCTCCGTCCGGCCGCGCGTTCGTGCCGAGGACGCTCACGGAGTCCAAACGAGCTTCCGGCACGCCGAAGAGACCAAACCCGAACACGTTCGCGCCGGTCACGCTCACGTTGGACGACCTCAACACCTGCCCGCCCAGCACCGCGACGCCCCCAGCCGAGCCGCCCACGACGTCCACCTCACGCAGCGAGACCCAGGCATCCGGCCTGCTGCTGTTGTCGAGGTAGAGCCCGGCCTTGCAAGTCGGCTCGCCGCAATCGACGGTGACCGCACGAAACACGGCTCTGGGGGTGTCCCGCAGCGCAACCCCCGCGCGCTGCACGGAGGCCACCGAGACGTTCCGCACGACCACCTCCTCGAACGCACCGGCGATTGCAACGTCAGCGCCCTCGATCGCGACGTGCGAGGTCTGAAGCAGCTGCGCTCGGCCGCCGTTCGGCGTCCCGCCTTGGATCGCGGTGTGGCCTGTGCGAAGCGTCAGCCTCTTCAGCACTACGCCACCACCCTGGCCCAGGCTGATCAGCGGGGCCGCGAGGTTCGTGCCGTCGAGCACGGTGTTCTGCGTGCCCTTGCCTGAGATGGTGATGGTCTTGTCGACGATCACGGCTCCCTCGAAGAACGTCCCTGTTGTGAGCCGGAGCACACCGCCGTGCGGCGTGGCATCGACGGCTTGCTGGAGCGAGCCGAACTGCCCAGGGTAGTGACGAATCTGTGCGGGATCGGACAGGTCCACCTCAGGCTGCTCGAGCTCTGCGAGCGACTCCCCCTCGACCGTGACCTCACCGAGCTCGGCGTCCACGCACCCCGAGCCCCACAGCCCAGCCACCACGACCGACAGCCACGCTCCACACTTCCTCATACGTCGCGCGCAGAGCAACCCACGTGCCGGCCGTGTCCGCGAAGGAATCGCCGGGAGATCTCGCCTTCCGCACGGACATGTCCGAGACCGTCCGAGACCCGCGCGGACTTCCTGTGCGCAGCTCAGAACGCGAGCTCCCGTTCGATGGCGCTTCGAGCAGACGCCGAGGGCGTGTGCGAAGCGGAGGGGGCTGCCGCGGGGGGCGCGGCGGCCTTGGCCCGAGCGCTTGGGCGCGTAGGCAGGGGGGAATTGGCGGACGTGCTCGAGCGGTCAAGGGGAGCGCCGACGTGGGTCGTCGGCACCTCGTGGCTGGGTCTGGCGGGGCCGCTCTCCGCTGGGTCGACCTGCGATTCCGTCGAAACCGGGGATCTTGTCGCGTCTGGCTCCTCGGGCTGCGGGCCTGACCTCCCGTCGCTGTAGAGCCAAGTGCCTGTGGCGACGGCCAGCAGGCCGACCACCGCCAGCTTGGCGAACCACCTTCGTCGAGAGGCGGGGGCCAGAGTGCGGGGCCCGACGGGGGCGGAGCTTCCCGTCGTAGGCTCGGCGAGCGTTGCGCGACTGCGATCGGCGGCCTCGCCCCGCTGGTCTCGCTCCGACGGCGTCGTCGCAGGCAGCGGCGAGACCGTGGTCTCTTCGGGCCAGAGCATGAGCTCGGCCGAGACCTCGGGCAGGAGCGCGAGGTACGCCTCGCACAGCTCGCGCGCAGAGCCGAAGCGCTCGCGTGGCTCGCGCCGGACGCCGCGCGAGAACCAGTCGTCGAAACCCTCGGGCACCTCTGCGATCGTCGAAGGCACAGGGATCGGGCCCGTGGAGATGTGGACGATCAAATCGGCCAGCGAAGCACCTGTGAAGGGCGCGCGCGCACACAAGCACTCGAAGGCGATGACCGCGAGTGACCAAACATCCGCTGCGAAGTCCACGTGCCGCCCGCGCAGCTGCTCGGGGCTCATGTACGCCGGCGTACCCAGGATGGCGCCGCTTTCGGTGATGGCGCTCGGCTCGGCCAAGATGTCACTGGCCTTGGCGATGCCAAAGTCGAGCACCTTCGCCGTGGGCCCACTCTCGTCCGCGACCAGGAACACGTTCTCTGGCTTGAGATCGCGATGGACCACGCCGCGAGCGTGGGCTCGCTCGAGCGCGCGGCAGAGGTGTGTCAGCAGTCGACCAAGCTCGAGTGGGCTGAGTCGCGCGGCTCGCTTCAAGCGATCGCGCAGGCTCTCGCCCAACAGCAGCTCCATGACGATGAACGCGGTGTCGTCATCCACGCCGTGATCGAGCACCTGCACGACGTGAGCGCTCCGCAGCGACGCGGCCGTGCGCGCTTCTCGCTCGAAGCGCAGCATGCGCGCGCCACCCTCACCTCCGCTCGGCCGGATGAGCTTGATGGCGACGTCGCAGCCGAGCGTCAGGTGTCGAGCGCGAAACACCTGCCCCATGCCGCCTGCGCCGATGCGCTCGACCAGGCGGTATCGGCCCCCGATCTCCTCACCTGGGCTCCAGGTCTTCACGTCGACGCGGTAGAGTGCACGGGTGCGAACCACTTGGGAAGAAGCCGACGAAGAGGCGCCGCCTCAGCGCGAGCTGTTGACCTACGTGCTCAGCCTGGACGATCTGTGCCGCGTCGTCACCGCCCGATTCGACCTCGGAGCGCGCGCCACGCTGGGCCTCGGCGGTGGGGAAGGCAGCGTCGCTGCGCTCACCCGTGGCGCGCTGGAGCTGCCTGACCGTTGGGCCTCGGCGCAACATGCAGAGCTCTCGCGTTCGGGGGTGGGGCGAATGTTGCGGGATCTAGGCAGCCGCAACGGTACCTATGTCAACGGCGTGCGCATCACCGAGCAGCGCCTTCACGACGGAGACCTGATCGAGATCGGGCATTGCCTGCTCGTGTACCGCACCTGCGACGACGACGCGCTCGCGGCCCTGGACGCTGCCCCTCGCTTCGGTCCGACGGTCACCTTTCAGCCACGAGTAGCGGCGATCCATCGCGATCTGTCACGCATCGCAGCGACGGATCTGCCTGTGTTGATCTTGGGCGAGACCGGCACAGGCAAGGACGTCATGGCCACGGCGCTGCACCAGCACAGCGGGCGCGGCGGGGCGTACATCGTGCTGGACTGTGGCGCGATTCCGGATGCACTCCTGGAGTCGACCTTCTTCGGTCACCGCCGCGGGGCGTTCACCGGCGCGCAAGACGCGCACGTGGGTGCCATCGCGCGTGCGGACGGCGGCAGCCTGTTCTTCGATGAGATTGGCAACCTGAGCCCCTCTGCGCAGGCCAAACTGCTGCGCGTGCTCGAAGAGGGCGCAGTCACGCCGCTTGGTGGCGCGACGCAGCAGCGGGTCGATGTGCGCTGGATCGCCGCGACCAACTCGCGCACCATCCGCGACGCCAACGCGTTTCGGCCCGACCTCTTGCGCCGCCTTGCGGGCGCCACGGCGGAGCTCCTGCCGCTGCGCCAACGGCGCGAAGACCTCGGCGTGCTTTCGGCGCACCTGCTGACCGAGTCTGGCCACTCGAAGATCGGCATCTCCGCGTCTGCAGCGCGCCGCCTGTTCGCCGACCCGCTCGCGGGCAACATCCGTCAGCTCCGCGCGGCGCTGCGCGGCGCGGCCAGCTTGGCCGAGGGGGGACGCATCGAGCAGCGCCACCTGCAGCCATCGCTCGATCCGCAGCCCGCCGAGTCGGCGGTCCCGAACGACAAGCTCGACCGTGCCCGCGTCGAGCAGGCGCTGTCGCGCGCCAAAGGCAACGTGGTTCGCGCCGCTCGGGCGCTCGAGGTCCATCCGCGGCAGCTTTACCGGCTCGTCGACAGGATGGGGCTGTCACTGGCCAAACATCGGACCTGAGTCTGACGCGTCTCTGACACGTCGCGGTCAGTCGCGTGAATCGGCCCACCCGCCGCGCTCGGTTGGTCCCGGCACGGCGCTTGCTCTGCGCCGCGCGCAATGAAACGACGCATCGCCATTCTGGGTGGTGGGCTGGGCGCGCTGTCCACGGCGTGGGAGCTCACCAACCGACCAGGTGCTTCAGATCGCTTCGAGATCACCGTCTTCCAGATGGGGCACCGGCTCGGGGGCAAGGGCGCCTCTGGCGTCAACCGCGCACTTCACGACAGGATTGAAGAGCACGGGCTGCACATCTTCTGGGGCTTCTACGAGAACACCTTCCGCATGCTGCGCGAGGTGTACGCGGAGCTTGGCCGCTCGCCCAGCGCGCCGCTTGCGACGTTCGAGCAGGCGTTCTTCTCGCACGACCTGATCGTCGTCCCTGAGCGCGAGTCAGACGGACGGCTGTCCTTGTGGCCGCTCAGATTGCCGCGCAACGAGCGGCTGCCCGGCGACGGGCTGGACGACCTGCTCGCGCCTTGGGACTACGTGGCGCGTTCGATCGCTTGGGCGCTCGACGCGTTGGGGGCGCGCGCCGAAGCGTCCGCTCCCCCAAAGGTCGAGGACGGGACCTTCTCACGCGCGTTGCGCAGCGCGGGGGAAGGACTGCTGACCTCCGCGGTGCGAGGCGGGCGAGTGATCGAGCGCCTGCGGGCGATCATGCGACCCCTGCGGCGTGCCAGCGACCTCGCCATGGGTGGCCAACCCACCGCAGCGAGCGCCAGCTCCGTCCTGTTCTTGGTCCGACAAGCGCAGAGGAACTTCGCGAGGCTGGTGGCCAGCGACGAGGGGGGCGCACGGCTGCGCACGCAAGTCGACCTCGCGTTGACGCTCGCGCGCGGCCTGCTGGCGGACGGCTTGGTGCTGCCTCCGCGGGACTTCCACGCGCTCGACGACGAGAGCCTGCGCGCTTGGCTGGCGCGTCACGGCGCGCGTGTCGAGACGCTGCAGTCACCGCTCTTGGAGGGCTTGCACGCCGCCATCTACAGCTCGGGCCTGGAGATCGCGGCGGGCACGGCGGTCCACGGTCTCTTGCGTATCGCGTTTACGTACAAGGGATCCATCCTGTGGAAGATGCGGGCCGGGATGGGGGAGACCGTCTTCGCTCCGCTCTATCTGGCGCTCCGCGCGCGGGGAGTGCGATTCCGCTTCTTCGAGCGCGTCGACGCGCTGCGGTTGTCTCAGGATGGGCGTCAAGTCGAGCGCATCGAGCTCACGTCGCAGGCGCGCGTGAAGGGTGGGGGCGAGTACCGTCCGCTGGTGGACGTCGCGGCCTTGCCCGTCTGGCCCAGCGAGCCGGACGTCTCCCAGCTCGAGCGCGGTGATGAGCTCTGTCACGCGGAGCTCGAGAACTGGTGGCAGGAGTCGCCCCACGCTGTGCCCCACGCGCTCACGCGCGGTGTCGACTTCGATGAGGTGGTGCTGGGCATTTCGCTCGGCGCACTGCCTGACCTGTGCGGCGACCTAGCCAGTCACAACCCGCGCTTCGCGGCCATGCTCGAGCACGTCGGGACCACCCTGACTCAATCGGCTCAGCTGTGGCTCTCGCCAGCGCTCGACAGCTGTGGGCACGACCCCGCCGATCCTCCGATCGTCATCCCCTACGCCGAGCCGATGGACACTTGGGCCGACATGAGTCACCTGCTCCTCCGCGAGCGCTGGCCTGAGGACAGTCGCCCAGCGACGTGCGCCTATCTCACGGCCAAACTGCCCGACCCCGAGCCCGCCCCACCACGAGGCGAGAGCGAGTACCCGCAGCGCGTGCGCGACACCATCCGCGCGAATACCGCCCGCTGGCTGCGCAACTCTGCGGGTGCGCTCTGGCCCGGCGCAGCGCCAGCCGACGACCCTCACGGCTTTCGGTTCGAGTGGCTGGTTGCTCCGGAATCGTCGGAAGGTGAAGGCCGGCTCGACGCGCAGTGGATCGCACCCGTACCCAATCCCTCCGACCGATACGTGCTCTCGCTGCCAGGGACGACGAAGTATCGACTGCGTTCACATGAGTCTGGGTTCGACAATCTTGTGCTCGCCGGGGATTGGACACGAAACGCCATCAATGGTGGTTGCGCCGAGTCCGCGGTGATGAGCGGTCTCGACGCGGCGCGCTGCCTCGACCCTGGTGTGCGGCCAGGCATCGGCGATTGGCTGGGCGCGCTCGAGGCCGATGCACACTCGAGCGGCGCGGCGACCGAACGACCGCTAGCTCCCGGGAGCGCCGGCTTGAGCCTTCGCCGCGTCGCGGGCGGCGCCGTCTCGGTCCCTTGCGCGCGGGAGTTGCCGCGATACGCGTGTCGGGACGGTGAGCTGCTCGCGGTGCCGCCGATCGTGCTCGACGTCGACGTATCGATGTTCGTTCTGCGCGCCAACCGCGCGCGCCTGCAGCAGGTGTTGGATCAGCTCCTCAACCACGAGCCCGAGATCGTCAGCTATCGCGTGCTCGCGCCGCTGGTGGTGCTCTATTGCGCGCGCGCCGACAACCACGCGGCCTGCGACCCGCTCGGCTTCGTGCCCGAGCTCGACTTCGGCTTCTGGATCCCGGCGCTCGCCGGCCGCGTAGTGCGGGGGTGCTTCTGCCCGGAGCGCGTCGTGACGTTCTCGCCCTATCTGTGGGTGTCGAACGACATCGCGCTCCAGAATGGTCGATCCGTGTTCGGCTTCTTCAAGGACCTGGGCACCACCATGCAGATGCCGGACGGGGGCGCCTCCGATCAGCGGTTCGCGCTCGACGCCTGGGTGATGCCGCGCTTCGGCGTGGGACGATCCATCGAGTCGCGCCGGTTGTTCGAGATCGAGCCTGCACCGACCCACGGCGTAGCCAGCTCTGCGGCAGGTCTGGCCCGAGTGATCGGTGCGGTCACGCACGCGATCACGGACCGGCAAGAGAAGGACGCCCAGCTCGCGTCCTTGCGGACGGCGCTGGCGCTGGCTCGGGCGGCGCCGCGTGGGCAGCGCACGGTTCTGCTCAAGCAGGTGCCCGACGTGCTCGACGCGCGGCGCGCGTGTTACCAGGCTGTCGTCGAGGCCGATATCGCGTTCTCCGGCGCCCCGCAGATCGATCGTTTCGGGAGCGACGATCGCGTCACCATCCATGAGTACGACTCCCACCGCATCGTTCGTACCCTGGGGCTGACGGCCACGCGAGAAGCCGATGGCCGCTTCTCGGTCCGCTCGCTCAGCTCGGCGCGCGCGCGGTTCCGCGCGACGCTGGGCGATGCCGTGATCGCGTGGGAGCGCGGCGGTGCGTATCGCCAGGCGCGGGCCGCCTCGTGAGCCTCGACGCAGACGTGGTGATCGTGGGCGGCGGTCCTGCGGGGCTTTCCACGGCGTTGTTCCTGACGGCCGCGGAGCCGTCCCTGACTGGCAGGGTTTGTGTGCTCGAACGCGACGCCTACCCCCGCGACAAGCCGTGCGCAGGGGCCCTCGGCGGCCGCGCTGATCGCTTGCTCGCGCGCATAGGGGTCGAGGTGGACGTGCCCAGCGCTCCGATCCGCGGGGTTGCCGTGTCGGTGAGTGGAGGCCGCGTCGGTCGGCGCGAGCGGGAGGAACGCATCGTCGGCCGGGTGGTGGAGCGAGCGGCCTTCGATGCGCGACTGGCCGAGATCGTCGCGCAGCGAGGCGTGAGGGTGTGCCAGCGCGTTCGGGTGCGAGGCCTCGAGCAGCGAGCTGACCGCGCGATCGTGCACACCGAGCAGGGATCGCTCAGCGCCCGCTTCGTCGTGGGTGCGGACGGCGTGGGCAGCGTCGTGCGACGTAGCTTCGGCCCCGTCATACAGTCCATGCGCGCGCAGGTGGTCGAGGTCGACACCGAGCTACTCGACTCCGACATCGCCCGCGACGAGCTCCACTTCGACGCTTCCGACCCGGGGCTGGACGGCTACGTCTGGGACTTCCCCGTTGCGGGCGAGCGCGGGCGGGTATGTCGGGGCGCGTACGTGCTCAAGGTGCCGGGCCGGAGCCCGCCCGATGCGGGCGCCGTGCTCGACCGCCACCTGCGCAAGCTGGGGCTCGACCCGGCGAGCTACCCCCGGAAGCGTTTCGCCGAGCGGGCCTTCTCGGCGCGCACCAAGCTCTCGCGGGGGCGCTGCCTGCTCGTCGGCGAGGCCGCCGGAGTGGACCCTGTATCGGGCGAGGGTATCGCACAAGCCATTGGCTATGGGGCGGTCGCCGGGCCCTTCTTGGCCGACCGGGTGGCTCGGCGCATCTTCCACGCGGATGGCTTTGCCAGTCGGCTCGCGGCGAGCGCAGTGGGCCTCGATCTTCACGGCCGCGCCGGGCTGGCGCGCTTGTTCTTTGGCGAGCGCCGCGCCTTCTATGAGGGGGCGCTCAAGCAGGTGCCGGAGACGCTGGAGCTCGGGCTCGAGTACTTCGGGGGGTTGGCGATGCACCCACTTCGGCTCGCGCGCGTGGTAGCGCGCGGTGGTTGTCTGGAGCTGTTCGCGCTCTTGGGCCGCGCACGAGGTGGTTCACGGATCGGCGCGCAACAGGAGCAGGTCGGCGTCGCCGGCGCTGATCAATTCCTCGTTGCCCAGCACCATGGCTTGCCGAAAGTTCCCGCCGACGAGCAGCTGGCCCGCTCGGGCCAAACCCAAGGCGTACACCTGATCGTCGAGCGGGCCGCCGAAGCCTCGACTCCAGCGGTGCTCGAAGGTCGGTGACAGGCGGGCAAAGAAGCCGTCCTGAGCGCCGAACGACGGAAGCTCAGTGTCGCCCAGCGTGAGCGGAGCAAAGTACTCGCCGCCCACGAACACCTCCCCCCCTGGTGAGACCGCCAGGCCATGGGCGAAGCTCACGTGGTCGAACACCGCGCTCGCCCGATGCTCACCGAGCCCATTGAACCTCGCGAGCGCCATGCCCAAGAGCGAAGGAGAGAGAGGCCCGCCGCCAAAGTCGATTTGGCCGCGCACCCGACTCAGCAGCACCACATCCTCACCCCAGAATGCTACGCGTTTGCCTTGTTGGAAGTGCTCGGCATCCGGGTCGGGGCTGCCGAAGCCACGGCTCCACACGTGATCGAGCGACGCGTCGAGCACGGCCACGAAGGCGTCGTCGCCGCCCTGCGACACGACGGGCTCGCCACCGAAGCTCACACCCACATTGGTGTCCTCGACCACCCCCGTCAACGCGACACGTCCATCGGCGCTGACGGCCACCGCTTCGATGAACTCCTCCGAAGGGCTGCCGAAGCTGCGCCATGCCAAGGGGATACCCTCGGGCGACACGCGGAGCACGAAGGTGTCGAACGCACCTTGGCTGACCAGTTCGTCGCCGCCCACCGAGAGCGTGCCCTGAAAGTAGCCGGCAACGACGATGTGGTCCGAGGGATCGACCGCGACCGCGCGTGCCAGCTGGCGCCCCGTGCCCCCAAGCTGCAGCTGCCATTGCGGAGAGCCGTCCGCGTCGAGCTTGACCACGAACACATCGCTGTCTGCCGTGATCATCGGTCCGGCGCCGAAGTCGAACTTTCCGACGAGCTCGCCGGCGATGATGATGTTGTTCGCCGCGTCCACGGCGAGCCGCGTGAATAGCTCCTGATCGATCGCCGAGCCCACGGCCATGGCGAACAGAGGCTGGCCGTTGCAGTCGAGCTTGGCGACGAATTGGTCGAAGCCGCCTTGGCTCTCGAGCTCGAACGGGCCGAACGCCAAAGCGCCGCGAAAGTCCCCCGCTACGATCAGGTTTGCGTCCGCATCCACGACCAGGTCGCGAACGGCTTGCGCTTGGGGGCCGCCGGCTCGCTCGGCCCAGACGATGGTCCCACCGTCGGGCCCAATCGGAGCGCAGGTCGGCATTGCTCCCCCGCCCGCAGCTGCGCCTTCTCCTCCGGCGCCTTGCCCCCCGCCTCCGGGCTGCGGATCGTCGTGCAGCGAGTATTCATGGATGCAGGCCAAGAGCCCGATCGCGAGCAGCCCCCCGAGCTCAGAACGAGCCACCGAGCACCACCTGTCCGGCCGTGAGCGCGAGCGTGAGAGAAGTGTCCCGTTTCTCGCCGCTCGATCTCATCGTGATGCCGGGGATCAGCAGCGCGAGCCCTCCGGCGGCGAGGGCGCTAGCGCTCGCGAAAGATGCCACCATCACTTGCTTCGCGTCGTCGTGAAGGGCCAGCGTCGACAGGCCGTCCGCCCCCAGTGAGCTCGGGGTGCACACTCGACTCGAGCACCGCCGCTCTAGGTCCGTCTGCGTATCCACCGCCACACCCCACGCACCCAAAGCCACGATCGAGATGAGCCCACCAGTGCCGAGCAGCACTGCGCCGCCAATCACCAGACCCGGTGTGGAGCGAGGTTGGGGCGCTACCAGCTCTGCCGGGTCCGAGCTCGCTTGGGGCGTTCGAGGCATTGCGGGTTGGGGGAGCGAGCGCAGCTCGATCTCCTTGGTTTCGGTCGCGCGCAGCTCGACGGTTTGGCTCTCGCTCGCGGCACCCCGTCGCACGATCACGGTATGGTTGCCAGGATCGAGCAGCAGGGGCACGTCCCAGCGCTCCTTGGGCACGCCGATGCCATCCACCAGGATGGCGTCCGGGGGCAGCCCTTGGAGCCGCAGCGTGATGCTGGGAATGCGCAGTAGCAGCAGCCGTCGCTCGGCTTCGGCCTCTTCCTTTGCTTTGCGCTGTGCTTCGCGAAAGTCCTCGGGGAGCGTCTCGTCGATCGGCATCAGGGTGGTGGCACGGAATCTGGCAGCGGCCTCCACCCAGCGCCCGAGCCGCTCCAAGCAGCGCGCGCTGCGGACGCTCAAGGTGGGCATCTTGACGAGCGCCTCCGCCTGATCGAACCGGGCGAGTGCCTCTGCGAACTCACTCGCTCGGAACAGCAGCAGGCCCTCTTCACCCAGGGCGCGGGCCCTGGCGCGGGGATCGGAGTCGGAGCGTTGGGATTCACCGGCGCGCTCGACCTCGGGTTGCGAGAGCGCGCGTTGATCGCCGACGCACCAGGCGAGGATGACTCCTGCTGCTGCCACGGTCCTCCTCATGCACCTGGTGTAGCCACGCTCCGGCTCAGCGTCACCCGCGAACACAGGATCGAACAAAGCGAGAAGGCCCCAGCTCCTCTCGGCAGCCGGGGCCCTCGCGCTCAGCAGCGCTCGATCACTTCAGATCGAGCTTGCCGCCGAGCTTCTCTTTGATGAGGTCGCCCAAGGTGCCGGCGGACGCGGCCGAGTCGGCCTCGTACGTCTTCTTGGCGCGGGTGGCCGGACGCTCGGCGCCGATGTTCTTCATGGTGAGGAACAGGCGGCGGTCGACCGTGTCGACGCTGGTGACCTCGCACTTCACGTTGTCGCCCACCTTGGCCTTGGCGCCGACCTCGTCGAACTCCTCCTTGGGGATGAGCCCTTCGACGCCGTCGCGCAAGCGCACGAAGATGCCGTACTCGCAGGTGGAGACCACCGGCGCATCTTCGAACACGCGGCCCAGCGGGAACTCGGTGAGCATCGACGGCCACGGGTCGTCCCACAGCTGCTTGATGCCGAGCGAGACCTTCTTCTCGTCGTGGTTGATGCTGAGGATGATGGCCTCGACGTCGTCGCCCTTCTTGTACAGGTCGCTCGGGTTGTTGACCCGCACGCTCCAGGACAAGTCGGAGCGGTGGACCATGCCGTCCACGCCCTCTTCGATGCCGACGAACACGCCGTAGTCGGTGATCGACCGCACCTTGCCGGAGATCTTGTCGCCGGGGTTGTACTTGTCGGTGAACACCATCCAGGGATCGGGCTCGAGCTGCTTGAGACCGAGGCTGATGCGCTTGGCGCGCGCGTCGACCTCGAGCACCTGGCACTCGAGATCCTGGCCCACCTCGAGCAGCTTGGACGGGTGCTTGACCTTCTTGGTCCAGCTCATCTCGCTGACGTGGATGAGGCCCTCGACGCCCGGCTCGAGCTCCACGAAGGCGCCGTAGTCGGTGATCGACATGACCTTGCCGCGCACCTTCTTGCCGGCCGGGTACGCCTCTTCGGCGTGGTTCCACGGGTCTTCCTGGGTCTGCTTCAGGCCCAAGGAGACGCGCTCGGTCTCGGCGTTGTACTTGAGCACCTTGACGGTGACCTCGTCGCCGACCTGGAACACCTCGTTCGGGTGGTTAACGCGACCCCACGACATGTCCGTGATGTGGAGCAAGCCATCGATGCCGCCGAGGTCGACGAAGGCGCCGTACTCGGTGATGTTCTTGATGGTGCCCTTGACGACCATGCCCTCGGTCAGGGTCTCCAGCGTCTTCTGCTTCATTTCGTCGCGCTCGCGCTCGAGCAGGACGCGTCGCGACAAGACGATGTTGCCGCGCTTCTTGTTGAACTTGATGACCTTGAAGCGATAGGTCTGCCCGATCAGCTTGTCCAAGTTCCGGATCGGCCTGAGGTCCACCTGCGAGCCGGGGAGGAAGGCTTTGACGCCGCCCTTGATCGTGACGGAGAGCCCGCCTTTGACGCGCTGGCTGATGGTGCCCTCGATGAGCTCGTCCGCCTCGCAGGCGTTGGAGATCTCATCCCAGACCTTCATCTTGTCGGCCTTCTCTTTCGAGAGGGTGACCAGGCCGTCGTCGTTCTCGCGGCTCTCGATGTAGACGTCGACCTTGTCGCCGACACCCACCGTGGCGTTGCCCGTGGCGTCGTGGAACTCCTTGATCGGGATCGCGCCTTCGCTCTTGCCCCCGATGTCCACGACCACGTGATCGCGGTTCACCGCGACGATCGTCCCGATGACGATCTCTCCCTCGTTGCCGAAGTCTCCTTCGGCGATGCTCTCTTCGAACAGCGCGGCAAACGAGTCCATGCCGCCGCTGGGTTCAAGGTTGGGTTGACTCATGCTGATTGTTTGAACTTCCTTCTTCTGGGCGCTTTCCGCACCGAGAACGCGCGGGAATAGTCGCCTTGTCCGGCCTTGTCAACGCGAGCAGGGGAGCCACGCTCGCAGCCGGGCGCACGTGTTCAGCAGCCAAGCCCTTCTCTCTCCGGCGCGAGTCGAGTATCAGACCTGCCATGGCCGCGAAGCCCGCCCCCGAGCCCGATCTGCCGTTTCACCTCCAGCACCCGGCGCTGGTCGCGACGGTGGTCACGATCGCGTTGATCGCTGGCTTCCTCGGCGCGCTGTACCAGTCGGCGCAAGGCCATCACGGCCCGTCGCACGGCGCAGCTCCGCACGGCTCCGCGTCCGGCGCCAAGCCCGCCGCATCGGCGCCCGCTGCGTCGGCGGCGAAGCCTGCCGGCAGCACCGCCCCCGCGGCGAAGTAGGGGCGTCCCCAGCTTGGTCAGTACTTGGCGCGCAGGCCGAGCACGTCGCCGCGGCCGAGCGTCGCCTCCGCGCTCTGACACGGGCCGTTGATCTGCGGGCTCATGGTCAGATTGCCGTGCGCGCCTTCGGCCACGTGGCCCAAGCCGAACACGTGACCGAACTCGTGGGTGGCCACCGCTTCGATGCTGAAGCGGCCGCTGCAGCTCGACGGCTTCTGGGCGTACCAGTCGCGGGCCGCGTTCAGCCGAATGTCCGCCTCGATCACGTGGCCGTCGCCGTCGTAGAACACACACGCGAGACCGAGCACGCCCTCGGGGAGCGCGCCGAAGCCGAGGCTGTTCTTGCCGTTGCCAGTGGCCTTGCACGTGGCATCGGCGTCGATCTGCGCGCCCACCGTGGTGCGCCCCGCGTAGGTTTGGGTCACGTTCACTTGGTCGGCGAGGCCGCAGCTGTTCTTCGACCGCGTGATGTTGCGCGCCGCGCGCTTCAGGCTCTCCTCGACGTTGGCGACCGAGTTGGCCGCCGGCGTGGACCCCGCGTTGAACCACCAGGTGAGGTTCCCATCGATGCGATAGGGCAACAGGTTCTTCGCGCCGTCGCCGCACGGCCCCTGCGCGCCCGGGCTGGTCGTCTCGCCAGCCGCCTGTTCCAAACTCTCGATCGCGTCGGCCCCGCTGCTCTCGCTGGGCTCGGACGACACGAGCAGCACCGTCTCATCGAGTCGCGTGCGAAGGTGCAGGGTCCGGCTCTCGCCCGTGTCGAGCAGCACCTCGGCGAAGACGCCCACACCTGCCTCCGGCGCAAGCACACGCGCCAGTCCGAGCGCCACGGGGTCTCCGGGCTTCACGTCGAGGCGTTGCTCGTTCTCGCTCACGGGCTCGTCCGAGGGCGGCTCGGTCGGCGGCGCGCAGGCGGCGACGAGCAGGCTCCCGAGGATCCAAGCGGTGCGAGGCATCGCGCGCGCAAACAGCAAGAGAGATGCCGCCGGCGCGCCCCCCAATATTTCGGGGATTCTCTCGGCGTTGTCGGTGCCCCGCCGCGCGGGTGGTCGGAAGTTCGATCCACGCGGGCAGGGGAGAATCGTCCGCTCTCAGCGGCCGGGCGCTGTGGCAGCATGCGCAGCCATGAGCAACGTAGCTGTGATTGGATCTGGGCAAGTTGGGCAGGTGCTGGCCGATGGCTTCCTGAAGCACGGGCACAGCGTGATGCGCGCGAGCCGCGACCCGCAGAAGCTCGCCGACTGGAAGGCGAAGGCAGGCGAGCGGGCCAGCGTGGGGACGTTCGCGGAGGCTGCCAAGTTCGGCGAGCTGCTGGTGCTGTGCGTGAAGGGCTCCGCCGCTGCGGACGCGATCGAGCTGTGTGGCCCCGACGTGCTCGCGGGCAAGCTCGTGCTCGACGCGACCAACCCGATCGCCGACGGCCCGCCGGACAAGGGCGTGATCCGGTTCTTCACGGATCTGAACGAGTCGCTGATGGAGCGCCTGCAGCGGAAGGCGCCGGCCGCGCATTTCGTGAAGGCGTGGTCGTCGGTCGGCAACGCCCAGATGGTCAACCCCGACTACGGCGGCACGCGACCCACCATGTTCATCTGCGGCAACGACGCGGGCGCCAAACAGGCAGCCACCAAGATCCTGGACCAGTTCGGTTGGGACAGCGAAGACATGGGCGGCGTCGAGGCCGCGCGCGCGATCGAGCCGCTGTGCATGTTGTGGTGCATCCCCGGCTTCTTGCGCAACCAGTGGACGCACGCATTCCACCTGCTGAAGAAGTAGATCCCGCTACTTGATGCGGTGCTTCTTGAGCTTGGCTTGCAGCGTCGTGGGCTTGAGCTTCAAGAGCGCGGCGGCGCCGTCTTCGCCGTAGACCTTGCCGCCGGTGAGCTCGAGCGCGCGCTTCAAGTGGCGGCGCTCGGCCTCGGCGAACGGGAGCAGCTCGCTCGAGCCGGGGCTGCGCTCGCTCGCGCGTGGAGCGTCGAACGGATCGGCCGACAGGTGCTCCTGGCGGATGGCTCCAGAAGGCACCAGCACGGTCGCGCGCTCGACGGTGTGGAACAGCTCGCGCACGTTGCCGGGCCACGGGTGGTGCCGCAGGTGTTCGAGCGCGCAAGGCTCGAGCGTCCACGGTCCGCGGCGCGGCGTGGTGAGCGTACGCAGGCGGTCGCGCGCCAAGTCGACGATGTCTTCGGGGCGCTCGCGCAGCGGCGGCAGCGAGAGCGGCACGGCCGCCAAGCGGTAGTACAGATCCTCACGGAAGCGGCGCTCGCGGATGGCCGCTTCCAGGTCGACGTGGGAGGCCGCGATCACGCGTACGTCGACCCGGACGGTCTCGTCCGAGCCGATCGGCTCGAAGCTGCCCTCTTGCAACGCGCGCAAGAGCTTGGCCTGAGCCAGCAGCGGCATGTCCCCGATCTCGTCCAAGAACAGGGTGCCGCCGTTGGCCGCCACGAAGCGGCCGGGCCGATCCTTCGCCGCGCCGGAGAAGGCGCCCTTGGTGTGACCGAACAGCTCGCTCTCCACCAGGCTGTCGGGGATGGCAGCGCAGTTGATCGACACGAACGGGCGTCTCGCGCGCTCCGACCACTCGTGCACCGCGCGCGCCGCGACCTCCTTGCCGCTGCCCGTCTCGCCCCGGATGAGCACCGGCAGCGCGGTCTGTGCGACCTGCTTGGCCAGCTCCACGACGCGGAGCATCGCGGGGCTCTTCGTGCGCTGCAGCAGCTCGCCCTGCTCGGACCCGATGACCGCCGTGCTGGCGAGGGACTGGTTCTGCAGCTCGAGCTGGCGTCGATAACGATCGAGCAGCTCGGCCTGCTGCGCGAATGCCAGCGCTGTGGACACGAGCTGCGCGTAGACGTCGGCGACCGAAACCTCGGTGGGCGAGTACGACTCGCACACCTTGCGATCGAGCGTGATGAGACCCACCGGCGCGTCGCCGGTGCGCAGCGGGATCACCATGCACGCGTGGCCGTGTGGCAGGTCCAGCACGCCGTCGTAGGGATCTCCCTCCGCGCTCGCGTGGTGCTCTTCGTGGAGCGCCATCGGTCTGCCGTGATCGAGCACGCGCACGAGCGTGGGGAAGTCGCTCAGCAGCAGCCGGTGCGCGCGGATCGCGTCCGAGGCCAGCGGGCCGTCGGTCGCCGCAGGAACGAGCGCCGCTCCATCGAGCCGATAGAGGACCGCCAGATCGAACGGGATGACCTGCCCGAGCGAGTGGAGCGCGTTGCCGAGCGTGCGGTCCAAGCGGTGTGGCTGCGTCGACAGCGACGCGATCGCCTTCAGGTCCGAAGCCAGATCGAGGACGTTCGACACGCCGCCACCCTAGCAACCAAATATCGTCGCGCAACCAATTGACGTTGCTCTGGCGACCACATGTTGTTGCTGCGTGTTGGATAAGTGCGCGGATTTGCGGCGGTCTGATGATTGCTTGGGGCGCCCGCATGAACCGTACACGTGCCCTGAGCGCCGCCCTCACGTTGGCTTGGACTGCCGTCGCGATCGGCTGCGCTGGGTCGGAGATCCAGAGTGCTCCACCGACCACACCCACCTCGAAGTCGACGAGCGAGCTGCCTGTTCCCGCTGTCGTGGCGCCGAAGAAGGCAGCCGGGCCCTATGGCATCGAGGACTGGTGGCCCAACCAGCTCGACCTGCGCCCGCTCAAGGCCAACGCGCTCAAGAACGATCCGCTCGACCCCGCGTTCGACTACGCGGCGGCGTTCAAGAAGCTCGATCTGGCCGTGGTGAAGAAGGACATCGAGAAGGTGCTGACCACCTCGCAAGAGTGGTGGCCGGCCGACTACGGCCACTACGGCGGGCTCATGATCCGCCTGGCCTGGCACAGCGCGGGCACCTATCGCGTCACCGACGGGCGCGGGGGCGCCAGCTCCGGCACCATTCGCTTCGCGCCGCTCAACAGCTGGCCGGACAACGCCAACCTCGACAAGGCGCGCCGGCTGCTCTGGCCGATCAAGAAGAAGTACGGTCGCAGCCTGTCATGGGCCGATCTCATGGTGCTCTCGGGCAACGTCGCGCTCGAGTCGATGGGCTTCAAGACCTTCGGGTTCGCTGGCGGTCGCGAGGACGTGTTCGAGCCGACCGACATCAACTGGGGCCCCGAGACCGAGTGGCTCGGCAGTGACCGCCTCACCGCCGATGGCAAGCTCAAGGGCCCCGTGGGCGCGACTCACATGGGGCTCATCTACGTCAACCCGGAGGGCCCGGGTGGCGTGCCGGATCCCAAGGCCGCTGCCAAGCACATCCGCGAGACGTTCGGTCGCATGGCGATGAACGACGAGGAGACCGTCGCGCTGATCGCAGGTGGGCACACGCTCGGCAAGGCACACGGCGCCGCGAAGCCGAGCGACTGCGTTGGCGTGGAGCCGGAGGCCGCCTCGATCGAGCAGCAAGGCTTGGGCTGGAAGAACAAGTGTGGCTCGGGCAAGGGCGCCGCGACCATCACCAGCGGCCTGGAAGGCGCCTGGACAAGCACGCCGGTGCAGTGGTCGCACGGCTTCTTCCAAAACCTGTTCGAGCAAGAGTGGGAGCTCACCAAGAGCCCGGGCGGCGCGCATCAGTGGACCCCCAAGGGTGGCAAGGCCACCGTCCCCGACGCTCACGACAAGAGCAAGGCTCACAAACCCATGATGCTCACCACCGATCTGTCGCTGAAGGAAGACCCGGAGTACCGCAAGATCTCTGAGCGCTTCTACAAGAACCCCAAGGCGTTCGAGGACGCCTTCGCGCGCGCCTGGTTCAAGCTCACGCACCGTGACATGGGGCCGCACGTGCGCTTGATCGGCGCGAACGTGCCGCCGCCGCAGCTGTGGCAGGACCCAGTGCCCGCCGTCGATCACAAGCTCGTCGCCGAGGCGGACATCACCTCGCTCAAGAAGCAGATCCTCGAGTCGGGCCTCACGCTGCCGCAGCTGGTGAAGGTCGCGTGGGCGTCAGCCTCCACGTACCGCGACACGGATTTGCGTGGCGGTGCAAACGGTGCACGCGTTCGACTGGCTCCCCAGAAGGATTGGGCGGTCAACCAACCGGCCGACCTGGCCAAGGTGATCTCGACGCTCGAGGGCATCCAGGCGAAGTTCAACAAGTCGGCGCCTGGCGGGAAGAAGATCTCCCTGGCGGATCTGATCGTTCTGGCCGGCAACGCTGCGATCGAAGAGGCCGCCAAACGAGCTGGCGTCACGATCAAGATCCCGTTCACGCCCGGACGCACCGACGCCACCCAAGAGATGACCGACGTGAGCTCGTTCCAGAACCTGGAGCCAGAGGCCGACGGCTTCCGCAACTACGTGAAGGCGGGCAGCACGCGCACGCCTGCGGAGCTCTTGGTGGACAAGGCTGACTTGCTCTCGCTGAGCGCCCCGGAGATGACGGTATTGCTCGCCGGCATGCGGGTGCTCGACACCAACCACGACGGCTCGAAGCACGGCGTCTTCACGGCCAAGCCGGGCACGCTCAGCAACGACTTCTTCGTGAACTTGCTCGACGCCGACGTCGACTGGAAGAAGTCGGCGCAGAACGAAAGCGTCTACGAGGGACGCGACCGCAAGAGCGGCGCGGTCAAGTGGACGGGCACGGCGGTCGACCTGGTGGTGGGCGCCAACTCCCAGCTTCGTGCGCTGGCAGAGGTCTACGCTGCGGACGACGCGAAGGAGAAGTTCGTGAAGGACTTCGCCGCCGCTTGGACCAAGGTCATGAGCCTCGACCGCTTCGACCTCAAGGCCAAGCGCTAGCCTAGAGCAAGCTCCAAATGGCGACGGCCCAAAGGCTTGCCCGTGAGGTGTCGTGTCCGCTCTGTGGATTGCGACTTTCTGGGACCCGACACTAGGTGCTTCAGCAGTTGAGCACTGCTTGGTAAGCAATGCTTATCAAACAGTGCTTAACTGCGGAGGTACCCATGCCTCGACCCCGTTCATCCACGCGGCATCAGCCTTCGCTAACGATAGGTCAACACCACGGGGACCTTCGTCGCGCGCTGCTGCGAGCCGCGCTGGGCATGGTGGCAGCGGGCGAGGTCGGGACACTGTCGTTGCGTGAGGTTGCCCGGCGGGCTGGAGTGAGCTCCGGCGCGCCCTACCACCACTTTCCCGACAAGCAGGCCTTGCTTCAGGCGCTTGCGGAAGAGGGCTTCGAGCGTCTCGAGCGAGCGCTTCAGCGCGCCGCAGACGTGGGACGCACGTCGCACACGAAGCTGTCGCGCATGGTTGCGGAGTACGTCCGCTTCGCGGTCGCCAATCCTGGTCACTACCGCATCATGTTCGCGAGTTGGCATGGAGATGCGGCCGCGAGCCCCTCGTTGGCTGGCCCGGCGTTGAACGCTTTCTCGTGTTGGGCGGATGCTGTGAGCGCCGTCTGCGCCGAGCTCTCCGTGGCAGAGCAGGGTCGGCGCGCCGTCTTCACGTGGGGTCTGGCTCGCGGTGTCGTGGAGATGCAGCTCGATGGCGCGCTCCACCACCTTCTGGACGCCGATGCGGAGCAGCTTGAGGTGCACCTCGGCGCCGAGGTGGTTCGGGTCGCGAGCGACGCATGAGCGGTCACTCCTCCGGAAACACCGCGGCCATGCCGGCGCCGAGCTCCTCGAGCCCGGCGTCGAGCTGCGCTTTGTCGAGCGAGCTCTGGAGCATCACGCTCGAGGCCCTCGGCTTGACCTTGGCATCGACGACGAGTGAACGCAGGCCGAAGATCTCGGGGATCAGATCGGAGAGCTTGGCGGCGTCTTGCTGCAAGATCTCCCACTCCTTGGAGAGCGACTCGGGGTCGCTCTCCGGGGTGGGGATGATGTCGGCGAACAGCTGGGCCTCGCCGCGCTTGAACTTGACGTAGCCGGTCATGCTCTGCGAATGCCCGAAGGCGTCGCCCGCGTGCGACACCAAGTCGTCCGGCAGGAACTGGATCGCGCTCTTGGGCGGCTTGAGCTTCTGGAGCGAGGCGAACGCCGGCCGGTCGATGGCGAAGCTCATGGCGCCGGAGCTCGCCAAGCCCAAGCGCTGGTAGTAGTCGCTGGGCTCGAGCGCCAGGTCGAGGGTCTCGCGCTTGTTGGCGATGATGACGGTGGTGTCCTCGGCTTGGGCGATGAACACGCCTCGCCCCACGACCGCGCCCTTGTCGACCGAGAAGCCCGACACCTTCTCCCCCTCGAGGAACTCGAGCAGGCCGTCCTCGAACTCGCCGCCGCCGCGCTGCGCGCCGAAGTGCCCGCCGATCAAGAGCACCCAGGTCTCGCCCGTCGCGGTCGCGAACACGATCTCACGCACGTCGCGCTTGAGGTCGACGTTGGTGTGCTTCTTCAAGCGGCGCGCGCGCCCGCTCTGGTCGGCTCCCGCAAGGCGGTCGAGCACGTGCTCGCGGAACGGCTCGTACAGGTACAGCTCGCGCCCGTCGAAGCGCACCGCCACCACCGACCCTTCGGGGATGTGCATCGGGGCGGTCGGCCGGTAGCGCCACACCGCGAAGTAGAAGACCAGCGGCCCCGCCAGCGCGAGGAAGAACATGCCTCCGATCGCGAAGTAGAGCCAGGGCGTGGGTCGCTTCGGCGGCGTCGCGGGCGCGTCGTCCGGCAGCGTCTCACGCGGGGGCTCCGGCTCGTCTTCCAGGATGTGGGTTTCGGGCATGGGAGTGTGTGCTTTGGGTCAGCTCTTGTCGTCACGGCTGAGCGCACCGAGCAGAAGCTCGATCGGGATGTCGGCCGTCACCCGCACGACGGCCCCGAAGCGCTCGAAGCGCGCGGCCTTGAGCACCGCGGTGGGCCCCTCGTCGGCTGCGCCCGCCGAGAGCGCGCTGCAAAAGCGGAGCACGCGATCCGCGTCGGCCTCGCCGCGCGCGATGATCTCGCCCTCCAGCTTGAGACCGCCGTCGCCCACGAACAAGCGCGCCTTCACGCGGCTCACGCCGGCGATGAGGCGCGCGACGTGACGATGTTTGCGCTCGAGCGAGCTGGGCAGCCGCTTCACGCGCACGTCGGCGCTGACGACTCCTTCGGCGACGGGTTGGCCCCGCAACTCGTCGGCGCCCTCGCGTAACACGCGCAGCACGGCGTCGGTCTCCACCGGGCTCACGAAGGCGACCGCGCGCTCGTCCAGCACCACCAGTGCGTGCGTGGTGTCGCGGCTACTGGCCCCGTCGCGCACGAAGACCCGCACCTTGTCGTTGGCCGAAGCGCGCTCCTTGAAGCCGCTCGCGCGCGGGTCGAACTTCTTGGTGTCGGCTTCGATCACGATCACGTGATCGCCCTGATCGTAGTCGGCCGCGCGCACCGCTACCGTCACGGCACGGGCCGAGGCGAGCAGGCCGCTCATCAACGGATCGGCGCTGAAGCGCTGGGCAATCTCGTCCCGCTCGGGGCCGAGCGCGCTCCTCATACGCTCGAGATCGACCCGCACGACCACGTCGAGGTCGGAGGGGATCACTTCGTTCGGGTGCAGGCGGCGCGACATGGGCGCCTGCTCTGCCGGTCTTGGCGCGGACGTGCTCGAAGATGCGCACGCGCTGCTGCCGAGCAGCAGCCACAGCACGCCGGCGGCGCGGGTCACGTCGCGCCTTGATGCTGGCGCACTCGCTCCACCATCAGCGCGACCACCTCGTCGACGCCGAGCGCGCTGGAGTCGACCAAGATCGCGTCGTCTGCTTGCTTGAGCGGGGCGACGGGGCGCTCGGTGTCTGCGCGGTCGCGCTTCTCGACGTCGGCCAGCGTGGCTTGGAGGCTCACCGTCTCGCCCTTCTGAGCGAGCTCGCTGTGGCGGCGCTGTGCGCGGGCTTGGCTCGTCGCAGTGAGGAAGAACTTCACCTCCGCGTCCGGGAACACGACCGTGCCGATGTCGCGCCCCTCGAGCACGACGCCGCCCAGCTCACCCGCCTGGCGCTGCATCGCGAGCAGCGCCGCTCGCACCCGCGGGATGGCCGATACCCGACTCGCGCCCAGGCTCATCTCCGGCGTGCGCAGCTCGCTCGACACATCGTGGCCTTCGAGCTTGATGCACACGCCGTCGGCGCCGCTCTCGAGCGCGATGCTGCGCT
Source organism: uncultured Polyangiaceae bacterium (assembly GCA_964641275.1). Lineage (GTDB taxonomy): Bacteria > Myxococcota_A > Polyangia > Polyangiales > Polyangiaceae > Xiheicaenibacterium. The sequence continues at coordinate 32,148 of CAZXMG010000047.1, forward strand.
GTTCGGCCAGGCGCTCCGCCAGCTCGGCGACGCGCGGCTCGTCGTCGAAGGCGATGTCGCGGCGCTTGGCGGCGAGCGCGACCGACCGGTAGATCGCGCCCGTGTCGACCAGCACGAACGACAACGCCGCGGCCAGCTTCTTGGCGACGGTGCTCTTGCCGGCGCCCGCAGGTCCGTCGATCGCCACGATGGGGCGGCTGCGCTTCGCCATGACCCACCTTGATTTGCACGCTTTGTGGCCGGGAGCAAACCCCCGATCAGCGCGCGACGATGTCTGCGCCGAGCGCGCGCAAGGTGCCGACGAAGCGCGGAAAGCTCGTGGCGATGGCGTCCGCCCCGACCACCCGCGTCTCGCCGTCCGCGCACAGGCCGAGCAGCGCAGCGCTCATCGCGATGCGGTGGTCGCCGTGCGAGTCGACCGTGGCGGCGCGCAGCCTGCCATCTGGTTGCCCTTCGATCGTGAGCCCGTCGGGGCGCTCTTGGCAGTCGACGCCGAACGCACGCAGCACCCCGACCATGGCGGCGATGCGGTCGCTCTCTTTGACGCGCAGCTCTGCGGCGTCGCGGATGGTCGTGGTGCCTTTGGCGCGCGCGGCGACCGCGCACAACACCGGGATTTCGTCGATTGCCCGCGTTACCAGCTCGCCCCCCAACGTGGCCCCGAGCAGGCTGCCGAACGCGGTCTGCACCACCCCCAGGGGCTCGCCCAGCTCGTCGCGCTCGGCGGCCGCCTCGATCGCGGCGCCCATCGACCGTAGCGCGTCGAGCGCACCCGTGCGCGTCGGGTTCAGGCCCACGCCGCGCACGCCGACCTGGCTGTCAGCCACCATCAGCGCCGCCGCGATCAGGAACGCAGCGCTGGACAGATCTCCCGGGACGGTGACCTCGAACGCGGGCAACCGACCGCTGAAGTCGGGGCCGGAGAGCTCCACGATCGGCCCCAGCCGAGAGAGCGGCACGCCCAGCGACGCCAACATGCGCTCGGTGTGGTCGCGCGAGATGATCGGCTCGCTCACCACCGTGGCGCCATCGGCATACAACCCCGAGAGCAAGATCGCGCTCTTCACTTGCGCGCTCGGGATCGGCAGATCGAAGCGCAAGCCGGAGAGCACGTTCGGCTCCGGCAAGGGGCCGATCACCAACGGCGCCAGAATCTCGCCCTTCTTGTGCGGGTGGATCTCGCCCTCGATGCGCGCGCCGCGCAGGCGCAGCGGGTTTGCGATGCGCGCCATCGGCCTCTTCGAAAGGGAGGCGTCGCCCACCAACACCGAGCGGAAGGGCATCGCCGCCAGGATGCCCGCGAGCAAGCGCATGGTGGTGCCCGAGTTGCCGCAGTCGATTGGCGCGCTCGGCGCGCACAGGCCCTTTTGTCCACGGCCATGCACCACCGTCGCGCCCTCGCCCTCGGGCTCGACCGTCACGCCCAGCGCGCGCAGCGCCGCGAGGGTCGAGCCGTTGTCGTCACCCATGCGCGGCGCCGCGATGCGGCTCGCGCCCTCCGCGATCCCGGCGAACAACAGCGCGCGATGCGTGATGCTCTTGTCCGGAGGGACGGGCACCACGCCGCGCAGGGGGTTCTTCGCCGGCTGAACGACCAGGTCGGTCACGCGGCGGAGTCTACTCGGTCACGCCGACTTGACGAGCCGTTCGGACGCATTGTCCACGCCGAACTCGCCGGAGACCTGCTTGTTCCTCACGGGGGCCTTGCGCGCGGGCGCGTGCAGGCGGGCGCCGTCGAGGATGGCCTCGCACAGCGTTGCGAAGTCGTACCCCGCGTGCCCCGCGATCTTGGGCAACAGGCTGGTCTCGGTCATGCCAGGCAAGGTGTTCACCTCCAGCACGTACTCGTTTTCGCCTTTGGTCACGAGCAGGTCGACGCGACAAGGGCCACTGCAACCCAGCGCGCGCGCGGCACGGTCGGCCAGGTTGAGCACGCCGCGTGTGCGCGTCGGGGAGAGGCGCGCCGGCATGAAGTACTCGGTCATGCCCGGCGTGTACTTCGCCTCGTAATCGTAGATGCCTTTCTTGGGCACCACCTCGATCGCGCCCAGCGGCCGGCCGTCGAGCAGGCCTACGTTCACCTCGGTGCCTTGGATGAAACGCTCGACCAGCACCACATCGTCCAGCACCAGCGCCGCGCGGATGGCGCGCGCGAGCTCGGCCACGTTGTCCGCCTTCTTCACGCCCAGGCTCGAGCCCTCGCCGCGCGGCTTCACGATCACCGGGAAACCAAACGAGCCGTGCATCGTCTCGAGATCGGACAGGTCGTCGTCGACCGAGACCATGTAGTAGGGCGGCGTCGCCACGTTGTGCAGCCGGAACAGCTCCTTGGCCTTGATCTTGTCCATGGCCAGCGCGCTCGAGAGCACGTTCGAGCCGGTGTACGGGATGTGGAGCAGCTCGAGCAGGCCTTGGATGCAGCCATCCTCGCCATGACGGCCGTGGAGCGCGAGGAAGGCTACGTCCACGCCCGCGGATTGGATCACGTCCGCGGCTGCTTTCGCGTCCGCAGGCAGCTCGACCGGCACCACGTCGTGGCCCCGCGACGCGAGCGCGGCAGCCACGGCGGAGCCGGAGCGCAACGACACCTCGCGCTCGCCAGACGAACCCCCCATGATCACCCCCACCCGCACCGCACCGGCCTGTCGCATATCGAGCCTCCGTGAGAGCAAACGCGCGATGCGCCCCCGCGCATCCGCGCGCGGTCACGAGCCATCGTCGATCCCCGCGCTACCAGCGCGTGACGTTCTGGTCAACTTCGCGACAGATTGCGCCGGCCGAGCGAGCGGCCGCCTACGCGACCTCGACCAGCAGGCAGGTGATGTTGTCCTTGCCGCCGCGGTTGTTGGCGAGCGCGATGAACTGATCGACAGCTTGCTCGCCGCCGATGCCGCCGACGGCGGCGATCTCGTCGAGCTGCAGGTAGCCGTGCAACCCGTCGCTGCACAACATGTACTTGTCGCCCGAAGCCATGGGGTAGATGTTCGTGTCCACCTCGACATACTCGCGGTTGCCGACGGCGCGGGTGATCACGTTCTTGTGCGGGCTTGCTTTGGCTTCGTTCTCGGAGATCAGCCCTTGCTTGAGCTGCCAGGCGATGAGCGTGTGATCTTCGGTCAGCTGCACGGCCTCGTTTTGACGCATGCGGTAGATGCGGCTGTCTCCCACCTGGCCGGTCACGAAGGAGTCGCCGATGACCATGGCGCAGGTGATGGTGGTGCCCATCCCGGTCTTGTCCTTCTCGAACTGGGCCATCCCGAACACCATGTAGGTCGCGGCTTGGATGGCGCCTTCGAGCAGGCGGCAGGCTGCTCGCCCCCTGTCGTCGTCGAGCGGTTGGTACAGGTCTCCCAACCCAGCGATGCCCCGCTTGACCATGCCGTAAACCGTGTCCACGGCCTCGCCGCTCGCGATCTCGCCCGCAGCATGGCCCCCCATGCCATCGGCGACCACGAAGAGACGCAGCTGGTCGTCGCGAAAGAAGGCGTCTTCGTTGAGTTTGCGGTGCCTCCCGATGTCGCTCTTGCCAAAGGAGCGAACCGTGGGGCGCCATGCGGGGTAGCTCATCGGTGACTTTGTCGGGGAGAGCCCAGCGCTTGACCATAGCCGGCCTAGGGCGCGATTGTCGAGTTAGACTCTCTCGCTCCTGTGGCCCCGCCTCGCCCCGTCGCCCAAAGTTTCGCTGCCTCCCTCCGGACCGCCGGCAAAGCCGCTGCGCGCGCCCGCCCCGAAGGTGCCCGCCCGGGCGCAGATCGCGCCCCCGCCCCAGAGGCCGCGCTCGAGCCGTTTCGTCGGGCCTACGTGGGCGCGCTCCGGGAGCTGTTCCGGCCGGCCGGGGCGCTCGTGTTCGTGTCGGGCACGCCGAGCCCCGCCGAGGCGGTCGCGCAGGCAGTCCGAGACGCACCCACGCAGCTGCCTGCGCTGATCGTACCGGCTGCCGGAGTCATCACGGCGGGCGGCGAGCTCGAGGGAGCCATGGCCGCCACCGGCATGGCCTGGAGCAGCGGCCGCGTGCGCGTGGCGGTGGGCGACTCCGCCCGCGAGATCCACGACAAGCTCGGTGACGGAGGCACGTTGATCGCGTTCTGGGCGTCTGACGGCTTCGAGCCCAGCGAGGTCGGTGGCCTGGCTCGCGGGCACGAAGCGGTGTTCGGGGCGGGCTGCCCGGGCGGCGAGGTGTTCGCGGTCGACTCAGGAGCGCTGCGGGCCGGACGTATCGCTGCCCTGCGCTTCGAGGGCGGCAGCGCACCGATCGTGGAGTCTTCGTCCGCGTGTCGCCTCGTGACCGAGCCGATGACTGTGACGGAGATCGAGCGCGGCATGATCCTGTCGCTCGACGATGCTCCTGCGCTGGAGGTGCTCAGCCAGAAGACCGGTGGCGGACGCCACGGCGGGCTGATCTTGGTGGCGCTGCACGAGGACGAGCCCGGCGAGCGTTATCTGGTGCGTCCGATTCGCGGCATCGATCCGGGTCGCAAGGGCATCGCGGTGGCTGCGCAGCTCGCGGTCGGCGCGCGCGTCTCGTTCGCGGTGCGGGATCCTGCGCTGGCGCGCGAGGCGCTCGGCGAGGCGCTGCGGCGCAGTGAGCGCCAAGTGGCCGGCTCGCAGCCCACGTTCGGCCTGTACCTGAGCTGTGCCGGCCGCGGCCGCTCGCTCTACGGGGAGTCCGACGTGGACGTGCGCATCCTGAAGAAGCGCTTCCCCGGCATCCCGCTCGCAGGCATGCACGGCGCGTTCGAGGTGGTGCCGTGGAGCAAGGGCAGCTCGAAGATGCAGCTCATGAACGGCGTATTCGCGCTGTTCCGGGCGGCGAGTTGAGCTACCTTTCGGCCGCGTCATGACCACCCACGACATCCTCAAGGGCTACTTTGCCGAACGCAGCGAGAAGGCGAAGGATCTCTCGCCCAGCGACTCGCTGCTGGAGAAGGGGCTCCTCGACTCCATGGCGCTGGTCAAATTGATCGCGTTCATCGAGGAGCGCTTCGGCGTGCCGCTGAGCGACGACGAGTTCGACCCGGACAACTTCGAGACGATCGACGCGATCGCCGCGCTGATCGAGCAAAAGCGCGCCTGACGCAGATGGACTTCTCGCTGTCGGAAGAGCAGCAGAGCTTCAAGCGGTCGGTGCTCGAGTTCGCCCAGAAAGAGCTCGAGAAGGGCAACGGGCCACACGCGACCACGCGCGCCCGAGACAAGGCCGGCGCCTTCTTCCAGGAGGGCTTCGACAAGTGCGCGGAGTTCGGCCTGCTGGGCTTGCCCATCCCGGAGGCCTACGGTGGCCTCGGTCGAGACGTGATCGACTGCACCCTGGCCATGCAAGCGCTCGGGCAAGGCTGCTCCGACAGCGGGCTCCTGTTCACGTTGAGCTCGCACATCTTCACCTGCGAGGTGCCTTTGCTGCTGTTCGGCAGCGAGGAGCAGAAGCAGCGCTACCTGCCGCGCATGGTGCGTGGCGAGCTGATTGGTTGCCACGCGATGAGCGAGCCCGAGGCCGGCAGCGACGCGTTCAGCATCCGCACCACCGCCGAGAAACGCGGCGACAAGTACGTCCTGAACGGCAGCAAGACCTTCATTTCCAACGCTCCCATCGCCGGGCTGTTCTTGGTCTTCGCCACCACCGACCGCAAGAAGGGCTGGGCCGGCGTCACGGGGTTCCTCGTCGAGCGAGGCCAAGCGGGGCTGTCGCTCGGCCAACCGCTCGAGAAGATGGGTCTCAAGACCTCGCCCACGGGCGAGATCACGCTCGAGGATGTAGAGGTCGATGCCTCCATGATCTTGGGCAAGCGCGGGCAGGGCACCGCCATCTTCAACGCAGAGATGGAGTGGGAGCGGAGCTGCCTGTTCGCGATCCACCTGGGCACCATGCAGCGCCAGCTGGAGAGCACCGTGCGCTACGCACAGGAGCGCAAGCAGTTCGGGCAGAGCATCGGCAGCTTCCAGGCGGTGTCTCACAAGATCGCGGAGATGCGCCTGCGCATCGAGCTCGGCGAGCTGATCCTGTGGAAGGTGGCGTGGATGAAGTCGCGCGGCGTGCGCGCCTCGCTCGAGAGCGCGATCAGCAAGCTGTACGTGAGCGAGAGCTTCGTGCAAAGCAGCCTGGACGCGATCCAGGTGCGCGGCGGCTACGGCTTCATGAGCGAGTACGAGGCCGAGCGCGACCTGCGCGACGCGATCGGCTCGCGCATCTACTCCGGCACCAACGAGATCCAGCGCAACATCATCGCCAGCTTGTTGGGGCTCTGAGATGCGTCCCTTCCTGCTCCATCAGCTGCTCTTCGCGCAGGCGGATCGCACGCCCGACGCACCCGCGCTGATCGAGCCCAAGACCACGCTGAGCTACGCGGCGTTGTCCGAGCGCGTGCGTGCGTTGGCAGCGGTGCTGGCGCAGGCCGGCGTGGGGCCTGGCGATCTGGTGGGTTTGTGGAGCGAGAAGACGAGCGCAGCCGTCGCGGCGCTCTACGCCATCTCGGCCTGCGGCGCGGCCTACGTGCCGATCGATCCCGCCGTTCCTCGCGCTCGGGCGGCGCTGGTGCTGTCCAACGTGGGCGCGCGCGTGATCGTCACCACACAAGACCGCCTGCCGCTGCTCCGCGAGATGCTGAGCCAAGGCGAGAACCACAGCTTGAGAGGGGTAGTCCTGCTCGACGGCGACGCGCCCCTCGACAGTGGCGGGCTCACCGTGCTCTCGGCACGCACCGGCGACGCGGCTCGGTTCGTAGCGCGGGACGTGACCGACTCCTACCTCGCCTATGTGCTGCACACCTCGGGCTCGACCGGCGTGCCCAAAGGCGTGGCGATCAGTCACAGGAATGCGTTCGCGTTCATCGAGCCGGCCGCCGACTACTTCGCGATCGAGCGCCAGGATCGCTTGGGCTGCCAAGCGCCTTTGCACTTCGACCTCTCGGTGTTCGATCTGTTCTGCGCGGCGCACGCAGGCGCGGCCGTGGTGCTGTTTCCCGAGTACTTCTCCGCGTTCCCGAGCAAGATGGCGAAGGCCATCGACGAGCACGGCGTCACCGTGTGGAACTCGGTGGTGTCCGCGCTCGCGCTGCTGTTCGACAAGGGCAAGCTCGACGCGTGCTCGCTGGCCTCGCTGCGCGCGGTGGTGTTCTCCGGCGAGCGCATGCCGATGCCGCTGCTCCGGCGCATCCGCGCGCGGCTGCCCCAGGCCGCCCTCTACAACGTCTACGGCCAGACGGAGGCCAACTCGTCCATGGCGCACTTGGTGAGAGATCTGGGGGAGGACGTGCAGGCGCTGCCCCTCGGCGAGACGCTGCCCAACTTCGAGACCTTCTTGATCGACGAGCAGGGCCACGTGCTCGGCGAGGCAGAGGCACAAGGTGAGCTGTGCGTGCGCGCGGCGACCGTCGCCGCCGGCGGCTACCTGCGCGACGAGGAGCGCTCGCGTGACAAGTTCGTGCTCGATCCGGCGCGGCCCGAGACGGGCATGAAGGTGTACCGCACCGGGGATCTGGCGCGGCGCGAGGCCTCGGGGCAGATGTTCTTGGTGGGCCGGCGCGACAACATGGTGAAGACCCGCGGCTTCCGCGTGGAGCTCGGCGAGATCGAGGTGGCGATCGAGCGGGTCGTGGGCGTCGGCGAGGTGGCCGTGGTGGCCGTTCCAGACCCGGCGATCGGCCATGCGCTGGTCGCGTACGTGGAGCCTACTGACGGCGCAGGCACAGGCCTCGAAGCCGAGATCACGTCGGCGCTGGGGAGCAAGCTCCCTGCGTACATGGTGCCCGGGCGCGTGGTGGTTCGCGCCGGCTTGCCGCGCACCAGCACCGGGAAGTTGGACCGGAAGGCGTTGGCCGCCGCCGAGGAGCCGTGAGCAAGATCGAGATTCGCCCCATGGTCCCGAGCGACCGGGACGCGTTCCGAGCGCTCACCGCCGAGCGTCCGGGCTACGACGCCGAGCGGGCCGAGGCGCGCACGCGCGTGATCTGGCACATCGCGTTCGAGAACCCCACCGACGACGGTGCGCCGCGCTACTTCGTGGCGTGCGACCGCGACCGCATCGTCTGCCATATGGGGCGCATGCCCACCTGGTTCTGGCTGCGCGGCTCGCCGCACCTGGCCAGCTTCGCCCACGATCTGTTCGCCCACCCCGAGCTGCAGGCCTCAGGGCGAGGCTTCTTCGTCACCATGAAGCTCTACAAGACGGTGGAAGAAGCATGTCGGAGCTTCTGTGGCTTGTGCTGGACGAACGACATCAACATCAAGTTCCAGCAGGCGCGCAAGTACGACCAGCTGTGGACCAGGCCCTGGGTGCGTGCGCTCGACGTGGATCGGCAAGTCGATCGGCTGCACCTACCCACGCCGGTCGCGAGCGTGGCCAAGCTCGCGGGCAAGCTCGCGCTCGGGGGGATCGACGAGCTCTGCCATCGCGCGCTCGCCGCGAGCGTCACGCAGCTCGCTGGTGCAGACGAGCGTTTCGACGAGCTGGACCATCGGGTGGGCCCGCGCTTGGGTGTGGCGCCTCGAAAGACGCGGGCGTACGTGCACTGGAAATACTTCTCCTGGCCTGGCCTGCGCACGGCCGTGTTGGCCCTGCCCGACGGGCCACATTTGCGTGGGGTGATCGTCCTGCGCGAGCCGGAGAGTCCGGACGAGTCCGGTCGCATCCTGGACCTGATGACCGATCCGGACGACACGTTCTGCACCACGGCGCTGCTGGCTGGCGCGCTCAAGCACTTCCGTGGGCGGGCACTTCGCCGGGTGGAGTGCGTGGCCACGAGCCCGCACCTGGCGCGGGCGCTGAAGCTGCTCTTGTTTCTGCCGCGACCGCCCGCGCTGCCGCTGTTCTTTTTGAACGCGCACAAGCTCGAGGGGGCCGACCACTTGCGCACCCTCGAGCACTGGCACCACGTGTTCGGTGACTCGGAAGGAGGCGAGGTGCCCTGACCGCAGACGCGGCTCTTTGCTAGGCTCGCCTGCACGGGGGAGGGAGCGGCGTTGGAACCCGAGGTCAGGGCGGAGGTGCACGAGGAGAGGGCGACTCGCTTTTGGGTCGCCTCCGACGGCTTCGTGCGCTCGCAGATCCGCCCCGGCGCGCGCTTCGTCCTGGAGGACAGCGTGGCCGCGGTGCACAGGTTGCGCATGCTCGCGGCGGCGTTGCCGGCCCCCGTGCTGGTCGACGCGCGCGGGATCTCGTCTGCGACGGTCGAGGCGCAGCTATACTTCACCGGCCCGCTCGCCAGCGAGAGCGTCGCGGTCATGGCGGTGCTCGTCGGCTCGCCGCTGTCGCGCGTGATCGTGGAGTTTTTCATGCGGCTGGTGCGACCGCGATTCGCGACCCGTGCGTTCACGAGCGAAGCAGAGGCGGTGGCGTGGCTGCGCCAGCGCGCGCGCTGAGCCGACGTCGTCGACCCCTCGCGCGCTCCACCGCCAATCGCAGGCTCAGCCGCGCCGCCTGCGACGCGCGCCGGCCACACCGGCCGCGAGCGCGAGCCCGAGCAGACCGCTGAGCCCGTGCGCGCCGGTCGGCGCTCCCGCCGTGGCGCAGTCGCAGCCGCCGCTCTCGCCGCCGTCCTCGGCGTTGTCTCCGCCGCCACCGTCGCCGTTGCTCCCGCCGTTGCTGCTGGCGCCGCCGTTGCTGCTGGCGCCGCCGTTGCCGCTGTTGCCCCCGTTGCCCGCGCCGCCACCCACGCCGTTGGAGATGCCGGAGCCGGTGGTCACGCTGGTGCTGCTCGTGCCGGGGTCACATTCGTCCGCGCACAGCGAAGCGCAGGTGGTGCAGAAGCAGTCGAAGATGGCGTTGAACGGGTCGATCCCGCTCGGGTATTGGTTGGCGCAGTTCTGGATGCAGGTTTGGTTGCCGTTGCAGCCGCCGATGCAGTCGTTGAGGTTGGCGCAGGCGGTGTTGTTGAAGCACGCCTCCACCATCGGGTAACACTGGCCACCAGGCTGGTTGACCTCGTCGTCGAAGCAGGTGTCGCAGGTCTCCGTCACCTGACCGTTGATGAACGGCGCGATGAAGCTGTTGTAGACCGCTTGGACGCGGCCGTCGTACCCGAACTGGGTGCAGTTCTGGTCGCCGAACGAGACGACCCCCACGACCTCGCCGTTGAAGATGCCAGGGCCGCCCGAGTCGCCGCTGCACGTGCCCTCGCCCCCGGTCTGGTCGAACGAGAGAAAGAGGCTGCTGGTCGAATCGACCGGCGTCGTCACCTGCTGCCTGGAGTTCGCCGGTCCGTTCTCGGTCACGCCGTAGCCCACGTGCTGGACCATCGCCCCGGCGGTGACCCCGTCTGGGTTCTGCGCCGCAGGGATGACGGGGGTGCTCGAGGTCGCGCCCGAGAAGCGGATCATGCTGAAGTCGTAGCCCTGGGTGGCGTCCCCGTTGTAGCTCGGGTGCACGACTTGCTGGTCCACGTACCAGAAACCGTCGCAGCTCGAGCAGTTCGGGTTCGTGTCCATGACGATGAAGTCCATGCCGTCGCAGTGGCCTGCGGTGAGCACGTACCCCTGGTTGCCATTCACCGCGATGATGGTGCCGGTGCAGGCGTAGCCCTGGTTCGAGCCCAAGTACACGACCGCGGGGTGGGTCGTGTCGGCGGAGCCGCCGATGATCGCGTCTTGGTCGGTGGCGACCTTCTCTGCTGCCGGGGCGGGGTCGGACTCGCTGCCATCAGGAGGGGCGCAGCCGAAGGCGCAGAGACTCGAGGTCAGAACCGAGAGCGTGAAAAAGATGCGGCGCATGGTGCCTCCGGAGCAGAGAGCCTGGCGTGGCGAGAGGGCGAGCGGGGGCGAAGTCTAAAGAGGTGCTCGGCCACAGCAAGCGGATACAGCGATGAAAACACGACGAAGCGGCGATGGTACGAAGCTGTCACCCAAGGTCTCCCCGCCCGCCAGCTGTGCTGGATCTTTCCAGTCTGGCCGAGCACGGATTGACCAGCTTTGAGGTGCAAACGTGACGCTCTCGTTGGCGGCGTGGCTTCGGTTAGCCTGACCGCTCGTGTCGAGCCCGCCCACCCCCGAGCGACTGCGCGCCCAGCTGGTGCAGGGCATCGCCTCCCGCGGACGGCCGTTCCCGGGTGAGCCATGGGATCCGAAGGTGCTCGCCGCCATCGCCGCGGTCCCGCGCCACCTCTTCGCGCCCGAGCTCGACCTGGAGACCGCTTACCGCGACGGGCCGCAGCCCATCGGTTGCGGCCAGACGATCTCCCAGCCCACCGTGGTCGCGATGATGGCGCAGGCGTTGGAGCTCGAGCCGCACCACCGCGTCCTCGAGATCGGCACTGGTTCCGGCTATCACGCGGCGGTGCTCGCGCAACTGGCGAGCTCGGTCGTCTCGATCGAGGTCTGGCCCGAGCTCGCGAGCGGCGCGCGACGCCACCTGGCGCGCGCGGGCGTCGCCAACGTCGAGGTGATCGATGGAGATGGCACCCTCGGGCTGCCCGAGCGTGCCCCTTTCGCGCGGATCTTGCTCACGGCGGCGCCACCCTCGCTGCCTCGCGCGCTCGTGGACCAGCTGGGCGAGGGAGGCGTGCTGGTGGCGCCCGTGGGCGAGACGGGGGGCGCCCAGCGGCTGCTTCGTGCGCGCAAGCGCCACGGATCCGTCACCGCGGAAGACCTGGGTGGCGTGTTGTTCGTCCCCATGACGCACAAGTGACCCTCGCTCGCAAAACACTGTGCTAGGGTTCGCTCCTCACCTACGCCTCCGCGCACGGACAGACGCCTCTCGTTTCGGGATCGCGACTCACTTTGCAACGCGTCGTTTCGTGAGGTGATGGGACTGTCCCATCGCCCTCTGTCGATCCCCACGGCTCATTGACGGATGGTTTCGGTCGATCGGCCGTTCCAAAGTGACGAGAGAACATCATGGGAAACCGCTTGTACGTAGGCAATCTGTCTTTCAACAGCACCAGCGAGTCGCTGCGCGAGGCCTTCTCCCGCTTCGGCACCGTGGGTGACGTGCACCTCGTCACTGACCGTGAGACCGGCCGCTCACGCGGCTTCGCGTTCGTCACCATGGGTGACAACGACGCCGCCGCCGGCGCCATCACTGGCATGAACGGCGTCATGCTCGACGGCCGCCCGCTGCGCGTGAACGAAGCAGAGGAGCGTGGCGCGCGCGGCGGTGGGGACGGCGGCGGTGGACGCGCTCGCGGCCACCGCGGTTGGTGACACTGGAGCAGGCTGCTGAGCGTGGCGGCGCGCTTTGGGCCCAAGAGCAGATCGCCGCTCTCTCAGCCCAGCGTCGGTTGGTGGCCGGGGGCTTTCCCGGCACCATGACCGAGGCGCGTGCGCGGGTGCTGGCGTCGCTCGGTCGCGAGCGCGCCAGCTCTTGGCGCAGCACCAGCGTGGCTGATCAGGCCCGCGCGGTGAAGCTCTTCTACGCTGCCGCGCGCCGCGTTTGGCTGACGCAGCAGCAGTCGGAGCACGACGACGACACGGAGGAACCTGCATGCAGCGTCGAGTAACCGCTGCCTCGATCCGAGCAGCCGAGCGCCGCGAGCGCGAGTCCGCGCAGCCCCTGTTGCACGACGAGGTCCCTGGGCTCGTCCAGCTCGACATCCAATTCGACGAGCACGTGTCGCAGAGCGCACCGGTCGTGTCGTACGTCCGGCGCGTGGTGGTAACGGCCGCGCGTGCCCACTTCGAGGTGGGTTGTGGGGACTCGTCGTGCACCGGCGGCGGTCACGATCTGACCTACGCGATCATGCGCGGCCTGCGCGATCGCCGGACCGAATTCGAAGGGGAAGACGCCTGCCACGGGTCGGTTGGCTCGGCGGCGTGTCCGCGGTTGCTCCGCTACCGAGCGACTGCCAAGTTTGGTGAAGGAGGCCAGCCATGAGCACGAGCAACACGTTCAACAAGCGACAGAAGGAGCTGCGCCGCAAGGAGAAGCAGCAAGAGAAGGAGGCGCGCAAGGCGGCTCGCAAGCGCGACCCGAAGAGCGGTGACTCCGACATCGCTTACCTGGCGACCGGCGAAGCGGCTGGCAACATGCCGGTCGAAGGCGCCAAAGACGAGGCCTAGCGCGCCGGCGCCCGCGCGTCGGCGCCGCGTGTATGCTCGGCGCCATGCGCGTACATCACGTCAACTGCGGCACGATGTGCCCGGTAGCGTTCGGCCTCTTCGGCGTCGATCCGGCGCTCATGATTTGCCACGTCCTGATCATCGAGACGAACGATGGTCTCGTGCTGGTGGACACGGGCTTCGGCACGGGAGACATCGCCGATCCTCGCCGCCTCGGCGTCGGATTCGCGGGGATGGTGCGGCCGCGCTTGGATCGTGCCGAGACCGCGCTCGCGCACGTGGAGCGCCTGGGGTTCCAAGCGTCCGACGTGCGGCACATCCTGCCCACGCACCTCGACCTCGACCACGCCGGCGGGCTCGGGGACTTTCCGAAGGCCAAGGTGCACATCTTCGCGCGCGAGGTGGAGGCCGCCCTCGCGCCCCGCACCTTGCCGGAGAAGAATCGCTACCGGCCGCAGCACTTCGCGCACGAGCCCGCCTGGGAGCGCTATGAGGTCGAGGGCGAGCGCTGGTTCGGCTTCGAGTGCGTGCGCCAGCTGCGCGGCTTGCCAGCGGAGATCCTGATCGTGCCCACCATCGGCCACACCCGAGGCCACTCGGTGATCGCGGTCGACGACGGCAACGGCTACTTGGTGCACGCGGGCGACGCGTACTTCCACCGGAACGAGATGGCCCAGCAGCCGTCGTGCCCCGGGCCGCTGCGCCTGTTCCAGCGCCTCGTCGCCATCGACAACCAGGCGCGGCTCAACAATCAGGAGCGTTTGCGTGAGCTCGCGCGCGAGCCCAAGGTGCGGCTGTTCTGTGCGCACGATCCGGTCGAACACCAGCGCTTCGCGCAGGCATGAGCGCACCCTCGGCGTGTCCGTTCTGCGAGATCGCTCGAGGCGACGAGCGGCAGCACGTCGGCCGCGGCCCAGGCTGGGTGGCGTTCTTGGATCGCTCGCCCGTGTTCTTCGGGCACGTGCTGGTGGTGCCCGACCAGCACTCGGAGACCCTGCTCGACCTGCCTGCCGAGGATCTGGCTCCCCTGTTCGCCGGGGTGCAGCAAGTCGCGCGCGCCGTGGTCGTCGCGCTCGGCTGCGGTGGCACCTTCGTGGCCATGAACAACAAGGTCAGCCAGTCGGTGGCGCACCTGCACGTCCACGTCGTTCCGCGCACCAAGGGCGACGGACTGCGCGGCTTCTTCTGGCCGCGAAAGAAGTACGCGAGCGCAGAGGAGATGGAGCGCATGCGCGCGCAGATCTCCGCCGCGCTCGGCCGCGCTCACTGACCGAGCAGCTTGGGACCGCCCGATGGCCCAGACTTGATCGGCTTGTGCAACACCAGGCGACCGCCCGCCTCGCGGCCTCGCAGGTGGGCGTCGTTGCGCTCGCTGCCGCCGTAGCGCACCGTGACCACGTGCGGGTGTCGCTTGCGGTAGAAGCGCCGGAGCTCGGCGTCGCCCAACCACACCAGCCCTTGTCGCTCCTGCTGTTTGCGCTCGGCCTTGAGCTTGGCGAAAAAGCCCGCCATGACGCCGGCCAGGAACGAGCGCCGATCGCGGTTCTTGCGGATGCCGTTCGCGCGGCGGTGCTCGGCCCACAGCCGCTCGCCTGCCCGCACCAAGAAGTCGTAGACGTACGAGGCGAGCTCCAGGTTGTCCGAGGTGCCGCTGATCTCGAGCACGCTGCCGCGTTTGCCTTCGAGCGGTCGGTACACCGGCACCCAGATCACCTCGACGAAGAAGTGCTCGCCCAAGATGTTGGCGATGGTGCGCTCCGCCTCGTGGATGCGACCGTTGGGCGTGCCCAGGGTGCGGCTGCCGTAGCTCGCCTGGCTGGCGCTGCCACCTGCCGCTGCGAGCTCCAGGTTGTACTTCAGCATCAGGCGCTGCGCCGCGTTCATGGCCGCCTCGGCCTCGTGCACGCTCGAGCTCTGCGCCAGCGCGAGCAGCTTGGCCACGCGGGAGAGCACGCGATCCTCGCCCTCGTCGCCGGGCTGATGGGGCAGGCCCGTGGCACGCTTGTCGATGCCGAGCCGGTCGCAGATCTGGGCGAACGCCGGGCCGTGGGCGCTCTCGTCCTCGATGCGCAGCACCTCGAGCACGTACTGGTGCGCCATCTCGTGCTTGAGCACCTCGATCACGGTGGTCCAGGGCTCGTTCACGGTCAGGCGGCGAGACATCTCCAGCACCCGGCTCTCGCGGTCGAAGCGCCCCAACCGGGAGGCCGCGTCCGACAGCAGCAACGTGGGCGGGCTGAGCGCGCGCTTGAAGTAGGAGGCGTTCAGGCGATGCCACTCCGCGCGGATCTCACGCAGCAGCGCCGCCTCCAGCTCTGCGCCGAGCGCTTCGCCCGCGTGCGCATGCTTCGTCATGGGGGGACCTTGCCAAGGATCGGCGGGCCTCGCCAGTCGAAAGATCAACGAGCACGAGCGTCAAGATCGAGACAAAGTGGTGACTTCTTTCGCGCGTCCTTTAGAACTATGACCTCGTCCCCGGCCCGATGACCGTCTCCGCTTCACCCCGAGCCACTCCGGCCCGCGCAGCCGCGCCCGTCGCGCGGCTGCGCACGTTCGGCAAGTACCGCCGGCGCGCGGCGTGGGCGATGCTGCTGCTCCCGGTCGTGGCGGTGGTGTTCGCGGACTTCTTGATGCGTGGCTCGCGCCTGCTGGCGCTTCCCCCCAAATACGTGGGCAGCTACTCGCTCGCCGTCGTCGAGAGCGCGGTGCTGTGGGGATCGCTGCTCCTGGCGGGCTCGGCGCGCCGCGGGCTCTTCCGCTGGCTGGCTTCGTTCCTGTTCGTGGTGCTGTTCACGGCCGCGGTCGGCGCGCAGCGCTACTTCCATAGCCAGTACTCGACCTACATCAACCTGGACGCGACGCTGTTCGGCACGTCGTTCGCCGGCAGCGTCTTCGGGCAGCTCAGCGCCGACGGGAAGAACTTCGTACAGAATGTGGGGCCGGTCTTCGTCGTGGCGATCGCGCTGCTGGTGCTGTCGCGCAAGTTCCTGCGCCCGCGGCGGCGCAGCCTGTCGATCGCGCGGGTGCTGGCTCCGGTGGCGGTAGTGGCGGTGTTCCTGATCCCGGTGTCGTACCGCCGGGTGCAGGCCTCCACGCCGGACGTGATCTATTTCCACGCGCTGGGCGGTCTGATCAAGGAGCTCACCGGCGTGCGCACCACGGCCCAGATTCGGCCCGGGCTGCGCTCTCCCCCGGTGCTGCCCACCCTCACCGCCGAGCCACCCTTCCCGCGCAACGTGATCCTGCTGCTCACCGAGAGCGTGCGCGCGGACTGCCACTGCTCGGCGCCGGTGACGTCCTGCCCCATCGCTCCGTTCGCCAACGAGGCCGCCCCAGCGCGGATGCCGCTGCTTCAGCTGCGCTCCAACTCGTCCACCACGGCGATCCAGCTGGCGGTGCTGTGGACGGGCCGCGCACCGAGCGACACGCGCGAGGAGCTGCACTCGGCGCCCGTGCTCTTCGACTTCGCGGCGGCCGCAGGCCTCGACACGGCCTACTGGACCAGCCACCACATGATGTTCGCGAACTCGCGGCTGTGGGTGCAGGACCTGCCCACCAAATTCCAGTGCGGCGCGACGGACATAGAGCCCACTGCAGACATCGATCTGGGCGGCGACGACATGCTGCTGGTGGAGCGCGCCTTGTCCGAGCTCCCCAAGTTGAACGAGCCCTTCTTCGCCAACGTGCACGTGGGCAACACGCACGTGCCGTACAAGGTGCACGACGATCACTCGCCGTTCCAACCGTCCAAGAGCTCCAAGTCGGAGGAGGACAACGAGGCGTATCGCAACTACTTCAAGAACTCGGTCGTGCTGCAAGACAAGGCCGTCGGGCATTTCTTGAAGGAGCTGCGCAAGACCCCGTTCGGCGCACGCACCGTCGTCATCTTCACCAGCGACCACGGCGAGTCGTTCCGCGAGCACGGCCAGGTGGGGCACACCGGATCGCTGTTCGACGAGGAGATCCACGTGCCCGGCTGGATCGACGCGCCGCCCGGTCTGCTCACGGACGAGGAGCGCAAGAACATCGAGCTGCGGCGCGAGCGAGCGACGTTTTCGGTGGACGTCGCGCCCACCATCCTCGACCTGTTGGGCCTGTTGGACTCGCCCGGAGTCGCTCCCTACCTGCCGACCATGTCCGGCGAGAGCTGGCTGCGCGCCCCCGGCGCGTACAAGCCGCTCTCGTTCACCAACTGCAGTGGCGTTTGGGGCTGCGCGTTCCGTAACTGGGGCGCGATGAAGGGCTTCATGAAGCTCCACGCACGCGAGTGGGACTCGGACTGGTTGTGCTTCGACGTGTCCAAAGATCCCGCGGAGAAGAACGATCTCGGCCCGGCGGCGTGCGGTGAGCTCAAGGAGTTCGCCGAGCGTGTGCACGGCGGCCTTCCCGGTTCGATGTGAGCCACCGGCGCCCTCTCCCCGTCCGAGCGCTGTTCGCCGTGGGGCGCTGGTTCTCCGGCCTCCCGGTGGTGCTGCTGGCGCTCACCGGCTCGACCTGGTTCATGCTCTACGGCGACCTGATCCGCCGAGGCGACGCGATCGCCGAGTACCCCAGGAAGTACCAGCTGTCGTATTGGGGCGGCATCGGCCAGAGCTTGGTGTTCTGGGGAGTGCTGCTGTACGCCGCCTCGTACCGTGCGCGCTCGGCGATCGGCCGCTTCGTGGCCAACGGGCTGGCCGGCCTCTATCTGGCGCTGTTCGTGGTGATCATGGGCTCGGCAGGCGCGTTCCACGCGATGTGGAACACCTACCTGTGCATCGACGGTCAGCTCCATTCGAAGAACTTGGTGCAGTCGATCGTGGGCACGCTGCCGCTCGGCCGCGGCCTGGTCGCCTTCCACTACGTCATGGCCTTTTTCGCGGGCTCGGCGCTCTTGGTGATCGCGCGCTGCAAGGTCCAGCCGAATCGCTGGGTGTGGGGAGTGTTCGTGTTGCTCGTGCCGGTCACGTTGGGGGGCTCCACCTTCATCCCCACCAGCTACCGCGGCGTCCAGGCGTCACCGCCGGACGCGCTGTACATCCACGGCTACACCGCCGTGGTCAAGGAGCACCTGGCGAAGTTCGAGTACTTCCAGAAGAAGTTCAAGCTGACGGTGGAGTCTCCCGACCTGCGAGTGCAACGCCGCAACCCGGAGCGGGTGCCCGACCTGGTGCGCAAGCCGTCGCGACCGCGCAACGTGGTGCTCATCCTGCAAGAGAGCCAACGTGGCGACGTGGTGTGCCACGAGCACGACCGGCGCTGCGACCGCGCGACGCCCTGGACCAACGCGGTGATCCCGGATCGGTTCCCGCTGCTGCAGATGCGATCGAACGCGTCCACCACGGCCATCTCGATCTCGAACATCTGGTCGGGCGTGAACCCGACCGAGAGCCGCGAGCTCTTGCACTCGGTGCCGCTGCTCTGGGACTACGCGGACGCCGCCGGGTACGACACCGCCTATTGGACCAGCCAGAACCTGATGTTCGGCAACGCGCGCCAATACATTCAAGACCTGCCGATTTCCCACGGCTGTGTGGGCACCACCGTGGACTCCGCCGCCGACCTCGACGCCGGGGCCAACGACGAGCTCGTCACCGCTCGCGTCAAGGAGGACTGGCCCAAGCTGAAAGAGCCGTTCTTCGCGGTGGTCCATTACTCCAACGTCCACTACCCCTACGTGTACGACGAGGACCTGGCGCCCTTCACCCCCAGCTCGTTCGAGAAGACGCCCGACAAGAACAGCGACTACTTCAACTACTACAAGAACGTCGTCTATCGATCGGACCTCACGGTGGCGGAGCTGGTGCGGTCCATTCGCGAGAGCCCGTCCGGGCCGCGCACCGTGATCGCCTACACCGCCGACCACGGTGAGTCGTTCCGCGAGCATTGGCAGATGGGCCACACCAGCGCCCTCTACGACGAAGAGGTGCTGGTCGGAGCTTGGATCGACGCCCCGCCCGGCACACTGTCCGAGGCAGAGGAGGACACCCTGCGCAAGGCCAAGAACGAGCTGGTGTGGCACCTGGACCTCGGGCCCACGCTCTTGGATCTGTTGGGTCTGTGGGACGAGCCCAAGATGGCTCCCTTCCGCGCGCGCATGTTGGGCAACCCCATCACGCGACCTGAGCGCACGCTGGGCCCGGTGCCCATGACCAACTGCACCTGGGTGTGGGAGTGCGCGTTCCGCAACTGGGGCATGATGCAGGGCTCGCGCAAGATCGAAGCGCGCGAGTGGGACAACCAGTTCCACTGCTTCGACGTGCTCGAGGATCCAGACGAGCAGATCGATTTGGGCGAGCGCATGTGCGCGCCATTGCCCGATCTGGCGCGGGAGATCTTTCCGCACATGCCCGACGTCACACCGCCGGGCCGGCCGTTCGTAGACTGGGGCAAGTGACCAGCGTTTTTTCGGGGAACGGCTCCGAGAGTCCGGTCTTCGCCGCAGCAACGTGCCGCGCGCGCGCGCGGGGCATGCGCTACCTCAGCAAGAGGAGCGGACCCAGGTCGGCCAGGTGCTCGCCATAGCCGGGCAAGGCATTGGTGTTGGGGCCGCCGTCGCAGCCCTTGCCGCCGTGGGGGCCGAGGATGAAGGTGCGTTTGGGGTCGATGCCATTGCGCTTGTAAGCGCAGATGTCGGTGAGCGCGTTGCCGTATGCGACCTTGAAGTCGAGGCCCGAGGCCTTCAGCTCGGCAATGGCCTTCTCCTTGAAACGGCCGACACCTTCGTCGGACGGCGATGCTTCTCGGACGCGATCGGTGGTTCGCAGCACGCCGAGGGGAAACGCGTGGTCGTCCAGCCAGCGGCGCGTCGAGTCGCTGAGCAGGTAGGGGCGGCCGGTGACGTACGCCAAGACGAACCCTCTCTCCGCGTAGCCCTGCGCGACTTGCTCGGCGGAGGGGCGCTTCTCTGGCACCTTGCCGCTCATCACCTCGTCGATGATCTCGTTGTCGGAGGTCGTGAGCGTCGCGTCGACGTCGAAGAGCACGGCGCGCGTGCGTTTGGGCAGCACGAACAGCCAACCCGCGGCGCGGCTTCCGTCCGCCTCGACGGCGAGCTCCACGCCGTACACCCCAGGCTCACTCAGATCTGAGGCGGCGATCGGGAAGGACGCCCACCCATCGTCGTCGGTGCGGACCGTGCTCATGCGCTTCCAGCTGCAGCTGGGGGAGCGCAAGAGCAGCGTGACGTCCTCGTCCTCGAGATCCTTGCTGGTCGAGCCGTAGGAGAATTTGCCCTTGAGCGAGGTTTGAGACCCGGCGACGACGACGTTGTCGACGGCGGCGTGTTTGGGATCGCCTTGGGTGGTGACGAGGAGCCGCGACCGCGAGTGGCGATAGGTGCCTTTGGGGCTGAAATCGGACGCTTCTTTGCGGCAGGACTTGGCCGAGGGCAGCTTCCCGTCGGCGCGTGCCTCGTCGCCGGAATCGGCGCTCGCGCTGGGCTTGGCTCGGGCGGTGGCGCTCGAACCTTTGGCAGGAGGGTCACTGGCGCTGCTGCAAGCGAGCAAAGCGAGCGCGGCGGTGGCCCCCCAGAGCTTCACGGCGCGGGATCCTGCGAGACGCTCGGGTCCACTTGCGGCTCGGCCGATCCGCCGGTGGCCGAGGGATCGCTGCTCGGGTCGGCCGTCGCCTCCGCCGTCTCCTCGGTCTCCTCCGTCTTGGCCGCCTGGTCGTAGCCGCGCGGCCGTGCGTCGCGCTGCACACCGCCCTGGGTGTCGCCGTTGCGCAGCGTGTCGTCGGCCAGGTGTGCGAACCACGACCCAGGGTGATCCGCGGCGATGGCGCGCAGCTCCGCCTCGTGCTGCTTCAGCTTCTTGCGATCCCAAAGGCATTGGAGCGCGAGCGAGATCAGCCCCTTGTCGTTCGGACCCAAGCGGAAGCCGCGCGCGTAGTGTGGCCAGGCTTCGTCGGCGCGCTCGGGCTCCATGCGGCACAGCGTATCGCCCGTGTAGATGTGCGCCATGGCCCAGTCGGGCGCCAGGTTGCGCGCGATGTGGCTCTCCTCGAGCCGGATCTGCATCATGCCGCGCGCGCCGGCCATGACCGAGTAGTTGAGGTGGGCCTTGGCGCTGTGAGGCACTGCGTCCTTGGTCTCGCGCCAGAAGATGAGATCGTCGCGGTAGTCGGTGGCGTGCAGGTACGAGCGTGTGGCCTGGAACAGCAGGAACGCGAAGGGCACGAACCACGCGTAAGAGGACCACGCGTGCGAGCGCTTGAGGCGATCGTGCGCCGCCACCAGCGCCACGGTCACGATCATGGTCGTGCCCAGCACCGGGAAGTACCACAGCCGTTCGGCGCGCACGGTGGGCAGGAGCACGTACATGTTCGAGTGCGGGAAGTAGCTCACCACCAGCCACACCATGCCGACGGCCAAGAGCGGGATGCGGAAGTCGGCATACGCCTTGTCGCGCGGCTTCCACCAGGCCTCGAGCCATGCCCCCATGGTGATCGAGCCGAGCGCGGCGTAGGCCAGCGCGTCGGTCAGGAGGTGGGGCGGGATCACGATGTTGAGCTCGGGATCCTTGTCGCCCATGTCTTTGTTGAGCTCGCTCGGCCCGATCCCGAGCAGCTTCTTGACGAGCAGGAAGGAGACCAAGATCAAGAGCGCCTCGACCAGCGCGCGCAAGAGCGCCTTCTCGTGGCTCCGCAGGTAGCGCCCGAACGAGGTCTGGGCGAAGCGGTCGACCAAGCCGGGAAGCCTGCGGCGAAGGAAGCCGGGCTCCGGCGGATCTTCGGGCAAGGTCAGGCTGGACACCGGCACCGCTTCGCGCTTCTCACGAAGCAGGGACACGATCCAGATGCCGAGCGCGCCGCCGAGGGGCAGCACCGTGAACGCCCAACCGAGCACGCTCTCGGGGAAGATCACCTTGGTCGGGACCGGCTCCTGCGGGAACGAGTAGTCGCCGGACAGGGTCCAAGGGAACACCACCTGGGTCAGGCCGCGGAAGTACACGCGCATGGCGCCTGCGACGCGGTGGTCCATCTCCGCGTCCACCAGCGGGTTGTTCAGCGGATCCTTGGGCAGGGGTGGCTGGTGGAACCAGATCATGAAGTCGCGCGCGAGCTGACTCGTGACGCTGGCCTCGGCGTCGAGCGGCTTGGCGACCTCCGCGGGCACCGAGGAAGGGAACCAGCGCTTGCGCAGCTCCACGTACAGCACGAACGCCGCCAGCGCCCCCACGAACGCCAGCGCGGCGCGCGCGACGCGGGCGGGCTTGTTCGGGTGGGTCAGCGGTGCCACCAGCAGCGCTGCCACCGGGATCAACGGGATGCACACGATCGCGCTCTCCTTGGAGAACAGGCCGAGCAGCACCGCCAAAAAAACTCCGAACGGCATGGCGTGGGCGCGAAGCCCCAGCGAGTACAGCGCCAAAAGCGCGCCCAAGCCGCCGAGCACGTCGGCCAAGCCCACCACGCCAGACACCGCCTCGGTGAGGATCGCCGCGGTCACGAACGTGGTGCCTGCCACCCACGCGACCATGCGGCGGCGCGTGACGTGCCAGGCCATGGCCACGAACAACGCGCCGTTCACGCCGTGGAAGAACAGGTTGTAGATGTGCTGAAACCAGGACTTGCGGGCCTCCTCTTGCAGCGGCTTCAGCTTCTCTGGGTGCAGGAAGCGGGTCTCGAACCAGGCCTTGTGGTCCGGGCTCACGTGCGCATCCATCACGTGTTGCCCGCGTTCCCCTACCTCGACGAGGCCGCGCCACAGGTAGTTCGGAACGGGCCTGTAAGAGCCGATGCTGGCGTTGGCCGGCAGACCCCAGAAGTCCCTGTAGATCGCGTCCTCGTAGCGGAAGCCCAGCTGATTGACGTACGGGTTGCCGAGCAGCGCCTCTTGTTCGTCGAAGATGTAGTTGGTCGTGGGGTAGCGGCAAAACAGGAAGAAGCTGAGCGCCACCATCGGGCCCAAGGCGACGGCAAACGTCGGGCACCGATCGCGAAAGAAGCGATCGATGCGCGTCCAGAAGCCCACCACGTGGCCCCACACCCAGGCCCCCACGGCGTGGGTACGCGGCATGCGCATGGGCAAGGATTGATCGGCGCTCACGTCAGGCCTGCTGGGCTCCATCAGGCTCGGCGATGGGCCAAATGTCCCCCCAGAGCGGCTGGCCGCCGTCCACGCCCCACACTTGGCCGGTGACGAAGTCGTTGTCGAAGCTGGCCAGGAAGATGATCACCCGCGCGATCTCCTCGGGCGTGCCGAGCCGCTTGAGAGGCGTCGCCTTGCGCGTGACCTCCAGCATGGCGTCGCCGTACTGCGCCGTGCCGCTCGACTTGATGTTGTTGCCTGGTGCAACAGCGTTGACGCGGATGCCGTGCGCAGCCCACTCGATGGCCAGGCTCTTGGTGAGGTTTTCGACGCCCGCGCGGGCCGCCCCCGTGTGGCTCATGCCGGGGAAGCCGCGCGCGACCATGGCAGTGACGTTGACGATGCGCCCGCGCTTGTGCGGGATCATGGCGCGCGTCGCCACCTCGCGGGTCATGTAGAAGGTGCCGTTCAGGTTGTTGCGGATCACGGCCTCCCAGCCCTTGGCGCTCATGTTCTCCGCCGGGCTGGGAAACTGACCGCCGGCGTTGTTCACCAGCACGTCGATGCGTCCGCGGGCGTCGAGCACCTCGCCCACGAAGCGGGCGACCTGCTCTGGATCGCGGATGTCGCAGCTGCCACCGAACCTGCGCTCCTCGGGGACGCCGTCCTGCTCGAGCTGGCCGAGGGCGGCGCCGATCTTGTCGCTGCTCCGCCCGCAGATGACGACGCTGGCCCCGAGGCCGGCTAGCTCCCGCGCCGTCGCGAGGCCGATGCCGCTGCCACCCCCGGTGACGAGGACGACGCGATCATCGAACAGGCCCTCTCGGAACATCGACGGTGCGGACACGGTGGCCGGCGAATACAACAGCGCTTCGGGCGCAGAAAGCGCGAACAGGACTTCGCACCGAGATCGCTCGGAGCCCCGCTTGGCAGCGCTGGAAGCTGCGTGGTACGAGACTCTGTCGTGTCATTGTTGAGCGAGTATCGGTCGAGCCTCAAGGCGGTCGACGTCGAGGAGCCGATCGACCTGGTGCTGCACCGCCCGCTCGCGTTCGGGGTGGCCAAGCTGTCGTTGCCGACGCCGCTGACTCCGAATCACCTCACCGGCATCAGCATCGTGCTCGGCGTGACCGGCGGGATCCTGCTCATGGTGGGCGAGCTGTGGTCGCAGCTCGCGGGCGCCGCGCTCCTGTTCTTGTCGCAAGTGGTGGACTGCTCCGACGGCATGCTCGCGCGCATGCGCAAGTCGAGCAGCGATCTCGGCCGCATGCTCGATGGCGTGGCCGACATGTTCGTGCTCTTGACCGGATCGCTGGGCTCGATCGTGGTGATGGCGCGGCTGTACCCGAGCCCGTGGTACGTGCCGGTCGCGATCACGGTGCTCAGCATCGCCACCATGCACACGAGCTCGTTCCACACCACCGCCTACGATCACTACAAGAACGTGTACCTGCGCATGATCGTGCCGGGCACGCGGGACGAGGAGGACCTGGAGGGGGCGCTCTTGCGCAAGCAGAAGGCGGACGCAGAGGGGCCAGGCCTGATCACGCGCATCGCCTTCTTCACGTACGTCGGCTACCTCAAGAACCAACGAAAATTCTTCGAATGGTTCGATCCTGCGATGACCACGCGCGCGGGAGTGTTGCCCGCGTACGACCCGATGCGCGCGGAGATCTACAAGAAGCACGCGTTGCCCCTGATGCGCGTCTGGCGTGCGGTGTTCGGGGTGGGATCGATGGTGTTCGGGCTGGCGCTGTTCAATGCCTTCGGGCGTCCCGACCTGTACCTCGGCTTTCGCTTGCTCGTGCTGAACGGCATCTTCTTCTTCTACCTGTGGCCGGCACAGCGTCGGGCGACGCGGCTGGCGTTCCAAGAGATGGGGCTCTCCGCCGACGGCCACCCGGCCGAGGCCAAGGCGGCCTGATGCCCTGGGTGCGCGCCACGCTGCGTGGACAGTCGGTGCTGGCCCGCGCGACGGAGAGCGGCGAGCTCTCGGTGATCTCGGGCAAGGTGGAGATCCGCTACAAGCCCAAGGATGGCCGTCGCTACGACGCGCTGGCCAAGAACCTGGAGCAGGTCTCGGGCGAGCTGTTGCCGGACGAGACCTGCGCCGAGGCAGAGGCCAAGCCAAGCTCCAAGGACAATGGCGCCAAAAAGCCCAAAGCTGCTGCCGCGGTTCAGCGGCGCGCCACCCTGGAGGGCGCGGTGATCGCGTACACCGACGGAGCGTGCACCGGCAATCCAGGGCCCGCCGGGCTGGGGGTGGTGATCGTCGCTGGCAGCGATGGGCGCGAGCTGTCGGAGTACCTGGGCCAGGGCACCAACAACATCGCCGAGCTGACTGCGATCGAACGAGCGCTCACGATGGTGCCCTCGGGGCCACTCGCCGTCCACACCGACAGCCAATACGCGATCGGGGTCTTGTCCAAAGGCTGGAAGGCCAAGGCGAACGTGGAGCTCGTCGCGCGCATCCGGGCGCTGCTCGTGGGGCGTCAGGTCGAGCTGGTGTACGTCCCTGGGCACTCCGGCGTGCCGCTCAACGAGCGCGCCGACGAGCTCGCGCGCGAGGCCATCAAGACCAGGAAGACGATCGAGCGCGCGCGCTCCCTCGGAGAGACAAAGCCCAGCGAACAGGTGTAACTTTCGCTCATGAGCGGGTTTGTGATCGGCAAGAGCCCGGTGGTGTTGTGTGCCATCCCGGGCGCCTCCCGTGGGGATCTCTCACTCGGAGCGCTCGCCGTCGCCGACCTGGCGGGTGGCACCGCCGCGCAGGCGTTGTGGTCGGTCGACCGCGCGCGCGTGGCGCTCGACGCGTGCACGACGATCACTCGCAGCTGGACGAACACGCCGCTCGAGCCGTGGCTTGCGATCGCCCGTGACAACGCCGGCACCGTGGTCGACTTCTTCACCGAGCAAGAGGTGCCGCGCTGCCGCGTGCACTTTCTGGTGGAGATCGGCCCGGACGCGAGCTCGCTCGCGGTGCTCGAGGCCATGCTCGCTACGGTGGCGCAGGAGCCGCTGTCGATCGCGGTGCATGCCGTGTTGAGCGGGGCGGGTCGTTCGGCCTTCGAGTGGTTGGATCGCATCACCAACCAGCTCGGTGACCGCGGTTTCATCGCCACCATCTCGGGCAGCGACTTCGCCTTCGGCGCGTTCTGGGAGGATGCCCTGCTCTGCCACCGCGCTCTGGTGAAAAATTTCGAGGGCTCGAGCTTCGAGCTGGCCCGGGAGGCGCTCGCTTCCCACTACGAAAACGGCCTCTTGGACCACGCGGTCCCGCCCACGCGGTTGGGGGGGTTCACCGGTGTCGCCGGCAGTCTGCAAGCGGAGTTTCCGCGCCCACCAGGCGGGCCGCTCGAGCCTCAGTGGGAGTGGTTCGGCAGCGATCTCATGTACTCGTGCGTCACCCACGGCGCCGCCTGGCGGCTCTTCTCGCTGCTCACCCGCCGCGGTTTGCCCAAGGAGATCGAAGACCAGGTGGTGTGGAACACGCGTGCCGTGTTTGCGTTCGACCGCCGCTCGCTCGTGACCACGGTCTCCGACGGACGCAGCGGTGCGCCCTCGCTGATCGTGACCGGCGAGGATCAGGACCCGCTGCACCACGCGGTTCGTGCGGGCAAACGCGTGATGCGCTTCGCCACAC
Organism: uncultured Polyangiaceae bacterium; assembly: GCA_964641275.1. Classification (GTDB taxonomy): domain Bacteria; phylum Myxococcota_A; class Polyangia; order Polyangiales; family Polyangiaceae; genus Xiheicaenibacterium. The sequence goes on from CAZXMG010000047.1 coordinate 58,787, forward strand.
CGACCGGTCGGGTCCAGGCCTTCCGCGCGCTCGACGTCGAAGGGGCGTGGATATCACCAGGCAAGGAACTGTTGCACGAGCTGGGGCAACGGCTGGCCAACGAGGCGCTCGACGTGGGCGCCGTCGTGCTCGATCAGCTGCCGGACGATTTGCACGATCGGCTCGCCGGTTTCCAGCGCCATGGCGCCGCGTGCCTGCTCGTGCTCGACGACGCGGCGGTCCTGCTTGGTGCGGGCGCGACGCTCTCGTCTGGGACCCACCGCGACGTGCTGCCGACGCTGCAGTCGCTCTTGGGCCTGCCGGTCGATGAGGCGGCGGGCCGTTCGCTGCTCGTGCGGTGAAGCAGGAGCTGGGACAGCTCGGCAAGTACCAGCTGCGCGCGGTGGTGAGCCAGCGCGCCATCGCCACCACGTACGAGGGGTTCGATCCGGAGCTCGGTCGCGCCGTCTGGCTCACGCAGTCGATCGCGCTCGAGCAGCGCGCCGAGAGCAGCGACGCGGCGCTGCTCAAGGCGGCGGCGGCGCTGTCGCGGCTGAGCTTCGACCTGGCGCTGGGGGTGATCGAGACGTTCCAGCACCGAGATCGCGTGGTGGTGGTCACCGCCGCGCCCTCGGGCGAGTCCCTGCGCGCGCTGATCGAGCGCGTGCGAGCGCGAAGAGCCGCGCCTGGCGCGGCGAGCGCCGTGGACGCGGAGGGCGCTCGTGCGGCGCTGGCGCTGTGCCGCGCGGTGGCGCGCGTACATCGACGCTTCGGTGCGCTGGGTGAGCTCGTGCCGGAGGCGCTGTTCCTGGCGGAGGACGGCTCCGTGCAGATCGCGTGGCCGTTCGGGTCGCGCACGTTGAGCGACGGCATCCAGCTGCCGGAGATGGGCCCACACGAGCGGTATCGCAGCCCAGAGCACGTCACGGACAAGCCGCTCAAGCTCGCGAGCGATGTGTTCTGCCTCGGAATCATCACCTGCGAGCTTTTGACCGGACGGCACCCGTTCGATCCCGCAGGGCAAGGTGGCGCGCTCTCACGCGAGATCGCGACCAGTGAGCCCAGCGATCTCGTCGGCCCCAGCGCGCTCACCGCCAGCTTGAAGAAGGCGCTGCACAAGCTGCCCGCCATGCGCCACGAGTCTGCCGAGCGGCTCGCGCTCGATCTGGAGCTGAGCTTTCGAGACGTGGCGCAAGCCGCGCCGCAAGCTGGGCCCTCGTCGCTGCCCCCGCTGTTGCGCAAGCTGCTGGTCGTCAGCACGCTGATGGCGCTGGTGATGGGCGCCGCCGTGTTGACGCGCGATCCTGTGCAGAGCAGCCCTGCGCGTGCGCCCGGCAGCGAGAAGGCGCGAGTGCGGGTGCTGGCACACCCTTGGGCGGACGTGTACGTCGATGGGCAGCTGGTGGACACCACTCCGGTCGGTCACCCGCTGCTGCTCTCGCCCGGTCGGCACGAGATCGTGTTTCGGCACCCCCGGGCGTCCGAGCAGCGGCGTTCGATCGAGGTCGCGCCGGGTGAAGCGCTCACCGTCGAGGTGGAGATGCCGGTGGTGCGCCCGCCGCCGCCCCCGGTCGACAGCTCCCCTTGACCCCTGCTCCGCTAGAACGGACGGAGGGGACCGTGAGGGGGAGAACGTGTCGTCCGCAGCGTCGGCTGTTGACTTTTTGCGCGTCCGTTATAATAGACACAGGGATGCTTACGACTCGTCGGGCGATGCTTGCGGCCTCTTTGGGCCTGTCCTTCTCGGTCGCAACGGGTTGCAAGAAGAGCAGCTCGGCGCGCGAGATTCTGAATGTGTCGTACGACCCGACGCGAGAGCTGTACGAGCAAATCAACGCCGCCTTCTTGTCGAGCCAAGAGGCCTCGGGCAAAGAGCCGCCCAGCGTGCGACAGTCCCACGGTGGCTCCGGCAAGCAAGCGCGCGCAGTGATCGATGGGCTGCAGGCCGACGTGGTCACGCTCGCGTTGGGCTACGACATCGACGCGCTCGTGGAGCGCGGCTTGGTTCGCGCGGGCTGGGAGTCGCGGCTCGCCAACAACGCGTGCCCGTTCAGCTCGACGATCGTGTTCGTCGTGCGCGCCGGCAACCCGAAGGGCATCAAGACCTGGCAGGACCTGGGGCGGGACGGCGTGGCTGTGATCACTCCCAACCCCAAGACCTCGGGGGGAGCGCGCTGGAACTATCTGGCCGCCTGGGGCGCGGAACTGTCGCGCAGCCAGGACCCGGGGGCTGCCAAGGACTTGATCAGGCGTGTGTTCAAGAACGTGCCGGTGCTCGATTCGGGAGCGCGCGGCTCCACCACCACCTTCGTCGAGCGCTCGATCGGTGACGTGCTGATCGCCTGGGAGAACGAGGCGCTGCTCATCACCAAGGAGCTCGCCAAAGGCAAGTTCGAGCTGGTGGTCCCGCCGGTGAGCGTGCTGGCCGAGCCCCCGGTGGCGGTGGTCGACAAGGTGGTCGACGCCCGCGGCACGCGTGCGTTGGCCGAGGCGTACTTGGCGTTCCTCTATGGAGACCAGGCGCAAGAGCTGGCCGCCAAGCACCACTTCCGGCCCACGGCCGCCGCGGCGTTCGAGGCGCACCGCGCTAGCTTCAGCGACGTGAAGCTGTTCGCGCTGAAGGATCACTTCGAGAGCTGGAAGGCCGCCCAAGCCGTTCACTTCGACGACGGCGGCACTTTCGACGAGATCTACAAGCCGTCGTGAGCGGCGCTGTGGGCAGGCGAGCGGGGCTGCCGGGCTTCGGGCTCGGGCTGGGGGTGGGCCTCACCGGGCTGTGCCTGCTGGTGTTGCTGCCGCTCTCGCTGGTCGTGTTCAACGCCCTGTCGGGGGGCTTCGCTCATTTCGTCGACGCGGCCACCAGCCCGCGCGCGCTGGCGTCGTTCAAGCTGAGCTTCGGCGCCTCGTTGGTGGCAGCGGCGGTCAACGCGGTGATGGGCCTCGTCGTGGCGTGGGTGCTGGTGCGTTACTCGTTCCCCGGCAAGCGCGTCGCCGACGCGCTGGTTGACCTGCCGTTCTCGCTGCCTACCGCGGTGGCCGGCATCGCGTTGACCGCGCTGTACAGCAAGACCGGCTGGGTCGGCAGCAAGCTCGCGGCGGTCGGGGTGGACGTGGCGTTCACGCCCATCGGTGTGACGCTCGCGCTGACCTTCATCGGGTTGCCGTTCGTGGTGCGTACCGTGCAGCCAGTGCTCGAAGACCTCGATCCTCAGGCCGAAGAGGCGGCGGCGTCTCTGGGCGCGAGCAGGCTGACCGCGATCAGGCGCCTGATCTTGCCGCCCCTGGTGCCTGCATTGATCGCTGGCTTCGCGCAAGCCTTCGCTCGGGGGGTGGGAGAGTATGGCTCGGTGGTGTTCATCGCCGGGAACATGCCGATGAAGACCGAGATCACCCCGCTGCTCATCATGACCAAGCTCGAGCAGTACGACTACGCGGGCGCGACGGCGCTTGCGTGCGTGATGCTCGCGTTCTCGTTCACGCTGTTGGTCGCGATCAACCTCACCTCCGCGTGGACCGGGCGTCGGGCGGGAGGCGCCTGATGGCGGCCTCGACTCAGGCGCGGACGTTCGGGGCCGCCGTGCGAGATCCAGGGTGGGTGCGCGGGCTCCTGATCGGCGCCTCGCTCGCTTTCCTGGGGCTGATGTTGGTGCTGCCCATCGTGCTCGTGTTCGTGGAGGCGCTGCGCGATGGTGTCGGCTCCTATGTCGCCGCGATCTCGGCAGACGACACGCTGTCGGCGGCTTGGCTCACGGGTCTAGCGGTGCTGGTGGCGGTGCCGGTGAACGTCGTGATTGGGATCGCCACCGCGTGGGCGGTGGGACGCTTCCGCTTCCGTGGCCGCAGCCTGCTCATCACGCTGTTCGACGTGCCGCTCGCAGTGTCTCCGGTGATCGCAGGCATGTGCTTCATCCTGTTGTTCGGCTCCAAGGGCCTGCTCGGTCCGTGGCTCGACGCCCACGACCTCGAGGTGGTGTTCTCGCCACCGGGCATCGTGCTGGCCACGATCTTCGTCACCTTCCCGTTCGTGGCGCGCGAGCTGATCCCGTTCTGGGAGAGCCAAGGCAAGGAAGAGGAGGAGGCCGCGCTGGTGCTCGGCGCGAGCGCGTGGACCATGTTCTTCCGGGTGTCGTTGCCGCACGCGCGCTGGGCGATCCTCTATGGCGTGGTGCTCACCGTCGCGCGCGCGATGGGCGAGTTCGGCGCGGTCAGCGTGGTCAGCGGGCACATCCGCGGCAAGACCAACACGCTGCCGCTGCACGTCGAGGTGCTGTACGGCGACTACCGCTTCTCGGCTGCGTTCGCGGTGGCCTCGCTGCTGGTGCTCTCGGGCCTCTTGACCTTGGCGCTGCGCAAGCTGATCGAGCGGCGCGCCGCGGCCGAGCCGTGAGGTCGAGGTCCTCGGTGGCGTCATCGTGCCGTCCCGCCCTGCGCTCGACGGCGGGGATCGCCGCGACGGCCTCGCGCTTTGGGTAGCGCTCCCCAGATCTGGGCAGCGTTCGAAGCCCTTCGAGGGATCACGCGGCACGAAGCGGCGACTCGACCCAGCGAAAGGACGCCTCGGCGAGCAGCAACGCGCACGGCACCAGCACGAAGAACGAGAGCCCGAAGTGGGCGCCCAAAAGGAACAACGGCACGTGCCACAGGTAGAGGCTGTACGAGCGTTTGCCCACCCACACGAGCGGGCGTCTGCCCAGCCAGCGCGACCCCGATAGGAACAGGTGGGCGACCACGATGGCCGCCAGCGCGGCTGCGAGGGAGTAGCCAAACACCGTGTACCAGGACGCGGTTCGATCGCCGAAGTGGGCCATGAGGATGAGGCCCAGCGTCGCCGGTGCGGTCAGCCACGCGACGGTGCGCTTCGCCGCCTGCGTCACCCCGCGTCTCACCAGGATGCCCACGACGCAGCCAAACGCGATCGCATCGGGCCGCGTGTCGAGCGCAAAGTAGATCCGATCGGAGGGCACAACATCCTCGAACCAAAGATGGATGCGCCAAGCGGGCGTCGCGATCAGCAGGAGCAAAAGAAACAGCAGCATCGCGCGTGGGCGGCCGCGCGCCGCGAAACGCATGAAGGCTGGCCAGAACAAGTAGAAGGCTTCTTCGATCGAGAGCGACCAGGTGTGCGCCACGAGTGGCGCTGCTCGGAACGGGACGACGAGCGCGGACAGGTAGAGCGCGGCGAGAAGCGCGTCGAGTGGCAGCGTGCCCACCATCGCGGGCGGAAGGGTCAGCATCCCGACGATCACCACCACCGTGAGCATCGCCAGGAGCCCGGGATAGAGTCGGCGGCCCCGGCGCCAGTAGAAGCGCCCGAGCGCGACGGTGCCGGTCGTTTCGTGCTCCGCCATCAGCAGCGTGGTGATCAGCGCACCCGAGAGCACGAAGAACACGTCCACGCCGATGAAACCGCCGGGCAGCAGGCGCCGGCCAGCGGGCACGTGGTGGATCATCACGCTCGCGACGGCGAGCGCGCGCAAGCCGTCGAGCTCTGGGCGATAGCCGAGCTCAGCGCGCTGAATCGGCCACTCCTGCCATCTCCCAGGACACCGGAGCATTCGATCCCCGATCGCCCAATGAGTCAACCGAGCCCAGACCCACGTGCCGAGCTGCTAGGCTCCGGGCGAATGACCCTCGCCGCGGGGCAGTCGATCAACGAGCACGTGCGGCTGGTGCGGCCGCTGGGTCGCGGCGGCATGGGGGCCGTTTGGGTCGCGCACCATGAGAAGCTCGCGCTCGACGTGGCGGTGAAGCTGGTGGCCAGCGAGCTGCTCAAGACGGAAGACCCCATCGTGATGGCGCGCTTCCAGCGCGAGGCGCAGCTGGCAGCGCGGCTGTCGAGCCCGCACATCGTGCGCGTCCTGGATCACGGCATCACGGGCGAAGGGCAGCCGTACATCGTGATGGAGCTGCTCGAGGGTGAGAGCGTGGCCGAGCGGCTGGCAAAGCAGCGGCGCCTGCCGCTCGCACAGGTGGTCGAAGTGGTGAGCGGCGCCGCCAACGGGCTCGAACATGCCCATGCGCTCGGCATCGTGCATCGGGACATCAAGCCTGCGAACCTGTTCTTCGCGCGCGGCAAAACCGACGAGCGCACGGTCAAGATCGTCGACTTCGGCATCGCCAAGAGCAACGAGCAGCGCGACGCGGCCAACGTCGCGACGTCGAGCGGCGTGCTGATCGGCACGCCGCAGTACATGAGCCCGGAGCAGCTGATGCGCGCCGGCCCGGCGGACAAGAGCGCGGACGTGTGGGCGTTGTCGGTGGTGGCCTACGAGCTGCTCACGGGCAAGTTGCCTTTCGTGGGCGAGACCTTGGCGGCGACCTTGGTCGCCATCACGCGCGCCGACGTGGCCCCTCCCACCAAGGCGGTGCCGGGGTTGTCCAGCGCGCTCGACGCCTTCTTCGTGCGTGCGTTTGCCGTCGACCCGGAGCGCCGTTTCCCAAGTGCGCGCGCGCTGGCCGAGGCGTTCGCCAGCGCTGCGGAGGGCGCCAACCCGGCCGAGGTGCCCACGCTGACCGAGGTCGTATCTGGCGACCAAGCGGCGGTCACCACGGCGGAGTTCTTGCTGCAGCAGGACGCCAGGACCAAGCCAGCGCCGAGCGCCCAGCCTGCGGCGTCGAGCGCCGAGCCCGCCGCCGACGTCGCGTTCCTGCCGACCGAGCCCAACGTCGAGCTCGCGCCGCGGCGAGAGCTCGCGCCGCCTGTGCCGTCTCGCCGAGCGCCGCGCTCACGCTGGCTCGCGCCGGGGCTGCTCGTGGGTGGCGCGGCGTTGGGCGCTGGCGTCGTCGCGATGTTGAGCCGCCCTCTGCCAGCGCCGCCCCCAGCCGTGGAGCGCACGGGCTCCCTCGTGCCGAGCAGCGAGGGGGCGCCCCTCGTCGCGAGCGCCAGCGTGCGGGTGGAGCCCACCAGCAGCGCCACTGTGCGCTCCCGCGTCGGCGTGATCAGCAAGCTCTCGGTGCCGGCCGGTGTCGCGCCGCAAAGTGCGCTGTTCGTGCCCGCCTTCGAGGTGGGCCGCGAAGAGGGCGACCTTGGCAACGATTTCTTGGGCGCGACCTCGGTCTGCGAGCGACGCCGCATGGCGCTGTGCAGCGAGTCACAGTGGCTGCGTGCGTGCGAGCTCTCGCCCAACGTCGGGGCCGAACCCTCTTGGACCGCGACGCCCGGTCACAAGGGCCTGGTCGTGCGCGGCGGTGCGGCGGGCTGCAACGCGCAGGCGATCGCCGCCTTCGACGACAAGGCCAAGGACCGCATCGCCGTCTGCTGCAGTCGCGCGGTGGCGGTGCGCTCCAGCAACCAGAATCGCGCGTTCCTGCTCACGACGGCCGGCAAGATCCTGTCGATCGAGCGCACCCTCAACGCCGCCAATGGGCTCGAGCTCGCCAACATGGCGCTGCCGACGACCAACTTCTTCGGGCGCATGTTGAACCGAGACGAGCTGATCCAGACTGCGTCATGGGTCGGGAAAAATGGCGCGTTCTTGTTCGACAGCTGCGACGTCGAGATCTCCGATCAGGGCGTGGAGCGCCGTTGGACGGCGGAGTGTACTGGCGTGTTGAAGACGCCCACGGTGGCGCGCAAGGCCCACCGCTGGATCACCATCTCGGACGGCGGGCAGCTGTCGGAGCTGCGCGAGCCCAAAGCCACTTCGCCGCTGCGCAGCGATTGACCCGGATGACCGCGCGCGCTCTGCGACGTAGTCTGCTTTCCGCACGTGGACGACGCGCACAGCATCATCCTGCAGATCGAGCGTGCCTTCGCCGGCGTCAGGCGTGGCTCGATCACGCTCCACGAAGCCGAGGTGATCGACGCCTACGGCACCGACGCACAGCGGCACGAGGCGCGCGCCCGAGACACCGAAGAAGACTGGCGCGACGTTTCTGACAGCGCGCTCAGAGAGTGCCCCGACGCGCTGACGTTCCTCGATCCCGAGAGCTGGAGGTTCTACCTGCCGGCGTACCTACGGCACGCGCTGCGTCACGCGGGCAGCCGTCGCAACGCAGCGTTCGACCACGCGATCTATTCGCTCGACAAGAGTGGCGACCGCAGCCTCGCGGAGCACAAGTTGGCGCGCTTTCGCACGCTGAGCCTCGAGCAGGCGCAGGCGGTGCGCAGCTTCTTGGTCTTTGCCAGCCAGAACGACGCGTTCTGCGACAGTGTCGTCGCTGCGAGCGCGCTCACGTACTGGTGCCGCGCCGCCGGAGACGGTTGAGATCCGGGGTCGGCCCGGCGATCGAGGTCGGCCGCGCGTAGCGCGCAGCGCAAGCGGGGCGCCTTCGAGGGCGTAGCGCGAAGCGCAAGCCCGAGCTCGAGAGCTGCTGGCGCGGAGGTGCCTGGCGAGTTTCCGGCTATGATCTCCCTGTGGGCTCTTCGGTCGTCGCGTTTGCCTTGCTCGCCCTGGTGGCGATCTTGGTGATGACGTGGCCGAGCTCGGGCCGCGGCCGGCCGTTTCCGCGGCGCAAGGATCGCGGGCCCGATCACCCGTACCGCAAGGCGCCGAAGCGCGAGTCGTCGTAGACCAGCGCAGGCAGTGCCTCCATTCCGAGGCCGATCCGACTCGGCGTCCCCGAGGTGTTGTCGCCCGGTGAGTCGTCACGCCTCGATTGGGCGCCGCCTCTGCGCCCGCGGCGTGCTGCGTCCCGACGCGTAGCGCGGTTCATGGATCGTTACTTCTGGGACGCAGCACTAGGAGCGCTGAACGCGCAGGCGCTCGATCGCGACGTCCGGGCGGCCCGCCTTCGCCTCCCACTCGCCGCGGCAGCTGCCAGTGCCGCGCTCGAGCGAGCGGCACACATCGGGGCGCACGTCGTAGATGGAGCAGCTGAAGCGGCGCGCGACCGGGTCGATGGTGAGGGCTGAGCAGTGTCCGCCGTCCATCTTGAGGTAGCAGCGATTCTCGACGAACACGGTGTGCGCAAGCGCGGCGTCGCCCAGGCGCTCGTAGTCCACGCCGAACACGCGCACGTGCTCGTAGCTCTCCGAGAAACAACAGCGGCCACAGTCCTGACAATCGTCAGGCGCAAAGCTCGCGCTCAGAGCCTCACCTCGACGTGGGTGCGCTTCTTCAGCTCGGCCAGCCAGGTCTCTTTCTCCTTGGCCAAGATATCGTTCTGCACGCGCTGCACCATCTCTTCTTTGGCGGCCTCGAACGTGGTGTAGCGCGAGGCCTGCCGGGCCTGCAGCGCGAAGATCAAGATCGCGTCGCCCACCTTGAACGGCTCGGTGAACTGCCCCGCCTCGAGCGGCATGATGCGGTCCTCGATCTCCTTCTGGAGGGCGGGGCGCTTGCCGGCCTGCGCGGCCTGCGTCTTGATCGGCGCGTGCACGCCCAGGTCGCCTCCCTTGGCGGCGCTGTTGGGCTCCTCACTGAACTCGGCGGCCAGCTCCGCGAACTTCTCGCCGGCTTGCAGCCGCTTGTGGATCGACTCCGCGAGCTTCTGCTTCTCCTCGACGGAGCCGGTGGGTGCCTTGAGCAGGATCATCAGCGGGCGGTACTCGCGGCGTTCACGCTCCTCGCGCACCGCGCGCTGGAAGGCGTTCTTGAGATCATCGTCGCTGATGCGGATGCGGCCGCGCACGCGCTGGCTGAGCAGCTTGCCCTCGAGCACCTGGCGGCGGATCTCGGCGCGGTACTCCAGCTCCGAGAGGCCGCTCTTCTGCGAGGCCGCCTCGAGCAGCTCGTCGACGGTCATCTTCTGCTGGTTGGCGACGTTCTCGAGCGCCTTGTCGATCTCGTCCTTCGTGATGGTGACCTTCATGCGCTCGGCTGCCTGGGCCTGCAGCATCTCCTCCACCATGTGCTGCAACATGTCTTTGTAGACTTGCGACTCTGCCGCGGTGCGTTGCGGTCCGGCGGGGACCTGCTTGACCAGCACCCGGATCAGCGGCGCCGCGCGCGTGCGCAGCTCGCTGAGCAGCACGGAGTCGTCGCCCACGACGGCCACGATCTTCTCGACCACTGCCGCGTCGGCATGGCGCGGTGCGCCGAGGCCGGTGGCGAGGGCCAGCGCAAGGAGGACAGAAGCTCGAAGCGACGCGCGCATGGGGCCTCCGTAGCACAATCGGCTCCTTGCCGCCTTTGTCGCGTTCTGTTAGCCCCGCTGGCCCATGGCAGACTTCCCCAAGCCCCAGTCCGGCGACGCGATCACGATGAGCAAGGACGGGGTGTTGTCCGTCCCGAACAACCCGATCATCCCGTTCATCGAAGGGGACGGCACCGGGCCGGACATCTGGAAGGCCAGCGTCCGCGCGCTCGATGCGAGCGTGGAGAAGGCCTACGGCGGCAAGAAGAAGATCGCCTGGTACGAGGTGTTCGCGGGGGAGAAGGCGTTCAAGCAGTTCGGTGGCGAGTGGCTGCCGCAAGGCACGGTCGACGCGTACAAGCAGTACTTGGTGGGCATCAAGGGGCCGCTCACGACGCCGATCGGCAAGGGCATCCGCTCGCTGAACGTGGCGCTCCGTCAGCTGCTCGATCTGTACGTGTGCCTGCGTCCGGTGCGCTGGTTCAAAGGCGTGCCGAGCCCCGTGAAAGATCCCGGCAGCGTGGACATGGTGATCTTCCGCGAGAACTGCGAGGACATCTACGCCGGCATCGAGTGGGAGGCCGAGTCTGCCGAGGCCAAGAAGGTGATCGCCTTCCTCGAGAACGAGATGAAGGTGAAGAAGATCCGCTTCCCCGGCACGAGCGGCATCGGCATCAAGCCGGTGAGCCGCGATGGCTCGCAGCGCTTGGTGCGCGCCGCGATCGAGTACGCCCTCAAGTTCAACCGCAAGAGCGTGAACTTGGTGCACAAGGGCAACATCATGAAGTTCACCGAGGGCGCCTTCAAGAACTGGGGCTACGAGCTCGCCGCCAGTGACTTCCGCGGCAAGGTCGTGACCGAGCGTGAGTCGTGGATCCTGGGCAACAAGGAGGCGAACGCCGACCTCTCGGTGGAGGACAACGCCAAGCAGATCGAGCCTGGCTACGACATGGCCCCGCCCGACATGCAGAAGGAGTTCCGCGACGAGGTCGAGGCGGCGCTCGGGCTGTGGGACACGCACGGCCAGGGCAAGTGGAAGAAGATGCTGCGCATCAAGGACAGCATCGCCGACATCACGCTGCAGCAGGTGCTGACGCGCCCCAAGGAGTTCGACGTGATCGCCACCTTGAATCTGAACGGCGATTACCTCTCGGACGCGCTCGCGGCGCAGGTCGGCGGCATCGGCATCGCGCCCGGCGGCAACATCAACTACGTCACCGGCCACGCCATCTTCGAGGCCA
>CAZXMG010000048.1:0-69189 GCA_964641275.1 uncultured Polyangiaceae bacterium
CGACGGGGTCAGTCGCGTGTTGCGACACCGCGGCTGGCTGGCGCTCGCGTCCACGCCCTGGGCGGTCGGGCTGATGCTGGTGCTGGGAGCGCTGGTGAGCGGCGACCCCCGGCCGCTCATCCCCTTGGGGCACCTCGGGATCTTCGGCACCATCGCTCTGGTCTACGCGCTGCAGCGCAACAAGAGCCCTCGCCTCATCCCTGGCGCCTTGCGCGTGACCGATGGAGAGATCTGCGTCGGCGGCGAGCGCGTCTGTGCTCGAGCGGACATCAAGAGCGCCTTGCTCGTGCCCAAGGATGGGCGGCTGTTGGTCCGGCTCAGCCTTCGCGGGCGGCCGCTCGTGCCGACCTTCCTTGCGGTCGATTCCGAAGAGACCGGGAGGAGCGTGTTGCGCGCGTTGGGCTTCGACGCCAGCCAGACCGTGGCCGAGGTGCGTGGGCTCTCCCCATTCTTTGCGCTGGATCCCAAGCTGCAGATCGTGTTGCCCCTGCTCCCGGTGCTGCTCGCGGGCGCGGGTGTGGGGCTGGGCGCGGCGCTGATCGGGCCCAGCGCGGCGTTGGTGGCCGCGCCCTTGTTCGTCGTCACCGTCCTGGTCATGTTGCTCTCGCTGGTTTGGCCCAGCAGGCTGACCATCGGCGCGGACGGCCTGTTCAGCGCGTGGCTCTGGCACCGAAAGAGCTTCCGCTTCGCGGACGTGGTGGCGATCGAGCCGGTGCACAGGCGCGTGCTCAACAAGGTCTACCTCGGCCTCTCGCTGACCCTGGCGAGCGGTGCGACCGAGTTCTTGCCCCTGGGCCAGAAGGGCTGGGGCGACGACGAGCTGGGAGCAGCGACGGAGCGGATCCGGAACGCCCTCGACGTGTACCGCGCGGGCGCGATCACGCGCGCCGCCAGTATCGAGCCCCTGCTGCGCCGCGGCCGAGCCGCGCGCGAGTGGCTGAGCTCGTTGCGTCGCCTCGGGACGGAAGCTTCCGCCGACCATCGCGCGCAGCTGGTGTCGACCGAGCAGCTGACGCAGCTGGTCCAAGACGCCTCGGCCAAGCCGGATGTCCGCGCAGGGGCAGCCGTGGCGCTCGCCGCTCGCGCCGACGAGGACGGTCGCGCGCGGATCCGCGTCGCGCTCGAGTCCACCGCCGAGCCCAAGCTTCGTGTCGCGTTGGAGAAGGCGGCCGACGCGAGCGCGGCCGACGATGAGCTCGCCTCCGCGCTCGAGGCACTGTCGGAGGAGCGTGACGCTTCAGTCGACCAGCGCCGCCGCTAGGGGATCGGTGCAGGCCGGATCTCCCTCCGGAAACTCGGCCCGCACCAAGGCGACCATCAAGAAGCGGTTGTCCGTGCGGACGACCCGCCGCGACGGTGTGCTCACCATCGACTTCGCGAAGGACTCGAGGTCATTGCGGTCGTTGTAGCGGTAGAAATAGACGACGCCGCCGCAGGGGGGCCGGCTGACGGTGATCATCTCGATCGTCATGGTGCCCATGTCGCTGTGCTGCGACTTGCGCAGCTCGTAGCCGTGGCTGCTGAGCCGCTTGCTGAGCGACGCGAGGTCGTAGTCGGGCACGCGCGCCCTCGTCCAATCGACCTTCGGCATGGGCAGGAGCTGCCCGGGCTTGGTGCCCTTTTCGTTCGTGGTCTTCTTCTTGGGCTTGGGATCGTCAGGCTCCTCCTCCTCTTCCGATTCGTCGCCTGCGCGCGGCTCCGCGCGCGATAGAGCAACGGCAGCCACGGCTCCAACCGTGGCTCCGAGCGCCAGCAGTGTTGCCAGTGGCCACAACCAGCGCCTGCGGCTCGGGGCACGCAGCGTGGGCGGCGGCGACCCAGGAAGGCGGGGCGCGACCGAAGACGCGAAGTGCGCGGTGGGCGTGGGCGAGGGCGCCGTGACGAACGACCATGCCGGCGACGGTTGCGTGAGCTCGGGTGCGCCGGCGGCGGCGGTCGTGCGCGACGTCGCGATCGCGGCGCTCTCGCCCAGCGGCAGCTGATCCAAGGCAACCAGCATGTCGGCGGCCGTCCTGAAGCGGAGCGTGCGGTCTTTGAGGGTGGCCCGCACGATCACGCCGCCCAAGGGGCCACTCGCCACCTGGGCGGGGATCGGCGTGGGGTCGTCGGAGCCCTGCGCCAACAACAGCTCGAGCGCGTTGTCCTGCGCGAACACCTTCCTCGCGCTCAGCATCTCGCTCATCACCAAGCCCAGCGCGAAGAGGTCCGTCTCGGGCCCGACGCGCTCGCCGCGAGCTTGCTCGGGCGCCATGTAGCGCGGCGTCCCGATCAGCTCGCTGGCACGGGTCGCGCCGGTTCCCACGGTCATGTCCACCGCCACGAAGGTGCGCTTGGCGCCCGGCCGTGCCTCTTGCGGCTGCACCAACGCGTGTGTGTCCTTGGCGATGCCGAAGTCCAACACCTTCACGAAGTAGGGCTCGCCCGGATGCGAGGTGATGAACAGGTTGGCCGGCTTGACGTCGCGGTGCACGATCCCGAGGCCGTGGGCTTCCATCAGGCTCTTCAGCACCTGACTGGCGATGCGCTTGACGGTCGCCGGAGGCAGCGGTCCGCTCGCCGCGATCAGCTGCTCCAAGGTTTGCCCGCGCAGAAATTCCCAGACGATGAACGGCAGGCCCTTCGGGTCGAAGCCGAAGTCCACGATGCGCACGGTGTTGGGGTGGTCGAGCCGCTGCGCCAGGGCAGCTTCTTGCGTGAAGCGCGCGCTGTTGCCGCTCCCGGAGGGCGAGAGCAACTTGATGGCCACCTGACGCTCGAGGGGCAGCTGCGTGGCCAAGAACACGACGCCGAAGCCGCCGTGACCCAACGGCCGGTCGAGCCGGTAGCGCCCTGCGAGCAAGTCGCCTGGCTTCATGAAGTGGCCTGCCATGAGCTGGCCTCAGTCTAGCCTCAGGGCGCGCCCCGCCACGCAAGAGCGCTGGGGATCCGGCCAGTGGGGGATCCGTTTTTTGGCTTCCCGAGACCCTTGTCCCTACCTTTGTTGGACATGCGTGCCCGCGTCTCGATCTCGGCCTTGCTCTTGGCTTCCAGTTTGCTCGTGGGCTGCGCGGTAGACGGTCGTGCCAAGTACCCCTCCGCCGAGGGCGGGCTCAAGCTCGATCGCGTCGTGCTCTACCGCAACGGCATCGGCTACTTCGAGCGCGTCGGCGAGGTCGATGGCGACGTGCTCACGATCAAGGTGCGAAAAGACCAGATCAACGATCTGCTCAAGAGCCTGACGGTGGTGGAGCGCGCGAGCGGCCGGGCGGTGAGCGTGTCGATGCCGCTCGACCCGCAGACCTGGGCCAACGCGGCGCTGGCCACGCTGCAACCCGGACGCGGCAACCTGGCCGAGGTGCTCGACGCGCTGCGTGGCACCGAGGTGACGCTGAGCACGCAAGACGGCGCAGTGACTGGCCGCATCGTGATGGTGGAGCGGCTCGACGACGCGCCACCCGAGCCTGCGCACCGCGGTGTCGTGCCTGCGCCCGTGGGCGCGACCGTGGACCATCGCGTGACGGTGCTCGACGGCCAGGATCTGAGGGTGGTGCGCCTGTCGCGCGTGAAGGGTATTCGCTTGGCCGACGGCGATCTGGCCATGCAGCTCAACCGCACACTCGACGCCAGTGCGGGGGAGGGCATGTTCCAGCAGGTGGCGGTGAGCATTCGCCTGGTGGGCAAGAGCTCGCACGATTTGTTGGTCAGCTATGTGGCTGCGGCCCCGATGTGGAAGCCGACGTACCGCGTCGTGCTGCCCAAGGAAGGCAAAGGCAAGGCGTTGCTGCAGGCCTGGGCGGTGGTGGACAACACCAGCGGCGAAGACTGGAACGACGTTCGCCTGGGCCTCACCTCCGGAGCGCCGATCGCGTTCCGCTACGACCTGCACACCCCGCGTGACGTGCCACGGAGCGATCTGACCGAGGTCGGCGTTCGCAGACAAGCCACCGCCATGGTGGGCGAGACCAGCTTCGAGGAGGCGCCGCCGCCCCCACTTGGCGGGACGGTCACGCTCACCTCCGACGAGCCGGCGATGGATCGCGCCTATGCCGGAGAGGGCCAGAGCGCCGGGCCCATGGGCGGCAAAGGCAAGGCCGACGTGGCCAAGGAGCGGACCAAGAACAAGCCTGCCACGGCAGCTCCGGCCGAGCCCCGCGCGCGCGACGTGAGCGCGGTGATCGCCCCGGAGGAATCGCGCCGCGAGGTCGACTTCGAGTCGTTGCGACGCTCGACCCTGGCGCAGGCCAAGGCAGCGACGGTCTCGGGTCAGACGCGCTTCGACATCGATCAGAAGGTGACCGTACCCGAGGGCACCTCGACCATGGTGGCGATCGTGAACGCGGACGTGCAAGGAGAGGAGACGTTCCTGTTTCGGCCTGGGGGCGCCGGGATGGGCTACGAGTCGAACCCCTACCGCGTGGTGCGCTTCCGGAACACGACGCCGTTCGTGCTCGAGCCGGGGCCCATCAGCATCTTCGCTGGCGGCAGCTTCGTGGGCGAAGGACTGAGCGAGAGCGTGGGCGCCAACGCCAGCGCCACGATCCCGTTCGCGGTCGAGACGGGCATCATGGTCACCAGCGTCTACAAAGACGATCGCGAGGAGATGCGGCTGGTGAAGATGTCGCGTGGCGTGCTGGAGGTCGAACAGTTCGCGCGTCGAGCCACCACCTACACCGCCAAGGCGCAGACCTTGGACAGCGGCTTCAGTGTGTTGGTCAGGCATGGCAAAACGGGCTGGAACTATGTGCTCGCGGACCGACCGGCTGGCACGGAGGATCTCCCGGATGCCTACTTGGTGAAGATCGACGTGCCCGCCCAGAAGCGGGAAGGCTCGCTCACCGTCGTGGAGCAGACGCCCAGCAAGAGCTCGATCAGCATCTGGGACAAGCCGGCGCTCGGCCTGCTCGAGAAGCTGCTCGTCTACACCGACCTCACCCCCGAGGCGAAGAAGAAGCTCTCCCCCGTGGTGGACAAGCGGCGCGAGCTGGCCAAGCTCGAGGAGCAACTGTTCGGCCTGACCGAGAAGCGCAACAAGCTCGACCAACGGGCGAACGAGCTGCGCGAGAACCTGCGCAGCATCGAGAAGAACCAGCAGGCGACCCAGCAGCGCCAGAAATGGACGAAGCAGCTCGACGAGTTCACCAGCGAGGGCAACAAGATCGGTGTGCAGCTCGCCGAGCTCGAGGCCAAACGTTTGGACAAACGTATCGAGCTCGAGGACCTGCTCCAGGATCTGGAGCTCACCGCACCCCCCAGCGCGAGCGGCGACAAGAAGCCGAGCGCCCCCGCGACCGACCCGAAACGCTAGAGGAGCCCGTCGTGCAGATCGTGACCCAACTCGGAACCATTGCTCTCACCTGTGGTGCGCTGCTGGGCCTGTTCGGCCAGCTGGGTTGCGCCGACTACAGCTCGTACCGCACCGGGGGCAGCGGTAGCGCAGTGAAAGACGGCGACTTGTCGTGTCGCGTCGCCGCCCCCTACGGACGCACGCTCGGCGCGGCCATGGCCAGAGCTGCCGGCAAGACGGAGGGTGTGGCTGTGGTGGAGGCCAGCGTGGTGCGCTCGTGCGAGAACGACAAGTGGTCGAGCGTGACGCTCGCGTGCTTGGCCAAGTCGACCGCGCCGAACGACATGGACGCGTGCATCAGCGCGCTGCCCGCCGATCAGCAAAAGCGAATGGAAGACGCCGCCGTCGCGGCGCTCAAGTAGCTCGCACCTCACGGGCCGCTGAAGCGGAACACCCCCGAGGGACCCGCGGCGAGCACGTCGCCCGGCAATACGATCACGCGCGAGAGCCGCAGGTTGGCTTCGCCCAGGCGTGCGTACAGCGTGCCTTCACCGTGGGCCGCGCCTCCGTCGCCGACGACGAAGCGGTTCGAGCTCGCTCCGGCAACGTCGCGCGGCTTGCCGATCGGCGAGGCAGAGGTCCGCCACGCCTCGGCGCCGGGCTCCAGAGTGTGGATCGCGTCCTTCTCGGGCTCCACGACGACTGCGCTGCGATCCGGACCCACCCAAAAGCCGGTGACGGTGGTCGTCCACGGAGCGCTCGGACCCAAGCGCACGAAGCCCTTGTCGGTGGCCTCGAACAGGCCGTCCTTGGTCAGGGCGTAGCCGCGCTCGTAAAACGCCCGCATCACTGCGAGCGTCCCTACGGTCTCGGGGATCTCTTTCCAGCCGCTGCGCCGCTTGATCAAGCAGGTTCCGCCGCGCTTGCAGACGAGCTCCGGGTCGGCCTCGCCGAGCACGCCGAACAGCGCGGCGTCGTCGCTGGCCAGCGCGCCGACCTCGCCGCGCTGATCGCGCCAGCGGCCGTCTTTGAAGCGCAAGTAGACCACCTTGGTGGCGCCGCCGACCTCGCGATGGCCCATCAGGCGCGGGCGATTGTCGCGCCCGAAGTAGATGCCGTGCGCGCGTTGCTCTGCGCTGGTCGCGAGGTCCTTGGGGAGCTCGAGCCGCTCCCAGCGTCCCGCCTCGAAGCGGTGCGGCACGGTGCTGTCGCCCTCGCGTGCGAGCAGACCGAGCCGGCCCTTCTCCCCGGTGACGAAGAACGAGACGTCGCCGTCGAACAGGCGCGTCGCACGCAGCTTGGTGCTCGGGCCGAGCTCGCTCTTGTCTGGCGCCGCGCTGACCGACGCCGCCGGACCAACGCTCCCAGCGGGCGCGGGCGAGGAGCTCTCGGTCGCGCTGTTCGCCGGGGAGGAGGCCGCTCTGTTCGCGAGCTCCTGTGGCGCGCACGCAATGTGGAGCAAGCCAACGAGAGCCCAGGCACGCGCGATCATGGGCCCCAAGGTAGCCGCTGCTCGTGCGGTGTGGCGGCGATTGTGAGACGCCGCCCGGCCCGTTACGCTGCCCGCCCATGAGCGGGCTCCCTCCGCCGTCGGTTGCGATCACGACCGCCTTCAAGTGGCGCAGCGCCTCGATGGTGATCCACACCTCCGTGGTGGCCAAGGTCACCGTGCAGCTCGGTGCAGAGGGCCGGGCCGCCCTGATCGCGCCGGACGCCTTCATCACGTTCGACCGCGTCGGGGCTGATCCCGGGGGGCTCGCCGAGGTGAGCGAGCTCTCGCCATGGACCTCGCTCGCGAGTGTGGTGGCCTACGGCGGACCGCTGCGCTTCATGCTCGAGTCCGCCGCGGGGCAGCTGGTGGTCACTGCGCTGCATGGCGCGCCCGCGGGCTCGAGCATGTCCTCTCCTGAGCGGAGCCGTTACGCGCCAGCCATGCCTGCGCGCGGCGCGGACGGCCTGCTCATCATCGGTGACGATACCGATGGGCGCTTCTTCGTGGGCGCGCCACCCTCGCAGCAGCTGCCCCTGTTGCGGGGTGACGAGCGCTTCCTGCTGGAGACTGCGGGGTTTCGCGCGAAGCGCGCGCTCCCCGGGCTCGCGACGGCGGTCACGTTGGCGGTAGGCGGGCGCCAGCGCGTGGTGGTGTTGACGCCGGATCTCGTCTCCGTGCACGGCGGGCTGCGACGTGTCTCGCTGGTCAGCCGCGCGACCGTCGTAGGGGATGCCGTCGTGGTCTCACACAGCGTGCTGCCCCTCGGTCAAGCCCACCACTTGGATCACGGCGACGGCGCTGCGGTTCGCGCGGCGCACACGTTCGAGGGCCGCAAGGTGCAGCCGGCCACCAAAGAGCTCAACGCCGCCGAGCTCGCGCGATCCGCCGCGGCTGCCGTGCCCTTTGCGGGAGAGACGGTGCCGCTCGTGGACGCGGGCCAGCCGCGGCTGCCCGCCACACCCTTCGATCGTGGGTTCTCGCAGGCCAACGTGACGCCGGGCGTGGGGGTCGCGTCGACGTTGGGCCCTGGCGAAGAGCTCGACTCGAGCGCCTTGCTGGCGCGCGTCGCGCTGCGTCGCGAGTCGCTGGGTCAGGCCCCGCTCCCTCCGCCCCCGCCCATCGCAGCGAGCGAACCGGCCCCGCCCCAAGAAAAAAAGATGGAAGAAAGCGCCCGCGTCGCGCCACCCAAGGTCGGCGCGATGGCCAAGCCTCGCTTCAAGCGTCGCTGAAGAGACGAACGCTCTACCAAGGAGAGAACTGTGATTAGCGACGTGATTGGGGGTGCGGCGGACAAGGCCAACGAGATGGTGGTCGACGACGCCAAGAAGACGGTCGACGACCTGATCACGTTGCTCGCGGGGCCCGAGCGCAGGCCGCCCGACATCGAGAAGGAGAAGGCGCAGTTCGTTCAGGCCGAAGATCTGTCCACGCCTGGCGGCGGCGATCCTTCGGTCCCGGTGCGGCCTGCAGACGCGGGCAAAGGCGAGCCGGTCAAACCCTCTGCCTTCGATCTGCCCAAGTCGATCGAGTTCATCCACTTCGGACGCGTCCATCGCGATGCCGCGCGCACCTTCCACGCGGCGACTCTGACCGACGACACCAAGCCGCTCGAGTCGGGCGCGCTGCCGGGGCGAGCGCTCTACTACCGCGCCTCGCTCGAGCGCGAGTCGGTGGTGCTGGCGGGGTTGGCGCGCTCGGTGAGCCTGGCGCTGGCGGAGAAGGAGCAAAAGGAGGGCGCGCTCGGCGACCTGATGCAGGCCGCCGCGGACCTGCTCGGGGGCGCGCCGGGGACGGCCGGTTCCGCCGCGAGCGCCGACATGAACCCCTTCGTCGAGAAGGTGCAGAAGGCTTGGGACGCGATCAACAAGAGCGACATCAAGTACGCCGACCTGCACGAGTCCGGCATCAAGCTGCACGAGGTGCGCGCGAACCTGATTCGCTACCTGCTCGAGCAGCTGGGCAAGGGGCCCGAAGGCGCCGCGCCGCCGGAAAACAAGGGCATCCTCAGCGATCTGCCGCTGCTCGGCGAGGTTCCGCTGCCGGGGCCGGTCGGGCAGATCGTCGGGATGTTCCGCAAGGTCGGCGGCAAGCTGCACGACGTCCAGAACGCGCTCATTTTCGGGCTCACGGTGGCGATGCAGCCCGCGATCGACAGCGCCTGTCACGCCATCAGCATCGACGCCCTCCGCGAAGGCAAGAGCCCGATCTATCCCATCTGGTTCGCGCCCCCGCCGAGCGCGGCCGAAAGCGCCGAAGCTCCGTTCGCGGATCTGGGCGTCGATGATCCGCTGGCTGGTGACCTGAAGAAGATCGAAGCGCTGAACAAGGTCAACGAGGCGGTGGCGGGCGCCTTCGATTCCGCCAACAGCGCGATCAACGACGCGACCGAGAAGCCGCGCGAGATCATCGACTTCTTGAGCAAGCCGGTAGGGCCCGCGCCGGGCAACCGCTGGCTCGACATGGCGTTCCAGGCCGGCACGGGCGAAAAGACGCTGCTCGGGGGCAGTGAGAAGCTCGGGGAGATCGCGGTCACCGCGTTCTTCGGCGCCGTGACCGACGACGTGCCCGGCTTCATGCAGGGCTTCGTGCAGGACTTCGTCGGCTACGTGTTCGCGGTTTGCGTGGAGTTTCTGCGCTCCGTCTACCGCGTGCTCACGGCCATTGGCCCGTCGCAGGTGGTGAGCTCGCAAGAGCTGGTCGCTGCCGGCAGCGCGCACGTCCTGACACACTTGATCGACTTCGTCACGGCCAAGCTCGGGCTCGACGAGATCCTCGAGCAGCTGTCGATTCCGATCCCGCCCGCGCCCAGCATCCCCGGCATCAACTGGCCGACGGGCACGCTCAGCGCGGCGCCGGTGGCCGCCGAGCTGAAGAAGCTCTTGGTCGACGAGGTGTCGCCCTATCTGGCGCCGGTGGTGGAGTACGCCATGAACGGGCTCGCCACGCGCTTGAACGCCCAGCGCGTGTGGGCCGGGGGCTCGGCCATGACGATGGAGGCGCACTTGGCCCAGCTGCCCACCGAGCTCGCCTTGATGTTCCGCAACCTGTTCAAGCCGCTGTGGGACTTCATCACCGACACGTGCATGGATGTGGTGTCCGACGTCGTGGCCAAGGCGCTCGGTCCCGTCGCAGGCGCCGTGGGCATCGCCGGAGATGCGCTCGGGACCGCGTCGGGCTTCATCGCCGACGCGCAGAAGAAGGCCAAGGAGCTCGAGGCTTTTGCCAAGAACGTCGAGGACAAGGCAGACAACCTGATCAAGCAGCTCTCCTCCGTGAAAGTGGGTATCGGCGAGACGGGGGATCTGAGCGACATCGAGAAAGCAGCCAACGACCTGGTCGGCGCGGCCACCTCCGATCCATTCTCGGAGGGCGGTGCAGGCGGTGGCTCGGGCGGGCCGAGAGGGGCGCCGGTGTTCCCCAGCAACCGCAAGCCGGAGGGCAAGGGGGTGAAGATCGAGCCAGCGGAGCTGGCCGCGGTGGCGCCCAAGTTGGTGTGGGACAAGGCCAAGCCCGCCGAGGCCGCGAAGGCTGGCGCCGCGGCGAGCGGAGGTGCAGCGTGAGCGAGAACCTGTTCGAGCTGTTCACCGAGGTCACCGGTCCCGCGCAGCTCAGGCCGATTGCGTGGACCGGTGCGGAGGAGCTGTGTGGCGGCTTCAAGCTGGAGCTGGTGGCGGTGGCGCCGGTGGCGCTGGCCGACACGCTTGCAACGCAGCTGTTCGGGCAACGCGCCACGTTCGTGGTGAACGGGCCCTCCGCGCTCGTGCGCCGAGGTGTGATCGCGAGCGTGGCGATCGGCGGCTCGGACGACGTCGACTCGGCCGAAATTTCGCTGAGCATCGTGCCCAAGCTCGAGCTGATGAAGCTGCGCACCCAGAGCCGCGTGTTTCAGGGCATCAGCACGGTGGACGTGCTGACCGAGATCGCTCGATCTTGGCAGCTCCCGTTCGAGCTTCGGCTGATGCACGACTACAGCCGCCGCAGGTACATCACCCAGTACCGCGAGACGGATCTCGAGTTCTTGCGCCGCATCGCCTCGCGCGATGGCATCGGCTTCTACTTGGAGCACGGCGAGCTCGGGCCCGAGGAGCGCCAGAAGCCTGGGGACGAGAAGATCGTGTTCTTCGACAACGCTCAGGCCTACCCGCCGCTGCCTCCCGGCGCTGACGCGACGCTCGCCCACCGGCTCGTGCACGACCGCGAGAGGTTCGGGGCGCACGAGCACCACGTCACGGGCTTTCGTCTCGAGCGACGCATCGCCCCCGAGATGATCCGGATGGGGGACTTCGATTTCAAGAAGCCGCGCCTCGCGCTGCGCGCCTCCGCCGCCGTCTCGCCCGAACAACGCAGCCCGATCAACACCAGCATGGGCGGAGAGCAGCTCCTGGTGTACCTGCACGCCGACCGCGCCGAGCTCGATGTCGAGGGCGGCAAGGGAGAGATCAGCGATCACGTCGCCGCGGTGCGCCTGTCGCAAGCGCAGCGTGAGGCCATGGTGGGTCGTGGCAAATCCCGCTGCCTGCGCCTGGCGCCGGGCCTTGGCTTCGTGCTCGAGGAGGAGAGCCAAGCACCCAGCCTGAACCAGGCCTACGTCGTCACGAGGGTCGAGCACAAGGGCCGCGTACCCGAGCTCTCGCGCGGCGCCGGCACCGAGCCCGTGTACGAGAACACGTTCGAGTGCGCTCCGGCGGCCGTCGTGTTTCGGCCGCCATTGCCGGCGCTCGACCTCCGGCAGGTGACGGAGACGGCCACGGTGGTGGGGCCGGACGGTAGCGAGCTCCACACGGACGAGCACGGCCGCGTGAAGGTGAGGTTCCACTGGGACATGAGCGGAAGCAGCGAGGGCTCGTGCTGGCTCCGTGTGCTCACCACCTGGGCGGGTGCCAACTGGGGCAGCCAGTTTTTACCCCGCGTGGGCATGGAGGTGCTGGTCGGCTTCCTCTCGGGCGACGTCGATCAGCCGATCGTGCTCGGCGCCGTGTACAACGGCACGCACCCGACACCGTTCGCGTTGCCGGAGGAGGCCGCGAAATCGGGGTTCAAGACGCAGAGCGTGCCGGGGGGCGAAGGTGGCAGCGAGATCACGTTCGACGACACCAAGGGCCGGGAGCTGTTCGTGCTGCGTGGCGAGCGCGACATGCAGCAATCGACCGAGCACGACTTGAACGTCGAGGTGGGGCACGACCAGGTCGTGCACGTGGGCGGGAGCCTCACCGAGACGATCAAGAAGACGCTGACCAGCCAGGTGGAGGGCAGCCGGATCGTGGCCACCAGCAACGATGCCGAGCACACCGTGGGGGGCAGTCACCTGCTCTCCGTCACCGGCAACAGCGAGCTGCGTGTCACCGGCCGCCGCAACGTGCGGCTCGAGGGACGCGAGCATGTCGAGTCGTTCAGCGACACGACCCGTGTGGTGCATAGCGACGCGATCGAGCGCGTGCTGGGCCACAAGATCACGGTCGTGGGCGAGCACGACGCCCGCCGCTCGATCAGCGAGCACGTCGAGGGCTCGGTGCAGCGCTTCTCCACCAGCACGCACGAGATCGTGTCCGACAAGGAGATCGTGTTGCGCAGCGGAGAGAGCGTGTTGCGCCTCTCGCCCGAGGGGCTCGAGCTGATCGCCTCGAAGGTGCGCTTCGTCACCGAGGAGGTGGCGCTCACCGCCGAAGACAAGGTGGAGCTGTTCGCCAAGAAGCAGCTGGCCTTGGTGGCAGAGAACATCGACGTCCTCGCGGACAAGCGCGCCATCGTGGCGGGCGAGAAGGCTCGCCTGAAGCTCACTCAGGACGCTCGCCTCGACGGCAGCGTGGTCAAGCTCAACTGCGACCCCGAGCCGCCCGACCCGCTCTCCCCGCCGGAGTACGAGCCGCCGGAGCCGACGGGCATCGAGCTGAGTGACGAGCAGGGGGGGCCGCTCGCGCACAAGCGCTTCGTCCTGATCAAAGGCGACGGCTCGGAGCAGACCGGCATCTTGGACGAGAGCGGAAAGGCCGAGGTGTTCCTCGACGAAGCCTGCGAGATCACCTTCCCCGACGTCGACGGGGCGCGCCGCAGCTGAGGACCCCATGAAACCCTACGTCATCCGCCAAGGCGACTATCTGCTCAAGCTGTCCCACGTGCTCGGCTTCGACGCCGACGAGGTGTGGAACCACGGCAAGAACGCAGAGCTCAAGCAAAGCCGCAAGGACCCGAGCCTGCTCAAGCCTGGCGACGTCCTGTTCATCCCGGACAAGCCCAAGCCCAGGCTCAAGCTCAACCTGAAGGAACAGAACAGCTTCGTCGCGCGCGTGCCGAGCGTGGACGTGGCCGTGGTGATCAGCGAAGAAGGTGCACCCGTCAAGGGCGCCAAGTACGTGGTCGAGGGCCTCGGCGCCGAGACCGAGCAGACCACCGACGAGCAGGGCAGGGTCGTGATCCGTGCGCCCGTCCACGCGCGCGAGGTCACGGTGCGCTTCGTCGAGCGCGGCAACAAGCTCAAGATCGCGCTCGGCGGGTTGGATCCCGTCGAGACGCCATCCGGGCTTCGCATGCGGCTGACCAACCTCGGCTACTACGGCGGCAAGCTCGCCGGCGCCGACCCGTATGTGGCGCACGACGACCAAGCGCTGATCGCGGCCGTCAAGGCGTTCCAAGCTGCCAACGATCTGCCAGCCACCGGCGAGATCGACGACGGCACGCGCGACGCCATCGTGAAAGCACACGGAGCCTGAGGAGGGAACATGAGCCAGCCGGGAGCCAAACAGGGGGACAGCGTGGTGGGGGTGGACACGCACATCCTGATGGTGCCGAGCCCGGGTGGGCCTGTGCCCACACCCACTCCCATGCCGTTCAATGGCAAGCTGCTGTCCGAGCTCAGCCCCGACGTGCTGATCGCCAACATGGCGGCGGCTACGGTGGGCAGCAAAGCCACGAATCTGCCGCCCCACGTCCCCGCTGCGGGGCCGTTCCAAAAGCCGCCGTCCAACGAGGGCACGGTGCAGATGGGCTCCAAGAAGGTCCAGATCAACAACAAGGATGCCGCTCGGGTGGGTGACCCGGTGCTCACCTGCAACGACCCGGCAGACGCTCCCAACGGCACGATTGTGGGCGGCGGCACGGTCTTGTTCGGGTAGCCTTTGAAACACGGCCATGATGGCGCTTCGGCCCGGAACCGTGTTCGCCAAGTCCTACGAGATCGTGCGACCGATCTCCGCAGGCGGCATGGGCATCGTGTACGAGGTGATTCACCTCGGCACCAAGCGGCACCGTGCGCTCAAAGTGATGCTCGCGCACATCGTGGCAGACCCGGTGATGCGCGCGCGCTTCGCGCTCGAGGCCGTGGTGACGGCGGAGGTCGAGAGCGAGCATCTGACCGAAGTGTTCGACGCCGGCATCGACGAGGAGTCGGACTGCCCTTACCTGGTGATGGAGCTGTTGCGCGGCGAGGATCTGGGGGCGCGCATCAAGCGTGGCGAGCGCACGGACGCAGCGGAGGTGCTCGCGCTGATGGACCAGGTCGCACGCACGCTCGAGAAGACGCACGCGGCCGGCATCGTTCACCGGGATCTCAAGCCGGACAACCTGTTCCTCACTCGTCGTGACGACGGGAGCCCGCGCATCAAGATCTTGGACTTCGGCATCGCCAAGCTGGTCAAGCAGGACCTGACCGGCCCGCAGGCGACGACGAAGTCGTTTGGCACGCCCTACTACATGGCGCGTGAGCAGATCACGGGCGAGTCCAAGTTGATCGGCCCCTCCAGCGATCTCTACGCGCTCGCCCACATCACCTACGCGCTGCTGACCGGTGCTCCCTACTTCGAGGACGAGGCGCGCTCTGCCGACGGCAACCTGCTGACGCTGCTCATGGCGGTGGGGCACGGGGCGGTGGAGCCCGCGACGCAGCGGGCGCTGCGTCGTGGCGTGGAGCTACCCACGCCGTTCGATGCGTGGTTCAAGCGTGCTGTCGCGGTCTCGCCGCAGCAGCGGTTCGCGTCTGCCCGCGCCATGATGGAGGAGCTCGCCGTGGTGTTGCGCGACCCGGTGCGGTTCTTCGCCGCGGCCCCATCGAGCCCGGGCAGCGGAGCGCCCAGGCCGGAGCTGGTCAGCGCCGCGAGCGACCGCGTAGAAGAGTCGCTGCGACCGGGACAGGTGGGGGGCCCGCAGAGCGGTGGCGCCGCAGCGCCGCTGTTCTTCCTCGACACGGCTGGGCCGCAGTCGATCACCACGATGCCCACGCCCAAGCCCGCGGGTGCGGCCAGATGGCTCGTGCCTATCGGCGGCTTTCTGGCGCTTGGCGTCGGGCTCGGATTGATCCTGTTCTTCTGGTCCAGCGCACAGCAAGGCCCCGCCCCAGCGACTCAGTCGCACACGCTGGACTCGGGCCGCTCGTCGGAGTCCGCCGCCGCCTCGGCGCCCGCGGACCGCCCGACGGTGACCTCGACGTCGGCGAGCGCTGCGTCGAGCGTCGAGCTTTCGCTGAGCGCATCCGTTGCACCCATCCCCGTCGAGAACAGCGCCGCCCCGACAGCGCCGAGCCCAGCGATCAAGTCCGCCGCGAAGCCTGCGCCCAAGTCGGGCGGCGGTGAAGTTTGGGAGGTGCGGTGAGCTCACGTCGATCGTCGTGGCTGTTGCTCGCTGTGCTCGTGCTGCCTGGCACCGCCGCTGCCGCGCCGGGCGATGGTCGCGACCCTGCGGCGGCCGAGAGCTTGTTCCAGCGTGGCGTGGAGCTCTTGAAGAAGAACGACTGGGTGGAGGCGTGCAAAGCCTTCGACGCCAGCATGAAGCTGGATCCTTCGGTCGGGACGCAGATCAACATCGCGCGTTGCGCGCTGAACGACGGGCGCATCGCCTCGGCGTGGGCTGATTTTCGCAAGGCCAAGGCGTTGAACGCAGAAACTCCACTCGCCAAGCGCAAGGCCAACGTCGACGGCTTCGTGGACGCCGAGCTGAAGAAGCTCGAGCCTCGGCTGCCCTGGCTGACGCTGAAGTTGTCGATCAAGCCGCTCGCTGGCGGCGTTGCGCCTGCGCCGTCGGCGGTGAGTGGCCTCGTGATCGAGCGCGACGGGCTGAAGTTGCCCGCCGAGAGCGTCGGCGTGGAAGTGCCGATCGATCCCGGCAAACACAAGTTCACCGTGTCGGCGCCGGGGTACAGGACCAGCACAGTCGAACACAAGTTCGAGGAGGGGAAGAAGCACGCGGTCACGCTCGAGCTCGTCGAGGAGCCGAAGGCGGCGGTGCCACCTGCCGCGGGGCCCACCAAGCTGCCCACCGCGCCGCCGCCCGAGCCCGAGATGTCGCCGATGCTGCCCGCGGGGATCGCGCTCGCCTCCGTCGGTGCGGCGGGGCTGATCGTGTCTGCGGTGACGGGCGGGTTGGCGTTCTCCGATCACAGCCAAGTGAAGACCTTGGTCGACAGCGGGCAGTGCAGCGGGAGCGGAGATCGAATCAGCTGCCCACCAGCGCTTCAACAGCAGGCAGAGGACGCGATCGATCGCGGAGAGACGCTCTCGTTGGTCAGCACCGTGTCGCTGTTCGCTGGTGCCGCGGTGGCGGCGACCGGCGTCGTGCTGATCGCGGTGGGCGCGACGGCGAGCGACGAGGCCCCCGCGAACAACGCCCCCGTGGTGGCGTGGTCGTTCGCTCCGTGGCTGAGCTCCCATGCCGTGGGTTTGACTCTGGGCGGCAGTCTGCGCTGAACGTTCGAGCGCACCGGTGGACTCACAAGACGCCGCCGCACGAGCTCGCGATCCACTGGATGGCACACCCTACCGGGTGCTCAGACGTTTGGCCGCGGGACCAACGGGCGAAATGTTCGAGGCGGAGCATGCGCCGCTGGCGAGCCCTGTGGTGATCAAGCTCCTTCGCGAGAGCTTTCGAGATCGACCTGACGCTTTGGAGCGCACGCGCGCCAGCGCACGTTTGCTCACGCGGCTCGACCACCCGAACCTGGCCAAGGTCGTCGACTTCTCGACGTCGGCTGCGGGGCGCGGCTACTGGGTCCTGGAGCATCTGGTCGGGCGCGATCTGGGCGCGGTGCTCGAGGAGCGAGGACACGTGCCTGTGGCGACGGCGATCGACTGGGTGCGGCAAGCGCTCGCGGGGCTCGAGCACGCGCACGCGGCAGGTTTGGTGCACGGAGAGCTCGAGGTCGAACACCTGTTCGTGGTGGATCACCCCGACGGGCGGCAGACCATCAAGCTGGTGCATGTGGCGGCCGTCGAGCCCCAACAGGCCGCAGGCGCCGCGTTCGACGCTCGCGTAGATCTGCGGGCGCTGGGCTTGGTCTTGTACCGCGCGGTCGCGGGGCGCGACGCCTCGGACTCCGAGCGTACGTCCGCCGCGTCAGGCTCCGTGGGCCAACCCATGCCCCCCGCGCTCGAAGCGCTGCTTGCCAGGCTGCTGTCCGGCGATGCACCTGCGCCGTTCGCGACGGCCCGTGAGCTCTCGACCGAGCTCGGCCGCATCTCTTGGCAGTTCGCAGCTCCCGGGGCGCCCGTCATCACGCAAGTCGAGACGACTGTGGGCACGCCCGCCGTCGAGCAGACATTGCGCAGTGCCGCCGAGCTCCCCCTGGGCACGAAGGCCGCTCCGAACGTGCCAGTGGTCGAGGCGCCGCGGTACATCACCGCACCGCGACCTGCCGTCGCCGACCGAGAGCGGCCGCCGCCGCGTCGTGACCCCATCGTCGCTACCGCCGCGTCCCCAGCTGCCGCGTCCGCGCGCAAACGGGTGATCGCCCTCGGCGCGACCAACTCGCTGTGGGGCGCGGCCGCGCTGGGGGCGGCTGCGCACGCGGCCACAAACCCGCGCGGCGCCTCCGAGTCGGTGCGCGTGACGAGCGCTCTCGAGCGGGTGATCCAGGAGCAGGCGTTGTGGACGGCGATGGTGCACGTGCCCGTGCTCGCGCTGACCGGCTGGTTGCTGTGGCGAACGCTGTCGGAGCGCAAGGCGCCGGTCCTGGCGGTGACGCTCGCCACGGCGTCCAATGCGTTTCTCGCGCTCGCCATGGTCTCGATCGTGGTCGACTGGGGCTTCCTGCTGCCGTTGGCCCGATCGTTCGAGCGGCTCTCGGGCCGGGGCGATGGCGACCTGCTCGGCTCCTTGCTCGCAGGGGGGCGGATCGTGCTCTGGGTGGGCGAGGTCGTGTGGCGCCTCGCGCAGGCGGCGTTGCTCCGGGCGTGGGCGCGGCGGCTGGTGTCGGCTTGAGCGCCCCTTGACGCTGGTTCGCGGCTAAGTCATCGTCCAATTGCGATGAAGCGACGAGTCGGGGGCGAGTGTTGCCCCGCACCGAGCGTCGAGCCAGATCTGCGTCCGGTCGAGGGCAAGCTGGCAGATCAGGAGCTCGCTGCGCTGGCGAAGGCCATCGCCCACCCTGCGCGCGTCCAGATCCTGCGGTTGCTGGCTCGCAAGAGCGCCTGTGTTTGCGGGGACATCGTGGACGAGCTTCCTTTGGCGCAGTCGACCGTCTCGCAGCACCTGAAGGTGCTCAAGGGCGCCGGGCTCATCCGTGGCGACGTGGACGGGCCGCGGGTCTGCTACTGCATCGAGCCTCGCGCCCTGCGCCGCGTGAAGGTGCTCGTGGCGGGGCTTTGAAGATGCTGACCTCTTATCGAATATCAACGATGAAAGAACGAGGTCTCACGGGAGCTCGGAGACCTTGGCGGCAGGCGGTGAGATCATGACCCACGCGAACGCTGGCCTGCTCGGCAGGCTCTCCTTCCTCGATCGCTACCTCACGCTCTGGATCTTTCTGGCGATGGGCTTGGGGATCGGGCTGGGCTTCTCCGCACCCGGGCTCACGACCGCGCTGAGCAGCATGAGCGTCGGTTCGACCTCGATCCCCATCGCAGCGGGACTGATCCTGATGATGTACCCACCGCTGGCGAAGGTCCGCTACGAGGAGCTGGGCAAGGTCTTCCGCAACAAGCGCGTCCTCACGCTCTCGCTGGTTCAGAACTGGGTCATCGGGCCGTTGCTCATGTTCGGGCTGGCGGTCGTGTTCCTCCGCGACAAGCCCGAGTACATGCTCGGCCTGATCCTCATCGGCCTGGCGCGTTGCATCGCGATGGTCATCGTCTGGAACGATCTCGCCAAGGGCGACACCGAGTATTGCGCTGGCCTCGTCGCCTTCAACTCGATCTTCCAGGTCCTGTTCTTCTCGGTGTACGCCTACTTCTTCGCGACGCTGCTGCCGACGTGGCTGGGGCTCGAAGGCACGGTGGTGAACGTCGGCATCCGCGAAATCGCCGAGAGCGTGGCGGTCTACCTCGGCGTGCCGTTCGCCGCAGGCTTCCTCACGCGTCGCGTGCTCGTGAGCGCGAGGGGACGCGACTGGTACGAGAAGACCTTCCTGCCGCGCATCAGTCCGATCACGCTGGTGTCGCTGCTGTTCACGATCGTGGTGATGTTCTCGCTGAAGGGCGAGGCCATCGTGGAGCTTCCGCTCGATGTCCTCCGCATCGCGCTGCCGCTGCTGCTCTACTTCGTCGTGATGTTCGGGGTCTCCTTCGTCATGAGCAAGCGGGTGGGTGCGGACTACAAGCAGTCGGCGACGCTCTCGTTCACCGCCGCCTCCAACAACTTCGAGCTCGCCATCGCGGTCGCCATCGCGAGCTTCGGCATTCACAGCGGCGCAGCGTTCGCGGCGGTGATCGGCCCGCTGGTCGAGGTGCCGGTCCTCATCGGCCTCGTGAACGTGGCCCTCTGGGCAGAGAGGCGTTTCTTCCCCGACACTTCGTTCGAGATCGCGGCACCCGCCTGTGCCGTCGCGAGCGCGCCAGAGAGCAAAGCCTGACATGAGCGACAACAACAACGTTCTCTTCCTCTGCGTCGCCAACTCGGCGCGCAGCCAGATGGCCGAGGGCCTCGCGCGCAAGCTGTTCGGCACACGCGTCGCGGTAGAGAGCGCGGGCAGCGAGCCGTCGAAGGTGAACCCCTACGCGATCGAGGTGATGCGAGAGGTCGGCGTGGATATCAGCGGGCACCACTCGAAGTCGGTGCATTCGATCGACCCCGCCACGGTCGGCACGGTCATCACGCTCTGCGCCGAGGAGGTCTGCCCGGCCTTCTTGGGCCAGGCGCGCCGCCTGCATTGGCCGATTCAAGATCCGGCGAGCAAGGATCCATCGATCCCACGCGAAGAGATGTTGGCGCGGTTTCGCACCGCGCGAGATCAGATCCAGAGCAAGCTCGAGGCGCTCGCGCCGTCGCTCGGGTAGCGCGGCAGCTTGGGCTCAGTTGCCGCCGCCGGCGCCGCCGGTGCCCGGCACACCGTAATCGGCGGCGAAGCCACCCTCGCCGCCACCGCCGGTCGCGGCTGCTCCACCACCGCCCGCGCTCTCGCCGCCGCCGCCGGCGCTCTCGCCGCCGCCGCCGACCTGTCCGCTGCCTGCGACGCCGTAGAACGAGGCGGGCTCGCCGCCGTTGCCGCCCGATCCACCGGAGCCCGTGTCGTCTCCGCAGGCCACGAAGGCCGCGGTGGCGAGCCCCAAAACGACTGCTGCTGCGGTGCGCGGGACGCTGCCATCGGTGCCGCGCAGCGCGGTGCCGCAGTGGGGGCACGACTGCTCGGTGTGTTTCGCGGGGCAAGCACAAGCGGGGCAGGAGATGAGCGCCATGAACAGGATCTTCGCGCCACCCCCGCGAGACGTCAACCGCCGTCGGCGCAGCGAGTGATCGTGACGCTGGTCAACACCACCGGTGTCAGCGGTGTGTCGCTGCCGTTCACAGGCACCTCGGTGATGGCTTGCACCACGCTCACTGGATCACAGTGTCCGAAGACCACATGCACGCCGTCCAGGTGGGTCGCCGGCAGCTCCGCCACGATGAAGAACTGGCTGCCGTTCGAATCTGGCCCGGAGTTGGCGTACGAGAGCGCACCAGGCGTGTGGCTCTCGCTGACGAACTCGTCGTCGAACTCGTAGCCCGGGCCGCCAAAGCCGTTGCCCAACGGGTCGCCACCTTGCGCCATGAAGTCGTCGATCACGCGATGGAACGTCAGCCCGTCGTAGAACCTGCGGCCCCGCCACCAGTGGTTGTCCTGGGCCTCGAACGGGCGTCGGCCGCGGGCGAGGCCCACGAAGTTGGCGACCCCAACCGGGGCCACCTCGGGCAGGAGCTCGCAGGTGATCACGCCCAGGTCCGTGGTGATCACGGCGCGCAGGGGCCCGGGGCCGTCGGGCAGGTCGGCGAGCGCCTCGTCGAGCGTGAAGTCTCCAGCCTCCGGGTCCGGGCCGGTGCCCAGGTCTTCTTCTGGCAGGTCTACGTCGGCGCACGGATCGATGAGCTGGCCGCCGCTGCCTCCCGAGCCGCCCGTGCCTCCGGTGCTGCCGCCCCCGACGCTGGACTCGCCGCCGTCGCTCGAGCCTCCGCTGCCCCCGCTGCCCGAGTCTCCGCAGGCGATTGCGAACGCAGACAAAAGAGCGAGCGAGCCGAGTGAACGCATGTCCGCACTGTACCATCGAGGCGCGCGGGTTTGCCGGGCCGAAAGGCCGGTGATAGGGCGAGAGGTCGAGAGATGCGATGAAGTCCCCCCCTGGAGCAGCAACCTCTGGCGAGCGGCGCCTGTACCGCCAGATGCGCCTCACTTGTGAGAGCTATGAGCTGCTGTCGGCGGGCGACCGCGTGATGGTGGCCGTGTCCGGAGGCAAAGACAGCTACACCCTGCTGCACCTACTGTCGCGGCTGGTCGCGCGCTTGCCCTTCCAGGTCGAGCTCGTCGCGGTGCACCTCGATCAGCGCCAGCCCGGCTACGACGGCCGCAGTCTGATCGAGCACCTGCGCAAGACCGGCGTCCCCTTCGAGATCCTGAGCGAGGACACCTTCTCGGTGGTGACCGCCACGCTGAAGGAAGGGGCCACCTATTGCTCGCTGTGCTCGCGCCTGCGCCGCGGGATCTTGTACACGGCCGCCGAGCGCATCGGCGCGAACAAGATCGCGCTGGGCCACCACCGCGACGACGCGCTCGAGACGTTCTTGCTGAACCTTTTCTACAGCGGCAAGCTCCAGGCGATGCCCGCGAGCTACCGCACCAACGACGGCAAGTTCGAGGTGATTCGCCCGCTGATCGAGTGCGCCGAGCGCGACATCGCCGCGTTCGCCGCGGAGGTCATGTTCCCGATCCTGCCATGCAACCTGTGCGGCTCGCAGGATGGCCTGAAGCGCGACGCGATGACGCGGCTGCTCGACACGCTCGAGCAGGAACATCCGAACTTGCGCGCCGTCATGCTCAACGCTCTTCGCAACGTGCGGCCCAGCCACCTCTTGGACCGCGACTTGGCGCGGGTCTGGGCCGCGAGCCCGGAGGGCCAAACGGAGGTCTCGCGCTCGGAGCGCGCCCCGCAGAATGCCGCGTTGCCGGTGGTGGCCAGCGCAGGGCGGCTGCACCTGCCACTCCTCTCCGACCGAGAAGGTCTCGATGACGGGGCAGCTCCAGACCACGGGTGACGACGCCCCGGCTCGCTGCACCATGTGTGGCGCGCTGGCGGCGGGTCCGTGCGCGCGCTGTCACAACCCCACCTGCGGCGATTGTTGCGTGCTGACCGAGGGCGGCACCAAGGTTTTCGCCATCTGCTTGCGCTGCGAGGAGCGGGGCGGCCGGAGCCTGCGGGGACCCTGGCTGCTGGTGCTGTCCTGGATCGCTCTGCCGATCTTGCTCCTGGCAATTGCGGTTGTGCTGCTCGCGTATCTGAGCTGACCTGGTGGCGTGTTTCACGGTCCTCGAATCGCCGAGCTCCTGCTGATTGGCGCGGGCTTGCTCTCGGCGCCGTCCACGGTCTGGGCGCGCACCGAGCCCGCTGCCAGACCGCCTCCGCTCGAGGGCAGGACGGGCTGCGAGCTGTGGGTGGGGACCGTGTCGGGCAATGATCCCAGCGTGCTGGTGGAGGCGCTGATCTGTGAGGGCATCGACGGCTCGGTCAGCGGGCAGCTGCAGTGGTCGAGCTTGACCAGCGGCTACAGCATCCGCGACATCAGCGGGCAATGGTCGCAGAGCCGAGACAAGCTCGCGATGAGCGACAGCCGCATCGTCGTGAACAAGCCCAACCCGGGGTGGCGCTTTTGCACCGTGGACCAGTACGATCTGACCCTGATCGCGCCCACCAAGCTGCGTGGCAGCTACCGATCGAGCGCATGCAGCGACACCGCCAAGGTGGAGCTGGACAAGAAGGTCGTGCCGGCTCCCGTCCCGACGCTCGAGCCCGAGGAGCCCAGCCCTCCTCCTGCCTCGGAGCCGGAGGCCGAGTCGCGTGATCCGAAGCAGCCCGCGGCGAGCGGCTGCTCATGTCGTAGCGCAGCGGACGACGGGGCTGCAGGGGGCTCGGTGCTCACCGCGCTGGCCTTGCTTGCGCTCACAAGACGTCGCGTGCGTCGATGTAGGCGTGGTGCGTGGTGACTGAAGACTCCATGCGCACGAGCCGGTGACACGGCGTTGTCACGTGACCCGAAGCGCAGCGCGAGCGTACAATTGCCGTGTCGCTGACCGACCGTCGTAGTCGCGAACCTTTCGGCAGGAGACCGCCATGCAATCCAAGCTTCTCGCCTCTGCTTTCACCACGCTGGTCGCGATCGCCCTGGGGCTCGGAGCGGGTGCGTGCGCCGACGACGCGCTGACTGGAGGCGGGGGCTCGGGCGCGTCGTCCCAGAACAGCAGCGGCGGCGCGGGGGGAGCTGGTGGCAACTGCGGCTTCAACTGCGGATCGGGTGGCAACATCGACGGTCAGCTGGTGCTCGACCCTCCGAGCGCGACCATCGACGTGGTGGACGGCGTGGCGACTGCGGTCGACTTCAACGCTACGTTCAACGGCAACGAAGTGCAGCCCAGCGCGTGGGTCGTGAACTTCTCCTCGATCGCGACGGTGGACGGCACCGGCGTCGTCAACGCGACCGGCAACACCGGGGGCTTGGTCACGTTGAACGCGCAGTACAACGGCGCCACCGCCTCCGCCCCGATCACCGTCAACATCAAGAAGACGATCAACACGAACCCCGGCGTGATCACCCAGACGGACATCGACCTGCTCGAGAACCCGACCGGCGGTCAAGACGCCTCGGTGGTGTGGGCCTACCCGTATGACGGCACCGTGTGGCCGCGCGGCATCCTCGCTCCCGAGATGATGTGGAACGGCAGCGCCGCGGGGGACAAGTACCTCGTGCACCTCGAGGGGCCCTTCACCGAGTTCGACATCTTCACCACCGCAGACCCGCCCGCCCGCTACTTGCTCGACGCGACGGTGTGGACCCAGCTGACCGAGAGTGGAGACGGCGGCACCGTGGACATCCGCGTGCACCGGTTGCCGAGTGGTGCTCCGGCCGCGACGCAGGTGATCGACCACGACTGGACCGTGGCCAACGGCAGTCTGCGCGGGACCGTCTACTACTGGGCCAACAACATCGGCCGCGTGATGCGCATCAAGCCCGACGCGGGCGCGCCCGAAGACTTCCTTGCTGCGGCAGGCATCAGCAGCAACTGCAGCACCTGCCACTCCGTCTCCGCCAATGGCTCCACGCTGATCATCGGTGGCGACGTCAGCACCTCCACCTTCGATCTCATCAACAACGTGGAGGTCTTCTCCACGACCAGCGTAGGCAAGCCGGTGCGCAACTGGGCGATGCCCGCCATCTCGCCAGACGGCACGACGCTGATCGAGAACAACGCGCAGCTGCCAGGGCCTCCCGGAGGCAGCGACGGCATGTGGGACGCGGCCACCGGCCAGAAGCTCACCGGCCTCGGCTTGGACGGCGTGTTCTTGGACATGCCGGCGTTCGCGCCCGATGGCTCGCGCATCGCGTTCGTGGATCACTCCACGCTGGGGCTGGGCGTCTACGCGTGGGATCCGGCCACCAAGATCGCGTCGAGCCCGCTCGCGTTGGTGCCTGCTGGCACCGACCCCACGCTCAACGCCATCGCGTTCCCCAGCGTGTCTCCCGACGCCAAGAGCATCGTCTACCACCGTGGCGCGTACCCCGGCTCGCTCGACACACGTTTCGGCCCGGGCTCGCTGTACATCGCGGACTCGGAGGTGCCGGGCGCTGACGTCCGCTGCCGCAAGGCGAACGGCGACGACTACCCGTTCGCTGCGGGCGCGCGCGATCTCAACGGCAACTACGAGCCCACGTTCGCGCCGCTCAACGCGGGCGGCTACGCGTGGGTGGTGTTCACGTCACGACGCACGTACGGTAACCGGCTGACCGGCGCGGCTTCGGAGACGAAGCAGCTGTGGGTGGCTGCCATCGATCAAACGACCACGCCGGGACAGGATCCCAGCCACCCGGCCTTCCGTGTGCCTGGCCAAGACATCAACACCCTGAACATGCGCGGCTTCTGGGCGCTCGAGCCGTGCAAGCAAGAGGGGGAGAGCTGCACCACTGGCTCGCAGTGCTGCAACCAAAACTGCGTCAACGGCGTGTGCGAGGACCCAGATCCGAAGGGCTGCGCCGAGACTGGCAACGCGTGCATGGAGACCGCCGACTGCTGCGATCCGGGCGCGACCTGCATCAACGGCTTCTGCAGCGAGCCGCCCCCGGAGTGAGGTGACGCCTCAGGCGAGCCCGGTGCGGTCCCTGCGGTGCCGTGTGGGCTCCTGCGCCACCAGCGCGGAGAGCGCCGGCACCACCACGCGCTTCAGCGTGGTGGCGCGCACGAACGCGCGCAGCTCTCCGTGAACGATGCCGTGCGCCAGCAGGTCGGCCTCGCTCGCGAGCTCGGGCTCGGCGGCAGTGGCGGCGGGCAACAGGGCGTGTGCCAGCTCTTGTTCGATCACCGCGCGAACCGGCTCGCCCTGCGTGTCGAGCGCCCAACGCACGAAGCGCCAAGCCAGCTCTGCGTGGCGTGACTCGTCCTCGGCAATGGTGGCGAGGGCCGAGCTGACGGCCGGATCCTGTGCCGCTTGGCTGGCCTCACCCGCCTCGACAGCGGCGACGGTCTCACCCACGCAGCCCTCGCGGATCACCAGCCGAACCACGTCCTCGAAGCCGCTCTCGTCCATGGCATCGCGAGGAGAGAGCGTGCCGGGCCCGATCGGCGTGCCGCCATAGGCGCTGGCGAACGAGAAGGCGATGCGCGCGTGCCGCGTCTCGTCCGCCATGGCGCGCGTGCTGGCCACGACCAGCTCGGCGGGGGCGCCGAGCGCCAAGAGCTGCAACGTGAAGCGCGCGAACGCGGCGACGGAGGCGTGCTCCATTTGGCCGACGCGACGCCACTCCAGCGCGAGCCGCTCCCGGTCGTGCCGGCAGAGCCCTGCGCTGCTCGGAAGCGCGTGTTCGCTCAGCCAATCGCTGCGTGGTGTGGTCGCGGCGATGCGCGCTCGACCGTGAACCAGGAAGGGTCTGCCGATGGCGCACCCGCCCTCGGTGCAGGCGCGGTGGCCGTCGGGTTGGACGGCGCAGTAAGGCGGTTCGGGCGCGACGCAGTCCAGGTCTCCGCCAC
Source organism: uncultured Polyangiaceae bacterium (assembly GCA_964641275.1). Classification (GTDB taxonomy): domain Bacteria; phylum Myxococcota_A; class Polyangia; order Polyangiales; family Polyangiaceae; genus Xiheicaenibacterium. Next base: position 26,155 of record CAZXMG010000048.1, read on the forward strand.
AGGTGTCGCTCGCGGTCGTGCACGCGAAGGCGAAGTACAGGCACCCTAGCGTGGTGTCCCAGGAGGTGCATTCCTCGCCGGGCGCGCAGTCCGCGCCCGTTTGGCATTGCGCCGACGTGCAGATGCCGGCGGCCGCGCCGCAGAGGCACACCTCACCAGCGGCGCAGTCAGCGTCGTTCTCGCACGCGTCGACGCAAGTGCAGGCGATCTCCCCTTGGGTGTTGCAAACCTGACCGTCGGGGCAAGTGCCGCAACACGGGTTCGTGTCCGGGAAGGTCAGGGGACAGTCGAGCGCGGCGCGCCGCCGCAGCTGCCCGCCATCGCAGGTGTCGAAACCCGTGTCGGTGCCGTTGACCAACAGCGGCATGGGGTTCTCGCAGCCGTGGCTGCTGCCGCCTGCTCCCGTGGAGCTGTTGGTGCTGCTCGTGGTCATCGAGGAGCTCGTGCTCGAGAGCCCCGTGCCGGTCGAGGCGCCGGCGCCGCCGCCGCCCAGGCCCGCGCCGCCGTCCCCGGACGAGCCGCCGCCACCCTCGGCCTCGACCACCGACGAGCAGCCGGTACCTGAGACGCCCAGCGTCAGCAGTAGCGCGCGAGCGTACGAGTCGAGCGTGGTGAGGCGCGGTGTGAAGCGAGTCATGAACCCTCCCGAAGCAACCCTGCAAGGGAAGCACATTCGTCGCGAACGAGCCACCCGGCCAGCGCGATCCGACCGCTGCACGGGCGACCGAGGTGGGTTGCGCTCTCCGCCTCGAATCGGTACTCACGCATGCGAGGTGTGGGATGAAGCGGTCGAGCTTGGTGTGGTCGTTGTGTGTCTTGGGTGCTCTCGGGTGCGGTGACGAGCCGTCGAAGAACGCTGCCCCGACGGCGACCGCGCTCGAGTCCGCCAAACCTGCCTCGGCAGAGGCGCTCGCTTTCGTCGTGGACTCCAAGGCGAGCAAGGCAGCTTGGACGATGGAGGCGCCGATCGAGAAGATCTTCGGCGAGCTCCCAGCGGGCCTCTCGGGGCAGCTGTTCATCGATCCCAAAGATCTCACCAAGACGACGGGCCTGCTCGAGGGCGACTTGAGCACGCTCGACCTGTTTCAGCAGAAGCGCAAGGACGAGAAGGACGAGAAGAGCGAGTTCGGCGAGCGGGTGCGCAGCGACAAGCAGAACGAGCACGCGCGCGCCTGGCTCCAGCTCGAGAAGGACAAGGCCTTCGCCAAGAGCCAGTTCGCAATCAAGAAGCTCAGCACGGACACGGCGGACTTGACCAAGCTGAGCGGCGCCGAGCGAAAGGTGACCGGTTCGCTCACGGGGGAGCTGTTGGTGCATGGTCGCAAGGCCGAGCGCACCGTCAAGTTCGAGGCCACCTTCACGTTCGACGGCGACAAGATCAGCAAGGTCACCGCCAAGACGCTCGAGCCCCTCGACGTCAACCTGGAAGAGTTCGACGTTCGGCCACACGACCCCGGAGGCAAGACGCTGCAAGCGCTTGCCCCCAAGGTGGCGAAGAGCGCGCCGGTGATGATCGATCTCGTCGCAGTACCGAAGTAATTCACCTGGCTTGCCAGGTGGATCAAACAACAACACTCGCTCGGCTCTCTGGGACTCTGTCGCTCCGTGCAGATCGACGAGAGCAGAGTCCGCGCAAGCCAGGTGAATATTGCTCTTGATTCGCTCGGGCGAGCCGAGCGAATTCTCCCGTGCCGAGGTGGCAGGGTTTTTGAGCCTTCGGCGCTGCTCCCTCGGAGGGCACGGGAGAATTTTGCTCTCTGATTCACCTGGCGAGCCAGTTGAATGGGGCGCGCGTCGCACGCTTCTGGGGCCAGCGATCTGTGTTACTCCTGTCAAAATGCAGGATCCCTTCCAACTGATCGGATCGTCGATCGAGGGCCGGTACCGCGTCGATCGCGTGATCGGTGAGGGAGGCTTCGGCGTCGTGTACCGGGGCTTCCACCTCCGCTTCGAGCACCCCGTCGCGATCAAGTGCCTGAAGATCCCTGGGCACTTCAACGAAGAAGCCAAGGAGGTGTTCTTCCAGCGGTTCCGCGAAGAAGGCCGCATCCTGCTCAAGCTGGCGGACGCGCCGGGAGTTCCCCGCGTGTACGACTACGGCGTCATCACCTGGGGGGTACACCAGATCCCCTACCTGGTGATCGAGTGGCTCGACGGCAAGACGCTCGAAGACATGCTCGCCACGCGCCGCAACTCGCGTTTGGCTGGCGTGTCCGGCGGTGAGGCGCTCAGCTTGCTCCTGCCCGCGGTCGATGCGCTGGCGTTCGCGCACCAGCACCAGATCGCGCACCGCGACATCAAACCCGCGAACCTGATCCTGTCGCAGACCGCCCGTGGTCCCACCATCAAGGTGCTCGACTTCGGCATCGCCAAGGCGATGCAAGAAGGCGAAACGGTCGCGCAGTCGAAGACCCACACCAACACCAGCTTTCGCGCCTTCACACCCAACTACGCTGCGCCCGAGCAGTTCGCGCCCAAACGGTACGGCGCGAGCGGCCCCTGGACCGACGTCCACGCGCTCGGACTCCTGCTGGTGGAGCTGTTGACCGACAAGCCGGCGAACCCCGGAGAAGACATGGTCGAGTGTCTGGAGTTCGCGACCAGCGCGCAGCGACCGTCGCCGATGGGGCGCGGTGCGCGCATCTCGAACGAGCTCGAAGCCGTGATCGTGCGCGCCGTCGCGCTGGCGCCAGACGCCCGCTACCACGACGCCGGCGCGCTCGCGGCCGCGCTGCGCAACACGCCCGAGGCGCAGCGTATGGGCTCCGCCACCGCGCCCATGCTCGAAGACGCGCCGCCGCGTACCGAACGCGCGCAGCCCATCAGCTCCGAGAACACGCGCCAGGGATCTGGCACCGAGGTCTTCCCCGACGTCGTTCCTGCGCACACCAACCTGCCGTCGATGGGCATGACCGGAGGCACCGGGCCTGCGGTGTCGGTGACTCATGGGGGGGTCAAGGTGGCGCCCCCGCCCCCGCCCACCTCGCGGCGCAAGAAGTCCTCTCCCGTCCCCTGGGTCGCAGGCGCCTTGGGCGTGAGCCTGTTGGCTGGCGTCGGCTACTGGGTGATGACGAGGAACCCAAAGAAGAGCGGCAAAGACGGCGACGACGAGACGAACCCGACAGCCGCCGCTTCAGCCGAGGGCAAGCCGGAGACGGTGCTGGCCTGGGGCGCCTACATGGGCCGCGAGGCCTACGTGATGGGCCCGGTCGCCGAGGCCGACGCGAAGGGCAAACACCACGTCAAGGTGCTCAAGGAGGGAGGGAAGATCGTGCGCGTCGAGTCGGTCGATCCCGCCGGCACCGTGCAAGCCACACACGTGCTCACGCCGCTCAAGGGCGGCGGCTACAAACGCATCGTGAGCGATGGGCGCGGGACGTTGCTCGAGACGGTCGAGATATCGAAGGACGGACACGAGACCCACCTGAGCCGCTCCGGGTCGCCGTTCATCGACGGGTGCGCGCGCTTCGCGATCACGTTCGACAAGAAGGGCAACGCGGTCGAGCGCCTGTGCCAAGACGATCGCGGCCACGTGATCATCGACGCGCGCGGTTGCCCCAAGGTGGCGCGCGAGTTCGACGATCGGCACCGCGAGACTTCCTACCGCTGCCAACAGGAAGACGGTAAGGCGGTCAGCGACTCGACCGGCATCCACATGCGCAAGAGCTCGTACGACGCGCTGGACCGGCTGACCGAGGTGAGCTTTCACGACGAGAGCGGCGCGCTCCTGGCCGACTCCAACGGCTGCACCAAGAACCGCTTCGAGTACGACGCCGTCGGCAACAAGGTGACGGAGCTGTGCGTGGGCCAGACCGGGATGCCGATCGCGATCGCCGGAACGGCGCTCGCGGGCTACGCGCGAAGCTACGACGCTCACGGTTGCGTCACGAAGGAGACCTTCATCGACACCGCCCAGCGGCCCGTGATGTTCGCCGGCTACGCGGCGACGAGCTTTGCACGTGATCAACACTGCGGCGAGATCTGGAGAGACACGCTCGATCTCGCCGGGGTCCTCGTCGCCGCTGGCAACAGTCCCGCCCGCATCGAGTCCGTGCTCGACGGTCAAGGCCAGCTCACGGAGCAGCGCTGCCTCGACGCCAAGCGTTCAGCCATCAACTGCTTTGGGGAGACCGCCAGCCCCAAGATGGGTTCCATCCTGCGCTTCGGCTATGACGAGCAGGGCCGCGTGCTGTGGGAGAAGGCGTTCGAGCCGGGCAACAAGCCGACCGCACAGCGGCGCGACTACCCGCACGCGATGTTGCACAAGTACGACGCGCGTGGGCTGCTCGTGGAGACGCAGTACCAGGGCACAGGTGGCGAGCCGGCGGCGGCGTTGGGCAACGTCGCGCGCCGCGTCTACCAATACGACGTGCTCGGCGCCCAGACGTCGTTCTTCAACTTCGGCGTCGACGGTGCGCCCGTGGTCGACGCCAGCGGCGCGCACGAGGTCCGGCGCAGCTACGACGACAAACACCGCCTGGCCACGATCGAGCTTCGCGACCCGGGCGGCGCGCTCTCGGGCAAGACCAACATTCGCTTCGGCAACGTATCGTGGCCGGACAACGCGAGCCGCCTCGTGATCGAGCGGGACGGCACCAACGTGAAGAACCGCTTCACGGACAAGAACGGCAAGGAGCTACGCCTGGTCGACTGCAAGTCTGCCGAGACGCCGTGTATGAGATGAGCCCCGAACGGCAGAACCCCGATGCTCTGGCGCGCGCGCGCTGGGGCGCCTGGGCGCTCACGTGGCTGTCTTACGCCACCTACTACTTCGGACGGAAGGGCATCTCGGTCAGCAAGAAGTCGATCGAGACCGAGCTCGGAGCGCCGGTGCTCGTGGGCGTCGACACGGCCTACCTGGCGGCGTACGCAGTGGGCCAGTCGATCAGCGGCTTCCTGGGTGATCGCATCGGACCGCGGCTGCTCATCGGTCTGGGAATGGCGGTCTCCGCCATCGCTTGCTTCGCTTTCGGCATGAGCTCGATCGGGCTCGCGTTCGTCGTGGCCTTCGGCGTCAATGGGCTCGCCCAGTCGACCGGCTGGCCAGGGACGGTCAAGGCCATGGCCGAGTGGACGCCTGCGAGCCGACGCGGCTCGGTCATGGGCTGGTGGGCCACCTGCTATCAAGTCGGAGGCATCGCCGCGACGGGGTTCGCCACCTGGGCGCTCCATCGCTATGGCTGGCGCGGGGCATTCTGGCTGCCTGCCATCGTGATCGCAGTAGTGGGCGCGCTGGTGCTCTGGCGGCTGCGCCCTGGCCCGGAGGGCACCACCACCGATGGCGGCGCGCTGGACCTGGCAGCGGCTCAAGAGGCCCGGCGTGATGCACAGCGCGCGCTGCTCCGTCAGCCGCTGATCTACCTCTATGGGCTGAGCTACTTCTTCATCAAGCTCATCCGTTACAGCCTGCTCTTCTGGTTGCCCTACTACATGGAGACGGTGCTCACCTACTCCAAGGAGCGTGCTGGGTGGATGTCGACCTCGTTCGAGATCGGGGGGATCGCTGGCACGATCTTGCTGGGCTACGTCTCCGATCGCTATCAGCGGCTGTCTCGATCGACGTGGGCGCTGCTCTCCCTGGTGGGGCTGGCTGCGTCGCTCTTGCTCTACGCACAGGTGGGGGCATCGAGCCTGGTGGTGAACTTCTGCTCGATGGCGCTGGTGGGTGCGCTCCTCTTTGGCCCGGACGCGCTCCTCTCGGGCGCGGCGGCGCAAGATGCGGGCGGGCCCAAGGCGGCCGCCATTGCAGCGGGCTTGATCAACGCTATTGGCTCCTTGGGAGCGGTGTTCCAGGAGTTGGTCACACGCGGTCTGTCGACGCGCTTTGGCTGGGGCGCATTGTTCTACGCCTTCGTCGGGTTCGCTTTGCTCTCGGCGTTGGCCCTCGTGCCCACGTACTTCTTGAGCAAGCGCTAGCTGGCGCGCCAGAGCAGGACGGCGTGTGCGGTCACGCAGAGCACGATGATGGTCGCCGTGATCTGGTGGGTGCGGCGCTTCTTGGGGCGGTCGCGCAGCTTGGGGCTCTTCAGCTGAAAGCCGATGCCGGCGTGCGCGACGAGCACGAACAGCGCTGCCCCGCCCGCGCCTAGCGCGAGCTCTCCCGCACCCACGGCGCTGGAGCTGCCGAGCGCGAGCAAGGAGAACAGCGCGTGCAGGAACGCGAAGCCGGCGACGATCATGCCCAGTGTGGTGTGCGCGCCGATGGGCCCCGACTCGGGCGTCGCGCGTTTCCCCAAGCGCATGCGCGCTGCGAGGGGAATGAGCCCCGCCACCAGGATCGCCACCGCCGCAAACCAGCCGCTCCAGTACGCCACAGGCCGAGTTCTACACCACCGTCGGGCTTTTCTGACGGGCCGCACGCGGCCAGCGCAGGCCGAAAGGCTCGACCAGGTGGGCCAGGTAGCCGCGCGGCTCGTCGCCGGGGATGCCCAGCGGGTAGCGTTCGCCCTTCTGGGGGCAGTGGTAGGTGCCGAACAGCACGTCGAGGTACGGCGCGAGGTTGGCGAAGTTGTGCTGGGTCGACTCGACCCGCGCGTGGTGCCAGTGGTGGAGCTCGGGTGCGCCCAGGAGCCAGCGCAGAGGCCCGAGCGGGAGGCGCACGTTGGAGTGGATGAAGATCGCCCACATGCCGCGGAACACCACCATCGGCCCGAACACCACGAAGTCGACTCCGAGCACCATGCCAGGCAGGTTGAGCAAGAGCTGCGTGAACAGCCCATCGAGCGGGTGCTCGCGGTGGGCGGCCACCCAGTCGAGCTCCAGCGTCGAGTGGTGCACGGCGTGGAAGCGCCACAGCAGGGGGAAGTGGTGGCAAGCGCGGTGGAACCAGTAGATGGCGAGATCACCCAGCACCAACGCGAGCACGAGCTGACCCCACAGCGGCAGGGAGCGCGTGGCTTGCCACAACTCCCCGAGCGGAAGGAACGTGGTCACGAAGCCATGTGCCGCGACGAGGCAGGCCGTGGTCAGCGCGGCGAGGGGGAAGTACTGGCCCGCGAAGAAGCACAGATCGGTGGCGAGCTGGCTGCGAAACACACGCTGCCCAGGGCGCGCCGCGAACGCTCGCTCGAGCGGCACGAACGCGACGGAGAGCAGCGCAAAGGCTGCCAGCATCGAGAGCAGCGTCGAGAGCATCAGGGCTTGTTCGGGGCTTGTTGCTGGGGCGCTGGCTCGCGGATGGGCATGGGCGCGGCCTTGCTTCCGGGGAAGAACCTGGGCTGCGGTTTGACGCCGCTAGCCGAGCCTTGAGGTTCGACCAGCCCCTCGAACGAGCCCGACTTGGAGCCGCCGAAGTACTCGGGCTTGAGGGGCGCGCTGGCGCTGGGCGGCGCGCTGGCCGCCGGCACGTCGCTGCTACTCGAGGGGGCCGTGGGGGGCGGCTCGTATTGGGGAGCGGGCAGATCTTGGCTGGCCTCGTTGGACCCCGAGCAGCCGAGGCCACCCGACTTCACCATCAAGAAGGCAAGCACCCCGAGCGAGGTGGACAGCGCCAGCGCGCGTTTGATCCAAGGTCCTACGCCACCAGCTTCTTCGCGCTGCATCTCTCTGCTCCTCGTGGTTCGGTCGAACGGTTCAGACAGCGTAGCAAGCACCAGCTTGGGTGCAGCGGCTCAGGGGCGAACCTTGGCGGCGCTGAGGAGCTCGCCATACTTGGCCAGCTCCATGCGCGCGATCACGCCGCGGTGCACCGAGTCAGGGCCGTCGGCGATGCGCAGCACGCGGGCGACCGCGAACAGCGCGGTGAGCGGCACGTCCGAGGACACTCCGGCGCCGCCGAACATCTGGATCGCCTCGTCCGTGACGCGCTGGAGCACGTTGGGCGCGACCACCTTGATCGCCGAGATCTCGGTCATGGCCGAGAGCGCACCGACAGCGTCGATCTTCCACGCCGCGAAGAGAGTGAGCAGGCGGGCTTGATCGATGGCGATGCGCAGGTCCGCGATGCGCTCGCGGTTGCCGCCGAGGTTGACCAGCGGCTTGCCGAACGCGACTCGTTGGATGCCACGCTCGATCATCAGCTTGAGCGCGCGCTCGCTCGCGCCGATGCAGCGCATGCAGTGGTGGATGCGGCCAGGGCCGAGCCGGCCTTGCGCGATCTCGAAGCCGCGGCCGGGCCCAGCGATCACGTTGCCGAGCGGCACGCGCACGTCGTGGAAGCTCACCTCTCCATGCCCGTACGGCTCGTCGTACTCGCCGAACACGGGCAGCATGCGCTCGATCACCACGCCCTTCTCGTCGAGCGGGACGAGCACCATGCTGTGTCGCGTGTGCCGATCCGCCGTGGGATCGGTGACACCCATGAAGATGGCGACCTTCGCGTGGGGATGCCCGAGCCCTGTCGACCACCACTTGCGTCCATTCAGCACCACCTCGTCGCCCTCGACCCGCGCTGTGGCCTGCATGTTGGTGGCGTCGGACGAGGCGACGTCGGGCTCCGTCATACAAAAGACCGAGCGGATCGAGCCATCGAGCAGCGGCCGAAGCCAGCGCTGCTTCTGCTCCGCGGTGCCGTACTTGTGCAGCACCTCCATGTTGCCCGTGTCGGGCGCGTTGCAGTTGAAGATCTCGGGAGCGAGCAGGCTCTTGCCCATCTCCTCTGCGAGCGGCGCGTACTCCAGGGTGGAGAGCCCGGCGCCCTCCTCGGCGTCGGGCAAGAACAAGTTCCACAGCCCCTCGGCGCGCGCGCGCTGCTTCAGCTTCTCCACCTGGTCGGACACCCTCCAAGTCCGAAAGTCCGCGCCGCGTCGCGCGCGCCCGATCTCACCCATCAGCTCCGCCTCCAGGGGGAGCACGAGTTGATCGATGAAGGGGCGGAGCTTGTCGAGGAGCCGCTCCGAGCGCTCCGGGATGGCGAAATCCATGGCCGACCTCTACTCGCGGCACTACACCCTGTCGACCGTGGCACCCGTCGACGACCCCGACGCCCCTCCAGGTGGCGCTCCGCCAGCGGCCTCGGGACGTATCTCGGGGCCCAAGAGCTGCCTGCTCGCGACGGGGATCGCCGTGGTGTTGGGCTTCGGCAGCATGGCGATCTCCAAGTACGTGATGGAGCGCCGCAACGAGAGCGTGCTCGCTGCGACGCGCGAGCTCGAGCGGATCTTGGGCCGTGCTGCGCAAGGCGAGGGAGTTGCCGGGCTCCAGGCGATGGGGTGTGAGGTCGCCGGCGCGCTCGAGCCAGAGGCGCTCGCTCAGCTCGGGCAGAGACTGGAGGAGGAGCAGGCGCGCAAGAAGAACCGCGCTCCGGAGCGTGTCAGTCTGGGCGCCGACCTGATCGTGTACTGCGCCAAGAGGAGCGAGCCACCGAGCTGCGCCGCGGTCGCCAGCTCCTATCGTGCGGGTGTGGCGAGCGCGCGCGCGTTCGTCGCCACGGTGCAGACACCCAAGGAGGTGCACTGCAGCGAGCGCTTCGCGGAGGACGGCCGCGCGCTGGGCTCCGCGGCCCCCCCGAATCTGCCGCCGCTCTTGCCGCCGCCGTGAGGTAGCATGCCGCCATGGTGCGCTCCCGGTTGCTGGCATTCGCTTTGGGGCTCGCGATCGGTTGCGGCGACGAATCGACCTCCGGGCCCGGAGGCGGGCAGGCGACGGGGGGAAGCGGCGCGGGGCAGAGCGCCGGCGGCAGCGGCGGGGCTCTTGCCAATGGTGGATCCACCAGCGCAGACATGGGTGGCGCGCCGTCCACTGGTGGCGGTGGAGCCCAAGTTGGCTCTGCGTGCGCTACCTCCACCGTCGCGATATGCGAGGACTTCGAGGCCGCCGCCGACGGCGCGTTTCCAGACGGGTGGGGTGCGCGCGGCGACGAGTGGGGGGCTGGGACCTTGGGCGTCGCGAGCGACGACGCGGTGCTCGGCTCGAAGAGCCTGAAGGCGGATGGCGGCAACAACGGCCAGCACTTCATGGACTTCAAGGGCGACCTGGGCGCGCTCGCCTCCCAGCACTATGGGCGTGTGTTCATGAAGGTCGCCGTGCCGGCTCCGTGGCCCAGCAGCGGCGTGCTGCACGCGGACTTCATCGAGGGTTTGGGCCCCGGGCCCGGTGGCAGCACCCACAACGTGAGATGGGGCGTGGTGGAGAACACCCAGATGCAGTTCCAGTGGATCTACAACGTGCAGCCATCCAACGGTGCCCCGGAGTTCGCTGAAGGGACCGACTACATCTACGCTTGGGCCGGCACGTGGCAGTGCATCGAGTGGCGCTACGACGAGCCCAGCCAGACCGGGCAGTTGTGGATCGACGGCGTCGAGATCCCCATCGTTCCGGGCGCCAACCACGCCGCCGAGATCCCGGTGTTCGAGAGCTTGGGGGTGGGGCTGGCGAACTACCAAGACGCGGGCGAAGGTTTCACCGTTTGGTTCGACGAGCTCGCCTACGACGCGGAGCGGATCGGCTGCGAGCTGTGATGGTCACGGCGGTCATCCCATCGACCTGTTCGATGGATCGAATCGACTGATTATCGATTTTCAAGAGACCGTGGCGGCCCCATGTTCGAGGCCTGGAGGTTCTCATGATGACGGTTCGACGCGCACAGGAGCGGGGTCACGCGGATCACGGTTGGCTCGACTCCCACCACACCTTCTCGTTCGCTGACTACTACGACCCTGCTCACATGGGCTTCCGCGCGCTGCGCGTGATCAACGAGGACCGGGTCGCGCCCGGGCGCGGTTTCGGCACCCACCCGCATCGCGACATGGAGATCATCTCCTACGTCCTCGAGGGAGGGCTCGAGCACAAGGACTCGCTCGGGACCGGCTCGGTCATCCGCCCGCTGGAGGTGCAGCGCATGAGCGCAGGCACGGGCGTGTCGCACAGCGAGCTCAACGCGTCCAAGAGTGAGCCGGTGCACTTTCTTCAGATCTGGCTGCAGCCCTCGCAACGTGGGCTCAAGCCCAGCTACGATCAGCGCGCGCTCGATGCCGGCCAGCTCGACGGCCAGCTCCGGCTGGTGGCGTCGCCCGAAGCTGAAGCTGGCGCGCTCAAGGTTCACAGCGACGCCCGCTTGTACGCCGGCAGGTTCGCCAGCGGTCAGTCGGCAACCCACCCGCTCGGCGAAGGGCGTCACGCATGGGTGCAGGTGGCGCGAGGCCGCGTGCGCGTGAACGGCAGCGACCTCGAGCAAGGGGACGGCGTCGCCATCTCGGAGGAGCCGAGCGTCACGATCGAGGGCCTCGACGGGGCAGAGGTGCTGCTGTTCGACCTGGGCTGAGACGCTGGAGCGTTGCCGCGAGGCGCTGGCGAAAGTACCGTCGCAGGATGTCTGAGCGGATGCTGTGGGCAGCCCTGTTCTTGGCGACGGCTGCCTGTTCTGAGCAACCCGAACCGAGGCGGCCGCGCGCCGAGCCGGAGCCTTCGGCCACGAGCGAAGAGACGGTTCGGCGGTTGCCCCTCACGTTGCGCTTGATCGAGGACTACGCGCTCACCTCAGCCGAGCTGGCGGAGCTGCAAATCTTCCTCCATGGCCGCGTGTACCTTCGGCGCGAGACCCACGCGGGTGCGCGCGAAGTCACGCCGCAGCATCGGCTCCGGGTGCTCGACGGGCAGCTGTTCGACGAGGTGTTGATCGCGAGCGACACGCCCGGCGTGACCGACGGTGCGGCCCCGCTGATCGTGAGCTTCGACCCCGACGATCCGGAGAGTGGCCTCGCGTTCGAGACGGACGATCAGGGGCGGTTTCGGCTGGTGCTGGACCGGCGGCCCGGTGACAAGCACTACACCTTGGTCTACGGCGACTCACGCTACGCGGTGCTCGAGGGGCAGAGCGCCTACCTCGAGATCGAAGAGGAGCGCCTGCGCAAGGTGCTCACCAAGCAGAAGAGCCTGCCAGGGGTGCTGCTGCCGGGGGCCGAGGTCGAAGGCAGCGAAGGCGGTGAAGGGACCGTGCGAGGCGACGCTCAGAGCGCCGAGTGAGCTTCAGGAGGCGCTAGCGGTCGCGTCGGCGTCACGCTTCTTCGGCGCCAGCTCGGGGGACAGCTCGTAGCTCTCCTTGTCGAAGCGCCGCGCTCTCCAGAAGAACTCCGCGGTGAGCTTGGGGTAGAGCACCGTCTGCTTGCCGCTGGGCGTTTGGTACCAGGAGCGGCAGCCTGACGCCCACACCGTGCCCTCGAAACAGCGCGCGAGCTCCTGGTTGTAGGCCGCTTGCACGTGCGGGAGCACGTCGAAGCAGCGAGCATGCTCCTGTCGGAGCGTGACGAGCGCGTCCGTCGCGTAGCGGATCTGGGCCTCGAGCATGAACACGAGCGAGTTGTGGCCGCCGCCGATGTTGGGGCCGGGGATGACGAAGAAGTTGGGAAAGCCGGACACGGTGGTGCCGAGGTACGCCTCCATGCCGTCCTTCCAGGCGTCCGCGAGCGAGCGTCCGCCGCGGCCCAGCACCGGAAACCGCACGGCGTTCTCCGAGGCCTCGAAGCCGGTGGCCAACACCAGCGCGTCGAGCTCCAGCAGCCGGCCGTTGCGCAGGCGCACGCCGCGCGGCTCGACCCGCTCGATCGGGTCGGTCACGAGCTCCACGTTCTGGCGGCACAGCGCCGGGTAGTAGTCGTTGGACAGCAGGATGCGTTTGCAGCCGATGGTGAAGCGAGGTCGAAGCCTTTGCTCCAGGTCCGGGTCGCTCACCTGGCGACGGAGGTGGGCGCGGCCGAGACGCTCCAGCAGCTCGGTGAGGCGTCCGCGCCGCAGAAGCGCCGGACCGACCAAGAGCTCGCGCCGCCAGTAGTAGGCCGCGCGCACGAGCCACTGCGCCCAAGGCGCTTTCGCGTAGAAGCTCTTCTCGCGAGCGCCAATCGACCTGTCGAAGCGAGGCAAGACCCAGGGAGCCGTGCGCTGGAAGACATGGAGGGTCGACACCCGCGGTGCGAGCTCGGGAACGATCTGAATGGCGCTCGCGCCCGTGCCGATCACGCCCACCCGGCGGCCCCCGAGATCGAGGCGCTCGGGCCATTGCGCCGAGTGGAAGCGCTCTCCCGCGAAGGAGTCGAGGCCCTCGATGGCCGGGAACGAGGGCTGACTGAGCCCGCCACAACATGAGGCCAGTGCCCGCGCCCGCACGCGCTCGCCGTGCTCGGTGGTCACCTCCCAGACGCCTGCGGCTTCGTCGAAGCTGGCCCCGGTGACCGCGGCGCGTAGCGACAAGCGCGATCGCAGGTCGTACTTGTCTGCGACGTGGCGAAGGTACGCCAGGATCTCCGGCTGTCGCGCGAAGACGTGCGACCAGCTCGGGTTCCTCTCGAAGGAGAAGGAGTAGAGCTGCGACTCGACGTCGCACGCGCAGCCGGGGTAGCGGTTCGCCCACCAGGTGCCGCCCACATCGGCGTCGCGCTCGAAGATGCGATAGTCCGAGAGCCCAGCTCGGTCCAACGAGACGCCCAATCCGAGGCCCGAGAAGCCAGCGCCGATGATGATCGCGTCGTGAATGCGGCTGCTCATGCAGTCACGTTAGCAGCTATTGACCGATGGTCAATAGTCACATCGCCAACAGCTCGCGCGCGTTCTCACCCAGCACGTCCTCGCGCTCACGCGAGGTGAGCGGCATGTCCTCGACCCAGCCGCGGATCCGCCGGTAGTCGTAGCTGTGGTCGGCCAGCGGGAAGCCGTAAGGAGCGTCCGTGCCGTACAGGCAGCGGCGATGGCCGAGCGCCTTCACCGCGGCGCGGGCGAGCTCCTCGTCGATGTAGGGGCTCGACAGGTCCACGAAGAGGTTCGGCAGGTCGCGCCCGTGGCGCCACAGGTCGTCATAGAACGGGACTCCGGCGTGGGCGGCGATGAAGCGGATCTTTGGAAATTTTTGGCACAGCGTGCGGTAGTCGCCGCGCTCTCCGAAACCCAAGTGGATCAGCACGGGCAACTTCAGCTCCTGGATGCGTTCGAGCAGGGGATGGGCCAGCGCCGTGCGGTAGTCGTGCCAGTGGGGGTGGAGCTTGACTCCGACCATGTTGCGCTGACTGCGCAGCTGTTCGAGCTCGTCGAGCACGAATGGGTTGTTGCGGGGGTTCAGGAACACCCAGCCGAAGACGCGCTCGGGGTGGAGCGCGCAGGCGCGCGCGACGGCGGCGTTGTCGGGTCGCGCATAGATGGCGACGACCTGACCCGCGAGCTCGAGATCGCCCTCTGGGGTGAGCATTGCGCGGTGGATGCGCTCGACCAGCGGTCGCGTCCAGCGCCGGCGTGACAGCGTGCGCGCGAGCGCCAGGAGCCGCTCGGGCGTCTTGGGCAGCGGGTCGTTCATGGCAGGGATCAGCACCACCCGGTCCACGCGCGCCTCGTCGAGCTTGTCGATCATCGCGTCGAGGTCGAGCAACCGCGGATCGAAGTGGGCGTGGCAGTCGATGATCATGCGCCATCTTCGCATCGCTGAGCGCCCCGGCAGCGGAGTAAGCTGGGCGGACATTGCACAGGTTCAGGGTCGAGCTCCGAACATCCCCGTTCCGGCTGCGCGCCGTGATGTTGGCTGCTGCGGCGTTGCTCATGGGTATGGCGGCGCTGGTGCTTGCGCTGACACACCGCCCCTCGGAGCCCATGCTGGTGCCCATCCCATCGGCCTCGGCCCAAGAGCCCGAGTGGCCGCCGGGCTTCGTCGAGCTTCGTGACGAGCTCCCCCTACCGAGCGCCAGCACGACCCCAGTGAGCAGCTCGGCGGTGCCGATCAGAAGCGAGTGATGACGTCGAGCGTGGCGCCGCCCGGTCGAGGAGACAGCGACGCGGTCGTCGTGGTCGCCTCGCTGGGCCCGCCGAAGATGATCAGCGGCACTGACCCGGCCGCGAGCACCGCGCCTGCCACCAACGTGATGTTGGCGATCAGCTCGAGCTGCTTGCCAGCGTCGATCTCGTCTGCATAGCTCGGGTCGGAGCAGCGGGCGCCGCCGCACTCTTCCTCGATGCTGGCGAACTTCTGGTCGGAGAGCACGGCGGTGGCGGTGAAGGTGGCGAGGCTGGCCACGCCCAAGCCACCGACCACGATGCCCACGATGCGCAGCTCGCCGCCGGTCTCCTTCGGCGCGAGCTCGGGTTTGGGATCGACCACCTTGCCCGAAGCGGTCGCGCTGATCGCAAACGTCTGCGTCTGGCCGCCGTCGATCGTGAGCTCCTTCTGCTCCGCAGGTGCCCCGCTGCGCTCGACCACGATCGACTGTCGGCCTGGCGACACGGTGATGGGCGTGCCCAGCTTGCTCGCATCGACCGCGGTGCCGTTCAGCTTCACGGTGACCTCTTTGGCGTCGCCGGCGACGGCGATCACGACGTGGGCGACCTTGGGCTCGAGCAGTGCGAGCTCGGCCGCCGCAGCGTCGCGGGTGGCCTCGTACTTCGGCTCCGTCGCGGCGCGCTCACCGGCCTCTCGCACCGCCGCCTTCATCTCGTCGTACGCTTCAGGCACCCGATCGAGCGCGTTCAAGCAGCGCGCCACGTACAAGCGCGCGTTCGGGCTGCCGGTCGATGCGACCAGCTCGCGAAATTTCTCGAGCGCCGGCTGGTAGCTCTTGTCGTCGAACAACTTCTGCGCGGCCATGAACGCGTCGCGCAGATCTTTCTCTGGGGCCGCGGCGGGCTGCGCCACCACGCTCGGGAGTGGGAGCGCGAAGCCCACGCACGCGCCGAGCAACCAGGCGAAGCGAGCGCTACAGGCCATCGGGTCGGAACATGGGTTTGCCCGAAGAGGGACGGGGGGCCCCGGTCGTGGCGGGCTTCTTGGGCAAATCGCTCGCCTTGGCGCTGGACGTGGGGGAGCTCGACGTCGCGTCGGCTGAGCGTTCGGGCTGCGGCGTCGGAAGGGGCGCAGGCGTGGCGGAAGGGCGCGCGGCGCTGGCGGCGGCGGTCTCGGAGACGGCAGGGGAGGCCGCGCTCGGCTGCGCGCCTGGCTCGCGCGAGGTGAGCAACACCGCACCCAGCAGTACGATCACGGCGCCCGCGCCCGCGAACAGCAGCCAGCGCTTGCTGCGCCCGCGCTCGGCCTCTGGCCCGGGAGCGACCAGCGTGCCGACGCTGGTCGAGCTCGACGACGAGGGCAGCGGGGCTCTCGTCGCGCTCGGATTCGAGGCGGGCGCATCGGAGAAGTCGAGCGCGGCGGCGCCCATCCGGCGGCTCGAAGCGGCTCCGCTGCCGCTTTGGGCGCCGCGGCCCGAGGGCGCGGCGTCATGCACAGAGGCGGCTTTGACGAACCCCGCGAGCTCCCGACTGCTGGCGATCGACACGCCGGCGTTCTTGGCGGCTTGCTCGAGCGCCTCGGCGAAGTCAGCCGCGGTCGCGTAGCGCTCCTCGATCGTGTTCCTGAGCGCCCTCATCACCGCGACGTCGATCTCGACCGGGACCGAAGGCTCGAGCTCGCGCGGCGACTGCTTCGGTCCGGCCACCACCTGCGCGATCAGCGCGGCGTCGTGCTCTGCGCGGAAGAGAGGTGTGCCGGTCAGCATCTCGAACAGCACGACGCCGGACGCGTACACGTCGCAGCGGCGGTCGATCGGGTCGGTCTTGACCTGCTCGGGCGCCATGTAGGCGAGCTTGCCCTTCACTTGGTTGCCGCGCGTCGATGAGAGCCGCGACTCCGCGCGTGCGACGCCGAAGTCGGTGATACGCGCGATGCCGTCCACGCCGATCAACATGTTGTGCGGGGACACGTCGCGGTGGATCAGGTTGAGCGGCTGATCGTTGTCACCGGTGAGCTCGTGCGCAGCATGCAACCCCGCCAGGATGTCGAGAAAGATGCGCAGCGCGATGGGAACGGGCAGCTTCTCACCCTTGCGCCGCAGCTCGCGGAGCAGCGTGTGGAGGGACGGCCCCTCGATGTAGTCCATGACCAGGAAGAGCGGGTCTTCGTGGACATCGGTGGTGGGGACGACGTTGGGGTGCCGGACGCGGGCGGCGAGGCGCGCCTCGTCCAGGAACATGGCGACGAAGTCAGGCTCGGAAGCGATGTGGGGGTGGAGCGCCTTGATGGCCACGAGGCGCTCGAAGCCACCCGCACCCACGCTGCGCGCGAGGTACACAGTAGCCATCCCCCCCGACGCGATCGCGCGGACGGTCTCGTACCGGCCGAAGCTCTCCGGCATGCTCCTGAGACTACACAGATTGCTCGGGTTTGTAAGCGCCCGTATGCTGACCGGATGCGGCGTCCTCCGCGACGATGGCTCGCGATGTCAGCGCTCTTGGGCACCACCCAGTGCAGCCATGACTGGGACGCCTACGACCCTCGGCTGGGAGGCGCCGCACCTCAGGGGGGCGACAGCCCCGGGGGGGCCGGCGCGGGGCCAGCCGGGGGAGGCGGGTCGACCAGCGACGGCGCCGGGGGAGCGCAGGGCGGCGCGGGTGGGGTCGGTGCTGGCGGCGCTGGCGGCGCTGGGGGAGCGCCTGCCGAGCAGGTCACCTACGCGGCCGCCGTGGCCGCCTGCATCAACACGACCATGCCGAACCCAAGCACCTGCGCGACGGAGAACGGCGGCAACCGCATGTCCGTCGACCTCCAAGGAACGCCCGGCAACACCCCGCGACACTCGTACGTCCGCTTCAACCTGGATGGCACCCTCAGCGGCAAGACGGTCGACCAGGTCACGTTGCGCGTGGTGGTGTCGACCGTCATGGGCGCCGAGTCCGACCAAACAGGGGAGGTGTGGCAGGTCGCCGAGTTCGATCAAGGGAGCCTCAACGGGACGGTCCCGGGGCAGCTCGGGAGCTCCCCGCTCGCACCCAACCAGGGCATGGTGGCGCTCGGCGAAGAGGTCACCTTCACGCTCCCGAGCTCGACCGTCACGCCGAACGGCAGCGTGTATCTGGGCATCGTCCCGGTGACGACCAACGGCGTCGACTACTGGAACCTGATCGGCACGGATCCGCCGACGCTGATCGTCGACTATCACTGAGCGGCGGCCAACAGATCGAGCACGCCTTTCGCGTCGCGCGCCACTTGGAGCACCGCGAGGTGCTCGCTCCGCACGAGCCCTGCCTCCCGTGCCGTGTCCAGGAAGGCCAGCAGCTGGTCGTAGTACCCGTCGACGTTGAGCAGCGCCGAGGGCTTGTGGTGCAGCCCGATCTGGCTCCAGGTGAGCATCTCGAACAGCTCGTCGAGCGTGCCGAAGCCGCCCGGTAGCGAGATGAAGGCGTCCGCGTGGCTCGCCATCAGGTTCTTGCGCTCGTGCATCGAGCCCACCTCGATCAGCTGGGTCAGCCCGCGGTGCTCGATCTCTCGCTGCGCGAGGAACGTCGGGATCACGCCGAGCACTTCGCCACCGGCTTCGAGCGCGGCGTTGGCCAGCTCCCCCATCAGGCCCACGTTCGCGCCGCCATAGACCACGCGAACTCCCCGCTTCGCGGCCTCGGCGCCGAGCTCTCGCGCGGCGTGCACGTAGGCGGGGCGCTGCCCCAAGGCCGAACCGCAGAACACACACACGCTCTTCATGCCAAACCTCGGGGTTCGTCGGGGGCGCTGCCACCGGCCGCAAACTGCTCCACCTTTTGCCACTCGCGATCGAGAAAGGCCAGGCGCTCCTCTGCTCCGTCCGGAATGGCAGCGCGAGGGATGCGCCACATCCTGACCTCTGCGCGGGCCCCTACGAACCCACCACGCCAGAGATCGCCCAGCTCCGCGAAGCCGGTGAGCCCGCGGTGGGCGGCGATCACCAAGTCCGCCGTGGCGGCCTGCTCGAGCATGGTGAGCACGCCGCCCTTCTTGATCGGCAACACACTGGTGACGTCCCGATAGCGGGCGAAGCGCGCAGGATCGCTGAGCTCGAGGCGCGAGCGAGCGCGCTCGAGCTTGGGCCGCGAGAAACGCGTGCCTTCGGGGTAGATCAGCAGGCCGTCTCGGCTGCTCAAGCCCTCGGACAACGCGCGCACCTTGGCGATCTCCCGCTCGCTGTCTTCGCCGTCCCGGCCCACGAAGCAGTTCGGCAGCCGGTTTCCCGCGACGTCGAGGCACGGGAGGTTCAACAGCTCGCGCTTGAGCACGAACCGCAGGCGCAAGTCGTGGGCCCGGGCGATGAGCACCGTGGGCAGCAGCGTGTCGAGGATGCTCGCGTGCCGCATCAACACGATCACCGGACCAGGCCGCGCGCACTCGCTGCCACGAACCTCCACGCGGAGGTCGAACAGGAACAGCGCCGACCGATACAGCGCGTAGGCCCAGCCAGACTGGACCCGGTACGTGCGCTCCAGTCGAACATCGTGGTCGCGCGTCGAGACCCACACCCAGCTGAGCGCGAGCAGCCCGACGAGCTCCGCGGCGGTGTAGAACATGCCGAACAACACGAGCCGCGTGGTGACGAGCGGCAAGCGCGAGCCGAGCTTGCGCACGAGGTCGACGGCGAGCGCGAGCGTGAGCCACAACGGCGCGAGCGAGGTCAGCACCGAGAACGCCAAGATCATGGCCGGGATTGTGCGCAGACGCCGGCGCGTCCTCGCCGGATCCTGGTCGCGCGCGTCGCGCTCGCCTGGCGGGCTCACACCACCAACTGCACCGAGCCGTGCTCTTCGCCTGCCTGTTCGCCTCGCTCCGCCGCGCGCAGCAACCGGTGGATGTGTTTGCCCAGCACGTCGATCTCGGTGGAGACGAAGCTCTCTCCGCCAAAGCGCTTCACGATCTCGGACTGCCGGCGCAACATGGCGGCGTCTTGTGCGAACACGCGCAGGGCCAGCGGCAGGAGCGCAGGCTTCACCAACCACCCCGGGATGCGCATCTTGTAGCTCACCACGGCGTAGATGCGCGTGGTGAAGTCGTCGACCGGGGTCATCACGCTGTCGACCAGGATGTGGTTCTCGTCGCCGATGCGGTACTCCACCTGCGCGATCGACGGCAGAATGAAGCGGTCGAAGTGCGTCACCTCGCCGCCCGAGGGGGAGAGGATGCGCGCCACCAACCCAGGGGGGCGCGGCTCCCCCACATACTCCGCCACCACTCGATCCGCGCTGCGCGTGACGTTGGCGACGATGGTGATGCCGCGGCTCTCCGAGCGGAACAGCCCCTTGTGCAGGAACGCCGTGTGCGGCACGTCGAGCGCGTTCTCGAGGGTGGAGTAGAGCGTGCCCGAGGCTTCGACGGTTCGCCGCACGGTGGTGTAGCCAGGGGCATCGACCAAGGCGAACCGATGCGGCTCGGCGTGGGGAGCGGTCTCGGGGCTGGCGTAGGCCCACACGAACCCGTCGAGCTCGCGTGTCTCGAACTTGGGCGCGCGCCGAGCCTTGCCCTCGGGGGGCTTGGACAGCGAGGGAATCAAGCGGCAGGCGCCGCCGCCATCGAACTGCCAGCCGTGGTAGGCGCACTCCAGTCGGCCGCTCTTCACCGAGCCGAGCGAGAGCGGCACGTTGCGGTGCGGGCAGCGGTCGAGCAGCGTCGCGGCCGTGCCGTTCTCGTCGCGAAACAGCACCAGCGGCGTGCCGAGCAGCGTGCGGCTGAGCGGCTTGTCGCCGAGCTCGTGACTGTGCGCCAGGATGTACCAGCCCCGTGAGACGCGCGGCAGGAACGCTTTGACCTCGCCGCCTCGCTCTTGGGGCGTCGTCACGTTTCGTGGAGAATCGAGCTCGTCGCCGAGCATGGGAGGACCTCGTCAGCTGCGGGGTTGTTCACCAGGGGTAGCAAAGACTGGAACCCCTTGCTAGGAACGCCGCATGGTGCGCGCGATCGTGGTGGTGGCTTGGCTGGGGGCGACCGCGGTGATGGCGCCGGCGTGTGGACAGGCCGAGGTGCCCACGGGCCAGGCTGCGGTGTGCGAGCGCGAGTCGCTGGCCGCCAAGCAGCGCGTGACGCAAGCGGCTTCGGCGGACCAGCCGTGCGAGCTCGACGCGGACTGCGTCAGCGTCCCGATCGTGGCGAGCTGCTTCGACGCGTGTTGGGCAAGCCTGAACAAGCCTGGCCGCGCGGCCGTAGATCGCGCCGCCACCATCGTGGAGGCGAGCGAGTGCAAGGTGTGGAAGGAGGCGGGCTGCACGCTCACGGCGCCGCCTTGTGCACCACCTGCGGCGCCGCGCTGCGACCGAGGGCGCTGCCAGTAGCAGGGCGGTCCAGGCGCGACCCACAGCTACATTCGCTGAGGTCGTCCGAACAAGTAGCCCTGGAGCAAGCCGCAGCCGAGGCTCACCAACGTGTCGCGCTCGGCCTCGGTCTCGACCCCTTCGCCCACGACCAGCGTGCCCATGTCTTTGCAGATGCCGGTCACGGAGCCGACGATCTTGCGCTTGACCGGGTCCTTGTCGATGTCGCGCACCAGCGCCATGTCGAGCTTCACGATCTCTGGGCGGAGGTGTGCAAAGCTCGTGAGCCCGGCGTAACCCGCGCCCAGATCGTCGAGCGCGATGCGAAAGCCCATGCTGCGCAGCTCGGCCATCTTCACCTTGGCTTCTTCGACGTCGTGGAGCGCGGCGCGCTCGGTGATCTCCAGCACCACGGCGGGGGCGACCTGGGCCAGCGCCTCTTCGCGCGACGCGAGCAGCTCATCGAGCAGATCGTCGGCGTGCAGGTTCACGAACAGGTAGTGTTTGCCCTCGGCTGCGACGGCAAAATGCCCTGCCAGCGTGCGCACGCGCCGCCCGAGCGGCTTGAGCTCCTGGAGCTTCTCGGCCATGTCGATCAGGTCGCCGGCGTTGCGCATGCTCGGCTCATCGCTGCGCACCAGCGCCTCGTAGGCGTACAGCTTGCCGCCTGGGCGAACGATCGGCTGGTAGGCCATCCACAGGTTGGAGAGGGCGTTGTCCCAACGCACGCGATCCGGCAGGCCGCCGCTCTCCAGCGTCTCTTCGTCCAGCATCGAGAGCGCGCTCCTGCGCATCTTGACGGCGCGATTGGCGCGCACCGCCTTGTCCATGGCGGTGACCACGCGCTCGTCGGCGAGCGGGCGCAGAAGGTATTGGAAGGCGCCATGCTCCACCGCCTGCGCGGCTGTCTCCACGTCGGGGGCGCCGGTCATGAGCAGGACGGGGAGCTCCATGCCCTGCTGGCGCACGAACTTCAAGAGCTCGAGACCGCCCAGGCCGGAGCAGCTGACGTCGGCGATGATGGCGTCGAAACTGAGCGAGGTGGCGAGCTGAGAGCCGACCAGGCCGTCGCTCACGGCGCGCACGGCGAAGCCCGCGCGCACCAAGGCGTTCGTGGTGGGTCGTTGAGGGTCGGCCTCGATCACGAGCACCGACCCTTGCCGCGCCGAGTTGGGCGGCGGCTCGATCAAGAACTCGCTCGCGATCCCCGGGTCGTCGATCAGCGGCGCGCCCACGCCGATCGTGGGACCATCCACGTCTCCCTTCCCCGAGCTCTCCACGTTGAGGTCATTGTCACCCCGGCCCCGCGCGCACCGCAAGCTTCGGGGTGAGCGGTGGTATCCTGGGTGGATGCGCTGTTGGCTCGCGTTGGCGTGTGTGGTGCTGGTCGGCTGCAAACCGCTCCCTTACAAGCTCGAGCGCGCGGAAGCGGGCGAGGACGAGAAAGAGGAGCCGGTGGTGCTCTACGGCCATGACGACGATGCGCCGCGCAGCGCGCCCGAGTCGTGCAAGGTGCTCGGCCGCATCGAGGCGAGCAGCCTGGGTGAAGACAGCTTTCCGGCCGGCAAGCTGCGCGAAGAGGCGCGCATCAAGGGCGGCAACGGCGTGACCCGCATCAAGGCGCACGGCAAGGAGGACGGTTACTTGGGCGTGACGAGGCACTTCCGCGCGCAGGCAGTGCGGTGCCCCACGGCGCCGGCGGCGGGCAGCGCGAGCGCAGGGGGGCCTCCTTCGAGCGCGTCCGCTCAGCCTTGAGCCAGCCGCCGCGAGGCGAGGCGCGCGACGTTGCGCAGGAAGCTCCGGTCGCTGCGCCGGAACGGGCGGTTGCTCTTGCACAGCTCCAGCACCGCGGTCAGGCGCGTGCCGCGGAAGATGGGCATCAGCGCGGTTCCCGCGATCGGCACCCAGGTCTCGCGCAGGCGCGCCTCGGTGGCGAGCAGCGCCTGGCTCCGCTCCGGGCCGTCGATGGTCACCGGGCCCAGGCGCGCGCGCATCATGGCGGGGTCCTTGGCGCTCACGCGTGCGCCCAGCAGATCCAGCGCGCGCTCTCCCACGACGTTGCGGGTGCACAGATCGCCCAGCGGGCCCAGGGTGGTGTGGGCGAGGCCCACGGTGGCGCGGGTCTCCGAGGCGACCGCGCGCAGCGCCATCGCGATCACTTCGCGTTCGTCGCTGGCCCCGGCGATCCACTCCTCTGCCCGCTGCTCGGGGGACGAGATCGGCGGTCGGCACAGCGCGGCGATCTCGCGGACGCTGTCGAGCCGGCGCCAGCTGGTCCAGGGGGCCTGCCAGACCGAACAACGCTCGTCCACGCGACCGGCGTGGAGCCCCCGAATCAACAGGCTGGTCTCGACCGGGCCCACCACGGCGTCGCCATCGCTCACGTACCAGCCGGGGGAAGCGGAGAGCTGCATGATCGAATTGTTCCTGGGCGCCCCGAGCTGGGCCAAATCTCCCGCAGCTCGTCGCCGCAGCGCGTCGGACAGCTGTGACCAATTGCTGACGGTCGCCGAGCCAGTTCCGGCTTAGGGTGCGGCTATGTGGGCGATCGCGATCTTCTTCGTGGGTCACTGGCTGTCGTCGGTCTTCTTCCAGACCTTCTTCCAGCACCGCTACGCCGCCCATCGCATGTTCACCATGTCGAAAGGCTGGGAGCGCTTCTTCTACCTGATGACGTACATCACGCAGGGGTCGAGCTTCTTGGTGCCGCGCGGCTACGCGATCCTGCACCGCATGCACCACGCCTACAGCGACACGGAGAAGGATCCGCACTCGCCGCACCAGCACCCCAACGTGGCCAAGATGATGTGGGAGACCAAGAAGATCTACCACGGCTTCGCGCACCACGAGGTCGCGCCCGAGAAGCGGTTCGACGGCGGCATGCCGGAGTGGCCGGCGATCGACAAGCTCGGCCGCTCCTGGGTCGGACGCGTGGCGTGGGGCGCGGCGTACACCAGCTTCTATTTGATCTTCGCGACGGAGTGGTGGCACTTCATGTTCCTGCCGCTGCACTACGTGATGGGGCCCATCCATGGCGCGATCGTCAACTGGTGCGGCCACAAGTACGGCTACGCCAACTTCGACAACGGCGATCGCTCCAAGAACACGCTGGTGTTCGACGTGTTGACGTTGGGCGAGCTGTTCCAGAACAACCACCACAAGTACGGGATGAGCCCGAATTTCGCGGTGCGTTGGTTCGAGATCGATCCCACCTACCAGGTGATGAGGTTGTTCGCTTGGCTGGGCATCATCGACTTCGGGGACAAGCCGCAGGTCGCGCGCTACCCAGAGGTCGAGCGCGCCGTCTCCTGAGTTCGGTCGACGCGCACCTTGGCGCGCAACATCAGCGCGCCGATCAGGTCCTCCTCGATCTCGTCGCGTTGCTTCCAGCCCAGCGCGAGGTAGGCGATGAGCTCGCCGAACGTCGGCCCGGCCTCGCTCCGGTTGCCGCTCTCGTCGACGATCACCAGCCGCTCATGATCCTGGGCTAGCCCGAGCTGCCGCTCATGTTTGGCGCCGCCCCCGAGCGCGCTCGGGAGCAGGGCTGCGAGGGGCGTCAAGCCTTGCACCCCCGGACGCGAGAGAGCCGCGGACAGCTGTTCGGCGCGGTGGAAATGTAGGGTGCCTTCGACACGCCCGAGCGCGAGCTCTCGGTACAAGTCTCCAGGATCGCTCGGGTCGACCCAGTCGTAGGCGGCCACGAACGCGCGATAGGGCGCGCACGCTGCGAGCTCGGCGGGCGGCTCGAACGCGCCGCGGCCGCTCCTGCGGCCCAGGGTCTGGCACAGTCGTCGCGTCTCGTCCGTGATCGCGCTCGGGGACGGATCGACCAAGCGGATGGCGAGCTTCTTGTCCGCCTCGAACAGCGCGCGCACCAAGCTCGGCAACACCGAGAAGCCCAGCTCGCGACTCAAGAACGTCGTGCCCCGATGGGGGTCGAGCTCGACCGCGGGTGCATCGTGCGCGAGCAGCTCTTCGTGGCTGTCGTCGTCGGTCTCGTGGAGCGCGCTCAGCCCGTCGTCGCCCTCGGCCAGCCCGTGACGCGTGTTGCCCTCGGGACAGAAGCGATAGGCCATGTCGTGGACGATCTCGTCCGAGTACACGATCGCGTACACCACGGCCCCCTCGCTTGCGCCGCCCAGCACCGCCACACCTGGCGGCAGCTCTTGGTCGAACAGCTCGCTCGCGTGCTCGAGCTGCGCGAAGCTGTCGAGCTGTTTGTCCCGACTTCGGTAGAAGGCCACCGACCAGCGAGGCAGCGCGCCGGGCGCGGCGAGCAGGAGATCGGGTGCCTCGAGGTCGAAGCCGGCCAGCGCGACCGCGAAGCCATGCGACAGCGCGCGCTCGGAGATCTGTGCCGGGTCGAAGAGCAGGGCAGCGAAGGTGGTGGCCACGGCCCGCATGCTCGCATGCTCGAGGTGGGGGTGCTGCTATCCTGGGTGGGTGTGGCGAAGAGCATTCCTGGGCTCGCTCGGCGCGGTGGCCTCGGCCTGCGTGAGGGGATTCGATGGTGCCTCGCCCGGGTCCTCGGCCAACGACGACGCGGCGCGCGAGCCTGCGATGCCGGATTACCTGATGCTGGTGCCCAAGGCGCTGGCCGATGCGCTCACGCCGCTGGCCGACCACCGCCAGAAGCAGGGCTTCGCGGTCGACCTGCGCGACACCGAGTCGATCTTCGCGCGCCGCGCGGGGGGGGAAGCACGTCCGGAAGCGCTCGCGGAGGAGATCCGCGCCGAAGCCACGCGCAAGGGCTCGCGGCTCGGCTGGGTGCTGCTCGCGGGGGATCCTTTCGCAGGCGTTCCGGCGTTCCTGAGCCGCGCCGCGCCGTGGGCCACCGAGATTGGCCGGGGCGAGAGCTACCCCTCCGACCACGCGTTCGCCGCGGGCGAGGCGGCGACCCTGGCCGTGGGGCGTTTGCCAGCGCGCACCGCACAGGAGCTGAGTCTCTTGGTCGACAAGACGTTGCGCTACGAGCGTGAGCCAGGTGGGGCATGGCAGCGACGTGCGCTGGTGTTCGGCGGCCCCGCGGACTTCGGACCGGTGGCGGACGGGTTGATCGAGTCGCAGGCCGCCACTTTGCTCGACCAGCTCTTGCCCTACGACTTCGACCTGGGAGTGATGTTCGCCAAGGCCGACTCGCCCTACGCGTACCGCTTCGATCAGCTCGGCCGCAAGCTGGTCGAGGAGCTCAACGCGGGCGCGTTGGTCGCGGTATATGCCGGCCACGGCGAGCCCAAGCACTTCGACAACGCGCGCTTCCGAGGCCAGCGCTACCGCATCGGAGACCGCGCGGACTTGATGAGCATCGACATCGCGGCGGGCTCGCCGCTGTTCATCTCGCTCACCTGTTTGACCGGTGACTATGGCGCGCCGGATGGCGAGCGCTCGGTGGCGGAGACCATGTTGCTGCGCCCGCGCGGGCCGGTGGCGGTGTTCGCGTCGAGCGGCGTCAGCCACCCGTACCCGAACCTGCTCTACGCCCGAACCATGCTGGATCAGCTGTTCGTGAAGAAGGCGGCCACCCTCGGCGAAGCCGTGTTTGGGGCGAAGCGCGCGATGCTCGAGGCGTCGCTGCCGTTCGCGAGCCTGCTCGTGCCGGGCGACCACGACAGCATCAAGCGGAGCCACCTCGAGCTCTACAACCTGCTGGGCGACCCGGCGCTCAAGCTGCGCTTGCCGCTCACGGCCAGCGTGGAGCTGGGCGCTCCGGTGGTGGCCCGCGGCGCGCCCATCCCGGTCAAGCTCGTCGCGGCGCTGCCTGCGGGAGACGTGCTGCTCACGCTCGAGACCGAGCGGGTGGAGCTCAAGGCCGGCATCGTCACGGATCTCGACCCGCTGCCGCTCGATCAGGCCTTCGAGGCCATGCAGAAGAACCACGCGCTCGCGAACGACAAGGTGATCAGCGCGGCCCGGGCCGATCTGGTCGACGGCAAGGCGAGCGCGACGCTGACCGCGCCGGATCGTGCTGGCCGCTACGTGGTGAAGGCGCTGGTGAAAGGCAAAGAGACGGCTGCCGGCCACGCCCGCGTCAGGGTGGAATGACCGCGACGTCTTGATGCGGTTGCACACCCTTGGGGAGGTGAGGTAGAACGCTTCCCCTCAGCAAGCGAAGCTGGCGGAATTGGCAGACGCGCTAGATTCAGGTTCTAGTGGGGTAACTCCCGTGGAGGTTCAAGTCCTCTGCTTCGCACCAGACGCCCTCGAGACCCGCGCTCGAGGGCGTTGCTTCTTGTGCTCGCGCCGCGCCGTCAGAGCGGCAAGCACAGCGCGACGCAGTCGCGGCAGCCGCAGCAGGAGCCGGTCGCGCAGTCCTCGCACACCATGTTGGGGTCGGCGCACGCGCCGTTGTCGCACGTGGGCTCGCAGCGCTTCGTCTGGAAGTCGCACGCCTCTTGGGCGCCACACGCGTCGTCCTCGTCACACTGGTCCGCCTCCACCGGTAGGCACGCGGCCCGGCAGTCCAAGCAGTCGGGGCAGGCCGAGCTCGCGCAGTCGTTGCACACGAAGCCGGGCCCGCACGAGTCACACGACTCGAAGCCGCAGCTTGCGCGGCACTCCCCCGTCGCGAAGATGCACAACTCTCCGTCTGCGCAGTCGGTGTGCACCGTGCAGCCACCGGGGGTGGTGCTCGAGGTGGAGCTCGGCGAGCCCCCCGCGCCGCTGCCGCCACCGCCGGAGGGCTCCGTCTCCACGACTCCGCCGCAACCCACGACCACGATCGAAAGGACGAACAAGCAAGCTCTCATGCGCTGTGGTGTAGCGCGCCGCCGCGTGGATTTCGAGCCCGACGCTACTGACAGACGGCCTGCAGGTTCACCGCGGGGCAGGGCATGCCGTTGCACAAGGTGTTGACCGGCATCACGTCGCACACGCCAAGGCCGAGGTCGCAGAAGTAGCCCGGCTCGCAGGCATCGGACTGCTGCAAGCAAGGGTCGCCGGGGCGCAACGTGTCCACGCAGATGTACTCGGCGTCTGGCCCGAGCGCGCACGTGAGACCGGCGCCACAGCCCGAAGAAACGGTGCATGCCTCCCCGAAGTCCGCCGGGTCGCCGCACACCAGACGGGTGGGATCTTCCACGCTCGGCGCGCAGCCGAGGCCGTCGGGGCACTGCGGGATGACGCCCCCGCTCTCTCTGCAGTCCTCGCCTGCTGCGGCCGGGACGAACCAAGTGCAGACGGCGGCCTCGTTGAAGTTGCGGCGGTAGCAGTAGCGATCGCCAGTCTCCGGCGAGGCGCACTCGTGGGTGCGCTCGCACAGCTCGCCGGGGGGCTTCTCGCCCTCGGGGATGGGGCCGAACAGCTCGGGACACAAAAGGGGCAGCTCCCGCGGGTGCGTCAGGTCGGCGCAGCTTTCGCTGCTCGAGAGCAGCTCGCGGAAGGTCTCGATGCAGGCGTCGCCGTGCTCGAGCCTGAGCTCACGCTTTTCGTCCTCTTGCCACAGGATGGCGAGCATCACCTCGTTGCGCATCTTGCTCTGGCAGTCGTCGGTGGGCGGCGAGTACCCGCCCTGATCGCAGCAGCTCAGGAAGGAGGCGCACACGGCGGTGCCCAGGTCTTCTGCGAACGCATCCTTGGCCGTCCCGGTGCTCTCGGGGGCCGACTCCTCGCTGCAGGCGCCCACCCCCGCCAGCAAGATCAGCACGGTGACGAAACGTGCGCCCATCGTCCCCATCGTCCGAGGGAGCCCTCCCGTGGGTCAAGCACAAGCGCCCAGCGACTGAGGGATTCTCGTATACGTTCTCGATTGTCATGACAGTGGACACGAAGCCTCGCTTGCTCACCCTCGCGCTCATCACCTCGTGCGCCTTGTGCGCGTGCGGGGACGACACGACGACGGGTGGCGCCGGCGGCGCGGGCGGCAGCGGAGGGGCTGTCTCGAACGGAGGAAGTGGCGGCGGCGGCACGAGCGCGCTCACCGCGAGCGTGCGCCGTTACGACCTCAGCGCCGATCTCGAGGCCGCCACCGCCTCGCTCGCGCTGACGCTCGACGTCTCTTCTGCCGGCAACTGCTTCACCATCCCGAGCGAGGTGCTCCCGTCTGCCGCCCGCTTCGACGACGTGGAGGCGGCGTCGCTCGAGCTGGTCGACAACCAACTCACCGTCTGCAGTGCGGCGGCGTTGGCAGAGGGATCGCACCTGCTCTCTGTCGACCTCACGCTGACGGAGCAGACCTTCCACAACCTGGACGTGGGCTACTCGACAACCCCCAACCTCGCCGGTGGCTCGTTCACCTACCTGCTCAGCTGGGTGGGCGGCTGCGATCACTTCGGTCCATGCGACGACGACCCCGCTGCGTTCGCGGAGTTCTCGTTCGATGTCCGGCACCCGAGCGGAACGACGGTGCTGTGCCCGGGCGCGATCACACCCTCTGCGACCCAGACCCGCTGCGAGCTCGTGTCCCCGTTGGCACCCACCTACTCCGCTTTTTCTTTCGCCGCCGACACCGACTGGGTGGGCGCACCGCTGGTGTCTGCCGCCGGCACCGACGTGGTCCTGTTCGAGGCTCCCGGAGGGACGCTGCGCGATGCCTACGACGTGGCCAGCCTGAGCGACTTCCTGATTTGGATCACGTCGCGGCTCGGGCCGATGCCGTACGGCAGCGAGCTGCGCTTGGCAGGCGCCCCCACCGCGTGGCTCGGCTTCGAGCACCCGGCCAACATCGTGCTGCACGAGGAGCTGGCCGACCTCTCACTGCCCTACGCCGACGCCGCCATGCACGTGACCATGCACGAGATCGTGCACCAGTGGTCCGGCGATCGCGTGACCTTGGCGACAGCGCAAGACTTCGCGTGGAAAGAGGCGATCGCCGAGTATCTCAGCTACGTGTTCGAGGACGAGTCGCGACCGCCGGGGGAGGCCGAGGCGTCACGCGCGTATTGGGACTCGATCTCGACCGAGTCGTCGCACTACGTGCGGCCCACCGACGAGCCGCCCCCTGCCGTCGAAGACTTCTACGGAACGGTGTATGGGCCCGGACCCATGATCCTGTTCATCCAGCTCGAGCCATTCCTGGGGCGCGAGACGATCCTGAGCGCGATCGCGGCGTTCCTGGACGGTGGCGGCGCGCGCAGCGTGGCCGACCTGCAGGTGGCGCTGGAGCAAGCGAGCGGCGCAGATCTGGAGCCTTATTTCTCGACCTGGGTGTTCGGCGCAGGGCCTCCGCCTCGCCCGAGCTTCGCCATCGACACGGTCGACAACGGCGACGGCACCGTGACGGTGACCGCCACGCAGCTAGGCAGCGTGGTGTTTCCCTGCCGGCTGGAGGTCGAGATCTCGGGGGCCACGCTCAGCGCGTTGGTCGAGCTCGACTTCGGGCTCGAGAGCGCGATCGGCGAGGCGTCGGTGACGATCCCCTTCGCAGAGGCAGTGGCGTCGACGAGCATCGATCCGGAGCACCGGTTGGTGGATGCGTCCGTGGGCGTGG
The DNA here is from genome assembly GCA_964641275.1 of uncultured Polyangiaceae bacterium. Lineage (GTDB taxonomy): Bacteria > Myxococcota_A > Polyangia > Polyangiales > Polyangiaceae > Xiheicaenibacterium. The sequence continues at coordinate 56,519 of CAZXMG010000048.1, forward strand.
CACCGCCGGTTTGGCCGGTGTACGTGTTCTGACGCGAACCGATGGCGCAGCCGAATCCGTACTCTGCACCCCGCGAACCTGCGGGCTCGCCCGCGAGCTCCGTACCCTGGGCGCTCGTGGCGCTCCCTGCCGGCTTGGCGCTGGTGATGCCGTTCGTGCCGTTCCGCTCTCTCGTGATCGCGCTGTGGATCGCGCTGGTGGTGGTGAGCGGCCTGCTCGTGATGCGCGACGCCGCGCGCTTGGGTCAAGGGCACCCCGCGTGGATGGCGGGCACCTCGGTGCTCTACCCGCTGGCCCTGCCGTTCTACTTGGTGGTGCGGCGCTGGTGGGTGTCGCCGCCGGTCGCGGCGCTGCTCGCTCGCGTCGCGTTGCCGCTCGCCCTCGTCGGCATGGTCGGCTTGGGTGTCGCCACGTACTTCCACGGCCAGCTGTTGGGGCCGCCCGCTCGCGTGACCGTGTCGTGTCGTGCCCGCACCGACGTGCCCAAGGACGGCTACCTGTGTGAGGCGCAACACATGGGCGGCTACAAGAGCGCGCGCGCTTGCTGGGACTTGGCGCTCGAGTGTGGCTCGGGCCAGCGACTGGTCGAGCACGCCTGCGCGCAGTCGGTGCGGGGGAAGCGCCGCGAAGGACTGGTGCCGCTCGAGTACACGCCGGGCATCGAAGAGTGCACCTCGGTGACGCAAGCCTTCGTGGAGAACCTCAAGGTCGAGGTCGATCCGTAACGGGCTCAGGTCTCGAGCTTGTCGAGATCCTCGGCGAAGCTCTCGGGCATGCGCGAGAGCGCCCACAAGCCCAGCGCCACGCAGCTGAGCCCGAGCGCGAGGGTCGCTGGAACCACGCCGAGCGGGCCCTTGATCGCCATCCACGCCGCGGTCACGGGGATGGCCGTGCCGCGCACGAAATTGGGAGCGCTGGTGGTGACGGTGGCGCGCAGGTTGGTGCCGAACTGCTCGCTGGCCGTCGTCACGAAAATCACCCAGTAGCCCGTGGTGAAGCCGATCAACGTCATGCAGCCGTAGAACGCGAAATTCGACTGGCCGCCCAACCACAAGAGCAGCGTGATCGACCCGGCGAGCCCGCTGAGGAACAGCGCCACCACCTTGCGGCGGCTGCGCAAGACCTGGCTCAAGAGGCCGCTGGCGACGTCTCCGATCACGACGCCCAGGTAGGCCCAGAAGATCGTGCGCCCGCCGGTCGGTCGCTCGTGGAGGCCCAAGGCCGCGCCGATCTCGGGCGCGAACACGAACAACACGCCGCCTGCGAACCAGATCGGCATACCGATCACGATCACGCGCACGAACCGAGCGAAGCGCGCGAAGGGAGTCAGCAGTTGGCGCAAGTCCCCGAGCGGCGCGCCCTTGGCCTTCACGTCCTCGAACAAGCGGCTCTCCAGCACCCCGAGCCGCAGGAACAAGAGCAGGATGCCCATGACCCCGCCCACGCCGTAGGCGACGCGCCAGCCGACGGCGCCGTAACGAGTGAGAAGCAGCTCCGCCAACGCGCCAGCAACGAGCGCACCCGCCAACCCGACCGAGGCGACGATGGTGGTGCCGAGGCCACGTCGCTCCTTGGGCAGGAGCTCGCTGACGAGTGTGATGCCAGCACCCAGCTCACCCGCCAAGCCGAAGCCCGCGAGGAAACGAAGGACCGCGTACTGACCGACGCTGGTGACGAACGCGTTGGCCAGGTTCGCGAGCGAGTAGAGGATGATCGAGGCGAACACTGCGACCAGTCGACCGCGCCGGTCGCCGAGCACACCGAAGGCGAGCCCGCCCAGGATCATGCCTGCGAGCTGCACGTGAAGCAGCTGGCCGCCGATGCTGGTGAGCGCCGGTCCACTCACGCCCAGGCTGGTGAGGCTCGGCACGCGCAGGATGGAGAACAGCACCAGGTCGTAGATGTCCACGAAGTAGCCGAGCGCGGCCACGGCCACGGCGACGATGGGGCGGCGGTCGTTCGGTCGCGCGCTCATGGCTGGCTCCTACCCCGGTGGCCTCTGTTCGAGAAGCAGCTCCGCGACGCGTTGATCCAAGAGCTGCTCGAACCCCCTCTCGTCGGTGTGCGCGCGCAGGTTGCGTCCGAGCGCCAAGGCGGCGGTCGAAATCGCCATGGCCAGGAGCTTGGAGCTCACCAAGTAGTGGGCCTCGCCGAGGGACGAGCTGCGCTGTGCCGCCCAGCCTCGCAGATACGAGCGGGCCTCGGGCTCGAACGAGGTGATCTCTCGCCAGTGGTGGAACACCGCCCGCAGCGGTTGACCGCCTGCCATCAGCCGATCTGCCCGCGCCGTGTACCAGCGGATGGCGGCCAAGGTGCCCAGGCCGCGCGCGCGCGTCACCAGCATGCCCGGCGCAGGCGCCCACACGCGCGCATGTGTCTGGGCGTTGTCGTGTTGCTCGGCGTTGCTGTCGGACCAGTCCAAGGGTTCCCCGCGCCCGCTGTGCAGGCGACCTGAAGGAGGATAGCGTTCAGCGCCATGGCGAGCGACGAAAGCGGGAGCGAGCACCACCGAGCACCCCACGAGCCCTACATTCCGGCCTCTGCCAACCTGAAGGAGCTCGGCATCCTGCCGCTCGTGGTGGGCACGTTGCTCGGCATCGTGTTCGGCGCATCGTCGCTGTACCTGGTGCTGAAGGTGGGGCTGACGGTGAGCGCGTCGATCCCGGTGGCCGTCATCAGCATCACGTTGTTCCGGCTGCTCGCCAAGCTGGGCGTCAAGAACCGCACCATTCTGGAGAACAACATCGTCCAGACCGCGGGCTCCGCAGGCGAGAGCATCGCGTTCGGCGTGGGCGTGACCATGCCCGCGATCATGATCCTCGGCTTCGACCTCGAGGTGGCGCGCGTCACGCTGGTGGCGGTGCTGGGCGGCTTGCTCGGCATCCTGATGATGATCCCGCTCAGGCGTGCCTTGATCGTCGACCAGCACGGCATCCTCAAGTACCCCGAAGGCACCGCCTGCGCGCAGGTGCTCAAGGCAGGCGCGTCTCAGGAGTCGATCGACGCGGCTTCGCCTGCGTACCGCACCGAGTCCTCGAAGGAAGAGGCCGGCACCAGCGGCCGCACCATCTTCACGGGCTTTGGCATCGGGCTCGTCTACAAGACCATCATGGTCGCCTTGCGCGGCTGGAAGGACGTGCCCGAGAAGATCTTCGGCGGCAGCCTGAAGGCTGGCTCGGTCTCGGCCGAGATCTCCCCCGAGCTGCTCGGCGTCGGCTACATCATCGGGCCGCGCATCGCTTCGGTCATGTGCGCGGGCGGCGTGCTCGCGTACCTGGTGCTCATCCCCGCCATCAAGTTCTTCGGCGAGAATCTGCCCGCCCCGCTGCCGCCGGGCACGATCCCGATCGGCGAGATGGGCCCGCACGAGATCCGCAGCGCGTACATCCTCTACATCGGCGCGGGCGCGGTCGCCGCCGGCGGCATCATCAGCCTGGTGCGGTCACTGCCCACGATCTGGGCTGGCATCCAAGGCGGCCTGCGCGATCTGCGCGGCGGCTCGCGGGGCCCGGAGGGTGCCGACGTACCGCGCACGGATCGCGACATCCCGATCAAGTACGTCGCCATCGGCGCGCTTCTGCTGGTGGCCATCATCAGCGTGGTGCCCGCGCTGAAGATGAACCTCTTGGGCGCGATCCTGATCGTGGTGCTGGGCTTCTTGTTCGTGACCGTCTCTTCCCGCCTGACTGGCGAGATCGGCTCCTCGTCGAACCCGATTTCGGGCATGACGGTGGCCACGCTGCTCATCACCTGCGGCGTGTTCTTGTTGCTCGGCTGGACGGCGCCGCCCTACTACGTCACCGCGCTGTCGGTGGGGGCGATCGTGTGCATCGCCGCTTCGAACGGAGGCACCACCTCACAGGATCTGAAGACCGGGTTCTTGGTGGGCGCGACACCCCGCCTGCAGCAGATCTCGATCCTGGTGGGCGCGCTGGCGTCGGCGCTGGTGCTCGGGCCGATCCTGCTGCAGCTGAACGACAGCGCCACGGTGTACGTGCCCGCCAAAGAGCTCGTGACCGAGGGGCACCAGGTGTGCGCGCCCGCCGGCGCGATCACCGAACGCGAAGGCCTGCGTGGCCCGCAGGCCAAGAGCGACGCGAGCACTTACGGCGTGTGGCACAAGACCGACACCGAGGGCGGCGCGCCCGGCAAGTACCTGGTCGACGAGCAGGGTTGCGCCGTCTACCTCGCCGATCCAGGCATCAACGGCCATCACGACACGAGACCCGATGGCACCCGCGTCACCAAGTTCGACGCGCCCAAGGCCACGCTCATGTCGTACATCATCAAGGGCATCCTCAACCAGGAGCTGCCCTGGGGTTTGGTCTTGATCGGCGTGATGATCGCTGTGGTGTTGGAGATGAGCGGCATCCCCTCGCTCGCCTTCGCGGTCGGTGTGTACTTGCCCATCTCGTCGTCCACACCCATCCTGATCGGCGGGTTCTTGCGGCACTTGGCAGACAAGGTGACCGAGAAGCGGCTGTTCGCCGCGACCAAGAAGAAGCCGAACGAAGAGGAGCTCGCCGCCGAGGGTGACAAGAGCCCCGGTGTCATGTTGGCGTCGGGGTACATCGCTGGCGGCGCCATCGCTGGCATCGTGATCGCGTTCGTGGCTGGCTTGTTCGGCGAGGTGCAGACCAAGATCGACGACTGGGCCAAGGCCAACAACCCGCTGCTCAACAGTGAGCACGCCGATCTGCTCAGCCTCATCCCGTTCTTCGTGCTGTGCGCGTTCCTGCATTACGTGGCGACGCGCAGCGTGGATCGCGCCTCTTCTACGAAGGGCGCTTGACCCGCGGCGCGCGCGGCGCGTCCGCCAGGAGCAAGCGCCGGAGCTCGCGTGCGGCCGGGAGCAGCCGATCGCCAGGCCGCGACAAGACGTAGAGCGGCCTGGGCAGGGGCGTTCGTGCGTCCTTCACCAGCACCAGCCGGCCGAGCTCGAGATCCGTGGCGACCGCCGTGCGGCTGATCAACGCCACGCCCAAGCCGGCGCGAACGGCGCCCTTCACCGTGGAGATGCTGCCGAGCTCCATGGCGATGGACGCCTCCGGGAAGTGACGGTCGAGCAGCGCGCGCACGCCGCTGCCGCGCGGGAACGTGATGTAGGGCAGCGCGTCCACGTCTGCGCCTTTGGCGGCGACGAGCACCACCGGCTCGTGGCGGAACAGCTCACCGCGCTTGTCGCTCGTGATCACCAGGTCCAGCTCTCCTGCCTCGAACGCAGCCACGGCGAGATCTTCCGGCAGCTCGCGCAAGCGCAAGGTCACCTTGGGAAACTTCTTGCGGAACTGGGCGAACAACGGGGGGAGCAGGTAGGTGCACGCAGTCTGCCCCCCGCCGATGCGGATCTCGCCAGCCTCCATGCGCTCGATCGCCTGCGCGGCGCGCAGGCCTTCATCCACCGCCACCACGGCGGCGCGCGCGTGGGGCAAGAGTGCCTGCCCCGCGGCGGTCAAGGTGGCGCCGTGCCGGCCGCGGTCGAACAGGCGGCTGCCGACCTGCTCCTCGAGCCGACGGATCGAGCCGGTCAGCGCTGGTTGCGTGACGTGGGCCTGCCGCGCGGCGTGAGTGAAGGCGCCGTGGTCCGCGACCAACAAGAAGTAGCGCAACACGTCAAGCATCACAGAATGTTATCAAACAATGCCGGAACTATCATGGGACATGAGGGGTAAGCGGTCCCATAGTCCTGGCTGAGATGCTGGCGCTCTACTTGGCGCTGGGCTTGTGCGCGGGGGTGCTGACCACCCTCGCGGGGATGGGCGGCGGGCTGTTCCTGGTCGCCGTGATCGGTGTGCTCCGGGGCCCGCACGAGGCGCTCGCCATCACCGCGCCCGCGCTGATGTTGTCCAACCTGCACCGCACGCTGATGTTCCGGCGCGAGATCGACCGCCGCGTGGCCGGCTTGATCGCGCTCGGGGCGATCCCCGGGGCGCTCCTGGGCGGGCTGGTGTTGCCGGCCATCCCCGCTGCGATCGTCAGCGTGTTGTTGGTGCTGACGACCGTCGCGGCGCTGCTCCGCGCGCGCGGGTTGCTCAAGCTCGAGCCCGGGCGACGCTCGCTGGTGGTGGCCGGCTCCGGGATCGGTGCCTTGGCGGCGACGTCTGGTGGGGCCGGCCTGTTGGTCGCGCCGCTCGTGATGTCGACCGGGCTGCGCGGCTTGGCCTACGTCTCGACGGTGTCGTGCACGGCGGTGGCGCTGCACGTCGGACGCATCGCCGGCTACGGCGCGGTGGGCCTGCTCTCGGTCGCGCTGCTGCCGTTCATGGTGCTGCTCTTGGGGGGGCTTCTGGGTGGCAACCTGCTCGCGAGCCGTCTGCGGCGGTACCTGCGCCCCGAGCACGAGCCGCGCATCGAGTTGGGCGCGCTGGTGCTCACCACCGCGCTGGCGCTGCTCGGCTTGGCCCACTGATCGCGCTCGCGTCCAGGGGCGGGTGTGATCCGGGGGCGTGATCCACCACACGCTCCGCGGTTGCTCGACGGCGGCGGCGTGCCGCGCAAAAGCTCATGCGCCGTGTGTGGCACCAAGTTCGCAATACCTCGTTGGCGAGCCCAGCTGTAACGCGCCTGTAACGTCGATTGGCCGCCGATCCGAGTGAGGATCAACCCACGACTAGAACCTGCAGGAGGTGCTTCATGCGCTCTTATCTCGCGACACTCTCTCTCTTCGTGATCATGGGTTGTGGTGACTCTGGCTCTGGCGGCTCGGGTGGATCCGGCGCTGGCAATCAGGGAGGCGATTCGGCCGGAGGCGCGGGCGGGGGCGGCGGAGAGACCGCAGGCGGCGGTGGCGCGGGTGGCGCGGCTGGTGGCGGTACCGCCGGTGGCGCTGGCCCGGGCGGCGCAGGCCCCGGCGGCGGCGGACCGGGCGGCGCAGGCGGGGCCGGTGGCGGCGGGCTCGCGGGATTCGCGGAGCCCTGCGCGGAGAACAGCGACTGTGAGTCGGGCGTGTGCCACAACTTCCCGATGCAGGGTGGCATGCTCTGCACCGAGACCTGCATGAACGACAACGACTGCCCCGCGCCGTCGTCTGGGTGCAACAACATGGGCTTCTGCCGGCCGAGCTGAGCCCGACAGCGGAGGTGCAGCGCTTGGGACGAAATGAGGTTTCGAGCGCCATGTGGCTGGGCCGTCGTGAGTCGCGCGCATGAGACCGCTCACGTTTCGGACCAAGCTCGTCCTCAGCCACGTCGGCCTGGTGTTCGCGTTGCTCGTGGTCGTGACGGTGATGCTCGAGCGGTTCCTGGCCGCCGACCTCCAAGCGCAGCGTGACGAGCGTCTGGTGTTGCAGGCCAAGAGCTCGACCGAGTGGGCGAGCTCGGGCAGGCACCCCAACCGGGTCGCGGCCAGGCTCGCCGCGATCGTGCAAGCCGATGTGACCATCTTCGACTCGGAAGACTGCGTGATCGGCAGCTCCCGCAGGGAGGCCAGACGTGTGGCGCCGTGCGAGGCTCCCGACGAGGTGCGACTCGCGCGCGCCGAAAGCGTGGGTCGCGCGACGCGCGCCGTCGACGGCGATCGACTCTTGTTCGTCGCGGTGCCAGCCGAGGAGGGGCTGGTGGTTCGGCTGGCGGTGTCGAGCCGCGAGATCGACAAGCCCATCGCGGCCATGCGCGCCCGATTGTTGATCGCGGCCGCGATTGCGGCCGCGACGGCGCTGGTGTTGGGACTGGGCGCGTCGCTGTTGGCCGCGCGCCCGCTGCGCACCATGGCCGCCCAAGCTGAGCGTATCGCGCGGGGAGAGTATGACCTCGTCCTCCCCGAGCTGCCGCGCGACGAGTTCGGACGGCTCAAGGACACGCTGGCGGCGCTGGCCAAACAGCTCTCTGCCGACATGGATCGCATCCAGCGCTTGGAGAAGACACGGCGCGACTTCGTGGCCAACGTCACGCACGAGCTGCGCACGCCCATCGCCGCCATCTCGGGTTATGCCGAGACGCTCGCCGGCGGACAGGTGAGCGCTGAGCGCGCAGCGGAGTTCGCGGACATGTTGTTCCGCCAAGCGCAGCGGCTCTCGGCCATGGTGGACAGCCTGCTCCTCTTGGCCGAGCTCGACGCGGCACCCAGCAAGGTGGTGCCCCTCGCTCCGGTCGACGCGGTGGCGGTGGGGCGAGACGTGATCGAGACCTTGTCCGTCCGCGCCCAAGAGATTGGCGCGATCATCCGCCTCGACACCACCGAGAGCGTGACGGTGCTGGCGGATGCGGGCCGCTTGGAGCAGGTGATCGAGAACTTGGTCGACAACGCGCTCAAGTACGGCAAGCGCGGCGGCGAGGTGGTGATCGCCGCGGAGCGCCAGGGGGAGCGAGTGCTGCTCAGCGTGAGCGACGATGGACCCGGCGTTCCAGAGGAGCACCGAGCGCGCGTGTTCGAGCGCTTCTATCGCGTGGACGTCGGGCGCTCGCGCGAGCGCGGCGGTGCGGGGTTGGGCCTTTCGATCGTGAAGCACCTGGTCGAGTCCATGGGCGGCACGGTCTCGATCGAAGCTGCGCCAGGTGGAGGCGCGCGCTTCGTGGTCGAGCTCGCGGCGGCTGGCAGCGACCCGCCTTAGCTCGAGCTCGGAAGCGAGCCTCAGAGCGGCTTCTTCTCGCCCAGGATCACGTCCCACCAGCCGAAGGTCTGGGCCAGCACGTGGTCGAGCTGCCAGGTGCCCTCGTGGATCGCGTCGCTGCTGCGCGTGCGGGGCATGGGCTTGAGCGTGTCGTCGGGCAGGCAGTAGGCGGCCTGGGAGGAGCTCTTGAGCAGGTACAGCACCCCCTCGGAGAAGCCCGAGCCGGCGTAGACGATCGCGCTCGGCATGCGCAGCGCGTCCAGGTCTTGCAGGGCGTAGGGGATCTTTTCGTCCACGGTGCCGAACACCTCTTGGTATTTGCATTCGAGCGCGAGCGCCTTCTGGCTGCTCTCGTGGAGCACCAACAGGTCGATGCGACGTGGCTTGCCCAGGATGCTGGTGCCGACGGTCACCTCCTCGTAGATGGCGACGCCGCGATGGCCGAAGGCGCTCAGCACGTAGCGACCGATCAGGAGCTTGTACTCGTTGCCCTTCATGTCGTGTTCGTCATGTGGCAGCCAACCGCTCGCGCGTGATCTCGACCGCCTCTTCGCACACGTCGCCGCCCAAGAACAGGCGGCCCGCGTCGCGCGCGGCCACCCCCACCGAGCCCGAGCCGCAGAACGGGTCGAGCACCCGCTCGCCCGGAAGGCTGCTCTGCTCGATCAGCACACGCGAGACCTGCGAGGGCTTCTCGCTCGGGTAGCCGCCGCGGATGCGCGGGTGCGTGAGGATGTCGGGCACCGACAGGCTGCTCAGCTTTCGTTTGCCCTTCTCGAAGAACAAGATGAGCTCGTAGCGGGCGCGGTAATGATATCCCATGCCGATCGAAATTTTGTCCCACACCAGCGGCTTCCAGAACTTGAAGCCCGCCTCCTCTCCGAGCGGCTTGGCCACGAACATCGTCTCTTGATCGCAGAACAGGTAGAGGTGCGTGTTCTTCTTGAGCACGCGGAAGGCTTCGCGGAAAAGCTCGGGGAAGCGCGCGTTGGGGAAGATGCTGAACCAGTCGTTGCTGGACGACTTGGAGTGCTTGAGCCGGGTGGTGGTGCCGATGGCGCGGTGCTTCTCGAGCGACTCGTAGGCTGGGTCGGTCACGATCAGGTCGATGCTCTCCGACGGCAGGCTGCGCAAGAGCGCGACTGCGTCGCGCTGGAAGGCGACGTGTGGCGGAAGCTTGGCCGGGTCGAGGTCGGGTTGCACGGGCGGCACGGCGGCATCGGATCCTGCCTCCGTGGACGTCACCTTCGCAGGATCTTCGAAGAAGGAGATGGAGAAAGATCCTTGGCGGGAGCCGGCGTCGTCGTCGCTGCGCATGCCTGCCTTCTTATCATCCGCGATCGCTGGATTCCTAGGCTAGCGGCGCTCTGGTAGGACATTGTTCGTCCAAGTGGGCGACGGGGCCAAGGGCGCCGCGGGACGTCGTGTCACACACGCCTGTGGGAGCGCGATGCACGATCGTGCACAAGGCTTGGCTGACTCTCGGGGTGTTCGCGGCAGGTTGTCACACGCAGCCAGAGGTTCGTTCGGCGTCGGTTGCGGCCACGCCTGCGCCGCTCGCGCCGGCCCCGAGCGCCGCGGAGACCGCGCCGACCCCCGCGCCCGAGCCGCCAGAGCCAGTGGGATGGGAGGTGCCGGCGCCGAAAGGACCAAGGAGCGAGGCCATGTCATGCGGGCTCCACAACCCGATGCCCGGAGGTTTCACCGCGGGTTACGCCGCCGACACTGGGCTCGACATCGCGGGCATGGAGCTGCCTGTGTTCGCCATCGCCGATGGCTTCGTGGACTACGCGGAGGAAGGGCACTCACTGTGGACGGGCAGGGGCGACACGGACCTCGCCATCCGTTTGGAGCTGGCCCAGCCGATCCGGTACGGCGCACGGGAAATTACCCATGTCTGGTACGCCCATCTGAAGGAGCTGGCGTTCGAGCAGAAGAGCGGCACCAAGCCTCGGCGGCGGGTGGTCGCGGGCGAGTACCTCGGCAAAAACGGCCGCGCGAACGGCATGTGGCACCTGCACCTGGGGCTCTTGCTCGACGGCGTCACCACGCAGCGAGGGGACTCGTTCCTGCTCGAGGACGAGGTGCGCAAGGTGCTCTGCGGTCTGCGCCCCAAGCAGCGTCTCCCGCTCCCCCCCAAGGCCTCGGTCCTGTAATCTTCGGCGTGGCCCTTCGGGTCCGGCGGCTGCGATCCGCTCAGGGTCTCACATGGCCAACGGCCGTGCGGAGACCCCATGAACCCAGGCCAGACCAGCCACGCCATGACGATCGAACCCCCTGACGACGCTGCTGAAGTCCCGGTCCGTGGCGGCTCCGACCTGGCGGAGACCGTGCTCGAGTTCGGCGAGCCGATCTTGAAGATCCTCCCCGCTGAAGCCGACCAGCAAGCAGTTCGGGAGGCGCTCGAGCTGACCATCTCGATCTGGAACGCCCACGCGCTCGCCTCTCCGGCGTGGGGCTCGCCCGAGATGCTGTCCCAGATCGAGGCAGTCGCGAGCAGTGCGGACTCCCCTCAGTTCTTGCGCCGCACCCTCAGCGTGTTGGCCGAGCGCAAGCAGGCTCATTTCGCGGGCGACGCGCGACTTCTGGGCAGCTGGCAGCTCGAAGAGGAGGCGTCGGGCTACGTGCTCCACTGCGAGTCCGAGCACCCCGAGCGCCACTGACGTCTGGCGTCGCGGTTGACGTAGCATCGACCTGGTGCAGCCAGGGCAGGTGGTGGAAGGCCGTTTTCGGATCGACGCCGTCGCGGCCACGGGCGGCATGGGCAAGATCCTGCGTGCTCATGATCTGGCGAGCAACGAAGCGGTCGCGATCAAGGTCATCCACGCGGACTCGGGCCGCGCCACGACCTCGCTCGAGCTGCGCTTCGCGCGCGAGGCCGAGATCTTGGGGCGGCTGCGCCACCCTGGAATCGTGCGGCACATCGCGCGCGGCTTTCTGGATGGGGAAGCTTGGCTCGCGATGGACTGGGTCGAAGGCGAGGACCTGGAGCACCGCCTTGCGCGCGAGCCGCTGACCTTGCCCGAGGCGCTCGCGCTCGTGCGCGGCATCGCCGACGCGCTTGCCCACGCCCACACCGCCGGGGTGGTGCACCGCGACCTCAAGCCCTCCAACGTGCTGCTCGTGGGTCACGACCCCCACGCGCCGAGGTTGATCGACTTCGGTGTGGCGCACCTGACGCGCGAGAGCCAAGCGCTCACGCACACGGGCGCGGTGCTCGGGACGGTGGGGTACATGTCGCCGGAGCAGGCCTCGGGGGGGGAGGTCGACCTGCGCAGCGACCTGTTCTCGTTGGGGTGCATCATGTTCGAAGTGCTCAGCGGCCGGCAGGCGTTCTCGGGGCAGAGCCCGATGGCGGTGTTGGCCAAGCTGCTCGTCGGCCGCATCGACTCTCTGCGCGAGCTTCGGCCCGATCTGCCCGACGCCATCATCGCGGCTTGTGACGCGCTGCTCGCGCGCGACCGTGACGGGCGGCCGTCCACGGCGCAGGACCTGATCGGGATGCTGGGCGGGGTCGCGGCGCCGTCCGAGAGTCGCGCGCCGCAGCGGCCTTCGCTGGGGCTCAAAGGGGAGCTCAGGGTGTACTCGGTGGTGATCGCCGAGCTGTCGAGCGTGGACGCGTCCTCCGCACGCACGCTCACGCCCTCGGAGCTGGAGGAGGCCTTCGTGCCCCTGCGTGAGGCCGCGAAGAGCTTCGCTGGCGAGCTCTCGCGCATCGGCCCGCACGCGGTGGCGCTCACGCTGGAAGGGCACGGCAGCGCGCGCGATCAAGCGGCGCAGGCGGCCTTGGCGGCGCTGGCGGTCAAGCGCTCGCCGCTGGCGCTGCGCGTAGCCATCGCCACCGGGCAAGCCGAGACCAGCGGAAGCGGCCCGACCGGGCCGGTCCTGGAGCGCGCGTGTGCGTTGCTCGCGGCGCCCCTGAGCGAGGTGGGCGCGATCGCCGTCGATGGCACCACCAGCGCGCTGCTCGGCGCCGAGTTCGACGTGCGGTCCAACGGCGACGGCGCCTTGCTGCTCGGACGGCAACAGGCGCTCGCAGGCGTGCCGGCGGTGTTGGGGCGTGCCGTCCCGGAGCATCGCGTGCGCTCGCGCGCCTGCGCGCGATCGGTGAGCTGTTTGCTGC
>CAZXMG010000049.1:0-68686 GCA_964641275.1 uncultured Polyangiaceae bacterium
TCGCGCCGACGAACGAGCTGTGGCGGCAGCTTCGCGATGGGCAAGGGCAGCCGCCCGCGCTGACGACCAAGACGGTGGGCGAGCTGGCGGAGCAGTACCGGTTCTTCCACTGGAATCTGCAGTTCCCGCAGGTGTTCGCGAAGGGCGGGTTCGACGTGGTGCTGGGGAATCCGCCGTGGGATTCCCTGCTGTTTCGCCAGGAGGAGTTCTTCGCTGGTCCCCGCCCCGACATCGCGCAAGCATCCACAGCGGCAGTCCGCAAGCGCATGGTCGCCAAGCTCGAAACGGAAGACCCCGGACTGTTCAGTGCCTATCGCAGAGCGCTGCGGGAGGTCGACGGGGTCAACGCCTTCGTCCGGTCCGGCGTCCGGTATTCCCTGTGCGGCGTCGGCCGTGTGAATCTGTTCGCGCTCTTCGCCGAGGCCGCCCGCGCGCTGGTCAGCAAGGGAGGTCGCGTCGGGCAGATTCTTCCATCGGGCATTGTCTCGGATGACTCCACCAAACTGTTCTTCCAGAGCGTGGTGGAGAGCCGACAGCTCGTGTCGTTCTTTGACTTCGAGAATCGCGAAGCCATCTTCGGCGCAGTTCACCGATCGTTCAAGTTCGGCATCTTCACCCTCGCCGGCGCCCGAGATGCCGGCACCGAGGCCGAGTTCGTCTTCTTTGCGACACGGGTCGAGCACGTAAAGGAACCGCGGCGGAGGTTCATGCTGTCGGCCGAGGATATCGCGCTTCTCAATCCGGCGACGAAGACGTGTCCGATCTTCCGCTCGCGCCGCGATGCGGAGATCACGAAGGCCATCTATCGGCGCGTGCCGGTGCTCACGACTTCTGGCTGGCAGCTCGAGCTGCGGAGGCTCCTGAACAGCGCCGACGACTCAGGAAATTTCGTACAGGAGCCCGGTGAGGGGCGCCTGCCGCTCTACGAGGGCAAATACTTCCACCACTACGACCACCGCTGGGTTACCAACGAAGCCGACGGCGATCGGCCACTCACCGAGACCGAACGGGTCGATGCCAACAGCTTCATTCGTCCGCGCCACTGGTACCCGAGCCAAGATGCAAGGCAGAGGTTCGGTGCGAGTTGGAAGCACTCATGGGTGCTCGCCTGGCGGGATATTGCGCGGTCCACCGACGAGCGGAGCTTCATCGCGTCGGTCGTCCCCTCACTTGCCGTTCCCGATACGGCCAAGGTGGTGTTCGTCAACGAGTCCCAGGTCGCTTTGATCCCGACGCTGATCGCGAACGCCGCAGCTTTCGCCTTCGACTTCAGCGCGCGACAGAAGATCGGCGGCACGCACATGAGTGCCTTCATCGTCGAGCAGCTTCCGCTCCTCCCGGTGACTGCCTCCGACGAACCGTCACCGTGGGCGGCAAGCAGCAGGCTCCGCGACTGGCTTTGTCCCTGCGTCCTCGAGCTGACCTACACCGCCTGGGACCTCGAGCCGTTCGCCCATGACGTCGGCTACGACGGCCCGCCCTTCCGCTGGGATCCCGATCGCCGCTTCCTGCTCCGTTGTGAGCTCGACGCAGCGTTCTTCCACCTCTACGGCCTCTCGCGTGGCGACACCGACTACGTGATGGACACCTTCCCCATCGTCCGCAAGAACGACGAGAAGGCCCACGGCGAGTACCGCACCAAGCGCGTCATCCTCGAGATCTACGACGCCATGTCCGAGGCCGCGCGCACTGGCAAGCCCTACCAGACGCGCCTCGACCCGCCGCCCGCCGACCCGCGCGTCGCGCACCCCGACACCCGCCCCGCCGCGGCGAAGAAGGGCACACCATGAGCAAGCCGCCGCGCAAAAAGCCCACGAAGGTCGGCGCGAAGAAGCTCTCGCCACCGGTGAGACAATCGCCGGCTCAGGCGGACGCGATTGTCGCCACGCCGCGGCGACAATCGGCGGGGTTCGCAGGGACGCGCGATCTCGCCGCGCTCGTCGAGCGCGTGGTGACGATCATCGAGGATGCGCGCTCTCGCGTCGTCCGCACCGTCAACAGCGAGATGGTGCTGTCGTACTGGCACATCGGCCGCGAGATCGTCGAGTACGTGCAGCGCGGGGAGGCCCGCGCCGAGTACGGCAAGGAGGTCATCGAGGGTCTCTCGCGGCAGCTCCTCACGCGCGTCGGCAAGGGCTACTCGGCGAGGAACCTCTGGTACTTCCGCGACTTCTACGTGACCTACCGAGACCGGACGCCAAAGGTCCGGGCCGAGGGATTCCGCACGGGCCTCGTGCAGAATTCGAAGCCGGGCGAAGCCCCCAGGTTTCTGCGCGAGGCTGGTGCAGAATTGGCCGAGGGCTTCTCCAGCCGCCTGTCGTGGACCCACTACCGTGCGCTGCTCACGGTGAGCGACCCCGCGGCGCGTGCCTTCTACGAGATCGAGGCCGAGCGCGACAACTGGTCGACGCCCCACCTCGAGCGCCAGATCTTCACGTCGCTCCACCTCCGTCTCCTCAAGAGCCGGAACAAGGCCGGCGTGATGGAGCTCGCGCGAAAGGGGCAGACCGTCGAGCGGCCGAGCGACTTGATCAAGTCGCCCCTCATCCTCGATTTTCTCGGCCTAGCTGAGCATCACGCGTACCGCGAGAGCGACCTCGAGACGGCCATCCTCAGCAAGCTGTCCCAGTTTCTCTTGGAGCTGGGCAAGGGCTTCGCGTTCGTCGCCCGTCAGAAGCGGATCACCTTCGACGACGACCAGCTCTTCGTCGACCTCGTTTTCTACAACGTCCTGCTCAAGTGCTACCTGCTGATCGACCTCAAGCTGGGCAGACTCACGCACCAGGACGTCGGTCAGATGGACAGCTACGTGCGCTTGTTCGACGCGCACGAGCGCACGCCGGGAGACGGGCCGACCATCGGGCTCATCCTCTGCGCGGAGGAGAACCACACGATCGCGCGCTACTCGGTCCTGAGCGAGCACAAGCAGCTCTTCGCCGCGAAGTACCTGACGCACCTGCCGACGGAAGAGGAGCTGCGACGCGAGCTCGATCGGGACCGGCGACTCGCTGAAGCCAGCGTGGAGGCGTCGCGCGCCGAGGAGCCCACGAAGCCGGAGCGCGTGACGCGGGCGAAGGGGCGCAAACGGCGTTCTCCCCCCCTCGGCCCCCCGAGGGGGAAATGACCACCGCGCTCTCGCCGGTGATCGCCTCGCGCCTCGAGAAGGCCGCCGTCGACAACGGCTTCGACCAGGAGCTGCCGCGTGACGACGACTGGCTCGGCTTCGCCAGCACCCAGTGCCCGCTCCGCGTCTGGCTCGGCACCTTCGGCGACGCTGTCTTCCTCGCCACGTTCTCGCAGCAGAACGTCGCCCGCGCGCTCGGCGAGTACGGCACGCCCATGGCGGCGCCGCTGCCCAAGGGCGCGCTCGGCGGCCGCACTGTCACCGACATCCCGTCGCTCCACCGGCTGTTGCGCCGCGCCTTCCAGCTCAGCAAGACGCTGCCCGACGAGCTGCTCCACACCTTCGAGAAGCAGACCGCAACGCTGCCGAAGACCACCGAGGCCGAGCGCCGCGTCGTCCAGCGCGTCGGCCAGGACCTCTTCCGCCACGGCCTGCTCGAGTACTGGGAGGGCTGCTGTGCCATCACCGGCCTCGCTGTCCCCGAGCTGCTCCGCGCGAGCCACACTAAGCCCTGGGCCGACTGCTCGAGCGACGCCGAGCGCCTCGACATCTGGAACGGCCTCCTACTCGCCCCGCACCTCGACGCCGCCTTCGACCGCGGGTTCATCACAGTGGGCGACGACGGCGCGGTGATCGTCTCGGCCGCGCTCGACGTTGCTGCGCGCGAGACGCTCGGCCTCGACGAGCCGCTGCGCGTGCGTGCCCTGCACGACGGGCACCGAGCGTACTTGCCGTGGCATCGGGAGCGGGTGTTCAAGCACGGAGGCCGGTGTGCCTGAGCGAAAGCGGGCGCGATCACGAGCGGGGCCACCTTCCCTACGAGTTCGACTGGGG
Organism: uncultured Polyangiaceae bacterium; assembly: GCA_964641275.1. GTDB lineage: Bacteria > Myxococcota_A > Polyangia > Polyangiales > Polyangiaceae > Xiheicaenibacterium. The sequence continues at coordinate 3,959 of CAZXMG010000049.1, forward strand.
GTCGCTGACCCGCGATCAGCCTTATCCCGATGCCCTTCGGGACGTGCCCGGCCTCCGGCCCGGCGCAACGCCCGGCCCGCGCGCAGGCTTCGAGCGCGTGGACCCCGTTGAGGGCTCGCGAGGGAGGTAGTTGGCGGCCATCGCGGCCGCCTGCCTCGCGATGCGCGCGCGCAGCCCGGGAGGACCGAGAACCTGCGCCGAACCACCGAAGCTCAGAACCCAGGCTTCGACCTCCGGGCACGGTCGCACGCGAAGCGCCAGCTCGATGGTGTCGTCATCGATCGTCGTCACGCGCTGCGACGGGTGCCAACGGTGGCTCTGCGTGTACCGGGCCCACTTGCCGGTGATGCGAATCCGGACGTCTTGCGCGGGCTCTTCGTGGCCGAGGTAGATGCCCATCACCTCGGCGAACAATGCCTTCGGATCGTAGGCCGTCGCGTTCGGGTAGGGTGCCGCGCCCGACAACTTCTTGGCTCGCTTCACCCGCGAAACACGGCTCGCCCGCACCTTCCCCTTCTCCTCAGCAAGCAGGTACAGCTGGTGCTGGTGAACTACGAGCGAGCGCGGACGAACCGTGTGGCGAGCCTTCGGCTTGTTGAGGTGGTCGACATCGAGACGGAGCTGTCTGTCCTCCAAGAGCGCGCCGATGACCTCGTCGAGAACCTCGGCGTTCTCCTCGACCGCAACGTCTCCGCCTCGCGTTACGAACGCGAACTTGCGGTCGTGATCGTGGAAGAGCTCTGCCTCCTTGGACGACGATACGAGGCGCTGAAATGCCTCACGCATGGCCGCGCCGTACTTCGACCCCTCGAAAAGCGAGCTCATGCTCATCCCAAGGCACGCAGCGACAAGTGTCGCCCTAGGCGTCTCCCCCAGGTGCTCCGTCAGATCGAAGCGCATCGCCGTTGCGCGTGAGCCAGGCACCGTGACGATCCGAACGCCGCTCAGATGCTTTTGAATGTCTTGAAGCTGCACCCACGCCGCCGCGTGTCCGATGCCAGCGATCTTGGCCGCCTGATAGCGATCCAGCGGCTTGCCGCGCAGCAGCTCGGCAACGAGCAGCAGTGTCCGCCTCTTCATGAGCCCCACCTGCTTCATAGAGGGGCGATCTCTACCACGGGCTCGTGATCGCCCAGCGATCTCCTCGTCGAATTTTGTGGCGCGAGCTCGAACGGTCTTGAAAGAGACCTCTTGAGCGGCACTCCGCGAGCCAGGAGTGCGAGTCAGTTTCGTCTGCGCCCACCGTCCACGGGGTATCCATGCGTCGTCCCTTGCCTCCCAACAGCCACTCCATCGCGGCTGCCGCCCTCGCCAAGGCCGCGGTAGTTCAGCACGCCCCGGCCGCCCTCACGCGCGGGGGCCCCGTGCAGCGCGCGGCTCGCCTCGTCGAGGACGGCTTTAGCGTTCCTGAGGCGGCCGGCATCGCCGCAAAGCAGGGCAAAGGCCACGTCGCGGAGATCCACCAGTCTGCCAGTTTCACAGCGATGGCAGCCGCAGGACTACGACCTCACACCGCGCGACCGAACCCTCGCGCGAACGACCCCATCGACGACGTGCAGGTGCGTCGGGGCGGCCGCACTCGAACGGGCGCCCAGGTGAAGGTCGGCAGCGCCGCGTACGTGCGCCGAGCCGCCCTCAAGAGCCGCGCCAAGCAGCTCGTCGTCAACGAGGAGGCCTTTGAAGCCGTCAGCGAACTACTGCCAGTGCATGCTTCGAAGCGACTGACGTACCGGTCCTCGAACGCAGACGTCCTGTCCGCTGACGAATGTCACCGTGTAGCGGCAGACGCGATCACCGAGTCCCTGTCGGGGTGCGCCTCGCAGATCGGGCTCTGGGTCGCCTGCGCCCGCGCGGGCGCTCGGTCCGGTCTCGAGAGCTTTACGTTCTCTGTGCTGCAAGACCTCGTCGCCGCGCTTCTCCGCCAAGAGGCGATCGATGCGAAGGGGGCCATTGCGCGCGGGCTCTCGCAGGGTGCTCGTGCCGGCACGCGCGGCTGCCTGCAGAGCTACCTATTGGTTCAACGGTTCGCGACCAGCGCACGGGCGCGGTTCTCCGAGCGGTTGCTGCATCGGATCGGTCGCTCGACGATCGTCATGGGAGCGATCGCGGAGGTTCTGATCGAGACCGCCGTCGACCTCCACGCTGTGCTCACGAAGAAGATGACGTTCGAGGATCTGCTGCGGCGGTTTGGTGTCCACGCGATCACGGCGGCTGGGGGTGTCGCCGGTGTCGCGCTGGCCGTGCATCTCGCCCGAGATCACGACCCGCTGATCCAGTTCGGCGCGGCCTTGCTCGGAGGCTTCCTCGGCTCGGCCGCCGGCCGCGAGCTCGGCACCGCGCTGTTCCTTCAGTCCGCCCCGTTGACCGTCGTCGGCCCCTGCAGCGTCGCGTGAACCGATTCAATGCCTCCGCCCTCCGCTCCAAGCTGTCCAGCATCCAGAGCAGGATCCGCTCGGCCAACAGCCGCTTCCAGTCCGACATGCGGCGGGCGCAGTCGCAGCTTCGGGCGGCCGATCGTGACTGCCGACGGTCGGTTGACGACCTCAGGCGCGCCCTGCGCACCACGTCCAACCAAGCGTTGATCGTGACCAGCTATGAGTGGCAGTTCTTTACCATCCGGGAGCGCACCCTGCCCGAGCGCGAGGCTTCGGCACACGGAGTCGTCATTCAGACCGACGAGGACAGCGAGTAGCCGGCCTCATGTCCATCGACAGTCTTCGCAACGAGATCGCCCGCCAGCTCCGGGACCAAGGCGATGCAGACCGCAGAGCCGGCCAGCTCCGTACGGAAGCAGCGCGCCTTCATGATGAGGCGGCTCGCTTGCAGCACGACGCGACGCGGGCTTCGTCTCCCGCGTCACTGACCTCCGCGCTACAGCGGGCCGCTCAGAAGGCGCGGGAGGCAGGCGAGAAGGAGAAGAAGATGGGGGACCTGCTCAAGAAATCCGCGGACCACGCGGCGCGCCGGGGCCGGGCGGAAGGCCAACTGGCGTCGGAGCTGGAGCGGCAGAGGCGGAGGGACGAGGATGTGTCGAAGCGGCAGCACGCCGAACAACTCCGAAACGCGCGGGCAGTGACCGACGAGCTGCGACGGCAGGCTGATCTGGAGCGGGACATCGTGCACAGTCGCCGCGCGGTGGCACACGACCCGCCCGAAAAGATCACCGTGCTGTTTCTCGGGGCGAACCCCATGGACACGGACCGCCTTCGCCTCGACGCGGAGGCCCGCGCCATCACCGAGAAGATCCGTCTCGCCGAGTTTAGGGACTCGGTCGAGCTGGTCTCGCGCTGGGCGGTGAGGACCACGGACCTGCTTCAGCACTTAAACGAGCACAAGCCGACCATTGTTCACTTCAGCGGGCACGGCGGGGACGACGGGACTCTCTGCTTCGAGGGCGGACACGGCGAGGCGAAGGACGTCACCGCCGACGCGATCGCCGCGACGCTGGCGACCGCGTGCGACGAGCTCCAGATCGTGGTCTTCAACGCGTGCTTCTCGGCGCTTCATGCTGAGGCGGCCATTCGCCACGTGCCTGCGGCCATCGGAATGGAAGATTCGATCCAAGATGAGGCGGCCGCGATCTTCGCGAGCCAGTTCTACTCGGCGATCGGCTTCGGCCGCTCGGTCCAAGTCGCGTTCGATCAGGCGCGTGCGGCGCTTCTCGTCGAGGGGCACAAGGACGCGAACATCGTCCGGCTGTTTCTTCGCGGAGACGCCGCGGGCGAGCTGGTACTCGTCAAGCCTTGACGCCGGTGTCGTCGCACTGAGGTTGAGGCCAGCCGAGGAAGAGGGAATCATGAAGGCGCAGCCGGCGGGGGCCCGATCACCTTCCGCGCCGTCTTCTCGTCCATCCCAAGCGCCCGCCCGATCGCCATGAGCGCCAACATCACCCTCACGCCTGCACATCCGGCCAACTTCGCCAGCGATCTGGATCCCCGGGCGACTAAGCTGCAGCTTCGTGAACCTGCAGCGCCGTCACTCCGTCGGCCCGCAGCTCTTCTTGCATGAGGCGACGGCATCGACGCAAGACTGGCTGCACTCGGCCGCCCGCTTCTGGCATTGCTCCACGCAAGTGACTGACTTCGGGCCGGGCAGGCACAGGTTATGGCACTTCTTTTCGCTGGCGGCGCACCGTGTGGAGCACGCCCCCGTCTCGTTCTCGCAGGAAGCGCTGCAGTCGCGCCCGGCTGCGGCTCGTTTGGCCGCTTCTTGTTCCCTCAGCATGCGCTCTTGCTCCATGGCCACTTCGGCCGCGTCAGCTGAACTCCGCATCCTCCCTTCCGACGGGGGTGTTTGGCTCGGCCGCCCAGCTACGGCCGGCGCCTCGGGCTCGTAGGGGTAGTCGTCCGGCGTTGCTTGAGGACACTTCGCGGTACAGGCGTCACTTGCGCCCTGGCAGGCGGACATGCACTGCGGGAGCAAGGTTCGGCTGCCGCGCCTGCACTCGACTGTGCACGTACGGATCTCGTCAACGCAGTCATTCATGCAAGCTGCCTGCGGATGCTGATGCCGCCAGAGACGTTGCGACAGCCGCGCCTCTTTGGCTGCCTCCTCCGGCGTGTTGCGATGCACGCACGTGCCCCTCCTCGTCCGCTCCTCCGCTTCGGAGCACCTCACCGCGCAGGTTCCCTTGATCTCGTGCGTCGACGCCCAGTCGTAGTCGCGGGACCTCCCCGTCCTTTGCCAAACGACCTCCTCGCCCGCATCGCATGCAGTCGGCTGGGCGCAGCTCCACGCGTACAGACCGGCACTTGTCTTGGACTCGACGATCGCCGACGGGGTCTCGCCGGCTGGACATGCTAGCGCCGTCACAGGCGGCCGGGCGCGGGACCACACCGCGGCTCCTCCGCAATGCATGCTTGCCAGCGCTGAAGCGCCAAGGACCAACCGGTTGACCAGCTTCATCCTTCCCCTCCTCTCGGTCGGATTCGACCGGCGATCTTCGGTCATGCTGCCTGCTCGGAACGCGGCCGGTCAACGCCCAACGCCAGTCGAGCGGGCTGCAGACCGGGCACGCCTGCGCATATCGCGCTCGGGCTGCAGACGTCATGCGCTGCGCCCGAGCACCTTCCGCACGGTCTTCTCGTCGACGCCCACGGCCCGCCCGATCGCCCGCAGGCTCATCCCCAGCCGCCGCATCCGGCCGACCTCGACCGCGATCTCTTGGAACCGGAACGGCTCATACGTGAACACGGCGAACCGGACCTCCACCTCGGCCACGGTTCGAATTGGTTGCAAACGTGTCCACCTCTGCTTGGGCCGTAGGCCCAAGCCATGGCTCGGTCCTCTGCCCTCCGTGGACTCCGTCCAGCTAAGGCTGGACTCCGTCCACTGCGGGTCGATTCCCTGCGCCTCCACCTCTGTTCTTCTTTTGAAGAACCAGGGCTCGGTCATGGACCTACGCGGACTCCGTCCAGCTAAGAGCTGGACTCCGTACGCTACGGTTCGATTCTCTGCGCCTCCACCTCTGCTTGGGCCGTAGGCCCAAGCCAGCGCTCGGTCCTCTGCCCTCCGTGGACTCCGTCCAGCTAAGAGCTGGACTGCGTACGCTTGGCGCGATCTTCGTGATCGCCAGTTCCTGAATCGGCGCATCGTGGTCCTCTTTCGCGGCCGCGACCTGCGGTAGACGGCGGCTGAGCCAGACACCCGAGCGGGGCGGTGACATGATCGGCCCATGCGCCGGTTCTTCGTCTTCGACGGACGACTCCGCACCGTCTTTCGCATCCTGATCTTCCTGGTGCTCTTCCAGATCGCGCAGATCGCCGCGATGGCGCTCGAGCCCGATCGCGCTGCGCCGGCCTCCACGCTCTTGCTCTTCGCGATCCTCTACGCGCTCGTGCGCGGCGGAGGAGTCACGGCGGCGAGTTGGGCCGCGCGCCGCTGGATCGATCGCCGCCCGTTCTCCGACCTCGGCCTCGACCTGCGACCTCGGCGCGTCGCCGATGCGGCGATCGGGTTCGCGATCGGCCTCGCGGCCATCGCCGCGATCTTCGGCGTCGAGCTCGGGGCAGGATGGGCGCGCATCGTGAGCTACGAGCCGAGCGCCACGGTGCTCGCCGCGACGCTCATCGCCGGCTTCGGCGGCTCACTCGCCGAGGAGGTCGCGATGCGCGGCCACATCTACCAGAACGTCGCGGAGAACGCCCCCGCGTGGCGCGCCGCGCTGATCACCGGCGTGATCTTCGCCGTGCTCCACGCGCACGTCGCCGGCTTCGGCGGCGGCGCCTTCGCAGGCTTCGTCGTCTTCGCTGCGTTCCTCGTGCTCGCGCGGCTGATCACCCGCTCGCTGTGGCTCGGGGTCGGCTTCCACGCCTCGTGGAACTGGACGCAGGACCCGGTGCTCGGCCTCTCGAACGTCGCCGAGGACGACTTCGGCCACGCGCTGGTGCACCTCGAGCAGCGAGGCCCTGCGCTGATGGTGGGCCACGCACCGATCATCGAGGGCGGCCTCCTCGCGATCGTCGTGCTGGCCCTGCTCACGGCTGGCGCCTGGTTGCTGCACCGCAGGTCCGAGCCCAGCGATCGATGAGCTCGCGCCGACACTCCTTTGCCAGGGAGCCCGAAAGGCTCGCCGGCATGCCCAAGAAACCGCCGCCGCACCAGCGCGGCGAGCCCATCGTGGCCGCGACGGAGATCGATCGGCGCCGGCGTGACGAGCACCCGCACCCCGCCGGGCAAGAGCTTAGGCAATGCCAACCCGCACTGTGATTGCGAGCCGTGTGACGACGCGTTCATTCCACTCGGGGGCTCTCTCGAGGGCTGGCTGCAGGCCTGGATCGATGGGGGCAGCCCGTTCCGCGAGCTGCTCGACAGCGATCGCTAACCGGCGACGGGCCATGGCTTGATTCCCGACTCGGCGGGCGCTCTGATGCCCCCTGCCGACGTCGGAAAGTCGTGAACGCGCCGCACCCGAGAGACACGAGCCCATGCAAGGACAGCCGAACCCCTACAGCCCACCCCAGCATCCGCCGCAGCACGGCTATCCACAGCAGGGCTACCCGCAGCAAGCAGCGGTCGATCTGCCGCGCATGCTCCGCATCGCCAAGAACCAGCGCGCCATCATGCTCTGCATCCTGGCCCAGATCGCCGCGGCGTGCGTGGGGTTCTTCATCCCGATCCCCGCGCTGGTGATGGGCGGCCTGTCATTCGTGGTCGGCATTGCCAGCCTCGTCTTCACGGTGACGCTAGCCCGCGTGCTCTACAGCATGGTCGGCGTCGTCATTTGCGTCGCCATGCTGCTGATCCCGTTTGCTGCGATCGTTCTCGCCCCGCAGGCCAGTGGGGTCATGCCGCTCGTCTCTCTCCTCACGCTGTTCGTGGTGAATCAGCGCGCAACGAAGGAGCTCCAAGGCGCCGGTTTCAGGGTCGGGCTGCTCGGCGGCGACCCAGCCGACGTCGAGGCCCACATGCGAGCGGAGGCTCGTTGACGGGGCCAGTACGCAAGGCCTGGGCCCTCACTTCGCGACGCCGCGCCGCCGCCGTGTCGCAGTCTTTCGGCGCGTCCGCCAGCAAGATCATCGCAGTGCCGAGGCGAACACGCGCGAGACCGCGTCGGTCCGGCTCGGCGCCGCTCTCCACCACATCGGTCAGGGTCTTCGCCAGCTGAACGGCGCGCGACGCTCGGCCGCGGAGGCGCTGAGCTCCTGCTACTTGGGCGCCCTCGCCACGGTGCCGAGCTGCGCGTCGACCCAGTACACGTGGGTGTCGTCGAGGGCGAGGTCCACTGGGAGGATGACGGCGGGCCCGCTCGCGAGGACCTCTGGCGGCGCGGCTCCACAGTCTGGCTTGGGGCAGCGTTGGATCGCGCCTTCCTCTCCCATGACGTAGTCGGCGAAGTAGAGGTGCGTCGCGTCGACGGCCATCGCCAGGGGCCCGCCGAGGCTCGTGGTGAGGACCTCGGGCATGCCCTGGCACCCGAGATCGCTGGGGCAGGCTGCGATCTGGCCGGCGATGGTGAAGTAGAGCAAGCCGTCGTCGGCGACGAGCGGGCCACCGAGCGACGGATCGACGTGGAGGATGCGCGGCTGACAGTCAGCGATCTCACAAGCGACGAGCGCAAACCCGCCCGGCCCGCTCCAGCCCGTCCAGAAGACCTCGGTCTCGCTGCGCGCCATGGCTTGCGGGAACGACAGGTTGTCGATCAACGTCTCCGGGCTGCACGCGGCCGCATCGCAGTGGCGAATCCTGTTCGAAGGTTTGTCTTCGGTCCAAATCAGGCGCTCGGCGACCGAGAGAATGTACGCCGTGGTGTTGGTGTGCACAGCGGTGGGCGCGCACACTCCGCTCGTGGGGCAAGACATGATCTCGCCGTCGCCCGAGTAGCCGTCGTTGGGGCCCCAGTTGGACCAATACACGGTGCCACCGACGACGCCGATCTCGGTGGGAAACGCTTGTTGCGAGGCGATCACGACGGCTGGCGAGGGGAAGCTGGCGAGGTCCGCGGAGTACACGATGCCGTCCGTCCACTCCACGTTCGTGGGCGCCGCGGTGATGAACAGCCGCTGCCCGCTCACGGCGAGGCTGGTGGGCTCATGCAGACCGACGAACAAGTTGCACACGCTGGCGTCGTCGCCGTCGCAGAGCGGAAAGCCCTCGCCGCCGACGCCACCTTGGCCGCCAGCGCCGCCGGGGCCGCCGACGCCACCCTGCCCGCCCACGCTCGCGGTCGGTGCGCTCGCGCCGGTGCCCGTGGTCGCATCGGCGCCACCGCTGCCGCCGACTCCGTCAGCGCCTCGCTCGAGGACGCTGATGACCTCGTTGCCACATGCCGACGACGCAGCGGCGAGCGCAAGAGCTCCGGTGAGCCAGTGTCCCATGGGCTGGAGGTTCGCAAGGAGCGTGCCCGCCGCCAAGCGCCGCCAAACCAGGGGACTCACGTCGCGACTTGCGCAAGCTCGGTCCAAGTCGAGCAACTTCTGGCGCCGAGCGTAGCGCCGCAGGCGCAAGCGAGGCCCCCTAGCGCGATCGACTCGCTCACCGCCGCGGCGCGGGCGCACGCGCTCGGATCGCTACTCCTCGCACGGCTCCGAGGGCTCGTCGCACCACGCGATCTTGCAGTCGTTGCACTCGTACCCCTCGGGGCACGAGTCGTCGGAGTAGGGCTCGAAACACACGGCGCCGCGCGTGAGCCTCGTGTCTGACACCACCGCTCCCGCCTTCACTTCTTCGAGCCGGACCTGCGGCAGGCCGTGGGGCGTGCACTCGTCGCTGAGCACGAGCCGGACCTCGTCCACGCCAGGGTCGGCATGGAGCGACACACCCGGGTTCGTGATCACGACGGCGCCGTCGCGAGCCACCCACGTGAAGTGATCTTCGGTCACGGTCGTGCCACAGGAAGAGAGTCGTGTTCGGACGCCCGTGCCGTCCGCGGCGATCGTGAACCTGGCGAGGTGCATCGAGTAGCCGAGGCCGGTCATTCCGATCTCGTCCACGGACGAGAACGTATCGATGAGCTCGGGAGGCAGCTCTTCACTGCAGCCCACGAGCGCGGCGGCGCATGCGGCCCAGCAGAGACTTCTCGGCATCACGACACCCTCCGTTCGACAGCATAGTGCAGAAGGCTTGCGCTCGCAGGTGACGCATGGTCGGCGAGGCGAATGCGGAGGAGACATGTGGTAGGGGTGGACCATGAGCTGGGGACCTCCGAATCAGCCGCCTCCGGGGCAGCCGCCGTATGGACAGCCGCAGGGCTACCCACCGCAGGGACAGCAGCAGCAGTGGGGGCCACCGCAAGGGCAGTGGGGGCCACAAGGCGGGCAGCCCTACGGCGCCCCGATGCCGGGCGCGCCCTTCGCACCCGCACCGAAGAAGCGCAGCTCGGGCTGCCTCATCGCCGCGATCGTCGGGGCGGTGCTGCTGTTGGGGACGATCGGGGCCGTGGCGTTCTTCGTCAACTCGGCAACGAGCGGCATCGCCGTGCCGTCGGACAAGGAGGACTACGTGGGCTCCTGGGTGGGCAAGGGCGTGGCGCTGCGCATCCAGAAGGACGGGACGATCAACTACACCAAGCGCGAAGGCAGTAAGAAGACCAACATCAACGGGGTGAAGATCAAGCGCTTCGACGGCGACAGCTTCGTCGTGAACGCGCTGGTCGAGGTGCGCTTCGACGTGGACGACCCGCCCGAGAAGGGCGAGAAGTTCTGGACCATGACCGTCGACGGCACCGAGCTCCGGCGTCGCGTCGGCAGCGACGAGGTGGTGGACACGCTCGCCAACGTGAACTGCAAGGGTGGAGAAGAGGGGATCACCTGCGACGTGACGCACGAAGGTGGCCCCTGGGACGCCAAGATCTGCTTCGAGTACGTGGTGTCCTGCGAGGCAGGGGGCAACCTCACCGGCAAGGGCTGCGAAGACCTTTCACCGCTGGAGTCGCGCGCTCACAAGTTCAAGCGAACCGATCTGAAAGGCCCGGAGGACTGCAAGGCCAGCGGCGCCAAGGTCAAAGACGTGACGATCGACACTACCGAGGACTGAGCGCGGGGCTAGCCGTAGACCTTGTCGACGTCGATCGCCGTGCCGTGAATCGTGATGGTCTCGCCTGTTCGCTTCGCTTCGCCCGCCCAGTCGTCAGCGCTTCGGCCTCGAAGTAGTCATCGAAGCGCACGACGGGGGCGACAACAGCCTGATTCACGCGGGCGATCGTCGCACGCTCAGGCCGAGCCCGACTGCGCGAGCGCGCGCATCCACTCGGCCTCTTCGGCACACATCGCGAGCGTCTTGGCGGCGGTGGCGGTCACCACGTCCTCGCGCGGGGGATCGCTCTCGGGATCGTGGTAGGCGTCGAGCAGGCCGAGCGAGGCGATCCACTCGAGCTCGCTGAAGCCGGCGCCGACCTTGCGCGCGAGGTCGGCGATGACCAGCGTCAGCACCTTGAAGTGGGGCCGGTACGGCAGGTCGAGCGCGCGCACGGGCGCCTCTGGGCTGACCCACAGCTGCTCGGTCGGTGCGAGCACCTTGGCTGCGCCATCGGGATCCTCGAGCAGCATGCCGACCACGTCGCACAGCATCTGCATCACGCCGGGGTCGCGCAGCGAGGCGAGGCCCGGGCCCTCGAAGTAACGCGTCGCCACGCCCGGCGGCACGATCGCCGCGCGCACCGATGCCTGCCCCTCGTGATCTTCCCAGACCGGCGAGACCACGACCTCGGCCGTGGCCATGTCTTTGCGGAGCGAGAGCGCGTGGAGCAAGATCGCGCGCGCGTCCTGGGCGAGCGCGTCCGGATCCGGCAGATCGAACGTCGCAGGGAGGTGGAGCAGGGCGCGAGGGTCGCGTGCGTCGGCCGGGTCAGAGCTCATGGCGCACGTGTACCACACGTGCAGCTCAGGCACGCGTCGGGTCAATCCCGCGACGCGTGGGCTCGATCGCTCTCGGCCGCGAGAGCCTCCTCGATGGCGGCCTCGTCGACGCTGTCCTGGCCGATGCCGTCGAGCGCGACGCGGAGACGGTCGTTCGCCACCGCCGCGGCGACCGCCCCGATCCGCACGCGCGCCTCTTGGCCGTCGAGCTCCCGAAGTGCGAGCGCTGCGCCAATGCGACGCTCCGCAGGCGCAGCGGCATCCTCGAGCACCACGAGAAGGTCGCTGCGGTCCACGTGTCGGGTGCGGTAGCCGTCTCCCGCGACGACGGCGCGCAGGGCCTCACGCCACCTCGCGAGCGTGCGGCCGTCACGCTCGAGCGGCAGCGCGGTGGTCGCGACCGACGCGCCCATCGCCGCCGCACGAGCCGCCTGGATGCGGGCACACAGCGCATCGATGTACTCGCCGCCTGCGTTGCGGGCGCCCAGGCGCAGACGCTCGCCGCCGGAGAGCGAGAGCACGAGCCCCTCCGAGGGCACGCGTTCTGCGCGCTCGAGCTCGGCATAGGGGATGAAGCGCTTGCCGAACAGCCAGTGCACGACGACTCCATCGAGCCCGACGACCACTTGCGGCGGGCTGAGGGCTCGCGCCAGCGCCAAGGCACAGGCGGTGCTCCCGGCGAGCCAGAGCCGCCGAGGGCGAGCGCGGCGTAGAGCTGCCTCATGGGCTCCAGGGCGAGGAGCGCGGTGGCCGATGCGAACAGGCTCATCCACAGCGAGGTGGGCGTGTCGCGGCCAGGACCAATGGCGACGCGCCGATTTTCGGGGTCGAGACCGAGAGCCTCCACCAGACCTTCTGCTTCTGCGACGCTCTTGCAGCGGACGCGAACCGCGTTGCCGCCTCGCAGCTGGAGCTCCACCTCGGCGCCCTCTGCCCCCGCAAGCACGAGACCGCCGACGATCCTCGAGCGCGTGAACGAGCGCGTGAACGGCCCTCGGACGATCTCGACACGGTCCGGGTGCACCCGAACGTCGCAATGGTTGCCGCCGCGAATCCGGAAGATCCAAGCGAAGGCGAACGCGGCGAACGCCACCAACGCGATGGCGGCTGGCCATGGTGCCTCCAGCTTGCCACCGAGCGCACGCGCCGCCGTCCCGCCGAGGGCGAGCAGGTAGAGCCCTGCGAGCGACACCCAACCGAGGATCGAAGAGGTGCCGCGCCGAAGAATCGACGTGTGCGCGTTGCGAAGCTCGACCGTGCGCATGGGCAGCACAGCGCCGTCAGGCACGACGCGGGGGAACCACGTCCTTGAACGAGTCGAAGCCCTTCCACGCGGGCTCCACGGGCTCGGCGCCCTCGACCGGGGCGTACTTCGAGGGCTCGCCAGTGGCGAGGTTCGGGATGTAGCGCGGGCAGTTCGGGAAGATGTGCTCCGGGGTGACGCGGACGACGCCCTGCGCGCCGGGGAACTCGGCGAGCAGTGGGTCTTCGAGCGTGTGGACCGCGGTCCCGTTGACGCGCAGCCGCTTGGGGGCGTCCGCCATCGCGATGAACAACAGTCCTACGTTGGAGTTGACCCGGATGTTGCCGAGGCTCCGGAACATGCCATTGCCGTCGTAGTCGGGGAACACGAGGCAATCGGGGGCGACGACGCGCGCGAGCCCGGGCCGACCGCCTTTGAACGAGCAGTCCGGCCGACCCTCCTGATCGGCCGTGGCGAGAAAGAAGAACGGCAACCCTTCGATGAAGGCCTTGTCCTCCTCGGTGAAGCGGGTGCGGTGAAGCTTCTCGTGCAGCCGATCGGCGAGAGCCGTCGAGCCGAACGTGGCCTGGAGCGCGCGCTGTCCGTCGTGGTACATCGAACGTGCCTACCCCCGTTGGCACGCCGCGAAAACAGGCGCCCAGGTCGCGACGGCGCACCCCGCTGGCACGCCGAGGGCATGCCGGTGGAGACCCCGAGCGGCCCGGTGCCGGTCGAGCGGCTCAAGCCGGCGAGCGAGCTCTCACCGGGCGCGCACTTGCTCCGCTCCGACCTCTCTCCGCTGTCGGTCGCACCGCTCGTGATCGAGCAGCCGCCACCGTCCCATTTCGCGGGTTGTTCCATCGACGCGCCGCGAAACACTGAGTCGCCACCTACTTCGTGACCTTCGCCACCTTGCGCGCAGCCGCCGGCGCCGCGGGCTCGGCCGCGTTGGACTTCGCGAGCGCGCGCGCGACCTGGGCGTCTTGCGCAGGCGGCAAGGCTGCGCGCAGGCGCGAGATGTTCGCGTTGAGGTTCTGGGAGCGGCGGAGCGCCCACTTGCTGATCTCCGCGAGCACGAGGTGGAGCTTGTCCAGGTGGCTTCGCGGCCAGCCTGCGTGCGCTTCCAGGAGGCGCGCCGTGAGGCGATCGTCGGGCTCGGCCCCCAGGAAGTTGTCGAGCAGCGACATCACTTGCCGCAAATGGAGCGAGACCTGCTCGCAATCCTCCAGCATGCGAAGCGCGGACGGGATCGAGGCGAACGCCGCCCAACCGAAGCGCGGGCAAGAACGACAAGGCCGTGGACGCGAATGGTTTGCGCGCGAACGGGCTCGGCCGAGCGAATGTTGCGGGTTCGTCGGGATTGACGGCTCGCGTCGCAAAGGCGACAGCCAGTGCTGATGGTCTCCCGCGACGCGAAGCTCGTCGTCACCCCACTCTTCGCAAGGGAGCTCGGCGCCTCCCCGAGCCTCCAGCACCTCACCGCCTGGCGCCCCGCATCCGAGCCCGCCGGGGCGCCACGCACGGTGCTCAGCGCGCTCTCGGAGCTCGATCACCTCGCGGTGGAGCACGCTGGCGTCCGTGCGGTGGTGCTGTGGGTCGCGTCCAAGATCGTGCACGGAGAGCGGGCCGTGATCGGCGCGGTGGAGCTCCACACCGTCGCGGCCGCGGCGACGATCCTCGAGGCCGAGCGCGGCTTCGACAGGAGCCTCGGCGTGCCCGCGGCGCGTGACGCGAGGGAGCGAGCTGCGGAGCATTTGCGCGCGACGATCGAGCTCTGCCTGTCGGATGGCGCCCTGCCCGAGGAGCATTTCTCGAGCGCGATCGCCGACTTTCTTCGGGAGCTGCCGTCCATGCTCGCGGCCCCTACTCCCGATGCCTCGCTCGGCCAATGGATGCTCGACCACGGACTCGCCGCGCTAGAAGGTGAGCTCGGCGTGCTCGGCCTGCCGCGAGGGCAGCGCCTTTCCGCGCACCTCCGGCGAGAGGGCGACACTCATGCGAGAGCGAAGGATGGGATCACGGTCACGCTCACGGTCGAGCTGCGGCGCACGGGCAAAACCGGCAAGTTGCTCGGCGTGACGGCGCAGGCGATCTCGATGGGACTGGTGGGCGCCGACACCCTGTTCGAAGAAGCACCCGACGAGGCCCGCAGGGAGGCCGCGTTGGATGTGCTGCGGCGGTGGAGGGTGGAGGTAGCGAGGCGGGTCGCCGAGATGCCGACGCGAGGTGCCTCGTCGTTGCTGCCCATGGATCTCGCTTGGCCGACATCTCCCGTCGCGCTCGCGATCCAGGCGCTGCGGCACGGCGCGGCGGGGCCACGGCCACGCGCGGGCCAGCTCGGAGCTCGAGCGCACCAAACGGCAAAGGCTGTGCGGGAAGTCGCCCGCCCCGAAGCATGGCTCTCCGGTGCGATGCGGGCCTGGGAGGTGTCCGGCTACACGTGGATCTTGCGCCGCTGCGAGGACGACGACGAGCGCGTGGAGGAGAGCTGCTGGGCACGCGTCGGCGACGGCCCGTTCCTCCCCCTCGTCTTCTGGCTCGACGACGCGCAGGCAGCCCACTCCGCGGACGCGGACGAGCCGGCCATGCGCCTGCTAGGGGAGTGGATGCGGCTCGCGCTCCTCAGCGCCGAGCTCGATCGAGAGCTGCCGACAGGCGAACTGCCGTCCACCTGGTGGCTGCTCGGGGACCGAAGTGGCGAGCCGCTCGATCATCGGGTCGAAGAGGGAGTGGTGTCGGCGCGGTCCTACGTGGACCTCGATGGGGAGCTGATCGCGGACGACGTGGCGGAGCATGCAGCCGCGGCGACGGAGCTCTGTCAGGCCCTGATCCGCGACTTGATCGATCCCGACGCGCGCTTCGGCTTGCCGGTCGCCCAGTTGGGGCTGCCGTAGACGCGCGCCGCGATCGCCTACTCGTCGTCGGCGCGCACCTCGATCGCCGGTACGATCTCCCAGCGCAGTCCGGCCGCGCTCACCACCTGCGCGAACACGTCGCCCGCCACCGCCGCCTTCACCTCGATGGTCACCGGCTTGGCAGCGACGTCCTCGGCGACGAACACCGAGAGCTCCAGCGATTGGCCGAGCGCTTGCACGACGTCGTTGAACGGCGCGTCCACGAGGTGGAGATCCAGCTTGGGGCCGCCCAGCTCGGGACCGGCGGCACCGGGCGTACCGACCACGCGCAAGAGGTCGATCTCGTCCCACACCGCGCCAGCGGCCTCGAGCGTCTCGTCGAGCGCTTGCTGCACCGAGACCGCGCGCAGGTTGACGCTCACCTCGTCGCCGATCTCGCCCCGCACGATGACCGGCGTGCTCGCGATGTCGCCGAGCAAACGCAGCACCTCGCCGGTCTTGGCCTCCTTCAGCTCGAGGTCGATCTTCTTTTGGAGCGCGACGTCGAGCCGATCGTGGAGCGCCGTGGCAGCGCTCGGCGGTACCACGCGCGCGCTCTGTGTGCGACCTTGCCTGGGCTTGAAGCGCGGACCCGGCGAAGGGTGAGACCGTGCAGCACGCGCCGAGCCCCCTGACTCCTCGGCTCGCGCGCTCGTCGCGACGGAGTCTTGTGCGTCCGCCGACGACGGGCCCAGCGCGAGGGCGCCGTCGGACCCGGAGGCCGACGTCAACGCAGCGCCGATGCCCAACGCGCCGACCAGCGCCGCTGCGATCCACCATGAGCTCGACACCCCGGAGGCCACGCCCGCGGCGGGCTTGGCCTGCGCGCTCTTGGGCAATGCTGCGACCGCTCCGACCACCGCGGAGGTGAACGCCTTGCCGGGGCCCGAGCCGCGGAGCGATCGCTCGACGATGTGATGCACGCGCTCGGCGAGCTGCGCGCGTCCGCGGCTGATGCGCTGCTTGGCGTTGACCTCGCTGATGTCGAGCGCCGCCGCGACCTCGCGCATCGACAGGTCTTGCCGGTAGAACAAGACCAAGGGTTCACGGTAGCTGTCCTCCAAGCTGGCGAGGGCGCGCTCCACGATCGCATCACTCTCGGCGTCGAGCAGCGCGTCGAGCGGGCCGGCGGCGGCGGTCGCGACGTCGTCGAGCGCGTCGCTCGGCTCGACCTTCTCCTGCGCGCGCCGCGCGTTCTTGGCCAGGTTGCGGGCGATGCCGCAGATCCACGCCGGCAGCTTGGGCGGCTCGCTCAGCCCGGGCAGCTTCTTCCAGGCCACCAGGAACGCCTCCTGCGCGACCTCCTCGCTCGCGGCGCGGTCGCGCAGCGCACTGAACGCCACTGCACACACCGCGCGCTGGTGCTGGGCGACGAGCTTGGCGAACGAGTCGCCGGAGAGAGCCAGGGGTCGGGGGTCCACCATGTCGAGAGCGCTGGGCGCGATAGCTGTCATGTTCTTGCCTCGCCCCTGTCATGTCGAGCGGAGGCAAAAGGTGACAGAAAAGGCGCGGAGATCTCCCGAGAGCGCGGCCTCCCACGCGAGCGTCACATGGCGCCGCCGTGTCCTCGGTTGGCGCCCGCGTGCTGATGAGCCTGCCTAAGGTGCGGGGCACGTCGGCCTGCAAGCCGGCGTCTAGAAGTCCCCTCAGCTCGAGGTCAACCAGTGAAATACTTTCCAATGTTTGCGCTGCTCGTCAGCGCGGCGTGCTCCGCAGGCTCCGCCGACGGCGACAGCGCTGGCGGCGGAGGCGGACACGCCCCCCCGGTCACGGAATCCATGTGCACACTCGACGAATCCACCCTGAACCAGTGCGTTCTCTCGTAGAGGAGCTCCCCATGAAGACTGTTCAATTCAGCGGATTGGGCTGGAGGCGGGCGCTGGCAATCGGCTCGCTGGCCGTTGCGTTTGCCGGCTCCGCGGCGTGGGCGGGACCGTCCAAGACGTTCACGCCGGGTGAGATCCTCCGCGCGGAGGACCTCAACGAACGGTTCGCAACCATAGAGGCAGCTTCGAATCCGCCGGGCACGATCGTGGCCTACGCCGGCCGCAACGCGCCCCCCGGCTGGCTGCCGTGCGATGGGGCAGTGCTCGACGCAGCCAAGCCCGAGTACGCGGCGCTGTACGAGGCCATCGGGGTGGCTCATGGCGGGAGCGCCACGTCGGGCATGTTCAATCTACCCGATCTGCGCGGGCGATTCCTGCGCGGCTGGGACAACGGAGCCGGGGTCGATCCGGACGCATCCGAGCGCTCGCCGGCGGCTGAGGGCGGCAACGAGGGTGACGAAGTGGGCTCGTTGCAGCAGGACATGGTCGTGTCTCACGATCACGAGACGTTCGGACCGCCCGCCGCGAGTGGGCTCACCAGCGCCGGTGGCAACAGCACGACGTTCCCCTATCCAGTGTTCGGCAGCTTCACAGCAGCAACCGGCGGAAGCGAGACGCGTCCGACAAACATCGCAGTGAACTACATCATCAAGCTTTGACTCGATGGTAGTCTTGCGCAGTGCGAAGACGCGCTGAGCGCACGTCCTCCGGCAGCGCCTCGGCGCGCGCTCCAAGCGAGCTCCCGCCCTTTCGGATCGTGGAGAGAGTGCAGGAGCTCTCGCCAAGAATCGTCGGTCGCGCACTGCTCGGCGACTCATTCGCGGCGTGGTGCGCGACGCCGCAGCTCGTGGGGACGGTACACTTTGGGGTGAGGGCCGCGCGCGATGCTCAAGAGCTCGCGAACCTCTACGAGCTCAGCGGCCACACTCAGCTCAAGCCACCGCTTCGCCGTGTCGTGGATGGCAGGTTCCTCGAGTCCATCGACGAGGACGCGTGGAGCCTGTTGGTCGACCGAGTCGGGCCCGTGAGGGAGAAGGTGCGCGGGCTGTTCGAACGCCAGGCAATCATCGTTCCTCCTGGCGTTCGAGGCGCACGCATGACCGGCGTGCTCGGAGCGCTCGGGCCAGGAGATTCCTTCCGCGCCTTCACATGCCCCTCCGATGCCTATTCATGGGCCGACACGGTTTGGGGCCCTGCAGCTCACGAGCGCGTGGAGGAGCTCCTATCGCTCCTCCTCACGCGTTCCTCGCTCGTACGCGTTCGCGCTTGGCTGGCAGCTCACCTCGTCGACGCCACGTTGGACGGGTGTGCCAGGGCGCTCGGTGCATCGAGCCGCACGTTGCAGCGATCGCTGAGCGAGGCAGGGCATTCTTTCAGCTCTCTTCTGCTCAGTGAGCGAGTCGACGCCGCGAGCGCGCTGCTCGCTTCATCCGACGTGAAGGTGGAGACGGTGGCCCGGCGCGTGGGCGCGGCGTCCGCCTCCCATCTCGCGCGCATGTTGAGGCGCGCGGGCAGACCGCCACCCTCCCAACTGCGTCAGCGGCCCGTCCGCGAGCTCTAGCTGGATCCCCTCTCACGACGACGCGCGCGCAGAATCGGGCTCGTCGAGCTCCGCCTCCCCCTCGGCCTCGGCGTCATCCGCGATGCGAGCCCTCTGCTCTGCCCGCTCATCGAGCAGGGCCACCAGCGACTCATCCAGGTAGCCGCGAATGCCGTCGGCGGCGGCACGTAGCTCGGCGTCCTGCGGCGCGGCGAGGTGCAGCATGGCGATCACCAGCGGGGGTAGCTCGGCGAGGCTCGCCTCGCGGAAAGCCCGGTGGTGAGGGTCGGCGCGCTGAAGCAAGAACGCCGCCGCCGCGCGATCCTCGATCGCGCCGAGACGACTCCCGAACACCTCCGCCAGCTCCTCCGTTTCTTGAGGGACGCCACGATAGCCAGCTCCGGTCGCCGCCTCCGGCGCAGAGGCGCGCAGATGTTCGAGCCACTCGGCCCAGGTCCGCTCGCCACGCGCCAGCCGCGCCGCGAGCTCGTGTGGCAGATCGGGGGCGTGTGCGTCGTTGTCTCGTTGAATGCGCGCGCACAGCTCGCGCGCGTCGGCCAGCGCAGATTGCGGCAGCGGCAGCGTCAGCCGCTGGTCGAACCCGAAGACGGCCAAGACGCGCAGCTTCTCGTCGAGCGTCGCCTGCAACCCTCGTCGGCGCGGAAGGTAGTGGGGGCGCCCATCTCGCTCGAGCCGCAGGCCGCCTTCGTCCCAGCTGAGCGCGTAGCGCACGAGCGGGATGCGCTTGCGACGCGCGATGGCCATCACGTGCGTGATCAGGAGGGCCGGCGCCACCAGGGCGTACACCGAGATCAGCGCGGTTCCCAGCGTCCCGGTCAACGCGCGCGCGGCGAGCAGCCCTCCTCCCGCGTACAGCGCCCACAACGCGCGCCACATCTGCTTGGAGCGAAGGACGTGGTACGCGCCGTCGTCGACCAGGCGGATCGTCAGCGGCGTCATGTCACCTGGATTGCCAGGCTAGCCCCAGGTGATGCGGTACGACACGTCGTGGCCGATGCGCTGGGAGAACCTCTTCACCGAGGTGCTGGCCATCCTCTCGCTGACCGGCACGGGGATCCGAGTGGTGAGCCAGCCGCCGACGCCGAGCGGCTCCCCCACGGGGCGCGCGTCGCTCGCGGGCGGAGTGTACTTCACGCGTGCCTCGAGCTTGCCGGCGCGCTGGAGCAGATCGTAGAGGTCACGCAGCAGAATGAACGAAATGTCATTCAGGTGCATGGGCCAGTTGGCGGCGGGCATGAAGTCGACGAGGTGGATGAGCTGGTAGTTGAGGGCGATCCACAAGTCCTCTCCACTCATCGTGATCGGCGCGTTGTCGATCACGCGCTGGAAGCGGATCTCGCGCACCGCGTCCGGCCGGTGCAGGTTGCCGCGCAGCTCCTTGCGGATCTCGCCCGCGTAGAGCAACCGCAGCAACGAGGGGAACGCCTCGATGTGCGTCCACTCGAACGGCGTTACCAGCGCCTTCAGCGCCGGGATCTTGGACTTGTCCATGGCGAAGGTGTTGGTGCCCGTGCCTAGGATCGAGTGCAGCAGCAGCACCAGCGGCGAGCGCTCGGGGTAGTGCCGCACGCCGTACTCGAAGCAGAAGTACAGGTGATCCAGGAAGGACCCGTCGGCGTGCTCGACGTCGAAGTTGCACTCCTCGACCAGGAACTTCAGGAGCTCCGGGCTGACCTCGGGCAGCGGCCCCTGCGCGGTGATCTCCTCGTACTCGTGCTGGACGCGCTTCGCGTCCTCGCTGAACCAGCGCACGTCCTTGCCGATGCGCTTGGTGATGACGTAGCGCGCGGCCTTGCCCTCGAGCGTCTGGAAGATGGTGCGGCCGAGGTCGAAGTCCTCGATGGGCAGGACGGCCACGGCGCCGGTGTGCTCGACGGCGCCTCCACGGGCAATGGCGGCCTTGCGCTGGTAGTTCGGCTCTGGACGAACGGCGGCGGACTGCTTCACTCCTCTACCTCTCGTGGCGGGGCGCGACACGCTCCCGGCAGCGCTAGCCTTCCCCCAGCTGCGCGCTGCTGTCCAGCCGTCGCTCGACCTCGCAGAAGTCGTCGAGAGACTGGCCGCTGCTGAAGCCATAAACGACATCGCGGTCCTCGCTCTCCTCGAGCGGTTCGATGGTCGTGGTGAGCCACCGGATTGGGAAGGCGCTCTCGAGCGCCCTGCCGATGGGCTCGTCGCGTGGCCGGCCTCGACGCGAGGCGCACACCTTGTACTCCTGAAGCAGATCTTCTTCGATCTCTTCGGCGAGCTCCTCGAGCGAGAGGCGCCACGTCGAGAGCCGGAGCTCGGTGAGTCGGGTCATTCGCGGGGCTGCCGCGACGAGCGCGCGCCAGGTGGCGTCCGAGGCGTCCCAACCGCCGAGGTCGAGCGTCTCGAGCGCGTCGAGCCTCTCGCTCGCGAGGAGCGCCGCGATCACGCCGTCGCCTTGGCGGCTGGGCTTGGTGCGATCCGCGATCAAGCCGAGATGCCGGATCTGGCCGAGGCCGGGGCTGTCGAGCAGCGCGGCGGCGTCCTTGGCGCGCGCGACGCGGACGACGAGCGTCTCGAGCGCGGGCAGCGAGCCGCCCGCGATGGCGCGGATCACCGGCGCGGCCGAGCTGCCGATCACCAAGCTGCGGAGCGAGGGCGCGACTACGTTCCCCAACTTGAGCTTGGCGGCCTGCGCGATCACGAGCTGCTCCAGCCCAGTCGCCGACACCCACAGCTTCGTGAGATCCCCCGCGTCGATCACCGCAGGACCTGACTGGCCCGCACGCAGAAACGACAGCTCCGGCACCGCGTCGCCCTGCGAAGGAGCGCGCGGCATCGTGGGGCCGTCGAGCTCGAGCAGGCGAAGCGCTGGGCGCGCTCGCCGCGTGAGGTGCTTCATGAACGCGGCGTGGCTGCCCCACGAACCGTGATTGCCCTCCCATTGCACGGGACACGAGAGCACGAGGCGTTCGAGCGCTGCGGCCTCGGGCGCGTCGACCAGCCGATAGAGCTCGGCGCCAGGCAGCGAGGCGAGCTTGCCCTCGGCGGGGTCGTAGTGGTCGGGATCGTAGCCGCGAATTTCGTCGTCATCGTCGTCGGGGCCGCTGGGACGAAAGGTGATCCCCCGGATTGAATCTCCGTCCCGTGCGACCTCGAGCTCTGCCATCGCGCGGGACTCTAGCTCACCCAGGCTTCTTCGCGACGATGAACGCGATCAGCGGGTCGGTGCCCACGTCCTTCTCCTCGATCTGCACGAAGCCGGCCTCGCGCAGCTCACGCGTGATCGTCGCGCGGTCGTAGATGTGAACGTGCGGCGCCTTGCCGAACCAGCGCATCACCGTGATGAGGGCGCCGTACGGGACCCACGATCCACCCAGGCACACGTTCGAGCAGATGAGGGAGCCGCCGGGCTTGAGCAGCTCGTACAGCGCCCGCAACGTGCCAGCGCGATCGGGGACGAGGTGCAAGATCGAGTACGCCCACGCGCTGTCGACCTCGCCCGCGCCAACCGGCGCGCCCTCGTCGAGCGTGCCTGTGTGAAACGTGACGTTGCTCACGCCGGCGGCCGCCTTCTTCTCGTCGGCGATGCGGATCATCTCGCCGGACACGTCCATGGCGTGGATGTGGCCCGCGTGCGGAGCCATCGCCAGCGCGAGCGATCCGGTGCCGCACCCGATCTCCAGCACCGTCGCCTCCGGCCGCAAGTGCTGGCGCGTGATGGCCTGCTTGCGCTCGAAGGCCGAGGGGTCTTTCACCGGTTGCGCGGCGTACTTCTGTGCGATCCCGTCCCAGAACTTGGCGTCTGTGCTCATGGCCGACCGAATCTAAGCGCGCGGCCAGGTTTCGCCTGTTGCAAGTTCGGGACGCACGGGCGCGTTTTCGGGCCACGCTCCCGGGTGGCCACGAAACAGCGCTGCCTGCGCCGTCAACGCGCTGCTGATTTGCTCGCGCGCGGCGCGCATGCGGGCGTTGTCTCGCAGGTCGCCGTGGCTGAGCAGCCAGAAGTCGGCCAGGTGCCGCAGGTCGGGCTTGGGCAGTCGCACGAGCCCCGGCTCGAGGTCGCCGACGTAGGTGGGCAACATCACCAAGCCCAGTCCCGCGAGCGCTGTCTGGACCAACACCTCGAGCGAGTCGAACGCGCCCCACACCGGGAGCTCCGGATAGCTCGAGGAGGCGACCAGCGACTCGACCATCCGCGCTCGGTCGGAGCCGAGCCAGCGCGAGCGCCCTGCCCCGCGCTCTGGATCGAGGCGCTCGGCGTGCGCGACGGCCACGTAGCTCGCGAGCACGATCGGCACCAGCCGACGCCCCATGAGGTGCTCCGGCGGCGTGGCGCTGGTCACGAGCGCCCGCAGCGCGATGTCGGCTTCGCGTTTGGACAGGTCCAGGTTCCGGGAGTCTGCGTCGAGCTGGAGCTCGATGCCTGGATGGAGCTCGCACAGCGCGGCCAGCGCGCACACGAGCATCTTGGCGATGAAGGGGTCGGTGCACGTGACGCGCACGGGCCCCTCGAGCCGGGCGTCCTGCCCCGCCAAGCCACGCTCGAGCGCGGACATCTCGCGCTCCACACGCTCTGCGCCGGTGACCATTTCGCGGCCCGCGTCGGTCAGCACGTAGCCGTCGCGGTGGCGGTCGAACAGCTTCACCCCGAGCCGCGTCTCGAGCGTCTCCACTCGCCGCGCGACCGTCGAGTGGCTCACGCCGAGCGCGGAGCCGGCCGCACGCACCGACCCGGTGCGTGCCAGCGCGAGGAAGTGGCGCACGTCATCCCAGTCCACGGGATAGGCAGTCTGTCAGCTAAGGCGCGGTCGCCTCGGGGGCCGCGCTCGTGGCTACGGTGGCCGTCGCCGGCGGCGTCACCGTCGGGTCTGGCGGGGGCGGGTTCATGTGGCACTCGGGCGGCTCGCAGCCTCCGCTGCTCGTGGTCGAGGCCCCGCAACCTGGCAACGCCGCGAGGGTGACGATGAACGACGCCGCGAGCTTGCGCGCACGTGGGGAGGAACCGGGCTTCATGCAGCCATGCTGGCACGAGCGGCCAAGCGGGCGCTCGTGAATCCGACTGGACTCACCCCAACTCTGCGCCGGACAGCTCCGTGACCCTGGGCGGGTCGGTGCCGAAATCAGTGGTGCGGATCCAGCTCGGGCGCACGCGGAACCAGGTGATGCCTGGCCAGCTCGCGCGCTCCTCGCCATCCGGGAACGCGTCGAGGTAGACGGCGCGCACGCGCTCGAGCTCCGCCCCTTGTGGCTCGTCGGCGACACCTTCGATCTGGGCGGTCGCGCTCCCGCGTGTGATCACGATCGCGGCCCGCGGATCGCGCCGAAGGTTGGCCGCCTTGCGCGTGCTGCCGAGCGTGTCGAACACCATCTCCAGCTGGTCGCTGACCGCGAGCCCGACCACCGCCGCCTGAGGCGAGCTCTGCTCCGAGACAGAGGCCACCACGCCGTGCCGCGCCCCGCGGAGGAACGGAATGAGCGCAGCATGCGACGCCGCGGAGGCGTCGGCTCCTGGCGACTCCTCCGCGAGGCGGAGCGAGGCGTCCGGGCCGACGACGGTGGTCCATGGGCGCACGCGCCAGCGAAGAACGAGCCCGTGCTTCACGTACGGATCCTCGCGCACGAAGTCTTCCGCTGCCGCGGCGGTCGACCCCTGAAATACGAGCAGTGCGCGATCGATCGGCTCGGCCAGCGCGCCGCCCAACACCAACGACCCACGCATCGCCGCGCGCCGCGCGAGAGCGAGGTGCTCGGCGCGGTGTGCCGCGCGGCGCTCTGCGTAGTCGGCCGAGACGTCGTACTCGAGCAAGTAGTGCATCTCGGATCGAGGTAGCGCGGCGGGCCGTCGAGCTCAACCTGCGCTGCCCGCAGCCGCTGGCTTCGAGCGCGATCGGTACGTTCGCCCCCGTGTGGGCGAGGTGAGGCGTGATCGCGGCGCACGAGTCCTCCGGAGAGCTGGCTCCGCAAACTGGCGCGTGTACGCCCGCGACGCCGCGCGAGCGCTCAGTTGTCCACGGCGACGACGGCCGCCTGACCGGTCGCAGGCGCGGACAAGCCGACTGCGATCCAGTACGGCGTGCCGATCGGGGCCATGGGCGAGACCGCCTCCGCGACGGCATTGGCGGGGGCGCACGCGACCGACGCGGCGCTGTCGCAGCTGTCAGCGTCGAAGACTTCGATCAACACGGGGGTGTCGTCGAGCGCGGCGGCTTGCACCTGCAGCGCCTCCTGCGGCGCGTTCACCCGAAAGAAGCGAGCCGGGACGGCCTGGCTCGATCCGCACGAGAACACGTGCGTGGCCGAGCCTGCGGCGAAGCGGAAGCCGACGTCTTCCTGGGTGTTGGCGTCCCACTCGAGCGGATCCGCGCAGCTCTCTCCGCTGCCCGAGCCGAGGCAGGCGCCATCGAGACAGATCGCCGCGTCGGCGCAGCGGTTCTCGCAGCTGCCGCAGTTGTCGATGTCGACGTTGTGAGAGACGCACGCCCCGTCGCACTTCATTCCGAGCTGACAGCCCTGGCCTTCGGGGCATGCCTCTCCCGTGGGGCACGGCGTGCCCGGGGTGCAGGCGCCGGCCACACAAGCGTCCAGCTCGGGCGTGAGGTTGCACGGGTTGTCGCACTCGCCGCAGTGACGCGCGTCGTCCTCGAGGTGTGCACACACGTCGCCGCACGGCACGTACCCCTCCTGACAGCCGGCGGCTGGCGTGTGCGGATCGCCCGGGAAGCTCCCCCCTGCGGGCGCGCCACCCGCCGCGGCGCCGCCGTCCCCGCTCGAGGAGTCGCCCGTCGGCGAGGAGGAATCTCCGCACGCCGAGGCGAGGACGAGCGCGCCCACGTACACGACAAGCTCACGCAACCGCATGCCGGATCCTTAACCCAGCGCGGCTCGGAGCGGCACTGCCCTCGACTCACGTTCGCGGATCCGAACGCCAACCCGGCGGCGCCCGCAAGCTCAGCCCTGCGCGTCGTCGGGCGGGTCCTCTGCCAAGTCGGTCAGCGTCGCTCGCAGGAGGTACATCTGATCCGAGCCGAGCCCCTGACCGACGAACGACGCGCCGTACACCAAGGCCGCGAGGATCGCAGCGGCGCCGGCGCCAATCAGCCCCGTCGGCGATTGGCCCAACGTGAGCTGCACCGCCCCGAACGTCAGCGCGATCAGCGACGCGAACGCCAGCCCAAGGTAGCTCAGCAGATACAGCACCCACACATACGGATCTGGCCCAAAGCGAGCGTGGATGAGCGATCCACCTCCAGGCGCGTCGCTGACCACCGCGACCAGCTGTGGCGACCAGAAGTGGTGCTCACTGCCCGCGATCGAGAGCTCGATGCGATGCGCCTGCGCCAGCCCGCGCACACGAGGCGACGCGTCGATGAACGCCTGCACGCGCCGCGCGAGCGCCGCGGGCGCCTCGCGGGACGTGAGCTCGAAGCGGGGTCGCCTGCTCGGGAGCTTCATGGCGAATCGGTCCACGCTGCAGGCCGTGTGCCAGGCGCCGTCGCGCTGGTTTCTTCCAGGGCAGTACGTTGGGGGCGCACCCTTTGCGCAAACACAGCACCCCGCCGCAGAACGAGCGCACGTTGTGGGGAGCTCCTCACTGGTAGCTGTAGCGCGCGACGGACTGGGACGAGTGGCGCATGGCCTCGTCGGGCAGCACGCCGGTAGCGCGCACGATCTCGCCTCCCTCGTACTCGAACACGGCCTTCTCCTCGCCGGCGCGGGTGCGAATCTGGCGCACGACGCTGCCATCGGCGGCCCGCTCGAACACCTTGCGCTCCTCGACGAAGGGGGTGTGGAGCGCGTCGAACGTCTCCTCCACCACCCGGCCAGCGCTGTCGTACCGAAAGTGCTTCTCGCTGATGCGCTTGCCGTCTTGCTCGCGCGCTTCGGTCACGACGCGTCCGCTCGCGTCCTCCTCGTAGCGCACGACGACCACCATGGGCTTGGCGCCAGCTGGCACCTCCTGTCGGGAGAACAGCCAGGTACGTTCCTCGGACACGCGACCCTTGGCGTCGTAGACCAGCTCCTGGCAGCTGTTGTTGGGCATCACGGTGAGGACGCCGACCCGCTGGAACGAGCAGCTCTTGGTCCTTCGCCCTTGGGCGTCGTGCTCGATCGTGGTGGCGCTGCCGAGCTCACCGCCCGGGTTGGTGTCGATCGACACCTCGCGCCCCTCCGCGTCGTAGGCGAACGCGGTGATGCGCGGCTGCCCGTCGCCGAAGTCCACCTCCTTGCGCACGACGTTCCCGCGGGCGTCATACACCCAGCGGTGGATGGTCGTGGCCTTCACGCCGCCGAGATCCGACTCGACCTCGATGCGCACCAGCCGCTTGCCGGAAGTGGGGTGTGGAGAGCGCGGCGAGGGCGAGGGAGCCGCCGTCCTCTCCGGCTCGGGCGTGGGCACCTCGATCGGGGTGGCGCTGCCCGCCCCTCCGCCGCTGCAACCGCAACCCATCAGCCACAACCACAACCCTGCAAGCACAACTCTGCCATTCATCGTCGTTCGTCTCCATGCGAGCCACCTTGGCTCGGTCACGGGGCTTCGACGCGCGACCGCCGCGAATGCAGTTGCGTAGCCGCGCCGGATTCGTGCGCAGCACTGGACGTGTAAGGTCTGCGATGCAGGCGCGTTTCGGCGACAGCGCTACGCTGTCCTCCGTGTCCCGCTCGCCTGCACGTGCAAGCGACGCAGCGGCTCGAGGAGATCGACGCGGTCCTGGCGTTCAACCGCCTGGGCGAACAGGAGCGGCGCACGGCGGAGGCCTCGCTTGAGCGCCGGCCCGGTCAGATCTTGGGCGTCCACGCGAAGCCGACGCCGAAGATGTAGCTGAACAACGCGCCGCCACCCTCGGGGTCGATGTTGATGCGCCACGAAGGCGCGTGCGCGTCGAGCAAGAACTGGTCGTCCAGCAACACAGAGACGCCGATCAGGTCCGCGCGCAAGGCGATCAGCGTGTCGCCCGCCTCTCCATCGAACGTCGGTGTGGTGAAGCCGAAGCCGAGGCGGAGCGGCCACGAGATCGATTCGTACAGGGGGATGTGGTAGCCGGCATACGCGTTGAGGTGCACCGACGGTAGGTCGGGGTTGAAGTTCAGCACGAACGTGGCTGGCGCGAACTCCAGGCCGAGCTCGAAGCGATCGAGCAAGATGCCGCCCTTGAGCGCGAACAGCAGGCTGCCGCGCACGACGTCCGCCGGGTCATCGGGGTGCGTCGGGCCGCCGCCGAAGATCGCTCCGAGGAGGATGCGAGTGCCCTCGAGCTCGCTGTCGAGCATGTCCCCCCCACCGCCACCGGAGCTGCCGCCACCGGAGCTGCCGCCACCGGAGCTGCCACCACCGGAGCTGCCGCCACCGGAGCTGCCGCCACCGGAGCTGCCACCACCGGAGCTGCCTCCACTGTCACCGCTGCTGCCCGCCTGGCAGGTCTGGTTCAGGCACTTCAAGCCGTCCTGACAGTCCGATCGTGCCTGGCACGACTCCCCTACGCCACCTTGCTGCGCCAACGCCTCGCGCGACACAGAGAGCGAAAGCAGGCCCGTCCCCAACAGCGCCATCCAGCTGGTCTTGCTCATCGGCCCGAAGGCTAGGCATCCTCGGTCCGACAGCCAAGCGCGAAGCCAGATTGCGACGACCGCCCGGTCACACTCCACACCACCCCACGGATGTCTGAACAACCATGCGTGCGTCCACCGTCTGCTGCTTGGCGCTGACTGCGTGCAACCCCGGCCCGGAGCCGACCCACCCAGCCCCGCTCCCACCGCCCGCGCGTATGGCGATGATGGCCCCCGCTCCCCCCGATGAGGCGGAGCCCAGCGCCACCGTCGCCGCCCCGCCCCACGCGCCCATGAGCACGGTGCGGATGCCCACCAGCTGGCAAGGCGACGAGACGCAGCCGTTCGAGCAGCGAGGCCAGGCCGCCGAGCAGAGTCGCAGGCCCACGGTCGAGAAGCTGTTCGCCGACGCCGGCGTGAGCTTCCCTCCCAAGGAGCTGCTGCTGCGCGCGTTCAAGTCCGAGAAGGAGCTCGAGGTGTGGGCGTCGTCCGAGCGCGGCGCGGAGATGAAGCGCGTCACCACCTACGGCATCTGCCGCATGAGCGGCGGCATCGGCCCCA
Organism: uncultured Polyangiaceae bacterium; assembly: GCA_964641275.1. Classification (GTDB taxonomy): domain Bacteria; phylum Myxococcota_A; class Polyangia; order Polyangiales; family Polyangiaceae; genus Xiheicaenibacterium. The sequence goes on from CAZXMG010000049.1 coordinate 32,854, forward strand.
AGCGACGCGAAGGAGACATGCAGGTGCCCGAGGGCTTCTACCGCATCGAGTACTTCTGGCCCGATCCGTCGTTCTGGCTCTCCGCCAAGGTGTCCTACCCCAACCCGCTCGACAAGCAGCTCGGCGGCGGGGCGCCCGGAGGCGAGATCATGATCCACGGCGACTGCGCGTCCATCGGCTGCATCTCGCTCAGCGACGAGCGCATGGAGGAGCTCTGGGTCATGGGCCAGAGCGTCGTGCGTCAGAGCGCGGTGGTGCACGTGCACATCTTCCCTTCACGCGAGCTCGACAAGCTCAGCAAGGAGCCGGGCCCGCACCGCGACTTCTGGGACAATCTGAGGAGCGTCCACGAGCACTTCGAGCAGAGTCGCCGGTTGCCACAGGTCGTGGTGGGCCTCCGAGGCAAATACGAGATCAGATAGCCCCAGGCAGCGGCCGGCGCATGATGGTGCCGCCGCCGCCCACGGCGTACACGGCCTTGTCGCTCACCCACACGTTCGAGAACTGCGCCGACGTCGCGGACGACTCGGGCCGCCACGCCTTGCCGTCGAAGCGGTGGATGAGCCCGTGGTTCGAAACCGACCACACGGCCTTGGAGCCCGCGCCGAAGATCTCGTCCGGCCCGCCATCGCTCGGCAACCCGTGCTCGAGGTGCACGGCGTCCGGCTCGATGTAGCTCCAGGCGCTCCCGTCGAAACGCAGCACGCCGCCCTCCGAGGTCGTCACGAACACATCGCTGACCGACGAGCCCCACACGCCCTGCACATGGAAGTGCCTCGCGCGCTTCGCTTCTTGGAGCGCGAGCTTGGCCTCCTCCACCAAGCGCCAGTTCTTGCCATCGAAGTGTGCGACGCCGGCGTGACCGACCAAGTACACATCGTTCGGCCCGCTGCCCCACACGTCTTGCCAATAGCTCTTGGGGGCGTCCTCGACCAGGCTCCAGGTCTTGCCGTCGGAGCGCATGACCGACGCCTTCTTCTGCCCACTCCCGCCAACCGCATAGGCCAATCCACCGCCGTGGTTCCAGACAGCATTCAAGTGCGGCGTGTCGTCCGTGGCGCGCTGGTGCCATTCCTTGCCGTCCCATTCGAGCAGGTTCCTGTTCGAGCCCACCACCCAGGCATGGTCGGCCCGGCGCACCCAGACGTCGCGCAGGTAGTCGTGGCGCTGGCCGGTGGTGCGCATCACCGTCCAGCCGCGATCCCCGTCTCGCTGCAGGATCGTGCCCTCCCAGCCAACGGCGATCAGTCGGTCGTCGTCGAGCCCGCCAATGCCCTCCAGGTTGACGGTGGATCCATGGGGCGCGTGCTCCAGCTGCCAGCGCCCGCTCTTGCCGCGGAAGCGCGCCACGTGCGAGCCCAGCACGGTGACGTCGTCCGGACCGCTGCCCCACACGGCTGACCAGGCCGGCGCGGTCGCGCCGTCGACGGGCGGCAACGGCTTTCCCTCCAAGGTGGCCACCCCCCCGCGTGACCCCACGGCGACAGCGACTCCTGGAGCGCTCCACACCCCGTGCCAGTCCTCGCTCTTGCCATGGGCTCCGCGGTCCAGACCGCGCCACTCACCGCCCGGCTTGTGTGCGTCCAGGACCGCCAGGTGCGACGCGCTGCCAGCGGCATAGACCGGACCGCTCGCTGGGCCGTGCAGCGCGTGGAACCAGCGAGCGCCCTGGCTCTGTGACGACCATTGACCTCGCTGGTAGCGGTGGAGGTTGCCCATTCCGTCGCCCAGGATCACGTCCTCTGGCGAGCGAGCGAAGATCGAGAACAGGTTCGGTTGCGATGGCACCTCCAACCTGGACCACGCACCGCCGCGGTACACGTGCACGCGCCCCTGTTGACCACTCAGCATCAGCACCCGCCCGTCGGTCCACACGCCGAAGAAGTCATCCCTGGTGCCGGCGTCGATGCGCTCGAAGCAATCCGCGTGGAGGCGCAGCAACGTGCCTCGTCGTCCGGCGAGGTACACGTCACCGCCAGCGCCGTAGATCGACTCGAGCGCGAGCACCGTGCCGGAGTCGAGGTATTGCCAGCGCCCGCTGCTCTGCGCTCGGACCGCCACCATGCTGCGCTCGCCGATGGCCACCAAGCGCTCGTCGTCTCCCCAGGCGTGTTCGAAGCGCATCCCGTGCGGCCTGGGGTTGTCCCAGCACCAGCCGTCCTTGGAGCAAGGCAGCGCCGAAGGCGTTGGGCAGTGCTCCGCGATCGCGGGCGGCCGCGCCAAGGAAGGGTCCGAGCTGGGCGCCGACGCCGCGGGCGGCGCCCCTGCCCCCGGAGCGCGCGCGGACTGCGTCGCCTCGCCTCCGCCACCACACGCGAGCAGCAGGCAACCCATCCAGCAAGCGCGCATCGGCCAACAACGTAGCAGGTCGGAGCTCGCTTGCGCTGCGCGCTACGCTCGCCAATCTTCGGCTTGCGTCGACGCCGACTCCGGTCGAGGTTTTCAGCCATGGACGTGCCCATCCCCAACGCGCCCGGCCCCGAACCCATGCGGGTCGTGGGGCCAATCGGGAACTTGCTGCGGTACTTCGCGGATCCGATCGCCGCCTCTGGCTCATTGTTCACACGTTATGGCGACGTTGCGGCGATCGTGCGCTCGCCGGTGCGCGTGGCGAGCCCGGGGCCAGGGTGGGGCAGCGGCAAGCTGGCGACAGCTCGAGGCGCCGGCGTGGTGGTGGTGAACGGCGCCGAGAACAACCGCTTCGTGCTGACGCAGCACGAGCGCTTTCACATGCTGGCGTTGCCGGGCGCGCTCCTTCCGGTGGGTGTGGTGAGCGAGCGGCAGAAGCCGCTCAAGCGCACGATGACGGGCCTGTTCGACGTCAACGGCGAGGAGCACCGGCGCCATCGGCGCTTGCTGTTGCCCGCGTTCCACAAGACGCGCATCGAGGCCTATCGGGACGACATGGTGCACATCACCGAGCAGGCGCTGGAGCGCTTCCGCGCTGGCGAGACGCGAGACGTGCACGCAGATCTCACCGAGATCACGCTGCGCATCGCCACCAAGACCCTGTTCGGCGAGGACGTGGGGGAGCGCGGCGTGGCGCTCGCGCGGTTGATGCAAGCCTGGCTGCTCACCATGTTCTCACCGTGGATGAGCTTGCCGCGGCTCGACTTGCCTGGCCTGCCGTATCGGCGTTTTCTGGATCTGACACACGCGATCGACCGTGAGACGGTGGCCACGGTGCGCGCCAAACGCGCCAAGCTCGGCGAGGACGCGGCCGACATGCTGTCCACACTGCTCGCCGCACGCGACGAAGACGGCAGCGTGCTGAGCGAAGACGAGCTGATCGGGCACACCGGCGTCATCTTCGCGGCCGGCCACGAGACCAGCACCAACGCGTTGGCGTGGACGTTGTTCCTCTTGGCGGAGCACCCGTCCGTCGCCCGCGAGCTCGAGGAGGAGCTCGACGGCGCTCTGCACGGCGCTGCCCCGTCCGTCGACGACCTGGGCAAGCTGCCGCTGCTCGACGCGGTGATCAAGGAGAGCATGCGCGTCTTGCCGCCGGTCCCGCTGCACCCGCGCCTGGTCGCCGAAGACAGCGAGCTCGCGGGCTTCCGCCTGCCTGCGGGCAGCGAGCTGTTCTTGAGCATCTACCACATGCACCACGACCCCGCGGTGTTCGCGGAGCCAGGTCGCTTCAGGCCGCGCCGCTGGGAGACCAGCAAGCCAAGCGTGTACGAGTACAACCCGTTCAGCGCCGGGCCGCGCATGTGCATCGGCGCTTCTTTCGCGCTGATGGAGATCAAGATCGTGCTCGCGACCATGCTGCAACGCTTCCGCTTCGAGCTCCGCAACGAGGCGGTGGTGGATCCGCGCGTCGCGATCACCATGGCCCCGAAGGGTGGCTTGCTCATGCGCGTTCGCAGGCGGACCGACCCACCCGCCGCGCCGGTGAGGGTGCGGGGCAAGGTGCGAGCGTTGGTCGAGCTGCCGAGCTGATCGATCTCAACGCAGCGTGAACGTCTTCGACACGGTGACCGGTGGCCCCGAGAACACGGGCACTCGCGTCGCGCGAAACACGCCCTCGATGCAGTTGCCGGTGGGGGTGCCCTTGAACGGCTCGTCGACGCTGGCGCCTTGCGCGGTGCCGTTGTTCACGAAGGTCAGGCGCACCTTGCCGGGCCCGGCGGGCCCGCCGCTCAGCTTGCACGCCTGCGCGCCTGCCGCGGCGGTGCTCAGCGCGCTGGAGGCTGCGCTCCGATCGAATGGTGCCGCGCCAGCTTGCGGCGCCTGCTTGCCCTGCGCGCATTGCATCGCGCACATCAGATCGTTGGGGGGACAGCCGCAGCGAGCCATCGGCGCCGTGGTCGGCGGCGGGTTCAGCTCGAACGGCGGCGGGACCGGCTCGGTCGCGCTGGGAGCGGCGGTGCGTACGAGCGGAACGCAGCCGACTTCGTCCTCGAACATGGTGCCGGGGGGGCAATCGAGCACGACCAACGCCTTGCACACCGAGCCCTCGAAATGGGTGCCAGGGGGGCAATAGACCTGCGGCCGGAACCAGTTGCTGCCGAGCGCGACGCCCTCGGCGCGAGCCTGCTCGGGCTGTGCGCCCTCGCTCGCGCTGCCGCACGCGCTGACGCTCAGGGTCAGCGCCAAGCCCCCGATCAGAGCACGCGGCACCATGCTCAAAGCGTACGCCGATCTGCGCGCTCGCGCCCGGGTCAGGGCAAGCGCCACTTGAGCTGGAACTCGATCTCCTCCGCTCCCCCCGCGCGCTCGTGCTCGATGTTGAAGCTCGCGTCCGCGGGCACGTGCAGGCGCTCGCCAGCAACCTGAATCGCGAATGCCTTGCCGCTCTCCAGGCTGTCGGCCAGGCGTCGCAGCTTGGCTACGAACTGAGCGCGGGTGTACGTCTTCTCTAGGTCGCGAGCGGTCTTCTTCTTGGCCACGAAGCCTCCTCGGTCGGGTCGAGGGAGCACTCTAATCCGACCGGAGGTCGGACCATGAACAACAAAGGGATGGACCACACCGAGCCGTGAGACACGCCCTACTTCGGGTGGCCTTTGCCGTCAGTGTTCCAGCTCTGCGTCTGGAACGCGAAGAGCAGCGCCACATGCCTACCTGAGGGGAAGAGCAAGATCACCGCGCCGTCCTGGTAGATGCCGTTGTCCTTCTTCCACTTGCCCTTGTTGCCTTGGTTCATGTGAATGTCATGGACGCCGCCCGGAAACTTCTCGCCGAACGCAAAGGCCGTGGCGCCCTGCTCGACCGCCCGCTCCACGTAGAGCTCGACCACGTCCTGCACGTCGTCGTTCGCGCCGGGACCGTGGAACGGAAGGTGCGTCATCTCGCTTTTGTCGACGTACTTCTCTCGCACGTAGTCGAGCGCCACGCCGGGCTCGTGGTCCGGTAGCGCCGTCCAGCCCTCGGGCAACGCCTGCAACTGCTTCACCTTGGCCTTCCACAGCTTCGCGAGGCTGGCTGTCTGCGCGAGCACATCCGGGTCGGCGTAGAACAAGACCTCGGAGCCATCCGCGGACTGAACGTTCACAGGGACCCGCCACGTCTCGCCGGCGGCACGTAAGCGGATTTGGCAGTGGGGCGTGTTGGGGTCGGTCTCGCGCTCACCACCCTCGATGGTGCCGCGGAGCACGCCATACTGAATGCCTCCGTGCCCCTTGGGCTTGGCCGGCTTCTTGGGCTTCTTGGCAGGCTTCGGCTCCTTCGGCTTCTTCGGTGGCTTCGGCTTCTTGGGCTTCTTCGGCTTCTTGGCCTTGCCCGCGCTGGCGCCCACTTCCGTCACCGCGAGCGGCGGCGAGTCGGACCCCGCGGCGGCAGACTTCCTCGGCTTCTTTGCTTTTTTCTTGGCGGCGGCCATCGTGCGAGGGGAGCAGCGCCGTCCCAACCGGGTCAAGTGACGATTCTGCGACACGTTCCCGCCCGCGCAGAACTGCCGTATGTGACACGGGGCAACATGAAGCGAATCCTCGTCACGCTGGGCCTCGGAGTGATTGGCGTGGTGGCGTGCTCACCGACCGAGCCAGAGGAGCAGGCCACCAGCGCGAGCGCACCGATCGGCAGCGCGCCCGTCCAGGCGTATTTCGTGGTGCTCGAGGGCCGCGGCGCATCGGCCAGCATCCCGGAGGGCATGGACCCGCGCTCGCCAGCGGCCGCCGCGATCACCCGCAAGCGGATCGCCGAGATCGAGGCCGAGCAGGCTGCGCTCGATCCCGCGCTCACGGCCCATGGGGCGGTGGTGATAGCGCGCCTCACGCGGCTCGCGAACGTGGTGCAGGTGCTCACGGACGAGCCCACCGCCGCGCGCTTGGCCAAGCTCCCGGGCGTGCGGCGCGTAGAGCACGTGCCCGTGATGGAGCGCACGCTCGACTCGGCGGTGCGCGTGATCGGCGCGCCACAGGTCTGGACGGGCGCGCCCGGCTTCGCGGGCGAGGGCGTCACCATCGGTATCATCGACTCGGGCATCGACTACACGCACGCCGACTTCGCCGGGCTCGGCACCGCCGCCGACTACCAGGCCAACGATCCGACCGTGATCGAACCCGGCTCTTTCCCCACCAGCAAGGTGATCGGCGGCTGGGATTTCGCTGGCGACAACTACGACGGCTCGAACTCGCCGCAGTCCGACGCGGATCCGCTCGACTGCGCGAACACCGTCGGCCAGCAGATCTCCGGCGGCCACGGCACCCACGTGGCCGGCATCGCCGCGGGCACCGGGGTGCTCAGCGACGGCTCGAGCTACGCCGGGCCGTACGACACCTCCACCAACCTCGCCACGTTCCAGGTGCCACCGGGTGTGGCCCCGCGCGCGAGCCTGTTCGCGCTCAAGGTCTTCGGCTGCGAGGGCGGCACCACGCTGCTCGCCTCCGCGCTGGATCGCGCAGCCGACCCCAACAACGACGGCAGCTTCGCGGATCGACTCGACGTCGTGAACGGCTCGCTCGGCACCTCGTACGGGCTGGGCACCCAAACGGTCGGCGAGATCGTCACCGAGCTGACCGGCGTGGGCACGCTGGTGGTGGCAGCGGCCGGCAACGACGGGCAGAACTTCTTCGTCACGGGCACGCCAGCGAGCTACCCCGAGGTGCTCTCGGTCGCGGCCACGTCCGACAACTTCTTGCTCAACCTGACGGTCACGGCACCACCCGCGGCGGTGGCGGACTACCCCATCTCGGAGGCGGAGTTCAGCGAGCCTTTGGTCGTCCTGGGCCCCATCAGCGCGCCGCTGATCGCGTCGCTGCCCGCGCTCGGCTGCGAGGCCTTCACCAACGCGGCAGAGGTCGCGGGCAAGGTCGTACTGATCGATCGCGGCACCTGCCCCTTCGTCGACAAGGTGCTCAACGCAGAGGCCGCTGGCGCCGTCGCGGCCATCATCGTCGACAACGAGGACGAAGCGCTGCCCTTCGCCATGACCGGCACGCCGGGCACGTCGAGCATCGCTGGCTTCATGATCACGCTCAGCCACGGCGCGGAGCTCAAGACGGCGCTCGGCCAAGGCGCGGTCACGGTCGCGCTCGACCCCACGAACGTCTTCACCGGGCCGGGTGCCGAGCTGCTCGCGGGCTTCAGCGCGCGGGGCCCGAGCCCGGTCGACGGTCGCCTGAAGCCCGAGATCGCCGCGCCCGGGCTGGTGGACTCCGCGTGGGTCGCGACCGGCAACCTCGCGGTCGCCAATGGGGGCACCAGCATGGCCAGCCCCATGATCGCGGGCGCCGCCGCGTTGGTCCGGCAGGCGCAACCAGCGCTCGGCCCCATGGAGGTGAAGGCCCTGCTGATGAACGCCGGCACCTCGTTCGGCGATCTCAGCGGCGTCCCCTACGGCACGGGCGTGGTGGGCGGCGGCCGCTTGGACGTCACCCGCGCCGTGGCCGCGCAAGCCACTGCCGCGGTCGACCTCACGAGCGGCGAGGTGGGCCTGTCGTTCGGCTCGATCGCTGCGACCGAGGCCACCGAGGTGGCGCGCACCTTCGAGCTCAAGAACCACGGCGCGACGAGCGCGAGCTTCGACCTCGCGGTGGAGCCCACCTTCGATCTTCCTGGCGCCGTGATCGGCGTCGAGCCAGCGCAGATCGATCTCGCTGCCGGCCAGTCCGCGCTGGTCACGCTCACGCTCGCGCTGGACCCGGTCACGCTCGGGAGCCCCGGGCCCGACCCGGGCACGGTGGCGATGCAAGGCAACCAGATGCCGCAGCCGCGCCATTACCTCAACCAAACCAGCGGCCTCGTGCGGATCAGCTCGAGCGCGGGCGACGATCTCGGCCTGCCGTACACGGGCGCCGTACGAGCCGCGTCGGATCGCGCCGCCGCGCTCGTCGCGCAATGCGACGCCGAGGTGCCTGCGTTCGCGATCGAGCTCCCTGGCAGCAGCGCTCACCCCGCGCCCCTCGTCACCGCGCTCCAGCTCGGTGAGCTCGACGACCCCGATCCGGAGTCGGAGACTGACCCGGGCGTGGCGCAGACGGACCTGCTCGCCGTCGGCGTGGGCACCAACCTCGCCACGGCGCCGACCTTCGCCGACGCCAAGATCTTCTTCGGCCTCGCCGTCTCCGGACCGTGGACCACCCCCGCGCGTGGCCCGCTCAGCGTGGTCAAGGTACAGGTCGATACCGACGAGGACCTCTCGTACGACTACGAGATCCGCGTCGAGGCGCGCAACCCCGACGGCCCGTTCCGCGACGCGCTCGTGGCCAGCACCTACAACCTGGCCACAGGCCAGCGTGCCGGCCGCTTCCCCATCAACGTGCTCACGCCCGACGTGGCCGTGAGCTACCCGTTCAACAGCACCGTGCTGGTGCTCAGCGCCGAGCTCGACGAGATCGATCTCAGCCCCGAGAAGCTCACCCTGCGCTGGAAGGCCGGCACGGAGCGACCGGATCTCCTGCTCGCGGGCGACCAGGTCACGGGCGAGTCGGATCTCGGCAACCTGCTCGTCAACGCCGCCGCCTACGGCGTCGAAGGCAATCCTGTCTTCTTGGGGCCCGGCCCCGTGCTGGTCGATCTGGCGGCCAGCGCGACCTCACCGGTCGATGTGCTCTTGCTTCACCACACCAATCCGCCCGGGAAACAATGGGAGGTCGTGAGCGTCGGCCGCCCGTCCCTCGGCAACCTGTCCATCGCCGCGGTCGCCCCCGAGGAGCCGGTCGAGGGCTCCGGCACGTTCGAGGTACCCATCACCGTGACCAACGCCGGGACCACTCCTGCGCTCGACGTCGCCGTGACTGGCAGCGCCGTGGATGGGCAGATCGTGAGCGTCGCGCCGGCGCAAGGCAGCTGCACCGCGGGCAATGCGATCGACTGCGCGCTGGGGGAGATCGCGCCGGGCGCGAGCGTCACGCTCGTCGCCAGCGTGGAGCCGCTTTCGGGCTCCGCGTTGGTCACCCTGCAGGCCGCCGTCGCCAGCGACTTCGTCTGCGAGGAGAGCCCCGACGACGACAGCACCTCGATCGTGATCACCGTCCTGCAACAGGGCGATGGTGACGGCTCCGATCTCGAGCCCGGTGGTGGCTGCGACTGCGCCACGGCGCGCGGTCACAGGAGCGGTGGCCACGCGGCTTGGTGGCTCCTCGCCGCAGGGCTCGCCCTGGGCAGTCGGCGCCGTCCCCGAGCGCGATGAGCGCTGGTGTCAGGGGCGGCCCGAGGGTATCCATGCACCATGGGCTTTGAACCGACCGTCGGCGAGCAAACGCTGTTCACCGCGCTGCGCGCGCTCAAAGCCGCGTGGCCCATGGGCGGCTGGAGCTGGGACTCGCGGATGGCGAGCATCGCCTCGTCCTTCGGCACCCACCTCGCGGACCGCGCTCGCGCTGCCGTCGAAGCCGGCCTACCCACCGCGTGGAACAGCGAGACCATCAAGAGCGCGCCGCCGCGCATCCGCGCCGTCGCCGATCGTTATGACGGCGTGCGCAGAGGGCAGCTCTTGTACACGGGTGGCCACCCCGACGACGTGCTCGCCTTTGGTCTGTGGTGGCCTTGGGAGACCTCGGAGACCATCTCGCTGCGCGTCGGCTTGGCCGACGTAGATGAGGCGCGCAGCCAGCACGCGCGCTTCCGTGCCATCTTCAACGTCGAGCTCTGACGGGCGCTTCGCTCGTCGCGCTTCGGCGCTTTCGCAGCCACCACCCCACCGCCAGCAGGAGCACGGCTGGGCCGACGCGCGCCCCACCGCGCGATTGCGCAGCGCGACAGTCGCAACCGCCGCCGTCGCTGTCTCCGTCGCTCGCGGCGCTGCCGCCGCTGCCATTGCCCGCGCCCTGACCAGCGCCACCGCTCGCGCTCGCCCCGCCGTCCCCTCCGCCGCCGGCGCCGCCCACGCCCGTGCTGACGGTGGTGGGCGAGTCCTCGTCGTGCTCGAACGCGCCGGCAGCTGGCGGGACCGCGCGCAGCTTGCCCTCGAGGTCCACGTCGAACCCGTCTGCGACGTGGTCGATGCCAGCGCCACGCGCGGGCGACGTGTCGGTCAAGCGATAGTCGTCGAGCGCAGCGTCCACGAAACCAGCCTCGGCCACCGTCGCGCTGAACACGTTGCCCTCGACGCCGAACATCACGTCATTGCCCGCGCCGATCGCGGTGCCATCGCCGATCACGAAGTTGTTCCAGGCCACGCTGCCGTCCAACCCGTCGCCGAACACGCGCACCGCGGCGCCGCCATAGTCCGCGAGAGTGTTGTGCGCCACGCGGTACACCACCGGCCCCGCGGTGGCGTTCAGGTTGGCGTAGATCGCGTCCTCGGCGAACCGCACGATCACGTTGTCTGCCAAGGTCGTGTCGTAGGCCCCGAGCACGATGATGCCCATCTGCGGGCCGTCGCTCAGCACGTTGCGGCGCACGTCGCAGCTCGAATAGGTGCCGATCTGCACGCCCTGCTGCTGGTATTGCACGCCGGCCGAGCCCACGCGCCGCACGATGCTGTCGCGCAGACTGCACCCCTGGTGCGCCATGCCGATCTGGATGCCGTCCCACTCGGTGTCCTCGATCAGCACGTGGTCCACCTCGATGCCCTCGAGGAAGTGCGGCTGGCGAACCACCATGTTGCCGTCGCAGCTGATGGTGTGGCCGTCGGATTGCGTGCTGCCGATGTAGAAGCCCTCGCCGCCAGTATCGTGCACCCACAGGTGGTGGAAGTGCACGTTGCGCTGCACGAACACGTCTTGATCGGCGCTGCCGTCGCATAGCGGATCCGTCTTGGACATCACGCCGGCAAAGCCTGTCTCGTACACCTCGATGTGATCGACCTCGTAGTCGGAGCTCTTGTCCAAGAACCAAAGGCCCACACCCGGCCACGGGTCGCGATCGGGCGCGCTCACGCGGAAGCCGTACAGCAGCCCGGGCTCGCCACTGCCGGTCAGGTGGAAGTGCTGCGAGCTGCCCTGGAAGTCGACGGCGTAGGCGCGATCCTCGTTGCGCACGTTCACGACGCCGCCGCAGTTCTTGATCGTGACGCGGTTGCCCACGTCGCCGCGGATCTCGCTGAAGCGGATGAACTCGTAGTCGCCGGCCATCACGCACACGACGTCCCCCGGGACGATTCCCAGATCCGTGCCGTTCACGGCGGTCGTGCCGGGTTGGATCTCGTGATCGCAGCCGCAGTCACTGCCCCCTGCGTGGGCGGCCGAGGCGACGAGCAAGCCGGCCGTCACACCCAACACGCTCGCGACGCGCGCCCGCGGCACACAATCAAGCATGCGTCCGGTTATACCCGAGCGTCGGCTCGAGCAGGTGCTCTTTGTGGGACGGCCGGTCGTAGACTGACGCGGTGACCGGGTCACGTCTCGCCTTGCTCCTGACCATTCTCGCTTCCACCGCCTGCGGCGCACGCTCTCCCCTCGACGACGGACCCGGGTTCGAGTCGGACGGCGGCAGTGGCAGTGGTGGTGGCAGCGGTGGCAGCGGTGGTGCACCGCTCGACTGTCGCGAGCCCGTCGCCGTGCCCGAGTCGTTCACCAGCGCGCTGCGCCTGCACTACCCGTTCGAAGGCACCGCCGAGAATCTCGGCAGCGAAGGGCCAGCCTTCGACGGCGTAGTGTCGGGGGCGTCGTTCGTGTCGGGTATGGGGTCGACCGCGGTGCAGGTCGGCGACGACGGCTTCGTGTCGCTGCCTGGCAGTGCGGGTGTGCTGACCTCTGCCGACGCGCTCACCGTTGCGCTGTGGTTCTTCCAGCCCAGCGACGCGCCCAGCGCTCCGCTGTTCGATTGCCGCTCGTTCGACCAGGGGCTGCACATCTACCGCGGGGTGGGTGCGACCAGCCTCACCACTTGCTGGGGTGCGGCAGACAGCTCCTTCGGCCCCGTCGGGTGCGAGAGCACCCCCGTGGACGCGGGCGGCTGGCACCACCTCGTCTTTCGGCGCGCCGCGGGCGCCGAGCTCGTCGAGGTGTTCATCGACGGGGGCGCCCGCATGACGCTCGGTCAGGCGGGCTTCGACATCTTCGGGCCGCTCGTCAGCGACGTGCTGCTCGGCGCCGGCAACCTCGGCGACTTCTCCAACACGACCACGTTCCTGCTGGACGAGGTGCGCGTCTACGGCGCGACGCTGGACGACGCCACGCAGTGCGAGGAGCTCGTGGGGGGTCGCTGGTGCAACGATCGCTGCGTGCGCTGACGCAGGCGGCTCACGTGTCCCGCCGGTTCGTGGCGAGCTGCGCGCCTCGAATGTCGAGACCCAGCTGAATGGCTTCGCCGAACGTGAGCAGGAGCGCCGCGACGACCAGCCCGCGCGTGAACTGGATCGCCACCACCACGGTGCCCACGGTCACGTCGGTCTGACGAGCGCGCGCAGGTGGAAACATCAGCCCGCGCTCGTCGGCACGTCCAGCGTCGTCGTCCAGAAAGCCTGCCACCGAGAGCGCCTCGAAGAAGGTGACCACCAGGTACAGCACCGCGACGATGCGAATGACCCAGCGCATGCCTCGCAAGAACCCATACCCTTCGGCGCGCCTCGACGGCACGCCTGGGTCATCGGACCCGTACGCGCCGTCAGGCAGGTCACTGCGGAGCACCCCGGGCGCAGGTGCTGGAGGCGCGTAGGGGGAGCGGTCGGGGTTCTTGCTGGATTTCTCGCGGGCCACCGCCGGGCTGTAGCGGCAAACGTCCCGCGCGGCGACTGCTCAAGCTGCGGGCTTGGGCTGCGGCTTGGGCTTGGGCTTGGGTTGCGGCTTCGGCGGAGGGGCGGGCGTCGGCACTGGCGCGGGAGGCTTGGGCTCGGCGCCACCTTTGCGGATGAGGTTGCCTGGCAGCACGTAACCGTCGCGATCACTCACGGGCCTCTGTGCCGTGGCGGCCGAGGCCGTGCTCGCACCGGCCAGCAGCGCCAACGAGAGCGGCGTCGCCGCCAGGATCACACGCGCACGAACGAGTCGTTTCATCGAGAGCTCCTTTTGATCGACCAGGACGGTTGAGGGGGCAGGAGTGTTAACCGCGCCGTGGGATTGGCCACACCCCGCGCTCACTCGGGGAACCAGCGATCCATCAAGCTCTCGTGCACGAGCGCAATGGCGGTCGCGTCACCGGCAGCGAGCTCTGCCACGGTGACTCCGCGCGGCACCAGCCCCAGCGCAGCCAGGCGCTTGGCCACCGCCTCGCGCGCGGCGCGTTGCTCGTTGCCCGTTTGGCCCGCAGCGTGCTGGAGCAGGCTGTACAGCGTGACCGAGTCGCGCAGCTCGGCGCGCTCCAGCACCCGCGCGAGCTCGCCTGTCGAGCCTTGGTCGAGCTTGGAAGCCGCTTCGATCAGCTCGGGCTTGGCCTCGAACGCAACAGGGGTGCCTGGTCCGCGCGTGGGGTCGGCGACCGCGAGCGCATTCTTCGGCACGAATACGCTGCGGCCTTTGGCCTCGAGCGCCACCGCGCCCGAGGTGACCTTGAGGTGGGTGCGGCCGTGCAGATCGATCCAGAGCTCGTACGCACAGCCGAGATCCACGGCTGTGGCGGCGGGCGTCTCAATCACGAAGTGTTTGGCGGGAGCATTGATCTTGGCGGCCAGGTGGCCGCGCGTGAGCTCGAGCCGGTGCTCGCTGGGCCCGGTCTTGACGATGCGCAAGCGGCTGTCGGCCGACAGCGTGACAGTGCCAATGTCCGCGATGGCGAGCTTCGAGCTGGTGGCCTTTGGCGTCTCGAGCCACACGCCGACGGGCAGGTTGCCGAGGGCGTTGGGCCTGCCTCCACAGCTGACGGGCCCACCGACCCCCTCGAACGCAAAGCCCGTCGCAGCCTTGCTGCAATCGACGGGTGGAGCTTGGGCTACGCCCGAAGGATGCGCAGGGCTGGGCGCAGAGCTCGACGCGATCGGCTCGGGCACGGCTTGCTGCGGGTCGGGGCGGTCGAGGCCGAACCACAGCGCCACCCCGGCCGCCGCTGCCACCAAGCCACCCCACAGCCAGGTGTTGCCTCCCCCGCGCGACGCCCGGCGAGCCGTGGCCTTGGCCGGCAGCGGGGCGAGCGGCGCGTCGTGCTTCAGCGGGCGCAACAGGCCCTCGAGGCGCTCGACCTCGGGATCTGGCTTGCCCGTCTTGTTCCACAGGTAGTCGTCGCTCATGGCTCGCCACCTTCTGCGGCGCCGTGCTTGGAGCTTAGCTTCTCACGAAGCAATGCCATGCCCCGGTGCAGGTTGACGCGCACCGAGCCTTCGGTCAGCCCCGTACGCTCGGCGATCTCGGGGCCGCTGAGATCTTCGACCAAGCGCATGAGCAGCGTCTCGGCGTAGGCCGGCGGCAGCGATCGGATCGCCTCGAGCGCCTCGTTGGCCTCGCTGCGTGGCGGGGGTGAGACCGAGGGCTCGCGCGCCTCGTCGAGCGGGTCGACCAGCCGCAACCTCCCGCGCTTCTTCAGTCCCTCGCTGGCACGCCGCCGCGCGATGGTGAGCAACCAGCCCGGGAACGCTGCTGGCTCGTGCAGCGAGTCGAGCTTCTCGAACGCGACCGCGAACACGTCCTGCACCAGGTCGGCTTCGTCGCCGCGGCGACAGCGCGCGAGCACCACAGCATGCACCACGCGGTGAAACCGCTGGTAGAGCCCGCCAAACGCCGCGTGGTCCCCCGCGCGCGCCGCCACCACCAGCCGCGCGATGCGGTCCGAGGCCGGCGGTTCGCTGGGCAGCTCAGCCACGAAGCTCACGGTCGCCGATCCGGTCACGGCCCACAAGTCGTGGTGGAGGCGAAGATGCCACGCTCGGCGAGCGGGCGAGTGACCTGCCGCTCGAGCGCTCGCGAGAACGTGGGGTCGAAGCTTTGGCAACCCAGCACTCCGGCGTTCGAGCCACCCTCGCAGCGGGTCCCGAACAGAGGCGCGAAGGACGTGATGGCAAAGCTCGCGACCTCGCTCAGGTGAGCGCGCGCGGCATCGTCCAGGCGACCGTCTGCCCAATCCAAGAACCACCAGCCCAGCTCGGCGTGTGCGCCTTCGTCGCGCGCAATCTGCGCGAGCACTTCGCGGATCACCGGACACGAGCTCTCGCGCGCAGCCGCCTTGAGCAGCGGCAGCGTGAGCACCTCGCCGATGCACGAGGTGCGCAAGAGAAGCTCCGCCGCGCGCAACACAGGCTCGCGCGCTGCGGCCGGGCGCACCAAGCGCTCGAGATCCACCTCGAGCGGCGCGGCCCCGCCGAGCGCCATCGCGAGCGCCCCGGAGAGCTCGGCGTGCACCACCTCGTCGGCGACGAACTCCCCCGCGGCGGCGACCAGGTCGACCGGCGCCCCGGCGGCGACCAACGCGGCGGCGATCTCGGCGAAGGCCTTGGCGCTCGCGAGCTCGCTCACCGCGCTCTGCGTCCACACCCAGCGGGCCTGGGCCCGCTGTTCGGGATCGAGGTCCCGGCCGGCCTCGGTCGTGGGCAAGTCCGCGAAACCACGGCGACGACGGGCGAGCCTCCGCCCCCAAGGGCCGCCCACCTCACTCAGCTGAAACATGGCCATCAGCAAGGAAGGAGGGGCGTCGGCCGAAGACCGTTAACGTCTCCCCGCGACTGAAAGCGCCCCGGTGAGCCTCTACCCCTGCGGAGGACGCCACCCACCTTGCCCCTGCCCTGGCGCCGAACCACCCACGCCAGGCCCAGCAGGTGAACCGTAGCCGGCGGCGAGTTGCTGAGCGGGAGGATGCTGGGGATGGGGCGGCGCGGGGGCGTAGCCGTGATGTTGGACTGGCTGTTGGTAGCCATGCGACGGCAGACCGTACGCCTGCGGCGGCACGCCTTGCGCAGGTTGAGGGTACCCCGGCCCAGGTTGAGCTGCCGCTCTCTTTCGTTTGCCGCGACCGGAGAGGAAGAGCGCCAACCCGGCACCGAACGAGAGGATCCCGCCTCCAGCCCCAACCCCGATGGTCACGAGTGTCTCCTCATACGCCGCCTGAGCTTGGTTCGCCCACTTGGTCTGCTTCTGGGCTTCGGCCTTCTTGCCATCGTCAGCCGCCTCTTCGGCGTTCGCGCTGAACTTGGCTTGTCGGTCCGCGAACTCCGTCGCCACGGAGACGTTCATCACGGCCCACGCGAAGCCAGGCAACGACGCGATCATGAGAATCGCTCCCAGCACGATCGCTCCGCCTCCAGCCTTCTTCTGCGGAGGCACCGGTTGTCCCGTCTGCGCGAGGTGTCCCTGTTGGCTTCCCGGATTCTGCAATTCCTCCTCCTTCTTCCTGCGTTGATGGTCTACGAATCGACGTGGGCCACGCCAATACCACCTGACCTGTTCGCGAACCGCGCCGGGCACGTCCTCGGGAGCGGGGCTTGGTGTTTATGCGAGATCGTTGAGGTCGGACGCGAACGCGTACACGCACAGGAACGCGTACATGACGGCGCTCCGAGGCTCGGGCTTGCCGGCCTTGGTCTTGGCGGCGGCGACCTCGGCCCGGAGCGTGGTGGCAGCCCAATACAGGCCATACACCGGGATCAGGTAGTACCAGCCTTGCAGCGTGCCACCTGTCACCGAGCGGAGCTCGGCCGCCATGCGCTGCAGGAGGAAGAACATGATGAGGAACCCGGTCACCATCGCGAAGCTGGGCGCGGCGCGAAAGTGGGTCTGACCGAGCGCCGCCCCGAGGGGCGGGGCGATGGCGATCAGGATCACAGGCAACAAGAACACCAGCAGGGCGTTGCGTGTGGTGGGCTTGGCGGCCGCGGCCGGAGCAGCTTCTGTCATCGTCCCTCGTCTGGACGAGGCATACCGCACTTGCGTGGCGAGGCGCTACGGGCGACCGGCACGGTAGTGGGGCACCGACCGCGCCCAGGCGAGCGCTGCCTCGAGGCGAGGCAGCAGGTGCCTGGCGAACCCGCCCACTCGCGCCACGTGCGCCGGCCAGCGCTGGCCCTCGACCACGAGCTCGAGCTGGCCCTCGCGAACGCAGATCTCCACGACCGCGGCAGGCCTCAGGCGCAGTCCCAGGTAGCCGACCGAGCCCACCTCGATGAAGTCGCGGCGAAAGACGATCTCGCGTGCGTCGCGCTCGATCGGAGCCGAGAGCCAGACCGAGAACATACCCACCAACACGAACGGCCAGACCACCAGCGCGAGCCCCACCAAGGCGCGCCCTCCCCCA
Source organism: uncultured Polyangiaceae bacterium (assembly GCA_964641275.1). Lineage (GTDB taxonomy): Bacteria > Myxococcota_A > Polyangia > Polyangiales > Polyangiaceae > Xiheicaenibacterium. The sequence continues at coordinate 50,332 of CAZXMG010000049.1, forward strand.
CCCGCATTGGCTGGTCCCAGCCAGAACGCGAGCGGAAGCAGCAGGATCGAGAGCGCCACGACCGAGAACAGATGGAACCCGGGGTCGGCCTTGGTCTCGAGCACGAAGCGCCACTCGTCGGGGCCGAGCTCCTCGCGCACGCCTGCGAGCGGCCAAAGCTCCTTCTTCCTCGCCACGGCTCCACAACCGCTGGGCGTGCACGTTGTTCCTGGTGCTCGGTTTAGCAGCTAGCCTGAAGCCGATGCGTAAAGCCTTGCTGTCCGTGGCGGCCTTCTTCGCGAAAGCGCTGCTCCATCAGCGCGCGCGCCGGGGGATGGCGCTCTTCCTGGCGGCGATCGTGGTGTGGTGGGTGTACTTGGCCTTGCGCCCCGCACCGAGCGAGCGACTGAGCGCGAGGGAGACGCAGAAGGTGTACGGGGCGCTGCTGTCGCGCGTGACCGCCGGCGGCCCCAACCACCTGCACAGCAGGCGCCTCTACCACTACGCGCCGCCGTTCGCCGAGGCAGCGGGCGCCAACCCAGACATCGTGCGCGCGGCAGCGCTGCTGCACGACTCGACCAAAGAAGACGGCGAGGGGGAGCCCAAGGAGAAGTTCTGCACGCACGGCGAGCAGGGCTCCCACTTCACCAAGAAGGTGCTGCTCGATCTGGGCAAGTCCGAGGCGTTCGCCGAGCGCGCCTCCGAAGCGGTGCTCGAGCACATGGGGCCTTGCGGCTTCAACTGGAGCTGGATGTCGCGCCGGTTCATGTCCAAGTTCTGCGCTCGCCGCTTCCCCAAGCCGAGCAGCAAGGAGGCCGAGGTGCTCTACGACATCGACATGCTCGACCTGATGACGGTCGACGGCGTGGTCAAGGTCGCGGAGCTGCGCCAGAAGAACCCCGAGTTCGAGAAGGAGCCGCTGAAGGACTCGGTCAAGACGGGTGCAGACTCCGCCTGGAAGAGCGTCATCGACGCGCGCCAGACCTTGCTCACCAGCGCCGCCAAGAGCTGCGGCGACGATCTGGTGAGCCACACGCAGGAGTTCGTCGATGGCCTCGACTTCGATGCCGTCAAAGACATCGCAATGCTCAAGAAGGCCGCGGCGGACTACCTGGAGAAGAAGCCACTCCCTTCGTGCCTGCCGGTCGTGCCTCCCTGGACCGGCGGCCCGATGCCCTGATCCAAGACGCGGAGCAGGGCCTCCAGATCGAGCCGGTCGAGCAACCGCTTGTGGATCGGCCGTTTGTCGTCCCAGAACACGCGCGCCTCGAAGAACTCGCGCGCAACGTCGGAGCTCAACGCCACCAGGGCTCGACGCGCGTCCCGTTCGGTCTCGAACGGGAGAAAATAGCAGGTGTCGTCGAACATCACTGGCAGGCCCTGGCGGGGACCAATCAGCGTGAAGCGCAGCGACTTGTGGAGCCCTGACGTGGCCACCTTCCAGGGCGCGAAGCTGTAAGGGCCCACGCCGAAGATCGCGAAATCGGGCTTGCCGCGGTAAATCGAGCTCCGGCGCGCCTCGAAGCGCCCACGGTGCGAGCAGAGGTACCTCCACGCCCGGCCGGCGTCGCGCTCGATCACGTCGGTGGACTCGCCCAGTCTTCGTTGCGGCACCACCACCCAGCGCCGCTCGAGACTCTCGCCCCGTGCCACGTCCGAGCTCTTCCACAAGGGAAAAAGCAGCGGCGCCTCGATCTCGACGCGCTCACCCAGACCGTTGTGGAGCCCACCACCGCTCTCGCGCAGCTCCATCACCGCGGCGCAGTCGTGCTTCAAGCCGGAGCGCCAACTGCTCTTGCCCTCCCTTGCCAGCCACGCGCTGCGCTCGGCTGCGTGCACGTCGACCACCAGCTCGTCGTCCAGCAGGCCGAGCGAACCTCGGGCGCGCTCGCTCGCGAGCGACGAGAACACCGGATAGCGCGCTGGTGAGGAAGCCTCACCGCTCCGACAGACGAACCACACTGCATGGACCGAAGCGTCGAAGTGCCGTGCGGCGTCGATCATCACGATCTCGCCAGGGCTCACCGGCCACCCTCCGCGGCCCAGCTCGGCGATCACGCGGCGCGCGACGGACGCCTTGCACAACATCGCCAGCGTCGCCGGCCGCGAGCCCAGCGCGCGCAGCAAGCGGAGAATCATCCACTCCGCGAGATCGAAGTTGCTGCGACCAGTCTTCGCGTCCAGTCCGCGCAAGCGCGTCAGGTTCTGCTTCTTGGGGAGGTTGGAGGAGGCGAGCGAGCCCAGCGTCGCGCTGGTGACCCAGGGCGGGTTGCCGATGATGAGCAAGCTGCCGTCGAGCTGCTGGAGCCGGTCCTCCCACGGCACCTCGAAGAAGTCGCCCCGCTCGATCCGCGAACGCCCCGCAGGCAAGCGAGCGCGCGCCGTCGCCACGTGCTCTTCGCTCAGATCGAAGCCGACGAGGTGGGCACGCGGGAACAGCTGTCCAGCCACCTGCAGGAATGCTCCTTCGCCGCAGGTGGGCTCGAGCACGACGTCGGGTGTGCTCGTGAGCTGCGTCGCGAGCCGCGCCACGCACGCACCGGCCAGCTCGAAGGGCGTCTGCCAGTCACCACGTTCACGCCTCGTCACGCACAGCGATGGTAGCACGCACGAAGTGCACCAATGTCCGACATGGTCCACGCAGAGCACCGCAATTGCCCGCTCGCAGTGGGGCCTCGATGCCGGCTAGGATCGAGACATGGGTCGTCTGAACTCTGCTTCGACATTGCTCTTTGCTTCGTTGCTCGTGGGCGGCGTGAGCCTAACTCCTGGCTGCGGTGACTCCGGCGCGGGCGCCAACAACAGCGGCGGCAACAACACCGGGGCCAATAGCCAGGGCGCCAACGGCCAAGGTGCCGACGGCCAAGGCGGCAGCGGCGCGAGCTCGGGCCCGTTCATGGGCACCGGCGGCATGGCACCGCAGTGCGTGAACCTCGAGTGCCAGCAGGTCGCGTGTCAGGGCAACACCACCACCACGGTCTCGGGCACCGTCTACGATCCATCAGGCACCTTGCCGCTCTACAACGTCGTGGTCTACGTGCCGAACGCCGAGGTGACGCCGTTGGTCGACGAGCTCACCTGCGACCAATGCGACGCGCAGCTGAGCGGCTCGCCGCTGGTCTCGGCCATCACCGACACCGAGGGCAAGTTCACTCTGGAGAACGTGCCGGTCGGCGCAGACATCCCCCTCGTCATGCAAGTTGGCAAGTGGCGCCGGCAGATCACCATTCCCACGGTGGCCGAGTGTGTGGACAACCCCATGACGGATCCACAAGTCACGCGTCTGCCTCGGAGCAGCGCGGAGGGCCACTTGCCTCGCATCGCGCTCTCGACCGGCGACGCGGACCCGCTGTTCTGTCTGCTCCGGCGGCTGGGCATCGACGACAGCGAGTACGGCATTCAAGGCAGCGCGGCGCGCATCCACTTCTACACGGGCCACAACGGCTCGAACGGCTACGACAACGGCTTCGGCGCGAGCCCTGGCGCCACGTTCCCCAACGGTCCTTCCACGCTGTGGACCGATGGCTGGGGCAACTACGACATCGTGATGTTGTCGTGCGAAGGTGACGAGTACCCCTCGTCCAAGAACGGGCGCCGCACCGCGCTGCGCGACTACCTGAACCTGGGCGGGCGCGTGTTCGCGACCCATTACCATTACAACTGGTTCCAAGGCGACGCACCCGCCGACCTGCAGTCGGTAGCGACCTTCACCAGCGCCTTCACGACCTTCAGCGATCTCGTCGACATCGACACTTCGTTTCCGAAGGGCCTGGCGCTCGCCGACTGGATGGCGTTCGTCTCGGGGCTGAGCCCGTACGGGCAGTTCCAGGTCAACGATGGGCGGCAGCACACCACCGGCACCAGCACGCTGGCACGCATCTGGGTCACCTGGAACGGCCTGGTCGAGTACTTCTCCTTCAACGCCCCGATCGGCGCGCCGGAAGAGATGCAGTGCGGCCGCATGGTCTTCAGCGACATTCACGTCTCCTCGGGCGCTGGGAGCCCCAGCAGCGACTTCCCGAGCGCGTGCAACAACAACCCGTTGACCGAGCAGGAGAAGGCGCTGATCTTCATGCTGTTCGATCTGTCTGCCTGCCTCATCCCCGACGACGATCCGCCCTGCCCGCCAGGCCAGACCCCGTGCGGTGACGCGGATGACCCGCCCTGCGGTGGCGTGTGCACCAACGGCTGTTGCTCCGACATCCCCGAGTAGTCGCGTTCGTTCTGCTCTCGCAGCTCGTCATGACGGGTTGCGAGAGCGGTGACGCAGAACCACCCCCGAGCGCCAGCCAAGCGGCGCGCAGCAGCGCGAGCGGCGATGCCGCTGCTGCGGCCCCGACGGCGGCGTCCGTCGCTCCGGTCGCAACCAGCAGCGCCGCCGTCGATGCGGCACCTCCCGCGAGCAGCAGCTGCCCGAGCGACATGGTGCACGTGCGCGGCGACTACTGCCCCGAGGTGGAGCAGACCTGCCTCGAGCACCACCCCGAGTTCGAGCGAGACCAGAAGAAGCGACAGCGGGCCGAGGCCAAAGGGCAGAAGTACAAGAGCACCGTGAGCGAGCGCTGCTTGCGCTACCAGTCGCCGTCGGTGTGCAAGTCGAGCGCGAGGAAGCCGGTCTCGTTCTGCGTCGACCGCTATGAGTACCCCAACAAGCAAGGGGAGCTGCCGGCGCTGCTCGTGTCGTGGACGGACGCCAAGAAGACGTGCGAGTCCCTCGGCAAGCGTCTGTGCACCGAGGCCGAGTTCAACTTCGCTTGTGAGGGCCCAGAGATGTGGCCCTACACCTACGGCTTCGAGCGCGACGCAAACAAGTGCAGCATCGACAAGCCGTACGTGGCACGCAAGCGCAAGCTGAGCCACTACGAGAGCTGCATGAAGAAGCCGGCCTGCAAGGTGCACCTCGCCGAGCTCGACCAGCGCGTGCCAGCCGGCTCCTTGCCCTCGTGCGTCTCGCCGTTCGGGGTGTTCGACATGAACGGCAACATCAACGAATGGGTGGAGCTACAGGGCAAGAAGTACCCCGACCGCTCGGGCCTCAAGGGCGGCTGGTGGGGCCCCGTGCGCGGACGCTGCCGGCCCACCGTCGATTTCCACAAGGAGGACGACTACGGCTACGAAGAGGGCTTCCGCTGCTGCAAAGATCCGGGTTAGCCGCCGGCTCCTTGGCGCTCGAGCAACAGCCGAAGCACGCGCGCGTCCGCGCGGTCCTTGTCGCGCATGCCCTCCTTGGTCAACAAGAGCCCGCGGATCCCCAGCACGTTCATGAGCTTGCCCCCAATCGTCCGTCGCTCGATGAACGGCGCGAGCTCGCTCCACGCGTGACCGCAGGCCGACGCCATGACGTCGACCGTGAACACGTCGTTGATGCGGATCGCGAGCGGTCCCTCCCCCTCCCACAACGACCCTTCTTCGCCACGCAGCTCGAGCGCGGCTCCGTCAGGGAGCTCCCCCAGCGCCGCCACCCAACGCCGCGTGTTCTCCGCGCTCGGATCGACCAGGATGTCCACATCCTCCGAGACCCGCACCAGCCCATGCGCAAAGAGCGCGTAGCCTCCAATCAGAGCGTAAGCGACGCCGTGCTTCTCCAAGCGCCCCATCAGCTCGGCAACGTCTTCCCAGGTGGCCGGGCGCGTCGTCTCCGTCACGGCGCGGGAGTGTCCTCCGCTGAAGTTGCGATCTTCGCCATCTGCGCGACCGTCCACGCCTCGCGCTGCGCGTTCGCCTCCTCGTGGCTGCGAAACTTGAACACGCCTTTGGGCGCTCCCGTCGAGGCGCGCGCCAGCTTCGCGAGCGCAGACCGCACCGCGGCGCTGGGCGGGTCGCCAGGTGCGCCATGTTGCCTGGTGCCCACGACGCGCCGAAAGGTCTCTTGGTTGAACGGATCCTCGACCGACACGACTCTAGGCCCAGTCTAGCGCCTCTTCGGCGGATGGGGACGCGAAGGCAACCTCACTCGCGCGGCGCGCTGGCTCCGCTCGCCGCCACCGGATCGTGCAGCACCTGCGCCCCAGGTCGCAGCTCGAAGCAGCGCACAACCCCGCCTCGCATCCGCGCGCACCCCCAATCCCCCAACGGGCTGATGACAAGCTCGGTCGCATGCGAGACTCCCGCAATGGGGAAGTACACACCGTGGTGGGCGCACAAGACGTCTCCGTCTGCCGCGATGCCGCAACGCTCGAACTGAACCCAGGCCACAGCGCGCATCCGCACACGCCCAGGCAGCGAGCAACAGCAGCAGGCCGACGCGAGCCACGTGGTCAAGCAATCACCTTTGTGGCTCACGCGCAAGGTGCCCTGCCCGATCCTTCACACCAACGCGAGCGCTGGAACAAAGCCAGTCCCTGATCATGCGCACCGCCAGGAACCCTCGATGAAGCGCAACGCGGTCTCGCCGAGCACCTCCCGCCGATCGCGCTCGCTCAACGGCGCTGACTGCAGCGCCAAGAGCTCGCGATTCCAGGCGTACGGCAGGTTGGGAAAGTCAGTGCCGTACATGACGCGTTCCGGCCGGATGGCCACCCGCGCCGGGTCGACACCTGGCAGGAACCCGCCGACCACCATGGTGGTGTCGAGGTAGAGGTTGTCGTAGCGCGCGACCAAGTCGGCGTAGGCGTCGAACTCGTCTCCACCGAAATGGGGAACACACACGCGCAGCGCCGGGAAGCGCTCGACTACGCGCTCGATACGAGCAGCCGCGCAGATCGCGTGTGGGTCCACCGGGTACGCCGGGCTCTTCGGCTCTCGACCGGCATGGATGATGACCGGCAACTCGAGCCGATCGCACGCCGCGAACACCTCGAGCCCTTCGAAGCTGTCGGGCGCGAACGCCTGCACGTGGCAGTGCAGCTTCACGCCTCGGAGCCCCAGCTGCTTCGCTTGCTCGAGCACGGCGACGGCGCCCGGCTCGCCGGGGAGCACCGAAGCGAACCCGATCACGCGCGGCTCCTGTCGAGCCAGCTCCGCGACGAACTGGTTGAGCGCTCGGCTCATGCCTGGCTTGTGCGCGTACTGCAGCGCGATCAAGCGGTCGACGCCGCGGTCGAGCAAGAAGCGCACAGCCTCCGGCGCGCGCAGCTTGTAGCGGATGGGCCAGGCGTAGCGCTCGAACCAACGCCACAGCGCGTCGAACACACGATCGGGGAACACGTGGACGTGCGCATCCACCACGGGCACGTCGCTCTCCACGCGCGAGGCCTCCGGCTCGTCGCTACCTGGGAGCGGAGCCGCCGTCGATAGCCAGCCCGAAGAGGCGTGGTAGCTCGCGAGCAGCGTGCTGAGGCAGCCACACAGCACCAGGTCCTCCGGCGCCCGCGCTGCGCCGCCGTGCTCGGCGTGCTGGCGCAACGCCACATCCAACGCGCGCGCACGCCGGCGCTCCGCGGGCAGCTCGTTCGCTAGCGGTCCGAGCTGCACGCGGGCGCGTCCGGCGAGAGCCCGTGATCGCCGATGGGCCCGCTGGCGAGCGCGCAGTGTGCGACCGTGCGGTAGGAGAGCGCTCCCTGGGCGTCCGCGGCGAGCATCTGCGTCGAGCCCTTGCCGTAGGTTCGTTCTCCCACCAAGCGAGCTCGCCGGTGCTGTTGCAGTGCGCCCGCGAACACCTCCGCGGCCGAGGCTGTGCCCGCATCGACCAGGATCGCGATCGGCATGTGGTAGCGCTGGGGGCCACGCGCCAGGTGCTCGGTCTCGTCGCCATCAGCGTCGGTCACGCGGGCGATCACGGCGCCCGGAGGCAGAAAGTCAGCCGCCAAGCGCAGCGATGCGTCGAGATCTCCACCTGGGTTCCCGCGCAAGTCGATCACCAGCTCGTCCACACCGCCCGCGCCCGACAGCGCGGCGAACACGCGGGTGGGCACGTCTTCGGTGAAGCGCGCGATGTGGAGCCGCCCGATGCCGCTCTCCACCGCCAGCGAGACCGCGTCTCCCGCGCTCTCGACCGCGCGTTGCAGGTCGCGCAGCGCCTCGAGCGAGGGCGACTCAGCCCGAGCCGCGAGCGTGAAGCGGACCGTGGCGGTGCTCGGCACGATCGATGCGCCGGAGGCGGCGTTCGAGTTGTTGCCCGTCGCGCTGCTGGTGAGCGTGATGGCAGCCATCTGCTCCACGCGCACGATGTTGCCCGAGGAGTAGGCGCCCTTCTGTTTGATCTGCGGGTGGTCCGTGCCGGACTCGTCCCCCGAGGTCTGCGCGATCGAAGTAGCCAACGTGAGCGCGTTGCCACCTTCGTACTTGACGGTGGTGGCAAAGCCGACCGCTTGGGCGTGATCGCCCATGTTCACGTAGGGAATGGGCGCGGAGACGCCGGTGCCCGTCGGCGTGTTGCACACGTCGGGCGCACACAGGTTCTGACCCACGGTTCGATTGGCAGCAGGCAGCATGGCTCACCCCAGGTGGATCTCGCGACCATTGATGCTCACCGTCTCTTCGGTGACCACCTTGGCGCGCTTGGCTTGCATGACGTGGGTGCCCTCGACCACGCTGTTGGATTGGCCGGCGAACAGCGTGTAGAGCTCACGAACGCGGACGGCCATGCTCGTGGCGTGCTCGAGCACCGACTCGGCGAATACGCGCAGCTTCTGGGTGCGGATCTCGACATCGGGAGCGCCCACGGCCACACCTCGATCGGCCGACAGCGTGAGCATGCCCCCCACGGCCTTGACCTCGAGATCTCCGTGCACCGTGAGCGACGCTGGTCCCGTGCTGCGCTCGACGCCGATCACCCAATGGGCGCCGTCTGCGCGCCCGATCACCAACACGTCGTCGCCGACGCGTGGCTCGTACGGAAACGCGACCGCCAGGCGTGCCTTCACTTGGCCACGGCCGGGGAGCTCGACCGTCAGGCCAGCTGGGCTCACGGCGACCACCGTGCCCGGACCGAGCGAGAGACCATCACCAGGCAGAGAAGGAGAGGCTTCACGAAAGAGGGGGGTGACGGTCATGGGCTGGGCTCCGGTGGGCGGGGTGGCGGCTGCCAGGCTTCGGCTTCGATGCGGTGAAGATCGGTGCGCTTGGCGGAGCGCAGGTTCGCCGCGGTGAAGGTGGCGCCCTGGTCCTTGAGGTTGTGCAGATTGGCGGAGAACAGGTTCGCGCCGTGCAGGTTGGCGTTCTTCACGTCTGCGTGGGACAGGTCTGCGTAGTCGAGGCGCGCGTTCTTGAACGTGGCCGCCTCGGCCGACACCTTGTCCAGCTGGGTCTCGCGCAGATCGGCGTCGGTGAAGTTGGCGGTGCGCAGATCCGCCTCGGTGAAGGTGGCCTTGCGCAACATGGCGCCCTGAAAGTCGACGCCGGACACGACCGCTTGGCCAAAGAATGCACCTTTGGCGCGGCAACCCGACAGGTCAGCCTTCTCCAGCTTGGCTCCCCGGAAGCTCGCAGGCCCGAGCGTGGAGCCCTTGAGCTTGGTACGCCGCAGGTTCGCGAGCGCGAAGTCGCAGCCGGGCAGCTCGCCGTCCGACAGATCCATGCCTGAGAGGTCTGCGCCCTTGAACGAGCAGCGATCGAGCAGCACCCCCTTGAGCGGGAGCGCGCGCACATCCATCTCGTCGAAGTCCACTCGCCGCAAGGTGGCGCCATTCAGATCGACGTTCGCCAAGTCGGCCCCCGACACGTCGGTCAGCTTGAGGAACGCCTTCTCGAAGCTCACCCCGACCAGCTTGCTCTTCGCCAAGTTGACCATGCTGAGCGACGCCCCGGCGAAGCTGGCCCCGCTCAGGTCTGCGCCGTCGAAGCTGGTCATCTCCAGGGTGCGCCCAGCGAAGCTCTGACCCGCGAGGTTGGCTTGCACGAAGATGGTTCGGTCGAGCCGAGCGCCGTCGAGACGAGCGTGCGAGAGATCGCACTCCGGGAACGCGGCAAACTCGAGGGACGCGCCGCGAAGATCAGCGTCTTTCAGGTGCACACCGCGGAAGGAGCAGCCGAACAGCTGCTTGCCGGAGAGGTTCACCGCCTCGACCTCGTCCCATACGGTCTCGGTCACGGGCTCCTCACCGCGCAGCTTGGCGAGGGTGGCGGCCTGCTCGCGGACGTCGTGACGAGAGAGCGTCGCTTCGTCGAAGGCGCATTTCGACAGGCTCTGCGGCAGCGACGCGCCGCGCAGGTCGGCGCGCGGGAACGCGCAAGCCTCGATGGCCGCGCCCGCCAGCTGAGCGCCGCGCAGATCCGCCGCCGCGAACGAGCACCCGGACAAGCCCGCGCCATCGAAGCGCGCCTCTCGCAGCGCCGTGCCAGAGAAGGAGGCCTGGGACGCGCGCACCCTCAGCCAGCTCGAGCCCGAGAACCTGCCCACGTCGATCCTGGCCTGAGGCAATGAGGCGTCGTCGAACACCGCGGCTTGGCCCTCGCAGCGCGCGAACGCTGCCTGCTCCAGATTGGCGCCCGAGAAGCGAGCACGTGACAGATCGCTCAGCGCGACCTTCGCTTGGCGCAGCGTCGCCTTCTCGAACAGCGCGCCACTGAAATCCACCATGCTCACCATCACCTCGGACAGGTCGGCCTCCGACAAGTCCGCGCCGACGAAGCTGCACGACAAGAGCATGGCGCCCGAGAGCTTGGCGCCCCTCAGGTTCGTCCGATCCAGCTTGCAATGAACGAGTCTGGCCCCCGCGAGCGACCCTTTCTCCAAGTCTCGGCCCGACAGATCCAGGCCTGTCAACGTGAGCCCATCGAAACCTTCGCCGCGCTTGGCCTTGGCTACCACCTCGTCCGGGGTCATGTGCGCTCCAAGGTCGAGCGGTGCAACACCGCCCCGACGAAGTCAGCGTCCTTGCCGCTCGTTCCGAGCAGCTTCGCGTCGTACAGGCTCGCGCCCCGGAAGCTCGTGCGGTCGACCCGGGCTTTGCCCAGCTCGGCACCCATCAGGTTGGCGCGCTCGAAGCGCGCCTCGCTCAAGTTGGCACGCGTCAATCGAGCATCTCTCAGGTTTGCGCCAAAGAACTGCGCAGCCTTGGCCGAACAGCGCGTGAAGTGAGCGCCCACGAACGCGCCGAAGGAAACGTCCGCGCCGTCCAGCTTGGCCAAGTCGAACACGCACTTCTCGGCGCTCACGCCCACCAACCTGGCGCCCTCGAGCTCTGCCCCGCGCAGTCCAGCGCCCGACAGCTTGGCGTCGGTGAAGTCAGCGCCCGAGAACACAGCGCCGTTGAGCGATGCTCGTTGCAGATCCGCGCGGCGCAGATTCCCTCCGCGCCCGCGCGCTTCGGAGGCGTCGGCGTAGGGCAATGAAGCATCCGACAGCTTCGCCCCCTCGAGGTTCGCCTTGATGAACATCGCGTACTCCCCGCGAGCACGAGAGAGGTTCGCGCCCGCGAGGTTCGCATCTTGAAAGAAGGTGTGGTTGAGCGTGGCCCGCTCGAGCGACGCGCCTTCGAAGTTGGCCTGCGCCGCGTTGGCGCTCGTCAGGTCCGCCTCGCTGAGGTTGGCCCCCGAGAGGTTGGCTTTGAACAAGGTCGCCCCACGCAGTTTGGCGCCCTTGAGGTTGGCCCCTTGGAGGTTGGCGCGCGTCAGGATCGCCTGCGTCAGATCGGCCCCAGACAGGTCCAGGCCTGACAGATCTCGGCCCGTGAGATCCTGCTCGGCCAGGTTGCGACGTGGGCCTGGCTCCTCGGTCGAGATCGGCTCGAGCGGCGGCGTGTACTCGGGGTCGATCCGCTTCCACTTGGGGTGGTGGGGGATCTGCTCGAGCTCCGCCACGCGCTTCGCCACCTCTTCGGGCACTTGGTGACCCGAGAGCGACTCTTTCAGCCTGGCCGCCTGCGCGAGCACCTGCCGCATCTGTCGCCGCAAGTGAAGCTCGGGGAAGTGCCCCGGCTTGTTGGTGGTGGGGGTGGGAGGCGTGTCTGCGATCTTGGCTTGCGACTCTTCGACGCGCGTGAGCAGCTGCTCCATGGCCTTGGGCTCGGCCGCCGCGACCTTCTCCAGCGCCGCCTTCAGCTCTGCCTTGCGCTCGAAGTTCTTTCCCAGCTTCCCCTCGAGCAGCGCGATGACCGGGTTCTCGTCGGGAGCGCCGCCCGCGTCGCCGCCAAAAAACGCCGCGCGCAGCTGCTCGGGCACCGCCTCCTTGAGGCCGATTGGATCCTCGGCGAAGGCCGACAACTTGCTCAGCCAAGAAGCCTCGGGCGCTTTCGGCTCGGAGAGCGGCTCCGTGACCACCAGCACGAGCGCGAGGTCGTCGCGATCGTCCTCGCGCACGGGCGTGAGCCCGCGCCAGGTGAGCGCCGCGACGCCACGAACGGTGTCGATCAGCAGCGTGTCGAGCACCATGGGCACCTCGCGCTGCGCCGCCTTGTCGTCTTGCACGAACGCGCGCACGCGCAGGCCCGGAAGTTGGGTCTTCAGGATCGGCACCTCGGGGTGGAGGTTGGTCAGCGTGAGCGGCTCGTCCCCTCGCAAGTAGCCTGCGTATTGCTGGTCTGCGGGTGCGGCGTGAAAGTACGTCCAATCGAAATCGACGGCATGGTATGGCGCGCGCTCTCTCAGCCAGGAGGATCCATATTCCTTGCCGAGCTTCTTGCTGCGCGCCTTCCACAGCGGGCTGATCGGCCCGAGGCTCGCGGGCATCGGGCGATCCGAGCGGGAGCGCAGCACCTCCCCCGCGAGCTCGAGGGTCGGCAGCTCATGCCCCACGAGCCCTTTGCCGGCAGGGTTTTCGTCATAGCCAGGGCCCCCGAACGCACTCTCGTAGCCGAGCGCCATTTCAGTGAACGGCCGCGGATCCGAGATCGACTTGGTGAGCGCGTCCGTCCACAGCCGGGGTCCGATCACGCGCAGCGCTTTGGACCAAGACCCTACCTCGATCTTGATCGGGAGCTCGGTCACCGGCTTCTTGCCCGGGGCGTAGGCCGAGCCGATCACCACGATCTCGCCGTTGAGCTTGGTCTCTGCAAAATCGCTCGGATAGACGCAGGGCCCCGCGCAGTCGTCGTCTCCCTCGCCGAACAGATCCCCGGTGAGGATGAGCATCTCCTGCGGGGTGGTGAGCGCAGTCACGACGCCGTCTGGCACCAGGCGGAAGGTGCCCTTCACGATCACCACCGCCTCGGGTTGGGGGGGCTTTCGCGAGGTGACGATGGTCGCCACCTGGAACTGGCTCTCGTTCTTGAAGCGCAAGTTGCGGCTGCCTCGTCAGTTGAAGGCCAGGTCGGCGGCGACGTACTTCGAGGTCACCCCCACGTCTTTCTTGGTGACGGTGACCACCTCACCGTCCAAGCAATAGCTGCTGCCCTTGGAGACGTTGAGCTCGAGCTTGTAGCCGATGAAGATCTCGATCACGGCCGCGAGCTCGAACGCGAACTTGAAGCCCACCAACGAGAAGTCGAAGGTCGAGATGCCCGCTTCGACGCCGAGCTTGAGCCCCGTCGCGGCGACCTCGATCGCCCCGCCCACCGCGGCGACGTCGATCTTGCCGCCCACGATGTCGATCGTGGTCGCCACGCCAGCATTGGTGTTCTCGGTCAACGCGCCCGCGGTCGTGGAGGAGGTGGCGACGCCGAGGATACTGAGCTCGGTCTTGGCGCCAATGACCGTCTCGGTGCTTGTGACGGCGCCAGCGACGGTCGTGGTCTCCGTGACGGCGCCACCAACGCTCGTGGTGCTCGTTTGGGTCCCCAGCAGCGTGGTGGTCTCCGTCACGGCGCCCGCCACGGTGGTGGTGCTCGTCTGTGCGCCGGCGATGGTGGTGGTGTCGGTGACCGAGCCCAGCACATCGGTGAGCGAGCTCACCTCTTGGGCATACGTCTCCTCCTTGATCTCGGGGATGCGCCAGGCAGCCGAGCCGGTGTAGCTCTCGATCTTGGAGGCCCAGGTCTTCTCGATGATGTGGGGATTGCCGCGCGGCAGTCCCTTGGACGAAGGGCGTATGCGCCGCTGAAACTCCGCCGCATCGAGCGCCGTGGTGTGCGTGGCGCCGTCGCTCGGGTGCCCCTGATAGCCGGCGCCGTCGCTGGTGCCCACGCGCTCGGGGTTCTCGGAGCCGACGTACGTCTCGTTCTTGTCGCCCCAGACCTGCTCGCGGAAGTTCCCGGCGTTGCGGCTGTATTGGTAGACCCGCTCGGTGGAGTTGATCAGCAGCCAGGCGCCGCCGTCGTAGCTCTCGCCGTCCCCGAGATCATGGTGCTCCGCGTAGGCGTTCTGGATCCACTCCACCGTCACCGACGCGCCAGGCATGGTGGCCTGCGCATAATCCTGAATGTGATTGCCGGTGGCGTCCCACCCCATCGCATTGCCGGGGTCGTCTTGGCGCCCCATCACCACCATCTTGTAGTTGCCGCGGATGACCTCGACCTTGTCGCCGTAGGTGGTGGTGATCCGGTTGCCGTCCGAGTGATCGCGCCACCCGCCGCGCGTCAGCAGCTGCTTGGTGTGCCACTTCTTGCGCTGTTCTTGCGTCATGCCGTGGCCGGGCGCTCCGGTCGGCTCCACATTGCCCGCTCCGCGGTTGCGGTAGTCGTCGAGGAAGGGGCTGTCCTTGTCCAGATTGGGTGGCCACTCGCCGTCCCCGGCCGTTCCCTCGAAGCCGGGCATGCCTGCCGGTCCCGCGTTGAACGCGTGTGGGATCAGATCGTCTCCGGCCTCGGGCTCGGTCGCAGCCGCGCCCAGCCGCAAGTACGACGTCATCGTCTCGCCGTTGCGTCCCTGGTTCGGCAGTGGCCCGCCACTCTGCGGCGCAGGCTCGCCAGCCGGGTCCGTGGCGAAGTGCGGAACCTTGAGCAACAGATACTTGTTCTCGTTGGCCTCGCTCTCCGAGATCTTCACGTCGCCAGTGGTCAACTGGTTGGGGCTCTGCGGCGGCATGTGCACATGCTGCACGGGTTCGGTGGCTCTCGTAAACGGCAATCCTTGACGGCCTTTGCGCGCCCCTGAGACATTCTGCCCATGGCCCTCGACAACGTGGACGTGCGCATCGCGAGCGAAGCTCTGGGGGACGAGGCGCAGGTCCAGAGGCTGAAGGGGCGTGAGCACATCTCGCGGCTGTTCGAGTTCGAGCTACTGGTGGTGCTGCCTGCCACCAGGGAGCTCGAGGCCGCCGCCGCGATCGGGTCGAACGCCGACCTTTTGTTCGTGCACGACGGAGTCGAGAAGAGGCGGATTCGCGGCATGATCGCCGAGCTCGACGACCTGGGCGACACCGAGGCGACGACGCGGCGCTACCGCGTGCGCCTGGTCCCACGAGCGTTCCGCCTCACCTTCGTGGAGACGCAGGAGGTCTACCTGGACCAATCGGTGCCCGAGATCGTGGCGCACAAGCTGGAGCTGGTCGGTTTGGGAGACGCGCTCGAGCTGCGGCTCTCGGGCAAGTACCCGAAGAAGGAGTTCGTCACCCAATACCGCGAGAGCGATCTGGCCTTCATCTCGAGGCTGCTCGAGCACGAGGGCATCAGCTTCTTCTTCGAGCAGGACGAGGGCAAGGACCGCTTCGTGCTCACCGACCACAACGGCGGCTTCTCCCCGGCCGGGGAGGCGATCGAGCTTCGCGCACGCGGGGAGCAATCGGCGGTGTTCGATCTGCGAGCCGAGCACCGGCTGACGCCAGCGGTGTTCGTGGTTCAGGACTACAACTACCGCAAGTCCATGCTGGACCTGACCGCCGACGCGGCGGTCGAGGGCGGCTTCGCCGGTGGCGTGGTGGAGTATGGCTCGCACCACAAGACGCCGGAGGACGGGCAAGCCCTCGCCAAGATCCGCGCGGAGGAGGTGCGCGCGCGCCAGCTCGTGTATGCAGGCACGTGCACGCACCCTTCGTTCGGCGCCGGCGGGCGGGCGGCCATCCACGGGCACGGCCATTTCGGTGACTTGGATCTGGTGGTCGTGGGGATCGAGCACGAGTTGTCACAGGTCGCCTTCGGCTCGGCCGCCGAGGCGGCGCGCTACACCGCCACCTTCCGCGCCATCCCGCTCGATCGCAGCTACCGCCCACCGCGCGTGACGCCCAAGCCGCGGATCCACGGCGTCCTCAGCGGCATCGTCGACGACGCTGCCCGCAACGTGGACAAGTACTCTCAGCTCGATGAGGGCGGCCGCTACATCGTGCGACTCCTGTACGACACAGTCGACCGCGAGGGCCGCCTGGCCTCGCGCTGGATCCGCATGGCGCAGCCGCACGTCGGGTCGGACTACGGCATGCACTTTCCGCTCAAGCCGGGGGTCGAGGTGCTGCTCGTGTTCGTCGACGGCGATCCGGATCGGCCCATCATCGTGGGCGCGGTGCACAACGCCACCAACCCCTCGCCGATCGACGTGAAGAGCAACACCCTCAACCGCCTGAAGTCGGCTTCTGGCGTGATCATCGAGTACGGCGACAGGCGCCTGGCGGTCAAATGAGCCAGCCGGCCGTGGTCGCCGTGGGCCGCGCCAACGCTGCGCTTTGCGCGTGGCGGCGCGAGGGCGAGCTCTACGCCACCATCGCGAGCAAGGTCACGTTCTCGTTCGCGGGCGGCAATCTCTCGCTGACGGATCCGGCGCCGCTCACCGCCACCGAGATCCACCACAAGCAGAACCCCATGCGCAGCATCCGCGAGGCCGCCGACCTGGTGCCGTTCAAGCACCACGCCGAGCTCCTGTTCGTGGGCAGCGCGTTCTGTGCGCCCGCTGCCGCCATGGAGACCACGGCGCGCATCGCGCTGCACCGCGGCGGTCAGCCGCTGGTCGACAAGACGCTGCGTGTCGTGGGAGACCGCGCCGACGCCACGGCGAAGCCAGCGGCTTTCCCCAGCATGCCGCTCGTCTACGAGCGCAGCGCTGGCGGCATGGGCAAGCGCGAGAACCCGCTCGGCAGCGAGGTGCCCAACATCCTCAACACCGAGAAGGGCCGCCCAGCCCCCGCGGGCTTCGCGCCGATCTCGTGGACGTGGGCGGCGCGCAAAGCCGCGTTGCCCGAGGGGCGCAAGCCGCTCGAGCTGCCGGTTGCCGAGCTCCCGAACGACCTCGGCGACTACTTTCAAGCGGCGCCCAGCGACCAGCGCTTCGACAAGCTCAGCGGCGGCGAGACGCTCACGCTCGAGGGCGTGCTGCCGGACAGACCGCGGCTCGTGCTCGGGCTCCCCATCGGCACTGCGCTCGCACACGTGCTCGCCCCCGCCGAGCGCGGCCGCGATGTGGTCATGTACGCCGACACGTTGTTCATCGACGGCGAAGCGCAGACGCTCTCGCTGGTGTTCCGCGTGATCGAGCCCTTCTCCACCATCGAGCTGCTCCAGGCCACCCGTTTCGCCGCGGGGGTGACCTTCGGCGGGCAACCCATGGTGTGGCCAGACTTGAGCGCGGCCAAGGCGGCCTCCTTGGGCTCCACGGGGACGATGCAGGTCTCCACCTCGGGCACGTTCATTCTGGGCGACGCGCCCGGCACCGAACCGCTGGCCCCGCAGGCCGAGCAACCTGACAGGGGCCACAGCGGCACGCTGGTGCTGGAGGACAACGCCGTGCGGGCTCGTTCGCTGCCGTTCCCGAAGGAAGGCGCGCCGAGAGGCGCACCACCCGCCAAACAGAGCACGCCGGGCGCCCCTTGGTCCGGCGACACGTCCGAGGTGCAACCGGCGGATCACGCGCTGGGCTCCACCGTCACCATCGACGAGCCGGCGCCGCCGCAAGCAGCCGCCCCCTCTCCACCACAACCAGCACCCTTGCCAGCGCCGAAGGTGGTGCCCACCAAAGCTGCGAAGTGGCGAGCGCCCGATCCGGAGCCGGCAGCGGCCCCGCCGCCGGCCAAGGCGCCGTCTCAGCTCGACGCGCGACAACCGGCGCCACCGGTCAAGAAGTCGATTTACGGCAAGTTCGGAAAGTAGCCGTGCGCACCCCGACCACTGTCTTTTCGGAGCTCGGCACCACCATCTTCGAGACGATGTCGCGGCTCGCGGAGGCGCACAAGGCGATCAACCTCGGTCAGGGCTTCCCCGACGAGCCGGGGCCGAGCGCCGTGGTCGAGCGAGCGGCCGAGTACCTGCGCAACGGGAACAACCAATACCCGCCCATGCCAGGCATTTTGCCGCTGCGCGAGGCCATTGCGCGGCACGAGCGTGACCATTGGGGGCTCGAGCGCGATCCGCAGGGAGAGGTGATCGTCACTTCAGGCGCCACCGAGGCGCTGGCCGCTTGCCTCTTGGCCATCGTGTCGCCGGGGGACGAGGTGATCGTGTTCGAGCCGTTGTACGACTCGTACGTGCCGATCATCCGGCGCGCGGGTGGGGTGCCTGTGCCCGTTCGGCTCGAGGCGCCAGACTTCGCGCTCGATACCAGCGCGCTGGCGCGCGCGCTCACGCTCCGCACCCGCGCGATCCTGATCAACGACCCGGCCAACCCGGCAGCGAAGTGTTTCACTCGGCCAGAGCTCGAAGCGATCGCGCGCTTCTGCAAGGAGGCCGATCTGCTCGTCATCTCGGACGAGGTGTACGAG